>CP011213.1 GCA_001029735.1 Berkelbacteria bacterium GW2011_GWE1_39_12
ATATTCCACCTACGAGGTGGAATATGGTACGACATGGTTTAAAAATGGAGTATTTAATGGATCAAGACAAAGATTGTATTTTTTGTAAGATTGCTAATCCGCCGGCCGGCGGAGAAGAGGAACGAAAGCTGGAATATTCGGATGACGAAATTGTTGCTTTTCCCAGCATTGCACCAAAAGCTAAAGTTCATTTATTGATTGTACCCAAAAGACATATTACTTCTATAGACGAACTCACAGACGAAGATGCGTTGATTGTCGGCAAGATGATCATCGTCGCCAAGAAGTTAGCCCAAGAAAAAGGTATTTCAGGCGGCTACAAACTGATTTTTAACGCCGGCAAATATCAAGAAATCAAACATCTTCACCTTCATTTACTGGGTGGATCAGACCTCGGCTCAATAGCCTAAAAACATCGAAGCGGATTGCTTCGCCCCTTTGGGCTCGCAATGAACAATAGTATTGACTTTTACCATATTCTTTGGTATATTTTGGTGTACCAAAAAGCAGACAATTCAGATATTTCGGGAAAGGATGGTCAATCAGAAATGCCAGAGATTTATTTATTCGGAGTCTCGCCAATGGAAGACGATGAAAGCGATCGGATTTCCGACCATTTCACTGCAATGCCAATGCATCGAAACGATTCTGTGTTCATAGTTCCTGCTTCGATCGCAGTCGGCATTCCCGACGAAAAGATGATGCCATTTGTCAGAATCGAAGGTTCGATTGAGATGAGTGACAAAGAATTAGTCGCAATTGCTGACTACTTCAACGAGATCATCGATGTATCAATCCGTTTCTCATGGGGACCAATGGTCTTCCGCGAGAAGGGTAAAGGTTTCGGAGAGATAGCTATTCAAGAGGCTAGCAACAAGATGTGCGAAGTTCTACGCACGATCGGCTGCTGCCACGGTGACCACTAGCCAACAACAAGCCGCCGGGTCAATAAGATCGGCGGTTTTTTAATTACTAATTTCCTTGACGCGACAGAAAAATTAATATATTATTGCTCTGAAATATTCGGATCGATTGCCCAATATGGGAAGGGGGATTTTATGCATAACGATCGGATCATTATCAACGACAGAGTGGTCAAGGGAACCAAGGAAGGGTACCTTAGAGGGCTGGGAAAAGATGATTTTATTCACGCGCCACTTTCAGCAGTTTTGCCGGCCATGGCTTTCATGCGGATGTTGAACGGGACGCTCGAAGACCTATGCATCGAGGCTAAAACGATGGAAATGGACTGGGTTAGACACCCCATTCATACCGATATCTTGCAGGCACGCCTCCACCTTGTTTTCAGCGAGGTACCATGCACTAATGGCGTTGGAATTTATGGGTCGCCTCAGGGTATTACCACGGAAATCTGGGTGATCAACGATAACAACAGCCCTCAATACAGCTTTGATATGTATGTCGGCAGCTTTATCGAGGGAATCGAGCGCCGGCTTCTGGAACTAAGCGCCAATTTCGGACCGCTCGCCAAAATCTGTTTCATGATCAAGCAGAACCTTCCACACCGAACAGCATCACTTCACGTTGAAAGCATTGAAAAGTTCCCCTTCAAGGATGAAGTGGAAACAATCCTTCGCTACAGAACATCGAGAGCAGGCTAATTGCCGGCTCTTTTTAATTTAGGTTGACCGAAAGTCATTTTTTTGCTACAATTTAGCTAACAAATGTGGAAGGTAGGTGATTTACTTGAATTCTACAACTAGATATGAAAGAAGACCCGATCGCGGCGACAGAGGAGAACGCGGAGAACGAGGCAATGAAAGTTTCGACGTTATGTTACGTCGTTTTTTTCGTGACGTTCAACAATCGGGAATTTTGACCGAAATCAAAAAAAGAAAATTCCACGCCAAAGAAATTTCTCGTGATAAAAGACGTGTTTCAGCCCGCCGCAAAGCGGAAGTTAGAAAACTGAAACGCGGATATTAATCTGGAGGCTATATGCTTAAAGATCAAATCGAAAAAGACCTTATTGACGCAATGAAAAGCAAAGACGAAAACACTTTGCTTGTTTTGCGTATGCTTAAATCAGCTTTAAAAAACAAAGAAATCGAAAAGAAAAAAGAACTTGAGGACGCCGATACAGTCGGTGTTATTCAGTCACAGATTAAATCTCGACGAGATTCAATTGAAATGTATAAAAGCGGCGGGCGCGAAGAGTTAGCCGAAAAAGAAGAAAAAGAAATTGAAGTATTAGCTAAATATTTACCTGAACAAATGTCGGAAGACGCTGTTCGGGAAGTAGTTCAAAAAGCCATCAGCTCTACCGGCGCCAGCCAAATGTCAGATATGGGCAAAGTTATGGGCATGGTTATGAATGAGCTTAAGGGTAAAGCCGACGGCAGTATGATTTCCAAGATAGTTAAAGAAGAACTGTCGAAATAACGTGAAAATAGAACTAAATATCGAAAATAAGACACTTTACAAGATCCCTACTAAAAACAAAATTAAGCAGGCGATTTTGGATGTCTTAGAAACAAAAAAGGTTATATCCGATGTAATAGTCGGTCTTCAGGTAACCGATAAAAAAGAAATTCAAAAGCTCAATAAGAAGTTTCGCCTGAAAGACAAGCCGACCGATGTTTTAAGCTTTCCGATTTATGAAGTTACTCCTAAGGTATCAGACGCGCCGTTATTACTTGGTGATATCATAGTTTGCTACGACGTAATGGCAGAAAATGCCAAAACATATGAGGTTTCCGAGGATGAAGAATTTTTAAAATTAGTTAGTCACTCAACTTTGCACCTGTTAGGTTTTCATCACAAAGGCGACTAAACCAGTAGATTTTTTTAAAGAAAAATTTTGTGTTATCATTGGGATATACGAGTAATCGGTTACTAAAAACAAAAAAGAGGGTTTTTTGATGGCAAAAGACAATATTGTTGTCGGTTTAGATGTTGGCACCACAAAGGTAGCAGTTACTGTGGGTCTGCCTGTTGAAGGTCTGATAAAAATTATTGGTTACTCAAAGACACCAAACGCCGGAATGCGCAAAGGAACAGTGGTCGATGTTGAAGACACTGTTTCCGCTATATCACTCGCTTTAGAAGAAGCTGAAAGAATGGCAGGCACACCAATTACGAGCGTTTTTGTTAGTATTGGCGGCAATAATATAATTTCCACCTTGTCAAAAGGCGTGATTGCTGTTTCTCGTGCTGACGGTGAGGTCACAAGATCTGACACCCAGAGAGTGATTGAAGCTGCTAAAAGCGTAGCTCTTCCACCAAACAGAGAAATTATACATTGTATTCCTAAAAACTTTTCGGTTGACGCTCAAAGCGGAATACCTGATCCTGTCGGTATGAATGGCATCAGATTAGAAACACAGGCTATCGTTATTGGCGCTGCCACTTCAACCGTCGGCAATTTGAGCAAATGTCTTCATCAAGCCGGTGTTAACATCGATGGCATGGTTTTTAATGGTCTAGCTTCATCTAAAGCGCTCCTCACAAAAAAACAGAAAGAAATGGGCGTTATGTTGGTGGATATCGGCGGCGGTACTACATCAATTGCCATTTTTGAAGAAGGTGATCTTTCACATGCGGCCGTTATTCCCATTGGTTCAATGCATATTACGAATGATATCGCTATTGGCTTACGCACTTCCTTAGAGATGGCCGAAAAGATTAAGGTTCAATATGGTTCAGCTATGCCAGCGACAATTTCAGAATCAGAAAAAATTAATATGTCTGCAATTGATCCACAAGATAAGCAAAGAATCGAACGACGATATTTGGCAGAAATTATTCATGCCCGAACGATGGAAATATTAAATCTTATCCGAGAAGAACTTAAAAAGATCGGCCGAGACGGCATGTTGCCGGCTGGCGTGGTCTTGACAGGCGGCGGGTCAAAGTTAGAAGATCTGGTTGAACTTGCGAAAGAAGAATTACGTTTGCCAGTCGAAGTTGGAATGCCAGTAGTTGACATTGATGGCCTTGTTGACAAGATTGCGGACGGAGTATATTCTACGAGTGTAGGCTTGATGCTTTATGGTTTAGAAAACCCTGGCGAAGCAATACACCTGTCAACAGACGGAATGGTAGACAAAGCGAAGAGTTTTTTAAAACAATTTTTACCTTAGTTTAAGTACAAATATTGATTTTCTTTACGAAAGGATCGCATGGAAAAAGGGGCTGAAATTGAGACATTTGCCACAATCCGTGTCGTCGGAGTGGGCGGCTCGGGTGGTAATGCAATTAACCGAATGATTGCCTACAAGCTAAAAGGCGTCGAGTTTATTGCGATTAATACAGATGCTCAAGCACTCGTGCATAACCAAGCACCAATAAAAATTCAAGTTGGAAAAGAAACTACTCGCGGACTGGGAGCCGGTTCTGACGTGGAACTAGGCCGTAAATCGGTTGAAGAAAATAAAGAAGAAGTTTATGAAGCACTCAAAGGTTCGGATATGGTTTTTGTCACCTATGGCGCTGGCGGAGGAACAGGTACCGGTGCCGGCCCAATGGTCGCAGCGATTGCCAAAGAACTTGGAGCCTTAACCGTAGGCGTTGTAACACGACCTTTTTCCTTTGAAGGCGCAAGACGAATGAAAGTCGCCGGCATGGGAATCGAAGAACTCAAAGATAAAGTGGACACATTAATTACTATTCCAAACGATAGATTATTACAGGTTATCGATAAGAAAACTTCCTTGTTTGATGCCTTTGGCATTGTTGACGACGTTCTTCGCCAAGGCGTTCAAGGTATTTCAGATCTTATCACTTTACACGGTATTATTAACGTTGACTTTGCCGACGTCCGTACAATTATGTCTGACGCAGGTTCTGCTTTGATGGGTATCGGTCGCGCTTCTGGTGACAACCGAGCTATTGAAGCTGCTCGCGCTGCGATCGATTCGCCACTTCTGGAACTTTCAATCGACGGCGCCAAAGGTATTTTGTTTAATATCACCGGCGGCACCGATATGGGTATGTATGAAATCGACGAAGCAGCTAAAGCTATTACAGAAGCTGCCGATGCCGATGCCAATATTATCTTTGGTGCAATTATCGACGAAGCAATGAGCGGCGAAATAAAAATCACCGTTATTGCAACCGGATTTGATGTTGAAAGATTAGCCGACAGGCCGAAGGCTAAAATGATTACATCAACCAATCCGCTGCAACAAAGAATGCAGGGTGGAATGGCACACGGATTTGGTGGTTCCAACGGTATGGGTAGCATGGGTAATGTTGCTGGGTTTGGTCAAGATCCAACGCCAGCCATGCCAGAACCAATAATGATGCCAGAACCACAAGAACAAGACAGTGAAGAAGAATTAGATGTTCCAGCCTTTATTCGTCGCAAGCTAAAATAGCAAAGACTACTTTGCGCGGAATTTCTTCGAAATATAAACCAAAAAAACAAAAAAGTTTATTAACCATTTAATCTTGAAAAAGTAACGTAGATAGACATCAGGAGAACTTGCCCTTCTTCTTTCGATGCCTGTAGTACGTTCTCATTCCAAAGGAGGTTTTTTATGTCCGAAATGTCTGACGAAGCTCTTAAGTTGAAGCAAACCGAAATTGCGGTTGGCCCAGATTTGAAAAATCTAAAACCGGATCTTTCGGAAAACGCACTAAAAGTTATCGAGAAAAGATATTTAATTAAAGACAGGGACCGCAAGCCGATTGAAACACCGGAAGACATGTTCAGACGCGTGGCTCATCACATAGCTCAAGGTGATGCTGTTTACAATGCGTCAGCTGAAGAAATTCAAAAAACCGAAGATAAGTTCTATGAAGTTTTAGCTAAGTTAGAATTCTTACCAAATAGCCCAACCTTCACTGGTGCCGGAACAAAGCTTGGTCAGTTAGCGGCTTGTTTTGTGTTGCCAATTGAAGATGACATGAAAGCCATTTTAAAAACTCAAATGGATATGGGCTTAATCCATAAATCTGGCGGTGGAACCGGTTTTTCGTTTTCCAGACTTCGTCCTAAAGATGATACGGTCGGCTCAACTGGCGGCGTCTCGTCAGGACCAATTGGTTTTATGCAAATGTTCAACGATACAACTGAATGCATTAAGCAAGGCGGCACGCGACGCGGCGCCAATATGGGTATCTTGCGGGTTGATCATCCGGACATTTTAGATTTTATTAGCTACAAAGAAAAAGACGGCACATTAAGCAACTTTAATATTTCCGTTGCGTTAACTAAAGAATTTATGGATGCTCTTAAAGAAGAGCGCGATTATGATTTAATTAATCCTCGTACAAAAAAGATTGCCGGAAAGCTAAATGCAAAAGACGTCTTCGATAAAATCGTAAATGGCGCTTGGAGAAACGGCGAACCAGGTGTAATTTTCTTAGATAAAATTAATGAAAAAAACCCAACGCCAAACGTTGCAGAAATTGAAGCCACTAATCCATGCGGTGAACAGCCATTGCTTCCTTACGAATCATGTAACTTGGGCGCGGTCAACTTAAAGAAATTTTTAAAAAAGAACAAAGACGGTGAAATGGAATTCGATTGGGATCGTCTTGATGAAATCATGCCGATTGTAGTTCATTTTATGGATAACGTTATTGATGTTAATAAGTTCCCAATTCTTGAAATCGAAAAGATGACTAAGCAGAACCGCAAGATTGGTATCACCGTCATGGGCTTTGCCGATATGCTTTATGATCTAGGTATCGCCTACGACAGTGACGAAGGCTTGGCCATGGCAGAAAAAGTCATGAGCTTCATCGAACGCCGATCACATGAAGAATCAAGTAAATTAGTCAAAACCCGTGGCGAATTCGCCAACTTTAAAGGAAGCGCTTGGGATAAAAAGGGTGCACCAAAAATGCACAATGCCGCGACGACTTCCTGTAACCCAACCGGTACTTTAAGTATTATGGGTTCTTGCTCGTCAGGCATCGAGCCTTTCTTCGCGTTGGCCTATACCAAAACAGTTATGGATAACGATGCATTGCCCGAAGTAAACGAGCATTTCTTGCGAGTGGCTAAAGAACGCGGTTTTTATAGCGAAGATTTAATGAAAGACATTTTAAAAACTGGCAGTATCCAAAATGTCGACGGAATTCCAGAGGATATTAAAAAAGTCTTTAAGGTTTCATCTGATATTCATCCGGACTGGCATGTTAAAATGCAGGCCGCTTTCCAGAGACACACTGATGGCGCCATTTCTAAGACCATCAACTTTCCAAATTCTGCCACTGAAGATGAAGTCCGCAAAGCGTATTTACTTGCCTATGATTCAAATTGCAAAGGTTTGACTGTTTACCGCGATGGTTCACGTGCCTATCAAGTCTTAACTACTGGTAAAAAAGAAAGTAAGACATCGGAGGACAGTGACACTCAAATAGCGCAGCACACGATTGTCGCTTCCGGTATTACCATTGTGCCGAGAGATCGTCCGGATGTCACTCATGGCTATACATATAGAATCAAAACCGCTTACGGCAAACTTTATATCACAATCAACGACGATGAAAATAATATGCCATTTGAGATCTTTTCTCATTTAGGTAAAGCCGGCGGTTTCTTTGCTGCTAAAGCGGAAGCAATTTGTCGGTTAATGTCTTTATCGCTTAGATCCGGAGTTGATCCCGAAGAACTAATCGAACAACTCAAAGGAATTCGTGGACCAACGCCGACATGGGGCGAAGATGGCAAAATGATTCTGTCGCTACCTGATGCTATTGCCCAAACTTTAGAAAAGCATATCAGCCGCGAACAAGGAAGATTGGATTTGGCATTTGAAAATGAAAAGCAAGCAGTCGTAGATAAGAAAGAAGAGGAAATACAAACTCAATTTTCAAACGGCTATTCACAGCCAGAGTACGACAAAGCGAAATCTAAATCTTTAGCCGACATGGGCGAAGCACCGGCCTGTCCCGATTGCGGCGCCATGTTGGAACTTGGCGAAGGTTGCTTAAAGTGTCAATCGTGCGGCTACAGCAAATGTGCTTGATCTGGATTAAGGTAAAAAATGGCTTTTCTTCAAAAGCGCGGAAATTTTGACAAATTATGATTCAAATATATACGGGCGACGGCAAAGGAAAAACGACCGCCGCCCTGGGGTTAGCACTTCGTGCCTGTGGTGCAGGAAAAAAAGTTGCTTTGGTGCAATTTTTAAAAGCGCCAAAATTTTCAGAGCATATTGCGATTAAAAAATACAAATTACCGATCGATGTTTTTGCTTTTGGTATAGGGTTCTATATTTCGTCAGAAATTCCGCGGGCTGTGAAACAGTCCTATAAAATTGTAGATAATCACACAGTTGACGAACATCGTCTTGCCGCTAAAAAAGGCTTGCTGAAAGCCGAAGAATTAATTAAATCCAAAAAATATGACATCGTTATTTTCGACGAAATTAATGTCGCGATTGGTTTTAAATTATTAGATACCGATAATGTTATCGCACTATTAAAGACAGTACCAAAAAATAAAGAAATAATTTTAACCGGACGCAAAGCGAATGCAAAAATTAAAAAAATGGCTGATCTTGTTACGGAAATGAAAAAGCAAAAGCACTACTTCGATAAGGGAAAAAATGCACGAAAAGGCATTGAATTTTAAGCCTAAATAAAGTTATCCACAGCTTTTTTTCTTGACCTAAATATCAAATCTGTTTATGGTGAAAAAGAAGAAGGTTGATAAAAAATTAAAAAAACAAAGTTAAAAATACTAAAAGGGAGCCAAAATGGCGCGGGAAAAGTTAACGGAAAAGAAGGTTGTAAAAAGTAAAGTAGTTAAGACAAAGGCAAAAAAAACAAAAGCTAATTCACATAAAATAATTGCCGAAGTGACTACAAAACCAAAACAGAAAAATACCAACTTTAGTTTAGTTAACGGCCTCGCTATTATCGCGGTTATAGCAATGCTTGGCGCCGTCGGATATTTAAGCAGTAATAATTCTGGGGTAAACAAAAATAATACCCAAACTGTCGCCGCCGCCGAAACCGTTCGCTATGATGGCGAAGACGGAAAAAACGCATTGGAATTATTGAGAAATAAAACTTCAAACGTTGAAACGCAAGACACTTCGATGGGAACTTTTGTCACTGGTATTAATAATACCATCGACACCGATACCAATTTTTGGATGTTTTATGTAAATGACGAATTAGCCCAGTCAACGCCAGATCAATATATCACAAAAAATAGTGATAAAATCGAGTGGCGATATGAAGCATTTAATTAGATAGTTAATAATTGAAGATAAATTAAGGGCAACTTGGTGCAAAACCAAGGCAGTCCCGCTACTGTGAATCCGCCAGCAGGCGGACAAGCCAGAAAACCTTAATTTATTATGTAAGTCCTGCGTGCAAGGTCGACAGGCAAATGCCTTAGTTTTAATTGACCCAACTAAGGTTTTTTAATTCCTAAGAAAAAGGAAAACAGACAAGCAAGGCTTGTCGCGGAATTTCAGAAGGAAAAATATAGACAAGCAAGGCTTGTCGCGGAATTTTTTCAGAAAGGAAAAAATATGAAAAAAAATAAACAAAATTTGAGTATATTTGAAATGTTAAGATTACCGTTAATTGCATTAGCGGTTATTGCTTCAATTTACGGCGGCTTACTAATTAGAGATTTAAAAAGCCAAGTAAATAATTTAAAAAACGAAAATCAAGTCACTAGTTTTAAAACCACAGAACTTTCAAACAAACTGAACCAATTGGAAAATCAAGCCAATTCGATTAAAACAACCAACGATACACTATCGGCCAGTCTTTCCGAAGCGCAAAAGCAAATCATTGCACTGCAAACGGAAGTCAACGTTAAAAAGGTTGCCGTAAAACCTACGATTACTTATGTTCCAACCGTTGTGACTAAAACCATTACCCAGACCGTGACGCAAGAAGTTGATAAGAAAGAGGCAATTCAAGCAACTGTCACAATTCAGAACGTCGGTTCGTTTAAAGTCGACCTACAGGCCGGAGACAATGCTTTTGCGGTGCTTAAACGAGCGTCGGAACAAAATAGTTTTCCGCTAAAATACGACAGCTATAGTTTCGGTGTTTTTGTAAACAGCATCGGTGGCATTGCGCCAGCAGGAAACCAATACTGGGCGTTTTATTTTAATGGCACATTTTCCAATGTCGGCGCGTCAGACCAGCCCGTGACAAAAGGGGATAGTATCTTTTGGCAGTTAGCAAGTTTTTAAAAAGGAGTCAAATGGCTTATCTATTAATTTTACTGGGAGTTTTCACCCGCATTGCAACGCATTTTCATGACTTTGCACCAATTGCGCTGTTCGTTAAATTTATGCCGCACATACCAAACTTCGCCCCAATTGCGGCGATAGCTTTGTTTGGCGGCGTCTACTTAAACAAAAAATACGCGATCATCATTCCGATTATTGCGATGTTAATTAGCGATTATTTCATCGGGTTCTATAATCCGGCAGTGTTAGTTTCTGTCTACGGTTCTTTTATCTTAATCGGTTTAATTGGCCTTTGGCTTAAAAACCACAAGACTTTACCAAACATTATTGGCGGCAGTTTATTTGGATCGATTATTTTCTTTTTAGTGACAAACTTCGCCATGTGGGCGAAACCAATTTCACTTTATCCACATACTATGCAAGGCCTTTTGGACTGCTATATAATGGGGTTGCCATTTTTCCGCAACACAATCGCCGGTGATTTATTCTATGTGGGAGCGTTTTTCGGAGTGATGGAAGTGGCAATCTATGCTAATAAAAAATATTTAATTAAAAAATCCGCCAGCGTGTTAGCTTAGCAACGCGGAAGACAAGGAGGCACATGTCGCTTATTGAGTGGCAAGAAAAAGAGTTTAACGACTTTGTGGCAGACGGAGGTAGCGGAGTAGTTGAGTTTGGCGCCCCATGGTGCGGCGCATGTAAGGCCACCGAGCCTCAAATTGAAGAGGTAGCTATGAAACACACCGACTTGAAGTTTGCGAAAATTGATGTCGGAAAAAACTCTAGCTTGGCCTCAAAAATGGGCGTCATGAGTCTTCCCAATGTCATCATTTTTAACGGCGGAAAAGTCAAAGAACAAATGATCGGTATGACTCCGTCAAAGGTTTTAGAAGAAAAACTAGCTAAAATTTAGAGCGGTAAAACATGGCCAAGCTGACGCTTGTCGCGGAATTTTCTGCGAAAATATAAAAAACAGAGTCCTGCAGACGATATAGGCAAGGAGGGGAAAACCTAGATCGTCATACAGGACTCTGTTTTCGAACAAATGTTCGACTTCTGTAACTTCATCGTGAAGTATTATAATACCATATCTATTCTAATTTGTCAAGTCTTTTCTTCATTGCTGAGGATGCAGCGGAACATGGATTGAGGCCGCCCCGAAGGGCAGCCTCAGATCTCTTTGACGGGGGATAGTACCCCTAGGATTAACTCTGAAGCGTCATTGGATCATGTGCGATCCTAACTTCGGTTAATCCGTTAACGCCAATTTTTTGCGCCATTTTCTGGGTCATCGCATTACCACACTATGTGGTAGCTCGCCAGAGACGCATGCAAGGAGTAGTTTTAGCTACTCCGACGCTTCACTGTGCCCTCCAGAGACGAATCTCCGAGGGCTGAAGTAACTGAAATCCCGTCATTTCTTTATACCTTTCAGTCGATCGCTGGGACGCGCCGGCCCGTGGTCAGGAATTGATCATTTGAAGTGTCATATTTATTAAGATTATTGACACATTCATAAGCAATCACCCTTTCGTTACGCAGATTAGCTGAACTAACCTCAGCAACGTAACCAAATATATTATCAAAAAACGTCCAATTTGTCAAGGGCAAAGTATCTTGATACAATCAGGTTGAGAGAACTATCTAAACCTTAAGGAGTTAAAATGTCAGACGAAAAATCAGATAAAATAAAATGCCCTAAATGCGGTTGCGATATTCCTGTAACTGAAGTACTTCAGCACAGAATGGTTGAGCAAGTCACGGCCGAAGTTGAAAAACGGGTTAAAAATGAGAAGGAAAAGATAGAAGAAGAACTGAAAGAAAGCTTAGGCAAGGAACAAGCCAATAATCTAAAAGTACTCAAAGAAAAGCTTGATATTGAAGCCAAAAAGAGGGTGGAAGCGGAAAACAAAGAACTCGAATTTATTAAAAAACAGACAGAGATGGAAGAAAATATTCGAAGAAAAGATATCGAAATTGCAACCAAACTCCAGGAAGAACGTAAGCTGATTATTGAAAAAACTCAAAATGAAATTGAAGAAAAATTTAGCTTGCAAACTGCTGAAATGCGAAAGCAATTAGAAGATACTAAAAAAGCGCTGACCGAAGCCCAAAGAAAAGCACAGCAAGGTTCCATGCAAACTCAGGGTGAAGTGATGGAGTTGGCCTTGGAAGAGCTTCTAAAGCAAAGGTTTCCTCACGATGCGATTGAACCGGTACCAAAAGGCATTAATGGCGCAGATATTATTCAAAGAGTTTTTTCTGACTTTGGCGCTGAATGCGGCTCGATTGTTTGGGAATCGAAACAAACTAAAGCTTGGACGGAAGATTGGGTGCAAAAATTAAAGGATGATGGCCGTAATATTAAGGGCAGCTTGCTAATTTTAGTTTCGGAAGTTTTGCCGAAAGATATTAAAAACTTTGGTCTTTATAAAGGAATTTGGGTTTGTAATTTTCCATCCATAATCGGGCTAACGACAGCTCTTAGATCACAATTAATATCGATCAGTAAAATTACCGCTTCACAAAGCGGCAAAGAAGAAAAAAAAGATATTTTGTATGACTATTTATGCAGTCAAAACTTTGCCAATCGCATTTCTGCTATCGGCGAAAATTTTATCGCCATGAAAACTAATTTAGATAAAGAAAAAATCGCTATGAATAAAATCTGGTCATCACGCGAAACACAAATAAATCGCATGATGGAAAATACGGCTAAAATGTATGGGGAGATTCAGGGTATCGCCGGAAACCAGCTGCCGGAACTGGAAGTTTTGGAACTAGAATCAGCAGCAGGGGAAATTGAACCTGCCCGCAATGCTTCCAGCATAGCTGTTGCAGGCGGGACGCCTGCAACTCCAAAAGAACCAAAGAAAAAAGAAATTAAAATTGATGAGAGTCAAGCGGGGTTATTTTAAAAAGGACAAGATTGTTTCTTGCCCTAAAGTTGTGTTAAAACTTCATTGTAGCGATCCGGGTATCGCTTCAGTAGAAAATCCTTAACTGCGACTTTACTACCAAATACTTTATGAAAAGAATCGCTCATCACACAGCCGCCTAAAAGCACTGAGTGATATTTTCTTTCGATATAAGAGCAGATATCGGATAAGTCATCGAGAATCCCCTCTGATTCCATCTCCTTTGGCGGATCAATATGCAACTCTTCCTGCCGTCCCGAACCGTCAAGTAGAAGAATAGTAATGTCACTATTCGTTAAATCAGGAAATTCTTTGATACAAATTGCATCTGGAAATCTTTCTGAAATAACGTCGTCCATTGTAAAGCCTCGGTCAGCGACACATCTGGAACGATACAAGACAACCACTTCAGACCCCAACCTTTTATACTCCAAGTCTCTTTCCATACTATCCTCCACAACCGTAAATTCGATACAGTTATACTAGCAGATCAAAAATCTGAAGTCAAAAAAATAAAGACTGATCATGATTAAAAATGGGAGCAGAAGACAATGCTTTCTAAAAAATTTATAACTGAATATCAAAAACTGAATCCAAAGCAAAGAGAAGCCGTCGATACGATCGAAGGGCCGGTCATGATTATTGCCGGGCCGGGGACAGGTAAGACGCAAATCTTAGCGATGAGAATTGCGAATATTTTAGCGAACGCACAAGTTAATCCTTCAAATATTTTGGCGCTAACATTTACCAACTCAGGCGCTTACGCTATGAGGAAAAGATTATTGGAAATTGTGGGGCCAAGTAGCTACGCCATTTCTATTCATACGTTTCACTCTTTTTGCAATGAAATTATTAATACTTTTCCGGAAAAATTTTTAACAGCCAGACGCTTAAATCAACTGACCGATTTAGAACAAATTCTATATATTCAAAGCATTTTAGATAAAAACAATTTCAAAACTATTAAACCTTTAAAAAGTCCTTATTTATATCAAAAGGCAATTTTGGATTCGATTAATAAATTAAAACAAGAAAATATCGATCCAAAAAAATTTGAGGAAAAAATCGAGCAAGAACTAATTGATTTTAAAACTATCGATGATCTCTATCACGATAAAGGCGCATACAAAGGCGAAATGAAAGGCAAATACAAAGACGAGCTCAGCTCATTAGAGCGCAATAAAGAACTAGCAAAAGTTTACAAAGATTACCAAAAGATTTTAAGCGATGAAGGTAAATACGATTATGCCGACATGATTCTTTTTGTTTTAGGCGCCTTTAAAAAAGAAAAAGATATCTTAAGTTATTATCAAGAAAAGTATCAATATATTTTAGTCGATGAATTTCAAGACACTAACACGGCCCAGAACGAAATTGTGCGATCTTTGGGCAGCTTTTATGAAAGCCCGAACATTTTTGCTGTTGGCGACGATGAGCAATCAGTCTTCCGTTTTCAAGGTGCCTCTTTAGAAAACATTTTATTCTTTTCTAAAACTTATCCAGAAGCTAAAGTGATCATTTTAGAAGATAATTACAGATCAACTCAAGACATATTAGATTTATCGCGAGCGCTAATTTCTAATAACCAAAATCAAATTGCCGGGCATTTAAAAGTTAGTAAAAAGTTAAAAAGTAATTTAACTTCAAAAGGAAAAATATACTTAGCAGAATTTAAAAATGTCGCCACAGAAAACTTTTTTATTGCTTCAGAAATTAAGGATCTAATAGAAAAGGGGACCGATCCGAACGAGATTGCGGTTTTATATAAACAACATAGCGACGTTGAAGATTTAACTGAAAACTTAGCGCGTTTGAAAGTGCCATATAAATTGGAAGTCGGTGGAAATATTCTCGACGATCCGGAAATTCAAAAGATTATTAATTATTTAAAAATTTTAGACATTAAAAAGCCTAACGATTTATTATTTTTTGAAGTATTAAGTTATGACTTCTTTAATATTCCACCAATCGAGATTTACAAACTATCGAGAAAAGCGAGTAAAGAAAGGGAAAGTATAGTCGATACAATACTGTCGGAAAACAAGCTTTCAGAACCAATCAAAAAGTTTTTTAGCACCTTACTTGACTTGCAACACTTTGCTCAAAATAACACTTTCGCTAGCACTTTCGAATATTTAATTAACAATACGGGTTATTTAGATTATCTATTGAAAAAAGAAGATACAGTTCACCATTTAAACCGGTTGCAAATTTTTTATGAAGAAATTAAAAAATTGAATGTCAGACAGAAAGATTTAAATATTGCTGGGTTTTTGAAATACTTAGACAGCCTTACAGAAAATGAATTAAAAATAAAAGATAGGGAAGTCGAAGCAGATTTTGCCGGCGTAAATTTAATGACGGCGCATAAATCTAAAGGTTTAGAATTTGAAAATGTTTTCATTTTTAAATTAATCGACAAACACTGGGGTAATAAAACAAAACGGGAATTAATTAAATTGCCCGGCAATATTTTATCAATTCAGCAAAACAATGACTTGTCCAGCGAAGCCTTGGCGGAGTTGGAAGAGGAAAGACGATTATTCTATGTTGCACTAACCAGAGCCAAAAAGAATATTTATCTTTCTTTCGCTGATGATTACGGCGATCAAGAAAGTTCAAAGTTTGCAGTTCCATCACAATTTCTTACTGAATTACCAAATGAAAAGATATTGAAATTGGAAACAGCTAAGTATGAAAAAGAAAGTGTTAAGAGATTGGCATTGGCGTTTCAAAATGACAAATGGCACCCTGGCAAAGCACTGAAGGAGTTTATTAAGCAAATCGTTGAAGATTTTTCTCTATCGGCAACTTCGCTTAACTCATATATCAACTGTCCAAAACAATTTTTCCTAGATCATATTATTCGCGTCCCTAAGGCCAAAGATTTTAGCCAAAGCTATGGGACAGCTGTTCATAAAGCGATGGAAAATCTATTTCTCATTCAAATACGCGATGGCAAGTTAGCAACGAAATCAGATTTTGTAAAATTTTATGTTAACGCATTAGACGAGGAAATACTGACACCGGCAGAAATACAAAGAGCCAAAAACGATGGTACAGAAATATTAGAAAAGTATTACGATTTCTACAAAGAAGAAATGATTAAAAAAGGACCGCCGATTTCTTGTGAGTACAATTTTTCTTCCCATAATGTTCATTTTGATAATATACCGATCACGGGTAAAATTGATAAGATTGAAATGATAAACAGCATTGGTAATACTGTCAGAATTATCGATTACAAAACCAGCCAACCAAAAACAGTTAATGATCTTTTGGGGCAAACGAAGACTAGTGATAAATCATATTTGTATCAAGCGTTTTTTTATAAACTCTTGGCTGAATACGACACATCGTTTAAGTGGAAAATTGCCGAAATAGAATTTGATTTTATTCAACCAGAAAAGGGAAGATTTAAAAAGATTAAAATTCCAATTGAGGAAGAAGAATATAAAAAATTTAAAGAGCTGGTTTCCAAATCTTATAGCGAAATCAAAAAATTGAATTTTGATACCAATAAAAAATCGTGTAAAGCCAAACGCGAATGTGATTATATAAATATTTGTAATTAAAAAAGGCTGAAGTTTTACCTCAGCCTCAAAACATTAGTCCTTTAATGGACCGCATTTCGGGTCTTCCGACCCGTGGAAAACACCAGCCAGTTCTGATCTATTTGAGTAACCAGGCGTAGCGTCGCTCAGCAATGGCCACCCATTGCCGATTCTTGCCCATATCTCGTCCCAGCTGCGAACGGCGCTCAACGGATCAAGCGCTTCGACGCTACATGAGCTAGCACCATTGGCGAACTGAAGACAAAGTTCAGGTGAAAGCCCCTGTAACATTGCGGTCAGGAAACCGGCGATCGAGACATCGCCACTACCGTTGGCACTGCCAAAGGTTTCTTCTTTGAAGGGAATACTAATGATTTCTCGTTCCAGCCAGTCATCGGAGTCTCCGATTACCGAATCTTTAGCTGTTCGCAGGTAAAGACCTTTCGTACCGAGCTTCAACATGACGGCGCCACAACCCCATTCGAGGAACTTATTCGCCATCATGCCCCAACCATGGTGACCGGTATCATACCTGGCAAAGCACGGCATAATCGACACCATTTCACCAAAACTAGGTGTAAAGATATCGACAAAGGGCAGTACCTTCCTCAGAATCTTTTCCCAGTCTTGCTTTGCCGTTTCTGAGCGAGGATCGACTTGGACCATGTCCATTGAGATTGTTTTTCCCATACTCTTGAGTCGACTCAGCATAATGACCGCGTCTCTGCCGTCATCACTATATAAAGCCTTCATGATCGGCAGATAACCGAAATGCACATGATCAATACCAGTTAGCAAGGCGTAAGGCACATCATCAGCAGTAAAAGTGTCATTGCAGCCGGGACAGTGTAGGAAAGAACGATCACCCTTCGCCGGTACAAGAACAATACTAAACGACGTAGGATCCATAGAGTCGATGATGCAACATTCGACATTTGGTTTGTAAGCGTAGAGACCGCGAAGTTGATCGCCAAAAAGGTCTTGACCGATCTTACAAACCAGAGTCGTGCCGATACCGATCTTCGCCGCGGCAAGTCCCGTGTTCGAGACAACACCGCCAGCCGACCAAATCGGCGGCTCAACAATCGAGAGTTTGCCGTGTCGTGGGACCTGGCCAATAATCCTCGGCGTAATATCCAAGCACGCATGCCCTAGCACGGCTAATCGCTTTTTCAAACGCATTGATACTTCCTCCTCGTATTTTTCAGGTTCCTAAAACAATTGCATTATAGAGTAAAGCGAGAGCTAAATCAACACTAGATTATTTGATTACTAGCCTTGATCGACACTTCGATAATATCAACAGCTTCTCGACGAGTTAAAATAAACAAAATGAGTTCGGCAACATCTTCTGGCTTTAAGATTTTATGCGCTTGATGATAGGCAATCCTATCTTTTTCGGACATAGTTATGAGATTTGTATCAACAAGACCCGGTTCGATTAAACTTACCTTTATATCATTTATCGCTGGCGATTTTCTCAAAGCTCTGGAAAAACCCTCGACTCCAGATTTTTGCGCTACATAGACATCACTACCACCATCGTAAGTGGCGGCCGACATCGAACCTATATTTATAATATGTGCCGACCTGTTTTGTACCATTCTCTCGTATGCCATTTTTGCACAGCGAAGGTATCCAATAAGATTGGTGGATGTAGTGTAATCAATATCTTCTTCTGAAGTGTTCGTAATCGAATCGGCCGGAAGACCCGCATTATTGATCAATATATCGAGCCTACCGAAATTATCATCGATAAATTGAAAAACGCGTTGTAAGTCGTCAAAATTAGTTACGTCCGCTTTTACGACGTAAATGTTTTCTGAAATTTTATGTAAATCGGTAAGTGCTTTTTCCAATTTTGTTTCATCGCGAGCAAAAATTACAACCGTGGCTCTTTGCTCTAAAAGAAGCTTTGCAGTTGCAAAACCAATTCCACTCGAACCACCACTAATTAAAATAATCTTATTTTTTATTTCCATGTGTTTATGCTAACAAATATATACTAAATAAGGTTTATAAGTTTTAACAACTCCTGCTCTGCTTGACAAATAATTCTATTAGTTTACTATCGTAGATACGAGAGCCCTCTCCGGTACACAGGCGAATTATATTAACTCGTTTGGTTGTAACCGGATTAGCTCTGAGAGGCCTGGGCGCAAGATTAGTTGTTGTAATATCCCAGAGGGAGTTACTTTGTCTGAGTCTTGCCATAAACCCAGCCTCTGATATTATTTGTCCATTTAAAAAAACAGCCATAAAACTACGGCTGTTTTTTGAAAAAATAATAGGGGTCTACTTTCTACCGCCAATAGCGTAGAAGTTCAGGGCGCCTATCAACGCGCCGGTGAAAACTACACCACCGATCTGCGCCAAGCCGAGCCATTTCTCGGCGAACGGATGCTGGATCAGATACCACTGTTCTACCAAGATGTAGCCTACAACAGAACAAAGGCCTCCAGCAATAGCACCGAAGAGGATACCCACCATATCATTGGTGGCCAGTCGACTAGCGATTCCAGAAAACAGAATCAAAAAAACTGCGAACCCGAGGCAGCCTGCGACTGACTGAAGCGCTGAAAGTTCCACGATAAGTCTCCTTTGAGATGTATTTTTGGTCTACGATGGAACGATCAGTTATACCATAAAAAGTAACCTTTGTCAAGAGAAAGAAAAGCTGATAAGATGTAAATATGAAGAAAGACGAAATTTTAATTTACCTTCTTGTTGGTTTAATTGTGATTTTTTTGATTAGCTTGGGATATTTTACCTGGCAAAAAAGAAATGTAAAAACAGTAGCTGCAAATACTTCGGCTGTAGTTAAACCGATTGATATTTTGCCCGAAGTTGGCAAAACAACAAAATATGATGTCCCGGTTTTGATGTATCATTATGTTCGCATCGCCCCAGAAGGCGACACATTAGGTAAAAATTTGTCTGTTACCCCTCAAAATTTTGTCGATCAAATGGCTTGGCTAAAACAAAATAATTACGCCACAATTAAAGTTTCTGACTTAGCCGATCCAAATAAAAAAGAAATTTCTAAAATAATAGCAGAAAACAAAAAACCGATTGCTGTTACTTTTGATGACGGATACGAAGATGCTTATATTGCCGCGTACCCCGCTTTACAAAAAGAAGGATTCATTGGCACTTTCTACATTATTCGTGATTTTATCGGTAGGCCTGGATATATGAACCAAAATCAAATTAACGAATTAGATTTTATCGGTAACGAAATTGGCTCACATACTTTGAGTCATTTAGATTTATCAAAAAATTCAGAAGAAGTTCAACAAAAACAAATAGAAGATTCTAAACAGTCGGCAATGTCTTTTTGCTATCCTTCTGGTAAATATAATGAAACGACCGTCAATCTAGTAAAAGAAGCCGGCTATACCACTGCCGTGACGACAAAATCTGGAATTGTGAATCAGGATTCCAATCTGTTAGAACTAAAGCGGGTTAGGGTGAATGACGGAAACGCAGAATCATTAAGGCTAGCAATTGAAAAGGCTTACTCAAATGGAAATTAAAATCATTTTCGAAAACGAAAATTTAATTGTGGTGGAAAAGCCAGCTGGAGTTTTAGTGCATCCGACTCAAGCCAACGAAGAAAATGCATTAACCAAATGGTTAATCGATAAATATCCAAACACTAATACTCTAAATTGGCCGGATAAATCACGGCCAGGCATCGTCCATCGTTTAGATAAAGATACTTCTGGCGTAATTGTTTTGGCAAAAAATTCGGGAACCTTAGAAAAGTTACAAACTCAATTCAAAGAGCGAGAAGTACAGAAAACTTATACCGCTTTAGTCTTTGGCAATTTACAAAAAGAGGGGAGAGTGGAAGCGGATATCACTCGCGGCGCTGCCGGCTTACAAAAAGTAATGGACGCAACTTATTCATTTAGCCAAAAAACTAGATCCGCGATTACAGATTATAAACCACTCGAACACTACAAATATAAAAAAGATGACCTAACTCTAGTTGAAGTAAAACCAAAGACGGGGCGAATGCACCAAATTCGCGTTCATTTAAAATACATTGGCTTTCCGATAATTGGCGATCAGCTATACAACATAAAGCCGAGCAAACGGATTTCCAAAGAACTAGATATTTATAGGCAATTTCTGCACGCCTCAAAATTGCAAATAAATGATCCTCAAACCGATGAAAAAATGGTTTTCGAGTCCCAATTAACAGATGACCTACAAGAAATATTAAATAAGTTAAGGAAGACTGATGAATAAAGGAAAACTTTTTATACTGTCCGGACAATCGGGAGTAGGGAAAAATACCATTGCCAAACAAATGTTAGAAAACCTGGACCTTGTTAAGATTATCACCTGCACAACTAGAGATCCAAGGCCTGACGAAATTGATGGTAAAGATTATTTTTTTCTGACCGAAGAAGATTTTGCTGATAAAATCGGAAATAATTATTTTTTGGAATACGCCAAAGTTCATAACTGGCACTATGGCACGCCAAAAGAGCAAGCGGAAAACCTTTTAAATGACGGAAAAAATATTTTAATGGTGATTGATGTTCAGGGCGGAGTTCAGATCAAGGAAAAAATGCCAGAGGCAAGATTAATATTTGTTAAATATACAGACGGAAAACTTGAGGATCAAATTAGGAATAGAATGAAAAACGATAGCTCAAGAAAAGAACTAACAGAAGAAGAAATTTTAAAAAGAATTGAATCGGCAAAAAAAGAAGCCAGCTATATTCAAGACTATGATTATGCTGTTACAAATCCAGATGGACAACCAGAAAAGGCGATTGAAGAAATAGGGGGAATAATTAGCAAGGAAATAAATGAAAATTAAACTTTTTTATATTGTTAACGCATTAATAATATTAACCGGTTTTGGAATCGGCGCTTATTACTTTCCAAAACTACCATCGATGATTGCAAACCATTGGGGGCCACAGGGCTTAGCCGACGGCTATTCTGATAAATCATGGGGCGTCTTTTTGATGCCGATTATTTCTACGGTACTATTTTTACTTTTATCCTTCTTGCCACACATCGATCCGAATGCAAAAAATATCCAAAAGTTTCGCGAAAAATACAATATATTTGTAACTGTAATGATGGTATTTTTCCTCTATCTCTTTGTTTTAACTATTTCATGGAACCTAGGCAATCAGTTTAACATGGTTCAATATTTAATGCCGGCCTTTGCCGTTTTATTTTATTTTGTTGGCGATCTCGTAAAAAACGCCGAGCCAAATTTTACAATCGGTATTCGCACGCCATGGACATTAAGTAATAGTAAAGTTTGGGAAAAGACTCACGAACTTGGCGCAAAGATATACCAATGGAGTGCTCTAATTATTTTAATCGGCATATTTGTACCTGATTTTGCTATCTTTTTTATGCTGATTCCGGTCATTTTAAGCTCGTTATTATTAGTTCTATATTCATACCTAGAGTTTAGAAAGATTAAACAATGATTATTAAAAAGAAAACTTGGCCTGATTTATTTCAAAAAGTATTTGACGGAGAAAAAACGTTTGATATGCGTCTGGCTGATTTTGATTGCAAAGAGGGCGATGTATTAGTACTGGAAGAATGGGACCCGGAGACTCGCGAATATACTGGACGAAAACTGGAAAAGAAAGTGACTTTTGTCTTAAAAACAAAGGGTATAACATTTTGGACAAAAGAAGAGGTAGGAAAATTTGGCTATCAAATCATCAGCTTTAAATAGCGAAAAAATAATCAAAGAACTCAAAACCTATAAAAATGAAAAGAACGTTATCGGCATGGCGCGCTTTGGCATTGGTGGCAAAAATGTCTTAGGTGGACCTAATATTCCAACTCTTAGAAAAATGGCTAAGGATATTAAAAAGACAGTAGGAGAGAGCACTCACGAAATTGCTTTAGAACTTTGGGAATCAGGCATCCATGAAGCGAGAATTTTGGCCAGTATGATCGATGATCCTAAAAAGGTAACAGCCAAACAAATGGATAGTTGGATTAAAGATTTTGACAGCTGGGATGTCTGCGATCAAGTTTCCATGAATCTTTTCGATAGCACTACCATCGCTTTTAAAAAGGCAGCCGAGTGGTCAATGAGAAAACCGGAATTCGAAAAACGGGCTGGATTTGCCCTGATGGCTGCTTTGGCCAATCACGACAATAAAAATAACCACAACGATGAGCTAAAAAAATTCTTACCAATAATTCTACGAGAGGCGACGGATGAAAGAAATTTCATCCGCAAAGCGGTCAATTGGGCGCTCAGAGGAATCGGTAAAAGAAACCCAGAACTCAAAAAAGAGGCAATGAAAACTGCCGAAGAAATATTGAAGATCGATAATAAAACCGCGCAATGGATCGCCAAAGATGCGATCCGCGAACTCAAAAGCCGTTGATCTAAACCAAGAAATATGGTACTATCTGCTTAAGTCCAAGACGACGGAGGTTTTGATGGAAGGGTTTTTAGGACAAGATAACGATGATGTGATGATTCAAGACGTTTGCGATGGTTCCTATCATCGCGTTCACTTTACAGCAGCGCTCAAAGTGGTCGGTAAAGATAGACCGCTACACGAGCAATTTGAGGAGCCAATCGGACATGCCATCGATCGCGTCATACACTCGATCGACAACTATACCAGGCTAATGGTCACGCCTTTCGGTATAAAAGTTTGCTCAATGTGCACATGGCCGAGTGACGGCCAGAAAATTCGAGCCACTATAATACTCACGAGAGCAAAGAAGATGAGCACAAAAATGTGGGTTCGCCGCGGGGCGATGTTTAGCGAGTACTTCCAAAAAGAATCACAACCGGTTTAATCGCCGGTTTTTTAATTGTGTATTTTTAAAGAAAAGCTTATGGTAAATTTAAGAATAATAGAGGAGAATAATGCCTAAAAAGCCAATTGAATATGACGAAAAAAAATCACATTATATAGCAGCAACGGCGATTATTATGAAAAAGGGTAAATATTTAATTGCTAAGCGCGCCAGCTGGGAAAAGTCGTTTCCGAATCTTTGGACAGTTCCTGGCGGAAAACTCGAGACTAAGGATTATATTAATACTCCAAAAAGCACTAACTCTCCGCAATGGTACAATATTATCGAGCGATTATTACAAAGGGAAGTCAGTGAGGAAGTCGGGTTGAAAATAAAAAACATTAGATATTTGTGCGATCTTGTCTTTTTGCGGCCCGACAGGATACCCGTTGTGACATTCAGTATGTATGCCGACTGGGCAGGCGGCAGAGTTGTGCTGGAGGATTCCCTGACAGATTATGCATGGGTTACCACAAAAGAAGCTAAAAAATACGAACTGATCGACGGAATTTGGGAAGAGTTGGAAATGCTTGATAAGATACTAAGCGGTAAAAAAGTTACCAAATGGCAGAAGAAATAAAAAAGCTGAAACATCTAGCTTCAGCTTAACTCGAAATAGGCAAGAACATCCTGCCATGATGGTGTTCTCGTAATAATACCCTCATACTCTTTGGGTATTTTTTGACGATTCCACGGATAATCACCGAACAGTAAGACTTGAACTCCGGCTTTAGCGCAGTCAATTGCGTATTCCAGGCTATCGTCAATAATGTGGCTTACACCCAATCGAAGGCAAGCCTCCGATTTTGAGATGGCATCGTCACCGATGCAATGATTGCAGAAAACCGTCTGAAATTTCCGATCGGGCAGAAACTTATCCAGATAACGAATCGAAAGATCTTGTACGGCGTATTGTCTACCTGTTATCATAGCCTGGTTGGGAAAAAGAACGCGAAGCTTATCCAGTGCTTCAACGGCACCGATAATAGGAGGAAACTCAAGTCCCACGAGCCTAAGAAATTCGTGCATGCGCTTTATCTTTTCTTTTCGTGTCACGCCTAACACTTCTTCAAAATTGAAATAGTCAGTGACTTGTGCCAATTGTATTTTTGTACCGAAAACGCAATTCTGATAAGCGATAAACGCCGAGACAAAGGGGAATATAACATCATCGATATCTGTTGCCAACACGGATCCGGATTTGAGTATCAAAGTGCTTCACCTCCTGTGAGATTGATTTAATTTATCACATTTTTCTCTTCATAACAAATGAAGTTAACTCTTGTTGACCTATATCTTGTTTTACCCTACAATCTAGATATAGAATAGACTTGAAACAAAAGAGGTAAATAATGCGAAACAATTTTTATATCGTAATTGTTGCAGGCGGTTCTGGCACAAGACTTTGGCCGGTTTCGCGCGAAAACAGTCCGAAACAATTTCACAAACTAACTTCTGATAAGTCTTTATTGGAAGAAACCTATGATCGAATTAAAGATCTCACCGAATCCGAAAATATTTATATTTCTTTAGGGGCTAATGCCGCTCTTCAAACTAAAGCTCAATTGAAAGAAATCCCGGAAGCAAATTATATAATCGAGCCAGAAGGCAAGAATACTGCTCCAGCCATTGCATTAATCAGCGCCAAGATATTTAAAAAAGACCCCCAAGCAATTATCGCAACAATTGCGGCTGATCATACAGTTAAAAATAATTCTAACTATACGGAGACTTTGAAAAGTGCCGCCCATTTTGTCGATAAAAATCCTGAATATTTAGTAACAATTGGAATTCAGCCTGACAGCGCTCACACCGGTTATGGATATGTCAAAATTGGCAGAAAGCTTGACAATGAAAAAGCACATGAGGTAGAGGAGTTTGTTGAAAAACCAAATCTAGAAACAGCACAAAAATATTTTGACTCAGGAAAATATCTTTGGAATGCCGGTTATTTTATTTTTAGAGCCGACAAAATGATTGAAATGTTTGAAAATTATGCACCAGAAATATATTCTGGCTTAAGAGCAATATTAAAAGCGATTGGCACAGAAGATGAAAAAGAGATAATTGAAAAAGCCTTTAAGGAATTTCCAAAAGTCCCGATTGACACAGCAATTGCCGAAAAAGTTGAGAAAATCGCTGTTATTCCCGCCGATTTAGGCTGGTCAGATATCGGCAGCTGGTCAAGTGTTTTTGATCTTTTGGACAAAGAAGATGGTAATGTTCACAGAGGACACCACGTCGGTATAGACGATAAGAATTGTCTTTTTTTCGCCCAAGATAAATTACTGGCAACTGTCGGGTTAGAGGATATAGTAGTAGTTGATACGCCGGACGTGACTTTGATCTGCAAAAAAGATAAAGCACAAGAAGTTAAAAAATTAATAGAGAAATTGAAAGAACAAGGTAAACATAAATATTTGTAAAAAATAGGAGTTATTTTGCGACGTAACCTTTGGATTTTTTTCTTTTGTATTATTGTGGTAACTGCATTAGCAGGCTTAATTGATTGGCCAAAAGGGCCAAATTTCTTCGGTAAAGAAATAAAAGTTCATGAAGGCTTGGACTTACAGGGCGGTACACATTTAGTTTATGAATTGGATACTTCAAAATACGGCGGCAAAGACACTGGTTCAGCTGAACAGGCAGTAATTAACGTTATCGATAAACGTGTTAACAGTCTTGGCGTTTCAGAACCAGTCATTCAATCGTCAAGTATGGGCGGGAGACCAACTGTTATTGTTGAATTGCCGGGCATTTCAGATGTTAACGAAGCGATCAATTTAATTGGTAAAACCGCTCAACTAAAATTTCAAGAAACCGATCCAGATGATCCAACAAAATTAAAAGATACTGATTTGACCGGCGCCAACTTAAAAAGAGCTCAGGTTGAATTCGATCAAACATCCGGCGAACCTCAAGTTTCATTGCAATTTGACAGTGAAGGATCAAAAAAATTTGCTGAAATTACAAAGAGGAATTTAAATAAACCTGTCGCCATTTCACTTGATGATCAAATTATCTCTGCGCCGACGGTCGAATCTGTGATTGAAAGCGGTCAGGCAGTGATCAATGGCGAGTTCACCGTCAATGAAGCAAAAGATTTAACAGTTCAGTTAAACGCCGGGGCTTTACCAGTTCCGATCAAATTAGTAGAGCAAAGAAACATTGGTGCCACTTTAGGCAATGAATCGGTGAAAAAAAGTTTAGTTGCCGGCTTAGTTGGCTTGATTTTAGTCGGCATTTTCATGATCATTTATTACAGACTACCTGGAGTTTTAGCTGTTTTCGCCTTAGCAATTTATACATTAATTTCCTTGGCATTATTTAAAACTATTCCTGTCACATTAACGCTGGCTGGTATAACAGGTTTTATTTTATCTGTGGGTATGGCAGTTGATGCTAACATTTTAATTTTTGAAAGAACAAAAGAAGAGTTAAACCAGGGTAAATCCGTTGGCGCTGCTTTAGAAGAAGGTTTTAAACGTGCCTGGTCTTCCATCCGAGATTCTAATTTTTCATCACTTATAACAGCCGCTATCCTTTATTACGGCACTTCGGGAATAATCCGCGGGTTTGCCGTTACATTGGCCATCGGTATCTTAGTTTCAATGTTCACAGCTATCACGGTCAGCCGAACATTCTTACGACTTTTCGTGGGTACAAAATATGAAAAACTTCTCACGATCAAATAATGTAGAAGTCTTGTATTTTTAAAATATCTAACATAAAAAATAATCAGGAGTTAAAGTGAATATTATTGGAAGAAGAAAAATTTGGTATATTGTTTCAACAGTCTTAATTGCGCCTGGGATCATAGCCTTAATTTTATGGGGCCTTAAATTCGGCATTGATTTTAAAGGCGGCGCATTAATCCAAGTGCAATATAGCCAATCTAAACCAGTTGACGAGGTTAAAAATTCACTCAAAGATCTTGGTTTAAATAATCTTATTGTCACCACAACTTCGGATAACGGCTTTATTATCAGAACCGAGACCCTTACTCAAGAGCAATACAACAAAATATCCGATCAACTCAAGAAAGTAGGGGAGTACAAAGAAACCAGTTACGAATCTGTTGGTCCGACAGTAAGCTCAGATATAGAGAAAAAGGCAATTATCTCGGTTATCTTAGCTTCATTGGCGATCATCCTTTTTGTTGCTTACACATTTCGTCGCGTTCCAAAACCAGCCAGTTCATGGCGTTTTGGCATTTGTGCAGTTTTAGCGCTTATCCATGATTTAGCCTTTGTTATTGGTTTATTTGCCATCTTAGGACATTTCCTTGGTTACGAGATCGATTCCCTGTTCATTACTGCCCTACTCACCATTATGGGTTTCTCGGTTCACGATACTATTGTTGTTTTCGACCGAATTAGAGAGAACTTAAGGAAGCATCCATCAGAGAATTTTGAAAAAAATGTCAACAACAGTATCATTCAAACCCTTAATCGATCATTAAATACTTCATTAACCGTCTTAATCGTCCTAGCGGCGTTATTTTTCTTAGGCGGGGTAACTTTACACCACTTTGTGTTAGCGCTGCTTGCGGGTATTGCAATCGGCACGTATTCATCTATTTTTAATGCATCCGCTATGTTGGTTAGTTGGCAAGGATGGTCTATGCGTCGGCTTGCTAAAGAAAAAGTGACCTAGGCCCTTGTAGAGGCTTAAGTAACAGGTTCAAATATAGTAGCCGAGCGCGTGCTCGTCGCGGAAATTTCTGACAAAATTATAGCACTAAACTGGCTTTTTAATAGTTAACGGCCGTTATTTTAGTTAAAATAGAAAACGATAAGTATACTACTGATAAAGAATAGGGAAGACTCGGTTTAAAAAAAGAGTACAAGCCAATCAGCGGTTATTTATATGGTATAAGAGATATGTAGGTAGTTAGCTACAAGATAGAGATCTAAGCGCAACAGGTTAGAATACTAAAATATTGCGTCGCAGAATGTTTCTTTTACGACGCAATAGACCGTAAGGTTAAGTATATGGTTAAATTCGTTAAATAAGAGTTCTTGAAACAATAGGTATATTAGATGCCAATTTTTTCAAAATTGCACTTCCCTTTTTTCGAAGCCAGGTTTTATAAAAATATTAAATCCCCTCAAAATCTTTGAAAAAGTGCGAATTGCATTAATTTCTCGCCCTCTCCCCCGCGGGAGTAGAAAATTAACAGGTATGCGAACCTGTTAATTTAGTAGATACATTTGTCTTTATTGAGTAAAAAGGCGTTTTAAACCTGTTACGTACCTGTAAAAATTAAGATTTAATTATCTTCTATCTTAATGACCTGACCATCTTCCAATTGATTGGCTTTGCCGCCGCTGACATGACGCCATAGCATTTCTTTATCACTCTCCAAATCATCTGTCTTCTCTGGCTCTAATGTTGCTACTGGTGCCACAAACATCACTGGCTTTTCTATAATGATTTTGTCTTCTTTTTTTTCTATAGACTCTAGATTATTTTTTTCAATTTGGTTTATTTTTTGTACGATCGCTCCCCCATCTTGAGCCTTTGGCGGCAACGGAACGCTGTCTAACTTCTTTTCCGGCTCTAACGCGGCTAACCTTTGTTTTTGCCAGTCAGCCAGTTCTTCTTTTTCAACTGCTCTTTTTTCCATAAACTCAGCTGCTTTTTCTTCAGTTTTTTGAATTTTTTCTTGCACAGTTTCTTCGGTTAAAGGCTGATCTGTTGTTCCGCCACCCATATACCACCGTACGTCGCCAGGTGTTTGGATCTCACGGTAATATGTCTCCCCTATTTTTGGTGGAATTTTTGGCACTAATTTTTTCTCTGCCTTAGTTAAAATTTCTTCCACTTTTGGCATAGCAGAAATTTCACCTATTTGAGCCTCAACATACTCACGGCTTCTTGAATAAAGCTTGCGAGACGATTCTAAGATTTTATCCTTGTTTTCGAACTTCCTTGCTGCGCGTGGTAATGTTACCGCCGAAAAGGCAGGACAGGTCACACCGTCAATGCTCATTTTGACGTAAACGTGATAGTTATCAAGGTTAACTAAATCATTTGCCTCAAAGACCGGTTCAAATTCTTTGGTTAAAACTTCAGCGTCAGGCGAGCCGACTCTGAAACTCACAATCGTACCAACGTTACCTATAACCGCATCTCTAACAGGCTCAAGCATTTGAGCGATATACTGGTGAGTCATAATAAGGTTTAAGTGATACTTTCTGGCTTCAGAAAGAATAACGGCAAAAGATTCCGTCGCAAAATTTTGAAACTCATCAACGTATAAATAAAAATCCCGTCGGTCTTCTTCTTTTACGGTTGCACGTTGCATAGCTGCAAGTTGTATTTTAGTAATCATCAGTGACCCTAAAAGTTGTGAAGCATCTTCCCCTATCTCACCAATTGAAAGATTAACTAGAAAGATCTTTCCTGAATCCATGATCTCTTTGATATCAATAGTAGATTTTGGCTGTCCAATAATATTCCTTATAGTTGAAGACGATAAAAATTGCCCTACCTTGTTTTGAATAGGTGCAATAGCTTCAGTCCTAAACTTTGGTTCGTATTGTTCATATTCGTTCACAAAGAAATCTTTAATAACAGGATCAGTAATAGAAGAAACAACCTTATCCCGAAAAGGTTTATCAACTAACATTCTGGTCACGCCCAACATGGTTGCATTCGGATAATCTAATAGAGCCAAAATAGTGTTTCTTAAAATGTACTCTAATCGAGGTCCCCAACTTTCGCCAAAAATCTTTTTGAAAATCCCAACCACACCAGAAGCAACAATGTTTTTTAAGTCAGGATCAACATTTTCCAAAGGGTTAAATGCCACTGGAAACATCTTGTCGGCTGGAGAAAAAATAACCACATCTTTGATTCGTTCCTCTGGAATATATTCCATGACATGATTAATAAGATCCCCATGAGGGTCAACCACGGCGATTCCGCGGCCTTCTCGAATATCATCAATGGCCATATTTTCCAGTAAGGTGGATTTACCAGTACCAGTCTTTCCAATAACATAAGTATGATAACGACGATCAGGTAATTTAATACCAAACTTATGTTGGACATGTCTGAAATCAGTCTTGGCAAAAATTGTTAGCTCTTCTTCTGGAACATTATCTTCAATTGGAAGATTCGCCGGTGGTTCGCCTTTTTTACTACCAGCCCATACTATATTAGGAGTCTCCACTGAAACTGACGGCAAATGATAAATTGAGGCAAGCTCTTCGATATTTAAAATATATCCGTTATCAATGAATGTTCTTTGATGGTATAGATGCCAATAGTTAATTGACGTATCAACCAAGCTTGCTTGAAAACCGTTTAAGTTCAAAACATTAAATTGTTTGAAAGCGCCAACAACTGAATCAACCTTGCTCCTAGCAATGTTTTCATGAGGCGCAAGAGCCAATAATCGGATTTTAGTTTCAAACCCAAGCTTTGTTGATTTAGTTTCCACGCCTTTTAGCGCTGCCTCGGCATTACCAGATAATACCACTTCTTTCTTGCCACCGTCTTCGGTGACTCTGCCAGATGCAGGTGTAGCACCAGTAACTATGGTCGTAATTAGTGAAGTAAGCCCTCGCCAAATCATTCCAAATATTTCACCAAAAACATCGGTACCTTTACCGCTTTTGATTTTTTTAATATGTGCTTCACTTTTTGTTTGCCATGAATCAGACACTGGCTTACTAATAATTTGTAACCAAACTTGTTCATCTTTTTCTACTTTACTCATCACACCAGTGATACTAGAAAGTGGATCAACTTCAAAGTTAAGAAAAGTTTTTATTGGATAGACTTCATTGTTCACAAGGTTAATATCGGCACCACAAATCTTAACATCACCATTTTTAATTCTTTCAAACTCGTCCATGGTATAGTCATCTACTTCTGCCAGTTCTGCCGTAGGATATTGAGCATAAATTTGTCCCTGAACAAAATCTGATAGATGCGTTGGTGTAATGACATAAAATTGGAGATATTTATCACGTGAAGCAATTTCAAAACTGATGTATTCTTGATACGGATGTTCGGCTTTAAAAATTCCGTGAAGAGCGGCAAACATTTGTTCTGCAGCAAGCGGAGATTTTTCGTTGTTTTTAGGGACTAAAATTCTTAGCGTTATAAAACGCATTCTGGAAAACCACTCCACTTTTTTGGCCTCGAGATTTCTTTTGTATATATTAGCAATAATAACAACAGGTATACCTAAAAATATAACCAAAAAGAAACCTTTAATTAAAAATGAAACTAAACTGTCAAACATTAATGATCTTTCTCGATTATGTTTTCGATCGCTGCCCAATTACTTTCACCTGTTTTGGGCAAAATGACCGTAATCTTGTCATCCGGCTTAGCCTTGAAATAAGAAACTGAAGCCTGCAAAACGTTATATTTTTTACCGTCACAAGTCGCGATCCAATTCTCATCGTTCTGAGTTAATTTACCAATAATTCTTTTTCTTTCAACAGGACCTATTTGTTTAAAAATAAATGTTCCGTCAGGAGCAATGGTAAGTTTCAAGTTGTCACCGCAAACTAATTTTGACTTAGATGAATAATTGACTGGTACTGGATATTTCTTGCCATATTTATCGATCATTTCCTCACCATCAAAAACACCTTCGATGATAGTAGCTTTACCAGTATCGTTTAAATTTAAACTTTCGGCTTGCTCTTGGTAAACTTGTTCAAACAAAATTCTTTTAGCGGCGTTAATCTTTTCTTCCGCTCCATCAAGTAACTTTCTGATTTCAGTTAACTTTTTGTCATCCTTGTCCATATTTTCCTTTCGTGGGAAAATTCCGCGACAAATGTAATTTGTCCATTGTCTCCTTTAAGAATCTTTTATTTTTGTGTTTATCCTTACACCTACAGTGCGGGATTTAATTAGTATTTTGACACTTTATCTTACATCTATCTTATAAATTATTCAATGGTTCATTACCGCCAGCTGGCATTTGGCTAGTTGGAGCGGCCGGCGGAGCTAATTGGGCACCGATTTCGGCATTAATTTCTGCCAATGGCCTTGAATAAGCTTGCCTTGAAGTATTTCTGACTTGTTCTCTTATGTTTGCATCTGAAACGGTTGCGCTTTTGATGCCTTTCATACTGAATGGTTTACTTGGTGTGCCATCGATCAACAATTTACAGTATGTATTACGCGCTTCGATATTAGTCATATCTGACATGCCGACTCCAGGAAATTCTTTAGCTAAAAATTCTGCGTCGGCAGCGCCTATTCGGTACGAGATTAAAGTACCAGCATTACCAATCACGGCGTCACGAATATTTTCTTTAAGCTGTGCGATATACTGGTTGGTAATATTTAAATCAAGATGATACTTTCTTGCTTCCGATAAGATGGTCGCAAAGGAATCAGTGGTAAAGTTTTGGAACTCATCAACATATAAATAAAAATCTTTTCTTGAATCTTCTACCATATCAGCTCTGGAAAATGCCGCAATTTGAATTTTACTCACTATGACCATGCCTAATAAAGCCGAGTTTACTTCTCCGATCTTACCTTTACTTAAATTGATAAGAAGGATTTTACCTTCGTCCATTACCTGACGAATATTAAAGGCCGATTTCTTCTGACCGATAATGTTACGCATTAAATCGTTAGTCATAAAACGACCGAACTTTGAGATAAAATAATTGTACATTTCAGATTTATGGAAATCAGCGGTCTTGGCCAATTGCTGCTCCCAAAATGATTTCACGATCGGATCAGTTACGTTTGAAACTAAACTTGCCCTAAAAGCATCATCGGTAAATATTCGCGGGATGTCTATTAATGTGCCGCCCTCTGGCTGAGCCATAATTGTCAGGGCTGCATTTCTAAACCAGTGTTCCCATTGAGGTCCAACAATACCAGTTTGGCCCGGGTCGAATAATTTTTGAAATATTTGAATGGTTTCCTGAATAATAAAGTCACGTTGCTCAGGAGTATGGAATTCCATCAAGTTTAGTCCCATTGGAAATTCAATATCTGATGGGTCAAAAACAATGACGTCCTTCATTCTTTCCGGCGGAATTTTTCCCATAATATCTTCGATGGCATCACCCAGCGGATCAATATAGCAAACACCTTTCCCCTCTTTTATATCCTGTTCGATTGCAGTTAAGAACAAAGTTGTTTTACCAGTTCCAGTCTTGCCTATCATAAAGATATGGCGACGTCGATCATCTTCTTTTATTTTGATTTCTGCCTCAATGCCACGGTAAACGCTTTTTCCTAAAACCGTTCCCTCAGCTGGCAAATTTGCAGGCGGCGGCATTTCCTTACTCATTAACCATTGGATGTTCGGCGTATCAATAAAGTGATTTGGAAAATGATACAAAGTCGCCAATTCTTCTGTGTTGACAATAGATGATTTTTCGGCAAAGCGTCGCAAAATATAGTCTTTAACTACTTCATTATTACCTGAAGAAACTTTAAAATTGTTTAGTTCAGGCGTGCCAAATTGCATAAAGCTAGCTGTAATTGCTTGTAGATTTGCCTGGGCAATTGGTTGATTTTGAGAAACAGTGATAACGCGGAGAGACATTTCAAAACCAATTTTTGAGGCCTTTTCGCTAATAGCTCTAAGTAAGGAATCTTGCATTGGAGTCATCTGCTGATATGGTTTGTTTTCTTTTCCTGGTTGTTCTTGAGGCTTTGCCGCGCCATGGACCGCGCCGGAGAACCCTTCAACTAGAAAATTAGCTAGCTTAAAATACCATTTTTCAGTAGCAACAGACGTCTTACCCTCTTGAATCTTTTTACTGGTCATGCCAGAAGCACGTCGCCATTCATCACCCGTCGGCTTGATAATCATCTGCAGAGCAGCGGTCGAGCTTGGATCAAGCTTGCTCATCGCATTTGTTATGCCTGCCAAAGGATCACTTTCTTGCTTGGTATATGTTTTTAAAGGCAGAACGAAACGTTTTTCTAATTTTAATGTCGCTGATGCAAACTCACCTTGACCGTTGGTTAACAAGAAAATGTTTGGTGCTTTTACCTTTTCAACATGAGCCGTCGGATAGTAGGCCTGAATTTGTTTTTGTACCATTTCTTCAAACATTTTAGGACAAGCCACGTAAAAAGCGATGATACCGTTTTGAGCCACAATTTCAAAAGAAATTTGCTGTTGATCTTTTAATATCTTGTTTGCCATGTCATGACTGTAAAGGCTTGAGAAAGCGCCAAACATTTGTTCTGCTACGGACATGTGTTGTCGAAAGTCTTTCGGCGGTTCGTTAGTTCCTTCTACTCGAACGGCTTCCTCTTTAGGTAATGTCACCAAAAAAACACGAGTGTTTAAAATCCGTGCCGTGTCGCTTTTTTTGTTTCTATGTTCAACTATCAAAAAAATAACGACTAGTAGCGCTATCAATAAAATAGCAATTAAAATTACTAAATATAAATTCATACTCCCCTACCTTTAATCTTTTTGTAGTTCTGCAATTTGTTCAAGGAGATTACTGGCGGCACTTACACCGCTAACGTTCTGTTCGACAAGGTGAGAAACAGAAGATTCTTTTTGATTTTCACTCAATAAGACAGGCTGCGCTGGTTGAACAGGTTCAGACGGAACAGTGGGTGTTATAGGTGCAATTGGTAACGTTGTGGGTTGGATATTTTTCACTTCGACAGCAATACCAGGATTTACTTCTGGTTGGCTAGGAGTGTTAGTTGGCTCTGGTGTTAATACTTCTGTTTCAACAGGAACAGTGCCTGGCAATTCAGGCTTGAACTGATTAGGATTCATACCTCTCCTTCTCTATTATTATTGTAGTCGATTTGCTTAAAATGTACAACTAAAAAGCCCCATAAGCAATGGGGCTAAGACGGATCGCCGTTTGTCTCAATGCCGAGACAAATAGTGTCTTCGGTTAGGAACCGAATAGTAAAAGTTACGTTCTGAGGCAGCCTCGTACTAGTACCTCGGCTCAATCTTCTAGTAGTCGGGCTACTCTCCTCGTATGTAAACTTGATCTCTACTTGACCTCTGATTATCCGTAAACGAGACTGATGCTTAAGATGTCTGGCATCAGTCTCTCCAAAAAGACGTTCCGACCGGTAAAGATAAATTTTGAATTTACCGTTCGAAGCTTTGTAGCAAATAGCATTGCCCGACTTCTGCTCATTGAAATCCAGAGCCGAAGAATTAGCTTTGGATGTACTTAAAATCGACGACTCGACATCTACGCGAATGTCTTTGCGTTCTAATATCTCGTCCAGTTTCATTAGTACTACCTCCGCAAATATAGATTTTAGCAAAAACAGCTGCAGAGGTCAATATCTGTCACTACTAATATCCTCTCTGATTTTTTCGACCAGATGGTTTAAAAGCCAGAGGTTATGAATAGAAGTCAGTCTCATACCGAACATTTCCTTTTCACGAATTAAGTGAGAAATGTAGGCACGAGTAAAACCAGCTTTGCATGTAGAGCATCCGCAACCTGGCATAAGGATTTTTTTATCGTTTCTAAATAAAGATTTTCTAAGATCAATTTTTTTGAAAGTCTTCCAGTTAGTTGTAGTCCAAATAGTACCATGACGAGCCAAGCGAGTTGGCAAGACGCAATCAAACATATCGATACCATTTTTTACGCCTTCAAGAATATCTTCCGGCTCGCCGATCCCCATTAAATAATGCGGTTTTTCTTTGGGTAATATTGGCCCAATCCACTTCATAACGTTATACATATTTTCTTTGCCTTCACCGACAGATACACCACCGACAGCGATGCCGTCAAAAGAAAGTGAAGAAATATATTCAGCCGACTTTTCTCTGAGATCTTTAAAAGTTGAGCCTTGAACAATACCAAAAATGGATTGTTTTTTGTTTCCGTTCTTTTTCCAATAATCCGAGGCGCGCTTGGCCCATTCATGAGTTAATTCCATAGATTTTTTTGCTCGATCATAGGTTGCCGGGTGTTCCGTGCATTCGTCTAAAACCATCAAAATATCAGAGCCTAAATCCTTTTGGATATCGATGACTTTTTCTGGGGTAAAAAGATGTTTTGATCCATCTAAGTGAGATTTAAACCACACTCCTCTATTAGTCACTTTTACCAATGAGTCCTTTATTTCTTTAGTTTCATAATCGATATAGTTTTTGCCTAATGAAAAAACCTGAAAACCACCAGAGTCCGTTAGCATAGCACCGGGCCAATTAATAAATTTCTGCAAACCGCCCATCTTTTTTATTAGTTTTTCGCCTGGCCTTAAGTATAGGTGATATGTGTTTCCCAAAATTATCTTAAAGCCAATTGCTTTAAGTTCTTCTGGAGAAATTCCTTTGACGGCGCCAACTGTAGCGCACGGCATAAAAACCGGCGTTTGAATCTTGCCATGGGCTGTTTCAAATTCCGCTAAGCGTGCCAAGGATTTTTTTGATTGTTTCAAAATTTTGAATTTCACCCTGATATTGTACCATTATTTATGCTATTAAGAAAGGATTTAGCTTTTTTGGGTATTATTTAGGCCCGGACATTATTTGTCCGGGCCTAATTCATGCTAAGCGGTCACATAGCTCTCTGTATCGCGTAATTCCCGATACCTCTTAATTAGAGCAGCGTGATAAGGCGCTAGCCCCTTTGCCTGCTCAGCTAACTTTTCGATTTCCTCTTGCAGATCATCGATTTCTCGATACATTGTCTCCTTGAAAGGGATCAGACTTAGTCTGCCGTGTCGGAGACTTGCTATCTTATCGCCTATGCTGGCGATTTTATCAAGCTCATATTCAATCTGTGATACGCTTGCTATTTCGATCTGCGTCGCAGTTAGCTCCTTAAAAGGTTCGGATTGAGAGCTATGCTGTGAAATAACAACAGCCATACTCAATCACCTCCTTCAATGGACGCGGCACCGAAACAACCCCCCATACACATAAGCTTGATTTGTGTTACGATTTTAGCAGAGAAACCCCATATTGTCAAGAGCTTTAACTTCTTATACTCAAAAAGCCCCTTTCGGGGCTTTCTTGAGAATCTATTTGATTTGTCGATTTAAATTACTTAAGCTCGACTTTGGCACCAGCTGCTTCAAGCTTTTTCTTAGCTTCTTCGGCTTCAGCTTTTGGCATATCTTTCTTAATTTCTTTTGGTGCGGCATCTGCTAAGTCTTTCGCTTCTTTCAAACCTAATTCTTGGTTGATTTCGCGAAGAGCTTTAATGACGGCGATTTTCTGTGAACCAGAGTCGGCTAAGACTAAGGTATAAGAAGATTTCTCTTCTTCAGCTGGGGCGGCGGCACCACCAGCGACTGCGCCAGCAGCGGCCATCATAGGAGCGGCGGCGGAAACACCAAAGCGTTCTTCAAGAGCTTTGACTAATTCTGCCAATTCCAAGGTGGTTAAACCTTCGATATCTTTGATTAAGTCAGCAAATTTACCGGTTGGTTCCGCTTTGGCCTCATTGGCTTCTTTGGCGGTTTCGTTGTCAGTGTTGATTGCTTCAACTTCGGCTGGAGTTTCTTCTTCTGCACCAGCGGCTTCTTCAACAGCTGCCCCAACTTGTGCTTTTTCGTCTACATTTGAACCAGCTTCTTCTTTGGAAGCTTCGTCGTTCAATTTTGTTTCAGCTTCAGCTTCTGCTTCAGCTTGTTTTTCTTCTTTTTTAATGTCGTCTGCCATAGTAATTCCTTTCTTAAGAATTAATTTATGATTATTATCTACTATTTTTGTAGGTATCTAAAATGTATACCAGTGATCGAAGGTTACCTTGAAGCGCATTGACTAATCTAGACATTGGAGCGTTCAAAGTACCAACTAATTTTGCATATAGCTCATCTCGACCAGGAAGAGCAGCTAATTGATTGACTGTATTTAAATCAACATACTGACCGTTTAAAATTCCACCTAATATTTCCAATTTTTCCGCTTCTTTACCGAAAGCAACCGTTAATTTAGCAGGATTTACTTCATCAACATCGCCCCAGATAACTGCAACTGGTTGATCCAATAAACTATTATCTAATTCGATGCCGGCTTTTTTTAAAGCAATTTTGAATAATGAATTTTTGACCACTTGAAAACTAATCTTTTCTGCGGCAAGTCTTTCTTTCAAGGTTTCAATTTCTTTATGCTTTAATCCTTGATAATTTACTAAAACGACAGCCTTGGATTTCTCCATTTGACCTGACATTTCAGCGACTAATTTTTCTTTTTTACTGCGGGTAAGTAGCATTTATACCTCTTAAATTTAATTATGATACAAAAAATCTCGCCGATTAGCGAGACCAGAACTAGTTGAAAGTCGTAAAGTCTAAAGCCCCAAAGTAAAAACACTTTAAGACTTTATGGACTTTATAAACTTTTAACTAATTTGTTTCGCCTCGATGGGATTTACTTTTTTACCCATTTTCTTCGGCAAATTCATATTATCATAAATTATGCGTAAATGTCAATAATGATGAGATCAACCTCTTGACTTTTGCCTCTTTTTGAGCTATTATCTCAGTACTCGAAAGGAGGTGCGTTAAATGCTGGTTTTGACCAGAAAGATTGGAGAAAGCATACATATCGGCGATTACATTATGGAATTGCTGGAAGTTCAGAGGGATTCGGTCAAAATCAGCTTGACTGGTAAATTCTCTCAACAGATTATAAGTCTCAGTTTACGGCAAGAAGTTATTATTGACAAAGATAAAACCATCTCGTTTTTTGTCAATCGAATATGTTATTCCTGTAATCTACGATTAGGGTATGCACAGTTTTGCATCAAAGCGCCACGCAGTATCCGGATAATGAGGAGCGAGTTATTGATCGCTCCAAGACAAAACATCAAGGAACCTTAAATGGTTCCTTTTTTCATATAACAATTCAAAAAATCGCCCAGATCGAGCGATTTTTTGAAATATGAGATGCTTCTCTATTTTTTTACTTTGACCGAAGGACCCATAGTCGCGCAAATGTGAATACTGTTAATCTTATCGTTTGGAAGAGCTGCTATAAGTTCTTTGAAGTTTGCAGTCAATTCTTCGATTTTACCGCTGACTTTTCCGATTACCTGATGAATATTTCCTGTAGAATCTGTTTTATACTCAACTTGTCCGCCTTCAAGATCAGCTTTGGTTTTTTCAGGGTCTAGAGTAATAGTACCGGCTTTTGGATTAGGCATCTTTCCTTTTGGACCCAAAATTTTAGCTAATTTAGCGGCTTTTGGCATCAAGGCCGGAGTAACCAAATAAATATCGGCTTCAATCTTTTTGCTTGCAACAATTTCATCAATTAATTTTTCGTCCAAGATAACGACATTGATTTTTTTACCGGTACCGAAAGGATACTGTAACAAGCCTCTTGCTGCTTCAGGCTTTCCAGTTTTGCTTAATAATCTAACATGAGTTTCGACATTGCCGTCGAACTTAGTCATGGTTGTCTTTTTAACTAATTCTAATGCTTCATCAATACTATATTTTTCTTTGACTTCAATAAGGGCTTTTACTTCTTGATATTTTTTAGAGCGAACTTTTGCCTTACCACGCTTTACTTTTTTGGCCTTTGTTTTTTTACCAGATTCTTTTTCTGCTTGGGTTTCAGCTTTTTCTTCTCCACCTTCTTTTTCTTCTGTTCCCGCAGCAGCACCAGCTTCTTTTTGAAACTTTGCTTGGCGAATTTTTTCGGCAATTTTTTCTTTGTTCGCTTTTGGCGTTACTTTTGCCTTACCATGATGGTCGGCATCGATATCGCTGAGATCCTCGCCTTTGTCAATCGCTTCTTCTGACTGTGAAATCAAATCGTCTAGAGAATTTTTTCCCATTTTTTTCCTTCCGTGGTAATAGCGCCCTGAATTTATCGAAGGGCTCCCACAAATTAAATGTTGATTGTTTCTTCTTTTATACCTTTGCTCAAAGATTCTAACACAAAGTCAGCTATCATGTCAACCATATTTTCCAGCTTTTCCGTGTCTTCAAAGCTCATTAAAACCCAGCTTTCGGTCGGTATTTTATCTGATTTTCCGACACCGATGCGAATGCGCCAGAATTCCGGACCAATTGCGTCGATAATTGATTGGACACCTTTATGGCCGGCTGATGAGCCACCTAAGTTGATCCTGACCTTACCAGGCTCTAAATCAACATCGTCATGAATTACCCAGATATCTTCTGAGTCTACTTTGAAAAAGTTTTTGGTTTTGCCAACAGCTTTTCCTGATTCATTCATAAAGGTTTGCGGTTCGACTAATTTAATTCTATGCTCAAAATCCCCCATTTCGGCATAGCGACTATCATACATACTCTCCAGTCGGAAAGTGATTCCCCTCTTTTCGGCAATTTTTCCCACCACTAAAAAACCGATATTGTGTCGGGTTTTTTCGTATTTTTCTCCGGGGTTACCTAATCCAATAATTAAACGCATTTAAACTCCTACTTTTGATAGAATAAAAATTAACAAAAAGCCGAGGACGGTCGCCATTGACGAGTCAATTCCGCTTTCTTTAAACGCTTCTGGCATCATAGTTGATGCCAACATGGCCAAAATCGCTCCTGCAGCTAAGCTTTCGAGGGTTGCTACCACATTCGGTGAAAAACTTGAAAAGATTGTATAGCCTAAAATAACAAAGGCTAAACCAACTAAGGCAACGACAATCCAAGTGATTAATATTTCTTTGATGGATTTGCGCTGTTTTTTGAGATCGTAGGCGGAAGAGATCCCTTCAGGTAAGTTTGAGGAGAAAATACCAACCAACATTAAAAGACCGACAGCAGGATTTAAAAACAAACCAATTCCCAAGGCAATTGATTCAGGAATTCCATCAAGAATCGCCCCCAAAACAATCCCTCGTCCAGTTGAGCCTTCAGCATTGTAATAGCGTTTGTGGCCACGGCCCCCAGCTTTGATAATAAAGTAATCACCAATGACAAAAATTAAGCCTCCTACAACAAAACCTAGAATAGAATTGTCAAATCCGCCTAATTTAAACGATTCTTCCATGAGACCAAAAGTTAATGCTGCAATCATTGCGCCAGCACCAAAGGCTGAAATAACGCCAATAATTTTTTCTTTCACATGAAAAACTGAGCCTAAAATTGCTCCGACAATTAAAGGTAATACCGATAACATTCCATATAAAAAAACATTTGTCATATTTTGTTTTACTTATTACATACCAGGGATATTCAGGTCTCCGGCAATGGCTTTCATTTTTTCAGCCGCGAGCGCTTGGACACGAGAAACTGCCTCAGCGATACATTGCTGTAACGCTTTTTCTAAATCACGTTTGTTTTCTGGTTTTAACAACGATTCGTCGATTACAACTTCTTGAATGTGCTGTTCACCGTTAAAAACAACTGAAACTAAACCGTTGGCTGCTTTAGCCTCGACTTCAGTTTCCTTTAATTCTTTTTGGATCGCTCTCGCCTTTTTTTGTAAATCATACAACTGCTTTGCTTTGTCTAACATGAAAACTCCTCAATTATTATTTTTCTTTAACATTCCTTCAATAAATAAGTCTATATTGCCATTCAAGACATCATCTGGATTTGTCGATGTCACTTCGGTTCGGTGATCTTTGACTTGCTGGTACGGCTGTAAGACGTAGGAACGGATTTGACTGCCGAACGCGGCTGACATATGTTCCCCGCGAAGTTTGGCTTCTTCTTCTTTTTGCTTCCTTAATTTTAAGGCTAATAATTTACTTTGTAAAATATGCATAGCTAAAGCTTTATTTTGCCCTTGGCTGCGCTCGTTTTGAACTGCGACTACAATACCTGATGGTAAATGAGTGACGCGGACCGCAGAGTCGGTCGTATTAACTGATTGACCGCCGTGACCGCCTGAACGATAAACATCTATTTTGAGTTCTTTGTCTTCTATTGGCAGGGTTTCAGCTTCAGGAATATCTGGGATTACTTCAACTAAGGCAAAAGAAGTGTGGCGAGCCTTATCGGCATCGAACGGCGACATGCGAACTAAGCGGTGAACGCCGGCTTCCGTTTTTAAGTAGCCAAAAGCATAAGGACCGGTGATTTTCAAAGTTGCCGACTTAACCCCCGCCTCTTCTCCGCTTGAGATTTCCAAGAGTTCGTATTTAAAATCTTTGCGTTCAGCATAGCGCTCGTACATGCGAAGCAGCATTTCAGCCCAATCTTGCGCCTCGGTGCCGCCAGCGCCACTGTGTAGAGTTAAAATAGCGCCATTTTCGTCGTATTTATCTGATAAAGTCGCCTTTATCTCGAGTTCTTTAAGTTGATCTACTGATTCGGCGGTTTCCCATTCAGTCACTAATTTTTGCAAATTAGACATTTCCTGGGTTTTTTGGCCGGCTTCCGCTGGGTTACCCCAAAAAGACGGTTCATTCATTTCTTTTTGAATTTCCGCTATTTTCTTCTGTTTTTCTTCGATTTTCAGCAAATTGTATAATTCTTCTTTGGTTGTCACTGTGACTCAATTTTACCTGAAAATCGATCTTTATACAAGAAAAGACCCTTTGTCTTACGACTCAGGGTCTTTTCCTTATTGCTAACTTGTTAGAATTTAATCAAATTGGCAATTGAACGAGCACTTTGGAACTTACGCAAAGCATAAACTCCGGTACCCGCAAGCGCTATAACGCTTGGCAATACCATGTCTGGACCTGTGCTTGGCAATTTCTTAGCCGAAGGGGTCTCAGAAATGATATTTTCCGGTAAACTAACGACATTGTTGTTTGCATTCGCGTTAGCGTTTGCATTCGAACCGCCGTTGCTATCAGAACTTTCGTCGCTGGATCCACCGTTTTCGGTAGAGTTTCCAGCATTTGATTCAGCATTAGCATTAGCTTCAGCTGAACCAGAAGCGCTTCCGCTTCCAATGTTGATCACATTGTTGTTGGCGTTGGCATCGGCGTTGGAGTTAGCGTTGTTATTCACAACGGTTGATCCAATTGAGCCTTCGTCGTAACCACAACCATCACCACATAAAATAGTGTGATCATTTTCTTGAATCATGAGGTCAGGTGATCCCGAATTTGATATGGAATCAGAATTGGCCTCGGATGAACCTTCTGCGCTACCACTACCAATGTTTATGACATTGTTGTTGGCATTAGCATTAGAGTTGCTGTTGGAATTATTGTTAACAATAAGATCGTTAACAAATCCAGTAATCCAATCGGATTCATGGGCACTAGCAACATTTGCTGAGCCAAGGATAAGCGCTGAAGAAAATAAGACTGTTAAAATGATGTTTCGCATTTTAATCCTTTCTCTTTTAGCCTAATGCATTAGAAGGCTAAAAGACCTAAATTATTAAAGATTTCGACCAAATCTTCCGCTTTCAAATTACTTTGAAAGCAGGAGTTTGGGGGCCGACACGTAGTCGGCCCGACCAAGATCCCGAAGGATCTAATGTTAATTGCCGCTTCCTGCGGCACCGTTACCGTTGGCGACGGCCGCGCCTGTTGCGGATCCGTCCCCGATGTTAATGACGTTGTTATTCGCGTTGTCATTAACATTCGTATTACTGTTGTTGTTAACAACGTTGGCGTCTCCGCCTTTAACGTTGTTACAAATACTGATACTGGTATTCGATACCGGCACTGCCGATACCGAGAGCAGTTGCTGACTGTTGGTCTGCCACGGCGATTGACCGCCGATCTGACCACACATTACAGGCGCAGAAGAAAAGTAGTTGTTGGTCACATTTGTCACCGGCTGTACCGGCACCTCGTGAACAACTTTGGTTTCATGAACTACTTCAGTCTTTTCGTGAATGACTTGTGTTTCATGTTCGCGGATCACTTCGGTCGGCTTGATCTTCACGATGACCTTCCGCTTGATACGGATGACCTTGTTGTTACAGGCCTTATGATTCTTGGCCGGCTTATGGATCCTCATTACTCCGTACTTGTCAGTGAAGAGAAATGTGCTTGCCATACCGGCTTTGATGTAGTCATACTGCTCACCTGTCTGACTAAGTTGTTCTGAAATTACTTCCAGCTCAGTCTGATCAAGAACTGCAAGAGTATACTGCCCTGGTGTTGTCATTTCCCAGGTTGTCATCTCTTGTGCCTTGACGGTGGTTGCAGGAGCTACGCTAACTTCTTGCTGCGGAACTACGCCGACGACGACTACATCCTCGGCTGAAGCCATGGATGCGATCGCCAACATGACCAATATCCCTGTCAGAGTTACTAATCGTTTCATGCTACTTTACCTCCATCTCGAAGTTGATATCGTCACCGGGGCAAAGCCCCTTGGAACCGATCGATTCGACTTCTGCGTAGATTTTTCCTTGGCTCGCGCTTGTAATCATAGCCGTGGCGGCCTCATAGCCCTTGCGGGTAAAAGTCACCTTCGCACCCTGCTTTATCCGACCGTTTACCCTAATGGTGAAGGACGAATGGTCCAGCCCTGTAAGGATAAGGCGGTACTCACCACAGAGAACGTAAATCCTCTTTGATGATGGGGGACGAGCAACGATTGTCAGCTTGTTATCTGCAACAGCGTAACCATCAGACTTCATGTCGATCCTTGGCTTAGGTGTTTCCACTTTGGGCTGAGGCTGGACAATGGGTTTCGGTTCTGCAACGGGTGCAGGTTGAGGCTGTGCTACGGGTGTTTGCGACTGAACAATGGGTGCAGGAGCGGTCATCTGGTTCAAGGTTTGCCGCTGGGCATTCCTCATAGCCAAATAACCAGGATCCGGTAGCGCAGTCGTCGGCTGGAAAGCCGGCGAAAGCATTGAGCACCACTGCTCATCGGTGAAGTTCCAGCATTCTTCAGGTGCACTCTGCACCAGAACCTGCTGGACCATACCGTTGGTCCGATTGGAAGTCCAGTTGAAAGGAAGGAAGACAACCGTTAGACGGTTTTTCTTATCCCGACTTGTAACTTTCCATTCAAACGCATAGCTACCAGGATCAAGATATGGAATCTCAACCTGATAACCTTTTAGTGCCTCTAGCTCGGCGAGCCAGCAAGTTGCACCATGATCGGGCGTCAGTTCGACCTTCACAACGTGTTCAACGTTGCTAAAATCGCTGTATGCTCGATACACAGGTGATTTTGCGGCTACAGCATCTCGAAACATCGACTTGTTCATCACAAGCCGCGGGAACATGTTCGTGGATGAAAACCATGAAGTAATGGGTTGGTAGGTACGTTTGTACTCACTTCTTCCATCAGCTCCTAAGCATCTCTCGACGCTCTTTCGGCATGCATCCATTCTCGATCCCATCGAGACACCTGCGGCTGATTCCGTGAGTGTCACACCTCCGCCGACCGAAATGGCCGCATTGGCATAAACACTCTGAGTTACCGCCATGGTGGCGATAACTACTAGCAACATTGCGATAGTTAACGTGCGTCGCATTATTAGGTCCCCTTTCCTCTACTGAATTCTAATTAGCGATAGTTTCTCACCACATTTTTGGGGCGAGAATCAGCCGAAATCTGGGAAGGAGGGGCAGACCAATAAAAATAAATTTAATAGGTCACTCTCCACAGATCTCAGCTGGTTCCCACCCACGACTTTTAAAGTCGTAGTAATTAAAAAGGAGCTTATAACTCCTTTTGAAATACACACCAATATACCACAAACAGACGAGATTGTCAACCCCCTTTCGAGCCAAATTTCTCCATATATTCTTTTTCAACCATATAATTATATGGTTCAGAGTTCTATATCATTTTTTACTAATGACAAAACCGGACGAGTTATCTTCTAAATTAAAACCAGCGGCTTCGATTTCTTTTCTGAGTTCATCAGCCTTAGCGTAGTCACCTGCTTTTCGAGCTTCATCTCGTTCTTTCGCTTTTTGTTCGATTTCAACCGGGATTTTCGCCTGTTTTTCAAGATCTAAGGCAAAAACAGGTTCAAACTCTTGCCAAAGGAAAAAATCCTGCGCTTGGTGCAGAATTGCGAGCGCTTTCGGCGTATCTAAGTCATCGTTTAGTGCATCTTTAATTTTTTGAATATATTCTGTTTTTTGTTCGGTAGTTAATTTTGTCTCTATGTCTTTTAACTTGCGGATACTTTTAAGCGTATTTTGGGCGCCTTCGATACCAGCCCAGGTAAAATTGAGCTTACTGCGATAATGAGCGGTAAGGGCTAAATATCGGTATGCAAGGGGTTCAAACCCCTTCTCTACCAAGGTAGAAAGCCTCAAAAAACTGCCCTTTGATTTGGCCATTTTTCCGCCCTCTTCAAGGAGAAACTCGCCATGTAACCAGTAATTTGCCGGTATTTTACCATTTGCGGCTTCAGATTGGGCAATCTCGTTAGGATGGTGAACTGTCAGGTGATCTACCCCTCCTGTATGGATGTCGAACTGTTCACCAAGGTATTTAGTGCTCATAGCCGAACACTCGATATGCCAGCCTGGAAAACCCTTCCCCCATGGACTTTCCCACTCCATCTGTCTTTGATGGTCTGTGGGTGAAAACTTCCAGAGCGCAAAATCAGCCGGATTCTTCTTTTCTTTATTCTCTTCAATGCGTGTACCAGTGAGCTGTCCCTCAACATTTAGATTGGCTAATTTACCGTAATCTTTCAATTTGGAAGTATCGAAATAAATGCCGTCAGAAGTCTTATAGACGAAGCCATTTTCTTCGATTTTTTTAATAAATTCAATTTGGTCTTCAATATGATCTGTGGCTTTAGAGAAAATTTCAGGTGTTTCAATGTTAAGTTCTTTAAGGTCTTCCTTAAAAGCCTTGGTATACTTTTCCGCTATTTCCCAGACAGATTGGTTTTCTCTGGCGGCGCCTTTTTCGATCTTATCTTCACCAGTATCTTCATCTGAGGTTAAATGACCGACATCGGTAATATTCATGACTTCAGTGATTTTATAGCCGCTTAGCTCTAAAACCCTTCTTAAGATATCTTCAAAAATATAGGTCCTTAAATTACCCAAGTGGGCATAGTCATAGACCGTTGGCCCACAAACATACATTTTGACCTGATTGTCAGCTATGGGTTTAAATTCCTGCTTTTCTTTACCTAAACTGTTATAAAATTTAACCATTTAAATTTTTCCGCGCTCCGAGGGAGCTATATAACTTGATCATTCAGTCTTTCTAAAGTTAGTAAATTACTCCAAGTCGTCTGAATCGCCTGAAGAATCTTCTTCCAGGGCTTCCAGCGGATATACATCTGGTTCTTTGCCGCTAAAATCTTCGTCTTCTTCTTCCCCATTAACAACCGGGTCAACTAAACCTTCGTCGATTTTACTCATTAAATCGCCGCAAACAATACAATGATCACCGGCTAAACCGACATTTCCACAGGTGTTGCAAATTCCATCGCTGAAATCTGTCTTTTTCACGACTCTCCTTTAATTAATAAGCATTACGGCCTTCAAGCGCTCTGGTTAGGGTTATTTCGTCAGCATATTCCAAGTCTCCGCCAACCGGTAAACCTCGCGCTATTCTGGTCACTTTTATTTTTATTTTGTCCTTTTCTACCAATTTTGCAATATACATAGCCGTTGCTTCTCCTTCAAGAGAAGGATCAGTGGCTAAAATCATCTCGTCGAATTTCTCTTCTTTAAGTTTAGCAATAAGTTCAGCCACTCGCAATTGCTCCGGACCAACACCATCTATAGGAGAGATAACCCCTCCTAGAACGTGGTACAACCCGTTGTAAGAGGTTTTACTGAGAGCAACTACATCAAGTGGCTCCTCGACAACCATAACCGTATTTTTCTCTCTTTTTGGATCGGCACAGATATTACAGGGTGATTGTTCGGCTATATTAAAACACTCCTGACAATAAACCAGATTCTTCTTCAGGTTAGTAACAGATTCGCCTAAACTCTCGATATCTGTATTGCTCTTGGTTAACAGATAAAAAACTAACCTGGAGGCGGTTTTAGGGCCAATTCCTGGTAATTTACCGAATTCATCGATTAATTTTTGGACGGAATCAGGGAGTATTTTTGACATATTATTTAAGTTAAGCTTTTATTTGGAATAATCACACTCACTACACTTGATCTTATCCTTACCTGCTTTCAATAGCAACTTTCCACATTCAGGACACTTTTCACTGGTTGGCTCATTCCAAAATGCCGTTTTACACTTTGGATAGCCCGAGCAACCCCAAAAAGTTCTGCCTTTTTTAGTTCTTCGTTGAATCAATTTTTCACCACAATTAGGACATGGCACATCTGTTTCTACGGTGATTGTTTTAGTAGTTTTGCATTCCGGATATCCTTCACAGGCTAAAAACTTACCATAACGACTTTCTTTTAGAACCATATTTTTACCACATTTTGGACATTTTTCGTCGGTTGGCTCCCCTTCCGGTTTATTTTCTTCACCGGGTTTAGTGATTGGGCGCGTAAATTTGCACTCAGGGTAACCCTTACAAGCCATGAATTTACCAAAACGTCCCATTTTTATCATTAGATTTTGACCGCATTTCGGACATTTTTCGTCGGTTTCTTCTTGAAGATCGGCTTTTTTAACGCTTTCCATTTTTTCAGTTAAATTCTTGGCAAATGGGTCGTAAAACTCTTTAAGAACTGGTTGCCATTTGAGTTTTCCTTCCGCAATTTCATCTAAATTTTCTTCCATTTTAGCCGTAAAATCATAGTCGACGATTTGAGGAAAATTTTCCACTAAAATATCGCTGACGGCAATACCGATATCTTTAGGTATAAACCTACCTTCGATTTTTTCCACGTATCCCCTGTCTTGGATAGTAGATAAGGTTGGAGCGTAGGTTGAAGGTCGGCCAATCCCCCGCTTTTCGAGTTCTTTAATCAAACTTCCTTCAGAGTAACGCGGTAATGGTTCGGTAAAGTGCTGAATTTTATCTAATTTTTCCAAGCTTAATTTATCGCCTATATTAAGCTCGGGAAGAAAATTTTCCATCGCCTCATTAGTCTTGTAGAGTTTCATGAAACCGTCAAATTTAACCTTTAAGCCCTTGGCAGTAAAGATAAATTCGCCGTTCTTGATTTTTGCGGTGGTTTCCGCCACAATCGCCTCTTGCATCTGGGAAGCCATCATCTTTTTCCAGATTAATTCATAAATCTTTTGATGCTGAGCGGTTAACGGAATTTTATCTGAAGTAACGTTCATATCTGTCGGACGGATAGCTTCATGTGCTTCTTGAGCGCCTTTGGATTTGGTTTTAAAAACTCGCGGCGTTTCTAATGCGTATTTTTCGCCATATTTAGAGGTAATAACTTCTTGTGCTTGTTTTAACGCCTGGGCTGAGATATTAACAGAGTCAGTTCTCATATAGGTGATGAAACCGTCTTCATAAAGGTTTTGGGCTAACCGCATGGTCTGTTTGGCACTGTATTTGAACTTACTGCCGGCTTCCATTTGCAGAGTACTAGTGGTAAATGGCGGCGAAGGATGCTTTTTTTTATCTTCACTCTTTAAATCTGCAACTTCATAATCCCCTGTTTTCAACTGATCATCAATTTCTTTGGCCTCTTTTTCGCTTTTGATGGCCAATTTATCCAGTTTTTTGCCACTTCTCTCGGTTAAATCAGCTGTAAATTGTACCTTATTCTTACTAAGTAAAGCTTCAATAGACCAATATTCAACCGGTATAAATTTTTGTATTTCTTTTTCGCGCTCGACAACCAGCCGCACCGCAACGGATTGAACTCTACCGGCGGACAGGCCTCTGGCCACTTTTTGCCATAAAAACGGTGAAAGTTTATAACCTACCAAACGGTCTAGGACACGACGGGCTTGCTGCGCATCAACCAGATCCATGTCGATTTCTCGAGGATGTTCAACGGCAGAAGTGATGGCGGATTTAGTGATTTCAGTAAAAGTAATACGTTGATATGGTATTTTAGGCTTTAAGGCTTCGACTAAATGAAAAGCGATGGCCTCCCCTTCTCTATCATAGTCAGTTGCAAGATAGACTTTGTCGGCTTTAGCCATAGCCGATTTAAGAGCTTTAATGGTTTTTTCGGCTTTTTCAGGGATTTCATAGGTTGGTTCAAAGTTTTTCTTGGTATCTACCCCAATTTTACTTGAAGGTAAATCGCGGACATGACCAAAAGAGGCCAAGACTTTATAATCTTTGCCCAAATATTTTTCGATGGTTTTCCCCTTTGCGGGAGACTCAACTATAACTAAATTCATTTTTTCTTTAATTTTCCTTTAATGACATAACAGGTTCCACCAAGATTGGAAATCATGCCTTTCATTTCTAACATAATTAGGGTGCTGTTGACAAGGGGTGCGGGTAGTTTGGACGTTCGGATTATCTCATCAACTAGATTTGGTTTCTTTAGTAAGTTTAACAGAATTTCTTCTTCGGGGGTATCGGCTAGAATCTCTTGGGCCTCTTTTTGACCCGATTTTTCGGCGATCTGTAGATCTGTTAAAATGTCGTCTGCCTCTGTAACAAGCTTGGCCCCCATTTTGAGTAATTTATTCGGGCCTTCAGAGGTTTCCGAGTAAATATGGCCTGGCACGGCGTAAACTTCCCTGTTATATTCTAACGCCGCTTTGGCGGTAATCAGCGAACCAGAATCAACCGCTGCTTCGATTACTAGAGTCCCAAGGCTCATTCCGGCAATAATGCGGTTTCGCATGGGGAAATTTGATCTGTAAGCCGGCATCCCGATTGGAAACTCGGAAATGATCGCTCCCCCACTCTGAAGAATTTTATCGGCTAAACGAGTGTTGGAAACAGGGTAAATTTGATCTAACCCACAGCCTAAAACCCCGATAGTTCGGCCTTTTGCCTCGAGAGCGGCTTGGTGAGCTAAGGCATCGATACCTAAAGCTAGACCTGAAACGATAGTTAATTTATTTTTGGCTAATTTGTAAACCAGATCTTCGGTTAATCTTTGGCCATAGGTAGTGTATTTACGAGAACCAACAACGGCCAGAGAAACTTCGTCTTCAGGCAAAAGTTTGCCTTTTATATATAGTACGGCCGGAAGATCGGGTATTTCTTTAAGTAGCGCCGGATATTCCTTGTCGGCTAGGGTAACAACGCTAATTCCCCTCTTTTCGGCTTCTTGGAGTGCCCGATCTGGGTCGACTTTCGAAATTACCTCTTTAACGGCATTAATTTGACCTAAGTCCAAACCGGCAGCGGCCAAATCAACCTCTTTTGCGCTCCAAACAGCAGAGATTTTCTTAAACCTCTTATATAGTTTGCCAATGGTTCTGGCACCGATTTTTTGGTGAGTTGTGAGCGCCACGTAGTACTTTTTCTCGTCCAAATTTCCCTCCACTTATCTATTCTAACACAACCTTTATACCTTGACATTTGACCTCTTTTATGGTATATTATTTAAGTTCAGTCGTATGACTGGGCTCGTTCCACAGGGTGGAATAAGGGTGTAACTCCTCACCTTACAGGGAGTATCAGTTAAGGAGGTAAGTGTATGCTTACCGAGAAAAAAAGATACGATATTTTCGCCGGTCAAGGAAGGTCAGATTTGATAACCTCATTCTTCGAGAAGGGTTGTCATTATCCTTTTCAACTGCAGATTAAGACCGCAGACACGCAAAATACTAGCGCAAATCTTGAAGTGCGGCTGGAGTCGGTAATGTGGGAAGATAATTCCCGAGCCATCTGCATACTCCAAGGCTATCTACAAGGTAGTCATCTCTATCCATTCAATGCGAATAGCAGGCATATCAAGGCCTGCTACAACACAGTTACGCGCAGAGGCTGGATAGAAACTATCTAACATTGATCGCAATATCAAACCCCGAGCATTCGTGCCCGGGGTTTGTCATATCTAGTTGACTTTTTAATAAGTTTAGCGTACTATAATTGGTCGAGTAGACAGAAAGAGGGAGACAATGGAACCAGTGAAATTCCCAGATTGCATTCCAAAGGTTGGCGAGATTGTTCAAGTTGGCAACAGCCGGCGGAGCCTTGAAGCAAAAGTAAAGGCAAGATGGCCATCTGCTGATGGACGAACCTACTTCGTCCAATTGGACATCGACACACAGGTGATCCTGAGCATAACGCCCGATGCCGAAGAACGCGGTATGCTCGACAAGGCGAACAATCTTGTGCCATACTGGCGTGCCCATGAGGTATTCAGCGACACAAGGGTCGAACTGAGTCGACCGGAGCACGAAGAAATATACAAGACTCCGAGAACGGTTCTGAGCACAAGAACTTCAAACTGTTTGATGAGGATGGCTGGTCTTTCGAATCTAGAGGAGATCGCGAATTGCAGTGAGTCATATCTCCTACAGCTTCGAAATTTCGGTCCGAAGATGCTCGAAGAGGTCAAGGAAGTCTTAGCCAGCGCAGGTCTTTCATTGCGCAGCAACGACTAACCAATAACCCCGATACACATAGTTCGGGGTTTTTTAGTACTCACCCCTTGACAAATCTGAAAATTATGGTATACTTGGGAGGCCTTAAAAATTGAATATCTCTCCAGGTTGTAACTGGTTGGAAGTTGATTGAAACCGAACTCTTAAATTTTGGTCAACTTCTTTCCTATTACACTTAGCCCCGGCTTTGCACTTTAAAATTAAATTGAAGCCGGTCAAAACCTTCGGGTTGGCTCAAGCTCGTAAAGGAGAGGAAAAAAAAGTTGGACCTGCTCGCAAGAGTGGGTCCTTCTTTTTTATCGCTTAAAATCTTGATAGAGCTCGCTAAAAATATCGTCGGCTAAAGAAACATAGAATTCATCGAGATCTTTTTTACTAGGCTTATTTTTATTGAACGTTACGAAATCGGCATCTTCAATGATAGCCAATGGAGTCTGTTCCGATCCTTCACCCATCGCTAAGACAGCTGTAACGGCTAAGCCGTCAACTATATTTACTCTTTCAAACTGTAACTTCCGACCAAAAATATCTTCTTTCCCAATATAACTTTTGAGCGGTGAAAACCCGTAAAAGCCGATAGCGACACCGAGAACACCACATCTGAGCGGCAATGATCTGCTATCGGTAATAATGACTCCGAAATCTGTTTTATTGTATTTTTTTGATAAGTACTCATAAATTTTCTTCGCTGTGTTTTGCGGATTTTTCGGCAATAAGATATAATCACCGTTCCCATTGGATTCGTCAATTCCAGCCCCGGAAATAAATGCGTTATGTTTTATGGTAAGGAGACGATTGTTACAATTTCTTTTGGCGGAGATATGGTCCGCTTCATCTTTTATTAAGAATTCTTTGTCGAGTTCTTTTGAAGCGATACGGTTTTCCATTAAGGAAATTATTTTTGAGGTGATAACGATGATGGAATTATCTTTAATTGTTTTTATATATTCATTAAGAAATTGATCAGTTGATAGTTGATTTGCAAGAATCTTTTTAGTTTTTATAACTTTAATTTTCATGCTTTGGATCTCTTATCTTAAAATTTTGTTTTCTTTTACATCATAAATGGTTGATGGAGAATGCAAAGAAATTATATCAGACTTAACTACAAGATCAACCTGTTCAAGAAGTTTTGGATTAATGTCGGAGTATCTTGCCGGCGTACTCTCCCCTGCTAGGTTGGCAGACGTTGCGACAATTGGACCGGAGATTTCTAATAGACTTTGCAGCCATTTATCATCTGGCACACGAACGCCGATTTTTTCGTCCTTCAAGACGATTTCCGGAAAAGCGATGTCGTATTTATTAGCATCCGCAATAATTGTCACTTGGCCCTCTGGATATTTTTCGTACTCGGGTTTTAATAGTTCTGGAATATCTTTTTTACTCATTAAGACCGCTGTCGGCTGAGAAAACGGACGGTTTTTGATTTCATAAAGTCGCTCAATCGCCTTTTGATTTAATCCACAGCCAATTCCATAAACAGTATCTGTCGGGAATACAAAAATGCCGCCCGATTTTAGAACTTCGGCGGCATCTTTGAGTGAACTTATATTTTCTTGTTCAACTATCTTCATATTAAAAGACTATTTAGCTAATTCTATTCCCATGCTGCGAGCAGTACCTAAAATAATTTTTTTGGCAGCTTCCATATCGCGAGCATTCAAATCGTCCATCTTGATTTTGGCGATTTCTTCGACTTGAGCATCGGTAACTTTGCCGACTTTTTCACGATTTGGGACGCCTGAACCTTTTTCGATTCCAGCGGCTTTGCGTAATAAAACGGCGGCAGGTGGAGATTTCAAAATGAAATCAAAGGTGCGATCTTCGTAAACAGTAATTTCTACTGGAACGACAGTATCACCCATTTGAGCGGTCGCGGCGTTGAACTTTGTAACAAAATCCATGATGTTCAAACCGTGCTGACCCAAGGCTGGACCGATCGGAGGCGCCGGATTAGCCTTGCCAGCTGGTGCTTGTAACTTGATAATTGTTTTAATTTTTTTTGCCATAATAATCCTAACTAATTACTAATCATACGAATGTACGAATCTTTATTGGTACATTTGTACCAAATTCGTAATTCGTTAGATAATTTATACTTTTTTTACCTGCAGGAAGTCCAAGCTGACCGGAGTTTCGCGGCCAAACATGGAAACCAGGATTTTAACTTTACCTTTATCTTCGTCAATATCAGTGACTTTGGCTTCAAAGCCTTTTAACGGACCGTCAACGATTCTAACTAAGTCACCAGGACGGAATTCAATCTTATACTTTGGTTCTTCTACACCCATACGTTTCTTGATGCGATCAATTTCTTCCGGCATCATTGGGGTAGGTCTGACACCTAAACCGATAAAACCAGTAACGTTTGGTGTATTACGAACGACATACCAAGAATCATCAGTAACAATCATCTCAACCATGACATAGCCAGGGAAGATTCTTTTTTCGACAGTGCGTCGTTTGCCGTTCTTAATTTCAATTTGCTTTTCTTTTGGCACTAAAACTTGGAAAATCTTGTCTTCCATACCCAAGCTTTCGATTCTTTGTTTTAATTGATCGGAAACTTGTTCCTCATAACCGGAATAAGTATGAATTACGTACCAGCCGCGCTCGCCAGTCTGCTTTTGAGTTTTGATTTCTTCTTCGTCAGCTTCGGCTTGCTTTTCGGCTTTATCTTTTGCTTCTGGTTTATTCTCTTTTACTTCATCGACATTTTCCAATTCGCCGCCAGTTGCCTCTTCTAATTCAGCCACTTCGTCAGGGGTTTCTTTTTCAGTTTCTTTTGTTTGATCTACTTGCTCGTCTTTAGACATTTTTTTCTCACTTTCCTTGTATTAACATTTGGACTAAGGTAAACAACCCAAAATCAACGGCTGCGATGATTGCCATAGCAATCGCGGTTGATATCACAACAATGATTGTATGCGATGTTACTTCTTTGCGACTTGGCCAAACAACTTTTTTAAACTCTCCGTATGATCCGATGAAGAATTTTTTAATTGCGTTGATCATGGACTTTCCAATCTTTTGTTAATTAGGCGATAAGTTTTTAATTGATTCCTGTAATTTTAATTTCGGTATAATTTTGGCGATGACCGTTAGTGCGGCTGTATCGCTTCTTTGGGTGTTGTTTAAAAACAACGATTTTATCTCGTTTTCCCTCGCTGATAATTTCAGCGGCAACCTTTTTACCGTTCAGCAAATCATCAAGCTCTAAGTTCTTTCCGTCAGCTGACGGATCGCTTTCGATTTTTTCTACTTTAATTTTGTCACCTACGACAACTTTGTACTGTTTGCCGCCGGTTTTAATAACTGCGATGTCGCTCATAGGGTAGTCCTTTATATCTATACTTATCTTACCCTCCATCGCTTTTACTGTAAAACCGACTACGTCGTGTACTTACAGTGCAAGCTCTTGGCGGGTGAAATTGTTTTTTCAACAATTTCAAAAAATCCCCGAGGGGACTGTTGCATACTCATTATATGATTAACAAGTCCCATTGTCAAGCCCTTTATTGTTAAAAAGTTATCTTTCGATGACGGAGGTAAATACTCTGCAATATGCCGATGGCGGCCATGTTTGTAATCATCGACGAACCTCCCGACGAAACAAAAGGCAGCGGAATACCCGTCACTGGCATAATACCAAGATTCATACCGATATTTACTAGAATTTGAAAAAGAAAAATTCCGGCAATTCCCCCGGACAAATACATGCCAAAATTATCTTTCGCTATAACTGCTACGTTAATTGTCCTCATAACCAAAAGGATAAGCAAGATAATTAAAAAAGTCGAACCAATAAAACCAGTTGCTTCTGCCGTGCCAGCGAAAATAAAATCAGTATGCGAAACAGGTAAAAAGTTTAATTGGCTTTGAGATCCTTTACCTAGGCCAGTACCCCAAAGACCACCAGAGCCAACAGCAATTTTTGCTTGAGAAACATTATAACCTGTTCCATGTGGATCGGCCGAAGGATTTATAAAACTTGTGATTCTAAGCTGTTGGTACGGTTTTAAATAATGCCAACCAAGCGGTGAAATTACCACTGCGATAGCTAAGGCAACAATCAAATATATTTTTTTTATTGGAGAAAGAAAAAGAACAGTAAGCAGTCCAATAAATATTACGGAGGCTGTTCCTAAATCTGGCTGGCGTAAAATTAATAAGGTAGGCACTCCAACCAAAGCCAGAATAAAAATTATTTTCCTCAAATCTAGTTCTTGCCAATCAGAAAAAAACTTAGCGAGAACAATTAAGATAATAATCTTAAAAAGTTCGGAGGGTTGAAGTTGAAAAAATTTCAAATCTATCCAACGCGTGGCACCAAAACTTTTTGAACCGATCAATAAAACTGCGATCAGTAAAATTACACCAATTATATAAAGAACCAGCGAAAGACCTTTAAGTGTGCGGTAATCTAAATACGTTAAAAAGACCGTGGCTGCGATCCCGATTAAAAAAAACTCAATTTGATTAAGAGCAAGTGTAGAGTTAGTGCCATAACTAATTGAAAAAATGACAGCCGTGCCCAAACCGGTCAATAATAATGGTAATAAAAACAAAGACCAATCTAAACCCAGTGTAAATTTGAGACGCGATAGTTTCACTTTTTAACCCCGATCCAAAGATCATCATTATTCAACTTAATATCAATGCTTTGGTCGACTTCTCGACGTTCAAATTTAATATCAGTTAATTTGGTTTCGTTTTTAATTTCATCCTTAAATTTTTTAATTAAATCAATAATTCCCAAATTACCATCAGCAAATAATTCGACTAAATCATCAGGACTATAGCCAGATTTTTTTCTTAAATCTTGAATTGCACGAACAATATCATTTTTCATACCTTCGTCCTGCAATTCTGGTGTGATTTCTTGATCGATTTCTATTTCTTTGTATCCTGTAAATACTACTTCTTTTACATTTACTTCATCCTCAATTATTTTTTCAAATTCTTCGTCTAATTTTTTACCGCCGTATTTTAGATATCCAAGCGGCTGTCTAACTTTATATTTCGGTCCAAGCGCCGCACGAGCAGCTAAACCTTGTTCGATAATTACGCGAGTCTCTGACATTTTTTCATTTATGCCTTTATTAATTATATCTTCATTAGCCACTGGAAAATTTTCTAAATGAACCGATTCCCTACTGGTCAAATTCTTAAAAATTTCTTCGGTAGTAAACGGCATAAAGGGTGCCAGTGTTTTTGACAGTTCAACTAAAACAGTATGCAAAGTTTGATATGCGTTGTTTTTATCCTCAGCATTCCCCTGTTTTTGAAAACGCTTACGTGATCGGCGGATATACCAATTTGAAAGGTTATCAACGAACGGAACAAATAAGCGCGCGGCTTTTGTTAATTCATATTTTTCCATATTGGCATTGACATCTTTAATTAACTGGTTTAGTTCCGACAAAATCCACTTATCCAATATGTTTTCAGATTTTGCGGACAATTCAGAATTTTCTTTTGCTTTAAAATTATCGATATTGGCATAAAGAGTGAAAAACGAATAAGAATTCCAAAGCATTCTAAAGAAGCCTTTGCTAAATTGATCCAAATCTTTTTCTGAAAAATTTAAATTCTCCGCTTGTAAGATTTGCGATGAAAGTAAATACATGCGCAAAACATCAGCGCCGTATCTATCGAGTACTTCAACAGGATCCGGATAGTTTTTCAAACGCTTACTCATTTTTTTGCCGTCTTCAGCCAAAACGATTCCGCTTACAATAACGTTTTTATACGCAACACTTTTTTTAATAGACGTAGCGATCAAATGTAAATAATAAAACCAAGCGCGTGTTTGGTCTTGGGCTTCGGCGATAAAATTTGCTGGAAAATAATTGGCAAATTTTTCTTTATTTTCAAACGGGTAATGGATTTGCGCGTAAGGCATTGAACCGCTATCAAACCAAGTGTCTAAAACATCTGGCACACGATGTGCTTCTTTACCGCATTTATCGCAATTAATTGTGAAATTATCAATTTTATCTTTATGTAAATCAACTATTTGAGCATTCTCATCAACATAGAATGTCTGAACTCCGTTATGATCAAAATCTTCACGATCGAAGTATTCATCCAGCTTACAATCGTTTAAAATTTTATTCATGGAAGCATTTGTACCGCCATGGCCAACAATTAGAATATTTTTACCGGCGTATTTTTTAGCAATTTCTTTCAGAAAATTTTCAATTCGATCAACTACTTCTTGACGATTTTCTCCAGTAGTTCCAAATTTACAGTTAAATCTTTCTTCCAAGGTCTTTAAAGCTTTATAACTTTTATAGCTTTCGTCTTCTTTGAGTAATTCTTCTTTTGATGTATCATTCCATGAGCCAAATTGGTTTTCAGTAATGCGGTCGTCGAAAATTAATTCAGTCTGTAATTTTTTATTGATAATCTCTGCCGTTTGTTTGGTTCTTAAAACTGGCGAACTAATAATCAGATCAATGTCTTTTAATTTATCAGCGCCATTTTCTGCTTGGACCTTCCCCTTTTCCGTTAATGGAAATTTATCTAACGAATGTGAACTAATTTTTAAAACATTTTTTTCACTTTCGCCGTGACGAACAAAACTTATTTTGGTGATTTTTTGATTTGTCTCTTTTCTTAAATCATCCATTGAGCCAAAAACTTTAATTTCACCACATCCGCCATGCTCGGCGGAACATCGCCACAAAGGAATAACCGAAGCCCAATAACGCTGGCGTGAAATTGACCAATCTCTAGCACCTTCCAACCATTTTCCAAATCTGCCTTCTTTAATGTGTTTTGGCGACCAATTAATTTCTTTGGCTAAATTCAATAAATCAGGCTTTACTTTGATAACGTTAACAAACCAGGATGACGTCGCGTAATTTAACAAAGGAGTTTCACAACGCCAACAATGCGGATAAGAATGTTCGTATTTTTCTTTAGAAAAGAGCAAATTTCTTGAAGCTAAATTCTTAATAATTTCTACATCTGTTTTCTGAACATCTTCTGGATGTTTAACATGCATACCAGCAAATTGTTTAACCTCAGGCTTAATAATACCGTCCATACCGATGTGCTGTACAAACGGCAAATTTTTCTTTTTTCCTAAATTTAAATCGTCTTCTCCAAATGCTGGTGCAATGTGAACAATACCAGTCCCCTCTTCGGTTGTAACAAAAGGAGCATCTACAATCTTCCAACCGTTGTTACTGTTTTCGATTTCCAAGTCTTTATAATCACGATACAACGGATCATATTTTTGACCGATTAGTTCTTCGCCAGGAAAATCTTCCAATTTTTCAAATTCTCTATCTTTAAAAACATCGGCTAATCTGTTTTTAGCTAAAATATATTTTTCCGATTCACCAGTATCTTCGTTTTGTGATTGAACTTTAACATACTCAATGTCTTTTCCGACCGCTAATGCTACATTGGCGATTAATGTCCATGGAGTAGTTGTCCAAGCAAGGACGAAGGTCCCCTGTTCATCGATTAGCTCAAATTTGGCGGTAGCAGATAAATCTTTGATTGTCTTATAACCTTCAGTTACTTCTGATTGAGATAGAGTTGTTTCGCAGCGCGGGCAGATATGCATTGATCTATAGCCTTCATAAACCAAATCTTTATCGTACAGCTCTTTAAAAACCCACCAGACTGATTCCATGTATGAAAAATCCATAGTACGATAAGCGTTTTTCATATCAACCCAGCGGCCTAGTTTTGGAATAATTTTTTCCCATTCATCTACATAGCCCAAAACTTTATCACGGCAAATATTATTGAATTTATCAATGCCTAAATCTTCGATTTCTTTTTTATGAGTGATTCCAAGTTCTTGCTCAGCAATATTTTCAATCGGAAGGCCGTGACAATCCCATCCCCAAATACGATCGACTTGAAAACCCTTCATTGTGAAAAATCTTGGCACCGCATCTTTGGCAACACTTTGAACTAGATGCCCATAATGAGGAGTTCCGGTCGCAAACGGCGGGCCATCGTAAAAACTAAATATTGGTGAGCCTTTGCGATTTTCAATAGATTTTTTAAAAGTATCGTTTTCTTGCCAAAAGTTTAAAATCTCGTTTTCGATCTCTGGCAATTTAACTTGGGAGTCAATTTTTTTATAACTCATGCATTCCCTTTCATCATGGCTTCATCGATCGCTTCATTAACCAATTTGTCGGCAACTTTATTTTGTTCGCGTGGCACATGTTGGAAAAATACTTTACCACCCAATCTCAAGATTAAATCTCTAATTTCCCAAAATAAAGGCTTCAAGCCTTCATTTTTTAGTTTGTAATTACCGTTCAGCTGTTCAACAACTAGTTGGGAGTCGAGATAAAATTGAATTTCTAATTCTTCAGCAAAGTTATTGACAATATATTTTAAGGCTTCCAATACGGCAGTATATTCAGCTTGGTTATTTGTGGCAACACCAATATATTTTCCGATTTTAGTTTCTGGCAAAATCAAAAAACCGATTCCTGCGTGACCAGGATTGCCACGTGATCCGCCGTCGGTAAAAACTGTAAGCTGTTGCATTTTTATTACTCCTCAAAAATATTTTATTCGTATCTATATTTTAACAAAAAAAAGAAGACACTACCAGGGGGCAGGTCTTCTTTTTTATAGTCTTCTATTACTTTAAATTTTCTAAAATAGAGTAATAATCCACTGATTTCTGTATGCCTCGTTCATTCCAATTCACATTGACGTCGACTCTAACTGAAGAAGGGTTTCCAGCCGGGGCAACGATAATCGGTATAGTAGTAACATGGGGTGTAGCTGTCCCCTGTTCAATAATAAGTCTTGCAGTATACATATTGGCTGAGACATAAACAGTTGCCGGATTAGCAGGTGTAGAGATAGAGGTGACTGTGAAAGATTGGGCATTTGCCTTATATCCAGCATCGTTAACATCTAAATCGGTAAGCGGACCGCAGAAGTGACTAACATTACTAACACTGTTTTTTGCTCCACTAGTTATTGCAGAATCCGGGCAATTCCACCAGAAAGAATAACTAATAGATCCAGTGGCTGTACTAGCAGAATCACGATTGGCAGTTAAAATAGTGGATAACGGCATAAAACCGGTTGAAGGAATTGCCGATAATGTAGCCGAAAGTGTTGTTGCCGATGCGGTATAATTAACACTCGTTGATGCCGTGCTGCTTTTTGTTCCTCTCTCAATATATACTCTAGGATTATAAGTTCCAGCATTATAAGTCGCAGTGTGCGATGCTGAAGAGTTTGAAGTGTTAATATTAGCCGCAAATGGCAATTGCCCACCACATTTCATCACCCCTGAAACATACCCCGGCGCCACACTGCAATCCATCCAAAAATAATAATTATATGTCTCACTGGTGAAGCCGGTTGAGGTTGGCGTTGCGGTTATATTCACATTCATTGGCGCAGGACCGGTTGAAGGCGCCGCTGTAATACCGACGGTCAAGGTTTGTGGTGGAGTAACGTACAAGATGACCTGTGCGCTTGTAAATTTTTCCCAGTTGTAATTGCAGAAAAGGGTAAAAGTATGAGCCTGTGTAATATTAGAAATTGTCGATGAACCGCTACTTGCCGGCGATGAGGTATTCCAATTCCAATTACTTTCAGTAGGACTACCTGCGGTGTAACAAGTAGTGGCATTGCTTTGCGACCAATTTAATATCACCGACCCACCATAAGGAATTGTAATGGCAGGAGCATTTCCTGCGTCATCGGTGTTGGTTTTTTGGTTACTTGGATTACTGCTATCTATTTCCATCAAACTAACCGACGGAGTCACAGAAGCACCAACATTAACATTCACGTTAGCATTGGCATTTCCCCCTGGACCCGTACAAGACATACTGTAAGAACGACTCGAAGTAAGATTCCCAGTTGACTCGCCGGTAGTATTGGAAGTTGCACGGCTGCCCGTCCATGAACCAGAAACAGTACAAGCGGTAGCATTGGATGTGGTCCATGTAAGATTCGCAGCCGTGTTGTACGAAATTGTTGTTGAACCAGAATGATTATTTGCTCTCAAATCAATTGTCGGGCCAGGTGCTGAACTGACAGTAACCGCAGGAGCCTGAACCGTTGCTCCTGTATTTGAGTTATAAATGAATACAAAAGGATGCTTTGTCCCAGCTGTACTATATGTATAAGGAGCAAGATTATTAGTCGTCATATTCCAATAATTAATACCATCACCGTTGTAAATGTGATATTCTGGCTGTTTATTACAAAAATTTGCACTACTGTACCAATCCTTTAATGTGCTCGCAGTATAATTGGCAAGTGACAGGTTTGTAGTCGTTGGTCCATTAGAACAATCTTCCCAATAATAATAGTTAAACCAATCGCCGTAAGAAGATGTAACGCTATCCAGATTGCCGGCAGAGGCAGTCAAATAAACATTTTGGCCGACTGAATAGCTTGATAAATCGCTGTGCAGATTGGCCGACATAGTAAATGGTGGTGGCGGTGAACCCACGTTCACATTTACAGTAGCAGTAGGACTGCTGCCACTAGAATTAGTACAATAAAGGCTATAAGATTTAGAGCTGGTCAAAGCACCTGTCGATTGAGAGCCAGAAACACTTTTAGCGCCCGACCAGCTGCCTGAAGCCGTGCAAGAGGTAGGATTATTTGTTGATGACCAAGCAAGGGTTGCAGCGGTATTGTATGGAATAGTAATTGTTCCAGTATTACCATTTGCGGTTAAATTGACCGTTGGTGTCAAGATAGCGTCTACAGTTACTGTTGCGGAGGCATAATCAGCCAAGCCTCCCCTTTCCACTACGTAAACTGGCGTATATGTTCCTGCACTTGTGTAAATATGATCCACAGCCCAACCCGTACTGGTTTGATTATCTTTTTTAAAACCTGTCACGGTAGTACTGTCGTTTGTCAAAGTACCACAGACTTTACTAACCGAAGTATAATCTTTAGCGGTAGCAGTAGCATAATTCGGACAATTCCACCAAAAACTAAAGTTGTAATTGCCTGTTTGATTTTGGCTAACACTTGATCCGGTAAGTTTTGTTGAAGTAGCAGTATTAACTGCAGAAGGTACAGCGGTTAATGCTGCGCTAAGTGATGGCACCGGCGTCGCTACTGCGGTGTTTAAAAAACCACTCGCTCCTGAAAAGTTGGCGCTGTAAGTAAAATCCTGTACTTTACCGCCCGTACATCGGTCGACGCTTCCGATCAATGTATTATGATAAAGCATTTCAGAATAAAGGGCGGCCGGCGTACTTGCAAAGGAAATGTTTGCGGAGATAGTACCCGTATTTGTTACCGTGTAGACATGGGGACTTACATATGTAAGATTAACAAGTGAACTTTCACTGAAGTTCGTTGGAGAATTGACCGCAAAGTTTGTATACAAGGTACGCTCTAAACCAATTGTATCAAAGCTCCCGGTTTCTGCCGTTGGGACCGAGCAACCTTGATCATTGCTTCCCCAATATCCGGATCGGCTATACTGACCCAGCACGCCAATAGTATTAATGAGTGAACTATTATAATTGTAAGCTGCAGCATACCCGAAATGGTTTGAATCCGGATATAACGCAAACCCAGGATTAGAGCCTTGTAATGATTTAAAAACAATAGTGTCGCCTTTATAAATAGTGTTTCCACTTGCATCTTTTCCCGTATTGCCTGTAATCGAGATATCAGTACCATTAACACGATGATAGGCGCCAAAACCAAAAGTAAAACTCCCCTTAAAATCAAAAACGTTTGTCATATTTGTGCTGTCATAATAAGCCGTATCAGGCGATGTCCAGGTGGTCGATTTGTAATATGGGTCAGCGTGAGCTTTGCCGAAACTTAAGAAAAATAATAAAGAAAAAGAAATCAAAATAAAAGTGCTTTTTCCAAAGAACATAAGTAATTTCATAGCTTTTGATTGGGATTGTATCATTAATTACTCCGTTATTTAATTTTGGGTAAATATTTTTTGAAGAAAATTAGCCGGGCTAGAAAGCTGAATACTGTTAAAAATGTTATTTGTATTTAAATTAGTATCAGTATCCTTTTGATTAAAATCAGAATAGAATTCCAAAACATATTTTCCTTGCTTGATAAATTTACCCTCACTTACAAAAGTTTCATCTTCATCTGTAAAGATTTTTGTCATCAAAATAAAATCCAACCCGTTCTCTTTCAAGGTGATAATTCCCGACTCTCCTTGTGTGTACTTTATATAACTTTCTAAACTGTTTTTATCGAATGACCCTTTTTTTTGCGAAGCAGCGAATTTGTTGACATCAACAATTTTAACTTTAAAGGTGCTCGAACCGGTAAAATTAAGTTGTTCTAAAACAGTGCCATTGAAACTTTTTACATCGGCTTTTTCTATTTTCCAATTTGTCGGATAACGGAAACTAAAGCCGTAATTATTATTGCTATAGGTTTGCCAATCGGCAGGACCGGAAAAGCTAGTCGTTTTTACGTGAGAATCTTCTTTCACTTTCAGTTCATAACGCCAAATTAACAGGCTAGCCGTAATTAGAGCAATAATTATAAGTATAATTCCTATAATTTTTTTATTTTTTAGTATATTGGTCTCTGCCATCCCACTCCTTTTTTAGAACTTTTAAATACAAACAAAAAAAACTGTCTTTATAAATACATTATAGAATAGACACAACCCTAATTCAAATAATGCTAATCAATAGATCGTCTAATTATTTAGATTTTCTAAAACCGAATAATAATCAACCGATTTAGGCTCACCCCGTTCATCCCAACCAACGTTAACATCAACTCTAATTGACGAAGGGTTTCCAGCCGGCGCAACTGTAACATCGGCAGTAGCCACTTTAGCCAAAGACCCACGTTCAATAACAACAACTGTATGGTAAATGCCGGCGCCGGTATAGGCATGTAAAATTGGCAATAAAGTTGTCGTAACGCCATCGTGCGTTTTATCACCTATATTAGGATTACCTAAAGGATTACCGCAAGCTGCGACAGTGGATGCATAATCAGAACCAGGAGTAGAACAATCCCACCAGAAGGTATAGTTAATACTACCAGTCATAGAGCCCCCAGTTGTTGCGGTCAATGTCGTGTTAAGAGGACTAAGTCCTGAAGATGGCATAGCTATTAGTTCAGCCGTCAGCGTAGGAGTAGTATTTGCCGTGACAGCGACACGGCTTTCGGCAGATAAAGTACCGCGTTCTATAACCACTTTAACCGTAAATATACCAACCGAACTGTATGAGGCCATTGTTTTTTTTGGAATATCCGTAACGCCATCAAATTTGGCTTGAGGACTGCCACAAGCAGCAAGCGTTGTCATGTAAGTCGTTGCGATACTATTACAATTCCACCAAAATGAATAGCTTATTGTTCCAGTAGCTGTGCCCCCTGGAATCGCTGTGAGTTCCGGACTAAACGTAATTGGCCCGCTTACAGGGTTGGCGACCAAACTGGCGGTTAAAGTTTGTGGTGCGCTCGTTACAGTGACAGTTGCTCGACTTTCCGCCGAGAGAGCACCGCGCTCGATGATAACTTTACCATAATACGCTCCAGCCGGTGTATAAGTATTTGTCGCCACTAGCAAAATATTACTTATTCCATCTTTTTTAAATCCGATTGTTGCCGTATGAGGATCACCGCAGGCTGTGACGGCAGCAGCATAGGTCATAGCCGTGCTATTACAATTCCACCAAAAAGAATAGTTTAAAGTTCCAGTAGCCGTTCCGCCCGCATTGGCAGTTAATGAAGTACCCAATGGCGCCGGGCCATTAGCCGGATTTGCCGACAAACTAGCAGTTAATGCAGGAGGTGTAACAACTACATTGACATTCGCATTTGCATTAGAGTTTCCGTTAACGCAAGTTATGCTATACGATTTACTAGCTATTAAATTTCCTGTTGTCTGCGTTCCTGAAGTAGCAGTGCTCGTTGTCCATGCGGCATTGCAAGAAGTTGCATTACTTGAACTCCACGCTAAATTCGCTGAAGCATTATAAGCAATAGTAGTCGAACCTGACGAACCGTTGGCGGTTAAGGTTACAGTCGGTGCGGGCGGACTATTGACCGTGATTGTTGCTCTTTTTTCAGCAGTAAGGGATCCGCGTTCGATAATAACTTTGCCGTAATAAGTACCGGCCGGTGAATATGAGTGAGATACTGTTTGTGGGTTAGCGCTAGTTCCATCAAACTTTGCTCCAATGGTTGAAGTATGAGGATCACCGCAAGCCATGACAGTAGCAGCATAAGTCGAAGACGTACTATTGCAATTCCACCAAAATGAATAATTAATCGTACCAGTAACATTACCGCCTGGCGTTGCAGTTAAGGTTGTATTTAACGGCGACACCCCTGAATTTGGGTTGGCAGCAAGATTAGCTGTTAAAGACGGAGAATCCCATACCCAATCAGAAATACCTTGCTTATGGTAATAATAAGTTGGGCCCGACATGTATGGCTGAGTGTAAGTTTTAAAATAAGCAGTCACCCGACCGTTAGAATCTGCTAACATAAACATGCTTCCGTTAGCAAAAGCCTCGGCACCAGAACAAGTAGTATTGTATCCCATCGGGTCATATTCATCCGCCAAAAGCACGTTTGTTGGGCTAGTGACTTTTCCTTCAACCCTGTAAGAACGACAAGTTCCCGAAATACTAGTATGAATGATATAACTAAAAGTATTACCGTTCTTTAAGGTCATGCTGCCCCAAGTATCGGTAGGTACTAATTTTGATGAAGAATTGCTAACTGAGGTTTGATATTCGGAAAGAGAGCTCCCAACGATCGAGCCCCAAATTCCGCTGGCCGCCATAATTTTAGCAGGACGAGAAAAAACTGCTATTGTAAAAGAGACCAGCAAAATAGCGAAAAATATAGCAATTATAAAACGGTTTTTTTTCATAATTTAAGATTAACAAATTAAGGTGTTGGGCGGATTGCGATTCCGATCGGTTTAGGAATACCTGGAAACGACCAAGTATCTAGCAGGTTTATCGAACTTCCATTGACGGCATATCGAATAATTTGTTGTTCACTATCATTTACGAGATAAAGATTACCATCGGCGCCAATGACGGTTTGCTCAACGCCATTTGCATTTGTAAGAAAAGATCCTTGGCGGTCTAGATTTTTATTGAAAGTAATAATTTTGACTTTAGGATTTGAACTTACAGACACATAAACCACATCTCCTGCAATCACAACGGATTCCGGAGGACCATCGGCTGAAGAAATAGCTTTCGTAAGCGGATTAGTCAAATCTGCATCAAATCTGCTGATATGACCATTAGAAGCTACTAGATCGCTATCAGTAACATAAACTTTCCCTTCCGGACTAACGGCGACTTGATTAATGTAATTAGTCACAGGAATTGAAAGTGTTACAGAAGCATCACATTTACCCGTATCTAAACGGCATCGCTGAACTCTTGGGACCTGATCAGTAATATACATATAATCGCCAAAGATGGTTATGCCTTCCGGATGATTAAATTCATCCAACGCATTTCCTGAATCAGTCGCTGCAGAATTAGATGTTGTATTCCAAGCGCCGTTAGCACCTTTCCCTATCCAGCCTTTAAAATCTAGATTCCGACCAGTATTATCATAAAGATATTTTGCGATTCTGTGATTACCGCCGTCTGCTACATAAAGGTTGCTTTTATTATCGATTTTAATGTCTACAGCAATACAGTCAGGATTTTTTAACTTGGTTGCAGCGTAATTAAAAGATTTAATCTCTCTACCGCGCTCGTCTAATACGTAAATTGCTTTTTCACTATTAGTTGAATTGACTTGATTATTACTCACGAAGATATCTTGTCTTATGCCAACTGGCGAAAATTTGATTTTAACATTATAAGTAGTGTTACCTAAGGACATAGGAAATGATGATTGGTCAGCTATCTGCGAAACCGCCCAAACTCCGGCTGTATTATTTAATCTATATGATTTCGTGTAATCAGAAATTAGATCTAAAAAGTCACTATAGCCAGTTGAGCTGCCTAAAAGCTTGGCATCACGCGCCGATTTCACTTTATTGATCTGTCCTTCAGCTATATTAGTAGCAGTTTGTTGATGTTTAGTGTAAGCAGCTAATCGAATATTCAGCACCTCAACGCCAACAGCACCGCCAAGGACTAGAAGTAAAATTCCAATAGCAACCAATAATTCGACAAGTGTAAAACCCTTTGATTTTATTTGGGAAAACCCGTATTTTTCCATAATTAATTTCTCCTATGAACCTATCTGAGTTACTTTACCGGTCGAAACATCATATCTAAATCCCATGTAGCTATTTTTAAATTTAGCTTTTGACTCAACAGAACCACTGCAAACTTTGACGTCTGCTTCGCCTTCTGCCGGATTTGATTGATTTATATAAAATTTCATCGAAGTAGTACAAGAGGTGAAATGGCCTACAATTTGTTCAACTATCCCCCACTCTAATCCGCTCTGAGCCACTTGTCTTACTTGAGTTGTTTCGTCAGCCTTTCTTGCGATGGAAATACTGGCGAAGGAAGATGCACCAATGGCTATAATCGTGGTACTGATCAAAGCGACTAATAGGACGACATAAATTAATGCAAAACCTTTCAAACTTACTCCTTAACTAAAACTTACTTACAGTGCCATAATTCAAAGTATAAGTATTTTCCATGGTACTTGTAGTCGTATTTTTTTTATCTTGTGCAACTACGCTAATGTATAAATAGGGAGAATTTTTGAGTCCTGTCTCATAATCTTTCGTTTCAGATGTGTTTCCAAACCCATTATCAAAAGTCATAATATCTATACTAGATGGAGAAAGCTGTTGACCAGTAGAGGCTATACCTGTAGCCGATTCTGGATAAGTTGCACTACAGGTCGAAACCGACTTTGTATACAAAGCGGTACCGGACTTGGCTAGATAATTGCAACCAGTTCCATCATTGCTACCAAAAACAACCAAGTTTGCATTTATCACGCGAAAACCATAAATCGTATTCCCGCCGACTGCAACTTTACCAGCACTGTTCATTTGGCCATTAACATAGCTAAAGACCGAATTCAGGTTTTTGTTTAAATTATAAGTGTTCGCCGACTGAGTTCTGCCGGTAATAAATCCTACAAGTAAAGATGATGAGCCAATTAGGATGATCATACTAAAAATGAATATAACTACCATTAATTCTGTTAAGCTAAAAGCTTTACTAAATTTAGTTTTTCTTAACATCGACGCTCCCATTTTGAAAAACATTTACTTTATAACTTTCACCAGTTGGACCAGTTAAAACAAGTGATTTTTTAGCCGTTTGTCCGCTGGCATTGAAAGAAATTGGACCGCCACTAATAGTAATGCTCGATGGCAAAGTTGATTCAAAAATCCGTGCACCCAAAGCGGAATTTTCAGTTACAGTTAACTTTTTCGTTGGTGACGTAATTACATTTACCCATACCGAGCTAACCCCCATGTTCTTAGGTGAAATAGCGTAGCTTCTAGCCCTCAAGATAGTGTCACTTGTTTTCTGTGCAGCAACTTGAACGTCTCTGACTTTTCGGACTGTGTAATATGAGGAAAATGATAACGCGCCCAATATACCTACAATACCAATTACAACCATCATTTCAGCTAGCGTAAAGCCTTTTGAAGTTTTCATCATGAACCCATCCCCAAGCTATTTAAATACCATTTGATAATTTGATCACCCCAAAAGATTGCCACGTAACCACCTATTATTAAGAACGGCGCAAAAGGCACCATGTCTTTCATTGTTTTTTTTCTAGAAAAAATGAGGGCTAAGCTAATTACACTGCCTAGAGCAAAAGCGGCAAAGGTGGCAAGTAATACATTTGGCCAAAAACTAATAGCTCCTAGCAAAAAACCAAGTTTTATATCCCCTATCCCCATCCATTTTTCCCAAGAAACTAAAACAATCAAGCCTAAAAATCCGCCTAAAGCTAATCCGCCATAAAGAGAACTTAAAATAATCGGCAATGATTGCTGAATAAAAAAATAATCAACCACCAAATAAATTACCCATAAACCAATTGATAACCAAATTAAAAAATCAGCAATTAAGAAATGTAAAATATCATAAGTTAAAACAACCATCAAAATCGATGAAATAATGAGCAAGACAGCAAATTCTAAACTAAAACCAAATTTCCAAAAAAGCAAAGCGAAAATCAGTGCCGTCGCTAATTCAACCAATGGATACTGAACAGAAATTGGCTTTTTACAAAATCTGCATTTGCCTGCCAATAATACAAAAGAAAAAAATGGGAATAAATCATACCAATGTAGTTGTTTTTTGCATTCTGGACAATGGGATCTAGTTTTTATGACTGATCGTAAATCATCAAACCGCAAAATTATTACATTCAAAAAAGAACCGATTATAAGACCAAAGATTGCTACAATAATGTAATCAAAATAAACATTAACAAGCATAGTTTCTTTCAAAGCTTACATTACTGTTTCTTATGGAAGTTGTTTCCTGACGAGCTTTTAGAAAATAAAGAAAACCAAACAAGATAATTGTTATAACAATTAAAGCAATGATTAACTCAATTAATGTAAAAGCTTTTTTCATATTTCTAATCACTGCTACACAACCTGTGAGCGCTACTATTTAAAGTATTAGTTGGACCATCATTGCTCGTGTAAATTCCAGCGTTACCAAAAGAATCAACACAGAACCAGTTACTGTAATCGAACGGCGATAATTTTGCCCAGGCAGCATACTGATTATTGTTAGCCCAGATTGTTAAACCGGAAGCAGTAGCTGTACATCCCTTATTCAAATTGCAAATATCAGAGGCTATCTTATTAATAGCTGATGTAGCATCCGCGTCACCTGTCACAGTCTTTGATGTGCATGGAATAAAATCAGTACCAGCGGCAGTAAAGCAAGTGTCAACATGAGCCCCACCTGCTCCAACACCGGGTCCAAGAGAATATTTTCCTACACGATCGTAGTGGTTTTGCATAACAATTGACATCTGCCGAACATTACTTATGATTCTTGTGTCCTTCGTTTTAGTTCTAGTCCTGCTTAATGCCGTTAAAATCATCGTGGACAAGATTCCAATAATTGCGATAACGACCAAAAGCTCGATCAAAGTAAAGCCATTCGACAAAAACCTAGGTTTTGATAATTTGTTCATAAAAACTCCTTTTTTTCTCAAGGAATCACCTTATTGGAGATATCTCATTCAATAAGGTGATCTTCTTGATTAAAGCGGGGTTCCACCAGAAAGTATACCAGCTGCGCAAGTAGCGCCTTTCATCGTCTGGCCGGCATCAGATACAGATACAGTTGTGCCATCGTTCAATGTAGCAATTGCACAATAATTTACAGAAGGGGCAGCGCTTTTAGTCAAAGCATAAGCGCTTGAAGCATTCTGCGCAAGAATATCGGCAGTGTAGTTTGTGTATCCTGTTTGGGTCGCTATGTTATTATAGTTCCCATCAGTACTATATGCTGTTTCTGCAAGAACTCTAATTTGCGCAATGTCTGCTTTAATTCTCGAATCTTTTGCTTTAGCTCTAGCCGTGTTTAAAGCAACCAAAATCATAGCGGCTAAAATACCAATAATAGCGATGACGACCAACAATTCAATTAAAGTAAAACCTTTTTTTAATTTCATTTTTTCCCTTATATTTAATTCACCAGTCATTCGACCAGATGACTTGTTTTTCAACTATTACTCAAGATTAGCTTGCGCCAAAGAATAAATTGGCCAGATGATAGAAAAGACAAGAAAACCGACTCCAATTCCGACAATCACAATAATTACAGGTTCAACCAAACTTGATAGACTCTTAATCCTCGTGTCAGTTTCTCTTTCATAATATTCTGCCAGCTTTGTCAAAACCGGGCCAATTTTTCCAGTTTGTTCACCCACCATAATCATTTCCGACACTACTGGAGGAAAGTTTTTATCTTTTTGCAGCGGCACCGACATTGGGATACCTCTTTCAACCTGCGCAGCAACATCTTTTAAGCTCTTTGTATATATATGGTTTTGGATCACATCGGCTGAAATGGCGATTGTTTCCATAATCGGAATGCCGGCTTGAATCAACATGGACATGGTACGGCAAAAACGAGCCATATAGATCATGGTATAAAGTTCTCTTGCAATCGGCAAATGAATCTTAAATTTATCCCAGGTGCTACCACCTTCTTTGGTTCTAATAAAATAGGAAAAACCTGCAACTATGGCTATCAACACTATCACATCTAGCCACCAAAACTTAACTGTAAAATTGGAAACAGCAATAATCATTCTGGTAGCCAAAGGTAATTCAACGTTCATATCAGCAAAAACGCTTTTAAGCTGAGGCACAATAAAAATCATCATTAAGAAGATAATGACAACCATTGTAATAACGATAAAAGCCGGGTAGTACATAGCGGCTTTAATTTTCGAGTTGAATTCTTCGGTGAGTTCGAGTCGATCTGCCAACTGATTTAAAACTAAATCTAATTTACCGCTATTTTCACCCGATCGAACTATAGCAATAAAGACAGGATCAAAAATTTTGTTGTATTTAGAAAGGGAAAAAGAAAGACTGTTCCCCTGCTCAAGATCTGTCACAATACCCAAATAGGCTTTTTTCAATGTTTGTTTCTGGGCCTGAGAAGAAAGTATTCTAAAAGATTGATCTATAGCCAAACCAGCGCCAAGCATTGTCGCGAGCTGACGAGCTAAAACCGCTTTATCCTTACCGCCAACGCGGGAAAATAAATCCGTCTGAAGCGCCTGTAGATTTAGTTTCAAAAATCCCTCCTCTAACATAATAAGAACATAACCAATACTACATAACTAAGTATATCAACACAAAAAAATTAATTCAATAAATGAAAATTAATATACCATCATTTTAAATGCTTTCGGATCGATTGCCCAGGCCAAAGCATTGTCAATTGTGATTTCACCTTTGGAGACTAATTCCGCCAGCACTTTATCCATGGCAATCATACCTTCGGCAGCGGAAGTTTGAATGACGTTTGGCAATTGGTGAGTTTTGCCTTCACGAATAATGGCTCTAACGGCTGAATTGGCAATCATAATTTCACAGGCAACAACACGACCGCCTTGCGTCCTAGGTAATAATCTTTGAGAAACAACACCAAGCAAAACATTGGCAAGCTGCATCCTAACCTGTTGTTGTTGGTGAGGTGGAAAAACATCAATAATACGATCGGCGGTCTGAGAAGCTGAGTTGGTGTGTAAAGTGGCAAAAACTAGGTGACCGGTTTCTGCAATCGTGAGTGCAGCTTCAATAGTTTCTAAATCGCGCATTTCACCGACCAACACAACATTTGGATCTTCACGTAATGAAGAACGCAATGCCCGAGCAAAAGAATTGGTATCAGAACCAACTTCTCTTTGTGAAATAATAGATTTATCATGCTCAAAAACATATTCGATCGGATCTTCAATTGTGACAATATGCTCACTACGAGTATGGTTAATTTGGTTGATCATTGCGGCCAATGTAGTCGACTTACCATGCCCAGTCGGACCGGTAATAATAACGAAACCCTGGGATGGTGTCGTAAATTTTTCCAAAATCGGCGGGACACCAAGATCGGTTAAACTTTTGATTAGTTTTGGAATTAAGCGCAACGAAGCGGCCATGTTACCTTTTTGGAAATAAACATTCGAACGAAAGCGCATGTCATTATAGCCAAAGGAAAAATCCACTTCCTTGCGAACCTTCAATCTCTCAATTTGTTCAGCACTCATAAAACTTTGGATCAGACTCGAAGCCTGCTCCGATGTTAAATTAGCTTGGTCTGGCACTGCCATTAATGCACCATCAATTCTAATCATCGGCGGTACACCGGTAGTTAAATGCAAATCTGATGCTTTTTTTTGAATAGAAAGGTCTAATAAACTTTTCATTTCTGGGATTAGTCCAACCTGCATAGATCCTCCTTTTAACAAAATTAACTGCTTGTCGTTACTCTTAAAACTTCGCCAACGGTCGTCTCCCCTTTGATAGCCTTAATTAAACCGTCCTGCTTTAATGTTATCATTCCCTCGGCAACGGCTTGGTGTGCAATTTCTGATGCCGGACGTTTCTTAATGGCTAATTCTTCGATTTTATCGGACATACTTAAGACTTCATAAATACCCATTCGTCCTGAATACCCATGGTCACATTCGGAACAACCTTGACCTTCGTAAAATTTATATGGTTTTTGCAAATTAAATTTAGCTAATTCTTTTTCAATATCTATTCTGAAGACTTCTGGTAATGCCACTTCTTTTTTACATTTTTGACAGAGTTTTCGAACCAAACGCTGCGCCACTATTACATTAACTGAAGAAGTAATTAAGAAAGGCTCAATCCCCATATTAATTAATCGCGGCAAGGCGCCGGCGGAATCATTGGTGTGAAGAGTCGATAACACCAAATGACCGGTTAAAGCCGCATGTGTTGCCATTCCAGCCGTTTCGGAGTCACGAATTTCTCCAACCATAATAATATTAGGATCTTGTCTTAGGACACTTCTTAACCCTTCAGCAAAGGAAAAACCGATTTTTGGCTTAACTTGGCATTGATTGATACCCGGGATTTCGTATTCGACTGGATCTTCGAGAGTAATAACGTTTACTGACGGACTGCTTATTTTTTTCAAAATTGAATACAAAGTCGTCGATTTGCCCGAACCGGTCGGGCCTGTAGCTAAAATAACACCATAAGGCTTAATAATATTTTCTTCTAAAACCTTTAAGTTGTGGCCTTTGATACCAAGCTGCTCAAAAGAATAGATATTTTGGGTTTTGTCTAATAAACGCAAAGCTGCTTTTTCACCACGAACAGTTGGTAAAGTTGAAACACGAATATCAATTTCATGCCCGTGAGTTTTCACATCGAACCTTCCGTCCTGAGGAATTCGTTGTTCATCGATCTTCAGTCTTGAGAGAATTTTTATTCTTGAGATGAGCGCTGGCTGTAACTCGATCGGCATCTTAATGACATCGCGTAAAACACCGTCAACGCGAAAACGTATTCTTAGCTCGTCTTCTTCTGGCTCAACGTGAATATCGGAAGCCTTTTTTAGCACAGCCAAAGCTACAGTTGCCGCTAAGATTTTGGGCACATTCCCAGTTTGAGCGATCTGTGCCAAGACTTGCGCATCTTTAATTTCTTCGCCCAAGAAGTGATCCAGATCACTCTCCGGTGCCTCATTAATATTGGCATGAATCATGCTATTATAGGCATCTGCATCTTCCTGATTCGGTTGAACTGCCTGGTTCTCGTTTTGCACTGGAGGACGTCGTACAAACTGTGGCTTTGCAATTTCCGGCTTTGGAGTTATCGGATATGGCTGACTAACAGGCTTATTAGGTGTTATTGCAGGTTTAACCGGAGCTTGGATAGTTTGAACTGCCCGTTGCGGCTGAGACAAAGGAACGATCGGTTGAGGTTTTATCGGTTCAATTTTCTTAACTTCAGGCACAGGAGTTTCAACCGGTTTTTTATAGTACAATTTGATCGCCTCTGCAATCTCTTCCGGAGAAGCAGTATATTCTTCGATTTCTATTTCATTTTTTTGTCTTACAAAATCTAATATTTCTTGGACTTTAGAATCAAACGGGTTTGAAACGGCAACCTTAATTTTGGAATTTTCATGATTTTCAAAAACAACCATACTATATTTTTTAGAAATCTCAATTGGAAATTTAGTAATCGTTTCGTAGGAAATTTTTATGTTTTTTAAATCTATAGTTTTTAAGTGTTGTTTTGGCGTTTTTGGCTGATTATCGACATGGTTTACAACCGGCGGCGTAACCTGAGTATCATAAAGCGGCAGCACCGACTGAATATCTTCTGGCGTGGTAATATAGATATCAACAGTGATCCCCTTCTGATGTTTAAGGTCTGAGATAATTTGCGGCGGATTACTTTTCAGGTGTGCTGGTAATCCAAAAGCCATTTTTACTCGGCTGTCATCTTTTTCAAAAACAACGACTTTATATTTTTGAGCCAAATCCTTTGGAATTAATTTTAACGCGTCCGGCTTAATTAAATAATTTTCCAAACGCATGATTGGCAAATCGTATAAAACTGCATAGGCCTTAGCGATATCTTCCGAACTAACCATTTTTTGCTTTCGTAGCTTTTCTTCAATTTTTTCGTTCGTAAAATCAGCCGGAATCTGAGAGGCCTCTGTATCAGTTATTCGGTTCGAGCTTAATAAGATATCTAAAATTGTTTTGTTTTTTTGTTCCATATTTTTCAAAAAAGGTCTTGAAAAATTACGCGACAGGACGAAGCCCTGACTAATTTAAGCGAATATTAAGCCAAAATCGCTCTCCCCTCCTTTGAGGAGAACATTTGTTACTACAATATTAATATATCATTATTTTAAATAAAATGCATGGTCTAAAAAAACACGAATTTTATCGTGCTCTTCTAGTTGGCAGAATGCAACAACTAAATCAGAAACTTTATCTAGAAATCTTGAAAAAAATCTATCTATTTCTTCAGACTCTTTTTACTTTTTATGAATAACACTAAGGAGATTAGAAATAACCACAAAATAAAGGCACCGATTGTAATCCTCTCAGCAATTCCAAAATATGCCGGAAATTTTGTAGGCCCAATTGCAGTTAGTGGACCTGAAATAAAGATTATTAGCCCCAGGATGACTGAGATAACTTTTAAATTTTTGTAGCCATCCATTTTACCAAAACCAAAAGCGGAGAGAAAAACTGCCAACAAAGTGGTTATTGCGGCCATTCCAGCCAAAAAGAAATGTATTAGGCCTTTAAATGTAAGAGTAATATTTATGGGATCTTGCGGGAAGAAGTACATTAATATTCCCGATAATGCACACAGGAGCAAGAAAGCTGCCGACGATTTAATAAGCTTATTTTTGCCCCAAACAAAAAAACCGAGACTGAATGCAGCAAGAAATATGTTATACATCCAAAAGAGCGGCTGCATTATGATTTAATTTGGTGCAAGTGTCATAGTAAGTTCACTGATAGCTTGGGAGATATGACTATAACCTGTCCACAAAAAACCGCCTAATATCACAGCGAAAATATAAATTAATGATGCGATGATTCCAAAATAATAAAACCTTTTCATAACATATCTTCCTATAAAATTTTTATATTTTTGCCCTCACGGTTCTCTTTCATTTGCCCGATTTGAGATTCCTAAGATCAAGTATGCCTAAGAGCAAAAATAATAACGATAAAATACTAAACAAAATTAGGAAAAATGGATCAACAGTCAGATTATACTTTGGTTTGATTAGCTCTCCCACACCCAATGGAGCAAGTTCAACAAAAGCCATTATGTTTAGGGCAGGCAAGATGAAATAACTAAACGGATTTTTTCTCTTCGCCAATATTGCCGTGATTATGAATGCCGGCATGACAAAACATAAATCAATAACAAATACGGATATAAAATCGACACGTTTACCATTATTAATTTGCGTCAGCAACATCATTATCCAAAGTGGATAAAACACAAGTGGCTGAAGAAAAGAAAAAACAACCGATACTTTTCTAAGTCTATCGGACAAAGATAGTTTATTTAGCTTTTCTTTCTCAATATTAATAAGTCCAAAAACTAAAGAATAAAAAGATATTGTGAAAATAGCCATATAGACAATATATAAAGGAGTGAACACCTGACCAATAACATAGAGACCATATCCGTAGAAAAGATAGGCAGTAAGCCCTATAGCAATAATTTGTTTTTTGTATTCATCTTGTTCGGTTTTGAATGCCAAGAACAGAAGAATAAGTCCCGCGGGAATAGTCATAAAATCTTGTGCAAGCGTTCCGGGAATCAAATTGGCTGGCTCGACACTGTTATACATGTATGGCCGGAGCAGACCGACAACAGAAACAGTTACTGATAAAATAGATGCCATGCCCCATAGAATTTTGTTTAGTTTTAGATTTTTCATCATATTACTAAACCCTTTGTTCGGAAAGCTCCTCTCGAATTGCCGTCTATTTTAATAATAAATTTAGAAATTGCATTTTTGACCTCTTCCTCGTGTCCGAGAAGTAGATGACCGCCATCCGGTATGGAAAATAATCCCACGTCAGGAATTATACCGGAAATTTTCTTTGCACCTTCATATGGCGGAGCGGGATCGTCAACAGCGTGAACGATCAAAGTCGGCAATTTTATGCGTTCAAATTCAAAGGACTTGGCTTCAATCGAGGGAGTTGAGATCTTATTGTCAAAAATAACCCCTTCACTCCTCCTTGATATTGGAAACGAGGCCGCAAAAATATTGTTTTTTACCGTTTCAATTTCCGACTTGTTCATCTTGGTGATTATGGCCGACGGAACAAACATCTTCATCAGACTTTTTCCAGCGATCTTCGTCGTCAACCAGTAAATAAAATCGGATTTGAAAACAATATCCGGCGGAGAGGAAACTTTTGTCGTGGTGGCAGAAATCGGCACAACTGATGAGATTAGTATTAATCCCTCGCATTTCTCCGGATAATCTACGGCAAAATTCATCGCCGAAGGACCGCCAGCTGAATTTCCGACGATAAATACTTTTTTAATTCCAAGATAGTCCAAAAGTTCACTATAAGCTTCCGCTTGCATTTTTACTGAAGCGTCTCTGGGCATGGATGACTTTAAATATCCGAATCTTGAAATATAAAGAAAACGATAATTTTGTTCGATATATGCACTCGACAGCCCTATCCCCTGATCAATGCCCCCAGTAACTCCGTGTGAAATCAAAATAGTCGGCCCCTCGCCTTTTAGTAGATACTCAATGTCGCCGAATTTTGAGGCAAATACTTTTGACGGAATAGCTTTTTGCTTGGCAGTAGCATTATTCATTTCCGAACGAAAAACAAAATAGATAATCGAAAAGATCCCTATTAAAATAACTATTCCTATCCACATATAAACCTTTCTTTTTTTTAACAAATGCTTCACTTTATCTCCTTTTCATTTCATGAAATTATCAATACCAACTTCTGAACATTTAATCTTGGATGAACCTATATGCAAAATAGATAAGTGTTTCATAAATTTATCGGTCTCCCCTGTTAAAAAGTTTAAACAATAGAAACCCATTAACTATTAAGGTTAACCAGGTAAAGGTATAAGCTGCAATCTCAAAGTAATATTCTCTATCCAGCCCCATTGTTGCTAAGATAACAACTAATGAAAGTACGGTTAGAACAAAACTTCCAATGAATATTCCCTTAACCCATTTTTCTAATTTCGTCCGGGCTGTCATAGCCAATCCACCAAAAAGAAAAGAGATAGTCATGAGCAAAAAGCCTAATTCTTCCAATGCGATAAATAGTCCGTGGGGGTTAAACTGTGTCAACAAAGAAACACCATCTGCCTCACCCTTTAAAACACTTGGCTGGATAACCGCTAGTTGAGTAAAATAAGTTACGAAAAAAATCGCCGCTGACATGGATGCAAAGATAACAGTAATTTGCCCGTATAATTTCTTTTTTTCTTCGGTCCGATTTCCCAAAATGATCATCAAAATCAAATAAGCAAAAATGACAACCATTGCAGGGATCAGCCAATAATAATCTCTTGGAAATCTTGAAGCAATGTCAAGATAAGGATATTGAAAACAACTTGCAGCCCTACAAAAAGGCCCGGATAACGGAGGTGTGTAATAAGCGATAATAAAAGTCAATATTGTCGCTATTGAGGTAAATAATGCAAATCCTGATCTAAAATTAAGTTTTTTCATTTTTATTTCTCTCCATTACTTTTTAGCCTTAAAGCAAAATATATTAACATAATCGAAAATAGTCCCACTGAAAGCTCAAGAAGGGTGTAGATAATTGCCGCTACCTCAGGCTGCACTAAATGTAACTGGTCAGCAATAATTTGAGCAGGTATTTTTCCTCATGTTATTAGACTTTTGCTTTGATTGCTCTTGCCCATTCTATCGCTTTTTCTAGCTCGTCGTCCAGTAAATGTGGTGACTGCTGTGGCCCTGCAACATAGAAGGGCATTGGCTCGACAAAAATTTCTGCCCCGGCGCTTCGTAGCGAATTGGCCATTTTCCCCATCGCATCGCCATGAATGAAAAGCTTGACTCTAGTGTCAAAAGACGTCGCTTTTATTCCGTCCAAATCTTTTTCGTTTAAAGAGTCTAAAAAAGCAGCTGTGTTGTCACTTGGTCGCCAACCACGAATTGGGCTGCCAACAATAAGCAGTTCTATCCCTTCCAAATCTGACTTTTTGAAGACTCTCGCCTGGACTATCTTCGCATCTATTATTACGGCGATTTTTTCAGCAATAAGCTTGGTATTGCCGAAGGCAGAATCATAAACGATTAAAGATTTCATTTTGCTCCTAATCGATTAAAGGGATTACATGCAAGAAGAAATTAAACTTCTAAAGCTTTTCCTTTAGTTTATTACTCTTACAACAACTATTTTACTATCTTTGTAGGTTTTGTAAATAATACGGTCGCGCATTTATAATTTAGTGTTTATTAGACAATTTGCTGCCTATTTTGCCCTTGCTAAAATTCTTGGCAATCAGCCACTAATATAATAAAATTAAAGTATAGTTAGTAATAAATTAAGGAGGAATATGCTATCTCCGAACATGCAAAATTACTACAAACCATTTAAGTTTAAGCCCCAGAAAGACCTACTAGTGGTTTTTATTTCATGGATCTCTCCAAGCGCAAATCGACTCCTGCGGTCTCCTCTCAATCAAACTAGTATTCCTTACAATCGAATGAAAATATTAGTTCGATCCTAGTTTTGCCCTATACAAAAAATAATCGCTCTATAAGCGACTATTTTTTTCTGGCAGGAGCTGCCTTTAGGCACGCAGGAAGCATGCCTAAAGGCGAACCTACGACGCTGGTTTTGCCAAGAAATTTTTCTTGGCACGCAGACCAGCATTATACCATTTAATTACGCAAAAATAGAGCTTGTTGGCAGGAGAGGAAGGAAAGTTGCAAAATTGCGTTGCAATTTCCGAACCCTTAATTCACTTTGTACTAAAAATTGAGCTTCGTGGCAGGAGCTGTAGGAATCGAACCTACGACGCTGGTTTTGGAGACCAGCATTATACCATTTAACTAAGCTCCCAGCACAAAACTCAATTTAAAAGAAACCCAAAAATCCACGAGCCGGCGAATTTATATTTTTGCTTATCTAAAACAAACTTTGCTTAATCTCTTCAAAGATCAAGCTCTAATTATTTTTTCGCTTTAGAAATTTTCACTTCTTTATGCGGAGTGTGCTTGCGACATTTATTACAAAACTTTGAAAGTTCCAACTTTTCTTTATTTTCAATTGGATTTTTCGAAGTTACATAATTTCTTGCTTTGCATTCACTGCATTCAAATTGAAATGCTAATGTTTTTGATTTGGCCATTTTATTTCCTTTAATTTAATTAACTGGAGCCCGGAATCGGATTTGAACCGACGACCTACTCCTTACCATGGAGTTGCTCTACCACTGAGCTATCCGGGCATCAAAATTTTGTTTTTACTAATGCCAACCAGTAACTATCCGGACTAATCTACACTGATTTGTATTTGGTGCCAGGAGTAGGATTCGAACCTACGAAGCCGCAAGGGCAAGAGATTTACAGTCTCCCCCAGTTGACCACTTTGGTATCCTGGCTTATTTTATACTCGTCGTATTTCTTATTTTCGATCGATATTTCACTTCTCGCTTTCACGCATTCCCATGGTATCTGATATTTTGCTCCCCTTTCCGTATATATAAACAACTCGTCAAAATCATCTTTTTCATACTTTTTCGCATAATGATAAGACTGATTACCGCCCGTAATTCTCAGCCCGACCAAGCATTGGTCCTTATTTGGATAATAACCAGCGAACTTTACTTGAACTCTTTTTAGACTTCCGCCTTTTTCAACAACCAGATCATACGATCTTTTATCACCGATTGGCAAACATACTTCATAATTTTGGGAAATGTAATGGCTAATGGCTTGACCAATTGCTCTGTCACCTTTTTCCTTGGTATTCATGTTTCTATTATACCTGTGTATAGTACAGACAGCAAATCCATCTGACCTACTCCGCCAATCCGGCAATAATTCGATTTTACACTAAAACTCTTCTAATTTCAACCTCATGTAACAAAACTATTTCATTCAACAAAACCGATTAGGTCTCCTTCGTTTTCTACCTTCGGAAATTTAGCAATTGTCTCTGCAATTGGCCGATAACCTACCAGCGCCCTCGTATCAAATTCTGATTGATTTACCCACTCAGGCACCGGCTTTCCTTGATGTAAATGAAAAAATTCCGCCAGCATTGTTGTCGCATAGGCTCCTTTTTTTAAATCAAAATGAAAAACACAGCCAGTAGGTATTTCATAGACGTGCCAGATTTTTGGAACAATCTTTGCCGGAACACTTAATGGTTTGTTCAATTTCAGAAATTCGAAGCCTGGTTGATTAAATTTAATTTTGCTTAATTGGTCTTCGGGGATAAGTCCTTTATAAGGCTCAATACTTTCCCGAAAATCCCGAAGTAATGGTAATTCTTGTGGCACATTGCCTTCGGCAATTTTTTTGGATAATAATTTATTAAACCAATAGCTAAAATAACCGTAAACACACATCTTCGTTTCATACGGCACCGCTTTTAAAGCCATTGAAAAATCGGAATTGGCTTTTAGACTGCCTAGAAACAACAGCTCATAATATAGAAAATACGGAAATTGAGAAAAAATTTCATACATTTTTGCCCAATTACCCCAATAGGTAGCTGCTTCATTCCTTAAATTTTGTAGCACAGGCATTTCGTGGCTATTTGTGCCAACTAAAAGCATTTTGACAGCGTCTTCGTGCTCACCTCTAAGAATTCTTCCGCCAGTTTTATGTGAATTTAGCCTCGCTCCACCAAAACGCTGAAGAGAATAAAAATTATAAAACCCTTCTTTGTTTAAAATATTTACTTTTTGTTCAAGTTTTGCCAAATCCTGGGGTTGAGTTCTAACCAAAATTGTAAATCTGTTACCGTATAAATTTCCAACTTTCTCTATCCCCCTTCGCTCGTGTATATTTTTTAAAAAAAGATTTGGGACTGAAATATTTTGCAATTTATCCGGCGTGAGACCATCGATAGTAATCTTTTGCGCCGTGATTGCTTCCGAATCCTTCATTCCGGCATAACTAATTTGAAGTTCGCTAATTTTTAAGTTTTCCGCCAAACGCTCCACTGCTTCTATTGTAGGCATGCCTTGTTTGACTAAATCGGCTTCGCTTTTTGGACTTTGTAGATTCTGTCTACTTGGATGATTTTCTGGTACGTCTTCAATACTGATAATTTCAAAATCAGTAGAAATTTCTTCAACAATAAAATCAGCCCATTTGTTCTTTATATAGCCAGATCCCATGACATCAGGATGATAATCGATTCCAATAATGGCTAAATGTTCGGGTATAAATTGAGGAGATTGGCCTGAAAAAACAAGGGTCGGATCGGTTTTGGCCAATTCTTTTAGTTTTTTTTCATCTGCCAAACGCAGATAATAATCACGTTTAATTTCCATTACAAATATATAGTACCGAAAAAAAGCTTAAATTGATACAAAACAGCCCCACACTTTAGTACGTGCGGGGCTGGTCGAATTATTCCCTTGCGGGAGATATTATTGAGCGACTTGTGCCGCTTCTTCTCTTGCCCGACGAGGCGCTTCCTCATCGATAACCCAGATGCCGTCCTGCTGGACGAACACTAGATCGATCCACCTGGATGGTGGGGCAGGATTGCCGTGATCGGGTTGGAGAATCATGTTGCCTTCAATCGATCCGTCAGGCTCAGGATTGAGCCAAGTACATCGAACGAAGAACGACTCTGCCCGTTTGATCGCGCGAAGCACCATCTTGAACTCTCCGGGCGTTAGAAGGCCAGGTTTGTCTTCAGACGAAGTACCCTCGACGAACTCGAGTTTATATCTGTCTTTACCTGACTTGACGAACAGACAGAACCACTCACCGTCCTCGAGCATCTTAACCAGAGTCTCGCTGGTGATGTACGTGCTGCGCATGATCTGACGCCCACTGTCAACGCCGTTTTCACGGGTGACTGTCGGAAGATTCATTGCAGCGGCTTCCCGCAGATGCAATTCCTTCATTGCTTCTGCCGGCCTATCCTCGATTCCTTTGAAATCTGACGGCTCGAGGGCAAGGCCTGCCGGGTTGAAAGGGTCGAAGAACGAAATCTTCTTCAGCGGAGGGTATGGAATTCTAGTGTTACCGATTTCCTGACTCATTTTCAAAACCTCCTAAAAGGTACAAATGTCCTCAAGATTGAGAACTAGGTTACTATACCACAAAATAGCCCATTTGTCAAGGGTATAACAGGTTAGGGATAATAATTAACAGATAAAGATAAAACTAGATTCCGGATCAGGTTTGCAGCCTGTCCGGAATGACAAAAATGTGTGATATTTGATAAAATAATCGGAAATGCATTTTTGGCTGGAGCCGGCGAGAGGGTTCGAACCCCCGACCTGCTGTTTACAAAACAGCTGCTCTACCACTGAGCTACGCCGGCTTAAGTCAAAAACGCACTATTTCTTCTTGCTTTCTTTTTCTTGTAAATCTTTCGCTTTTTGTAAAAATTCTTGATATTTCTTATTGCCAGGATCTAAGACTAAAGCCTGATCAAAGGCTTGGGAAGCTTTAAAATAATCTTTCAATCCCAAATAAGCTAAGCCTAAGTTTACACTGTGTGAAGCTTTTTTTTCTTCAAGCTTGACTGTTTGACGGAAAGCTTCTTTTGCATCATAAAAATTATTTTGTTCTAAATAAATTATACCTAAACGGTTGAAAATATGAACATCTTGAGGTGAATTGGCTGCCGCTTTAACATATAATTCCTCCGCTTCAATAAAAGACTTGCGATCGAATGCATCGTCGGCCTGAGCTAACAAGCCATAAACAGTCATTTCTTTTTCAGAAAGCTCCGGATTTTCTTTCTTTTGCATTTCAAAAGCTAACGGAAGTTTCCTAATTAAAATAACTAAAGCTAAAATAATTGCGCCGATGACAACAGCATTCCAGATCATTTTACTCCTCTGAAAATTTTCATACTGTCACCTCAATTCTTTTACCATCTTTGGTTTCGAGCGTTAATCTTCCTTCTAAAACATTCTGGCTCAAAACTTTACCTTCGCCATCCTTTGATTTAAAGAAGCTTCCAACTTTTGGTAATTTCGCTTTTTCGTCTTTATAAAGATTTGCTTCATAAGAAAGACAACACATTAATTTACCACAGCAGCCGGCTAATTTAGGTGATTTTACCGAACCGGCGTCCTGAACCTCAGCCATATCTAGCGTAACATTATCTAAGTTATTTAAGAAACTAGCGCAGCAAAGCTGCCTGCCGCATTTACCAAATCCGCCAAATAATTTCGTCTCTTCCCTTGGCCCAACTTGCTGCAAGCGAATTAACTTATTAAAGTCACCAACCATGTCGGCAACTAAGGCACGGAAATCTATGCGGCCATCCGCTGAAAAATATAATGTTAACTTCTTTTGATCGAACGATAAATCTGCATCCAAAATCTTCATGTCTAAACCATGACGAAAAACTTTACTCCTCGCTTTCTCTAAAAATGACACTGCTTGAGTTTTTAACTGTTTTTTAGTGGCTTTATCTTGATCGGTAAATTCTCTTATTACATTGATCGTTTTTTGTTCTTGCACTAATTTGGAACAATCTATCTCGCACAAAACAATCGCCGGCTCCATAATGCCGTCGGCTTCGATTACTAACTCTTGACCAATTTTATAGTCCCCTGCCACATTTCCAAGTTGGCCAGTTGTTGGAATTTTAATTCTCATATTTTCCCTAAAAATTCAGCACAAGCTTGCTTGACTACATGAATATTTTTTGCTAAAAACTTAATGTAAGACTTTCTAATACTAATTTTACAGAAATATTCGTCTGAAGTAAATCCTTTGCATGGTTCAGACGGCCTAAAATGACTAAAACATCCTCGCCGCTGTGCATCCTCTCGCGGTAAAATTCTTGCCAAAGTAAGATAATCTTCTCTGTTTCATCGGTTTCCGCTACCTTGGCAGCCCATTGAAATTTCTTAGCCACGGTCATTTTTTTTAATGCATCAGGGTCTAAATAATTTTCCGTCTTTTCAAAATTACTTTTAAAACCTAACCTTATTTTGCTGCATCTCGAGCTGATTGTCGGAATTATTTTTTGCTCATTAAGTGTCGTTAAAATAATTGTTGCATATGACGGCGGTTCTTCCAACGTTTTCAAAAGCGCGTTTGCCGATTGAGTGTTTAAATTCTCTATTCTTGAGACAACGGCCAATTTTCTTTCACTGTTAAACGGTTTTAAATTAATAAAATGCAACAGTTCTTTTATATGCGCGATTGAGTAATCGTCAGAAATTTCAAAAAAATCTTGGTCGGAAACTTTAAAATTTGCTTTTAAAACTTCCGACTCTACCTCTCCGATAATTATAATAGACTGAGACGTAAGGTTTATGTTCATATTTTGCATACTTTCAAGCTAACATTTTATGGATACTTTGACAAAGTTTTTCAATACGCCTAGAATGGAGTCGAGCAGGTCGATGCTTATTAGTTTAAAACGGAATTTAAGGAATTATTTAAAAATGGATTTTCAAGACAAAACACTCACCTGTAAAGATTGCGGAAAAGATTTCGCATGGTCTGCCGGTGAGCAAAAATTTTATGCTGACAAAGGTCTTCAGAACTCTCCAAGCCGTTGCCCTGATTGCCGCAAACAAATGAAAGACAAGAAAGTTAATCGCGAAATGTTTGCGATTACCTGCAAAGAATGTGGCAAACAAGGTGAAGTGCCTTTCGAACCAAGAGACCCTAACGATGTTTTGTGCGCAGATTGCTTTTCCAAGCGAAAAGACGAACAGAGCACAGAACCAACCGCTTAAACTTTTGTTCTAAAAAGCAACAAAACAGAGCCTAAATGGCTCCTGTTTTGTTTATATTTCAGAACTTAAGCGACTGAATACTTATTTATAGTACGAAGGCATTTTGTACAGATAATCATGCCTCTAGTTTTTTGAATATTAGGACGAATAAAACGTCTGGTTTTATGCTGCGAATGAGGCACATTGTTACCAGTCGTTACAGTTTTGCCACAAAGGTAGCAAACGCTATTTAATTTTTCATCTAAAATGGTTTTCATAATTTCCTTCCGTGAAATTTCAGCGATAAACTTTGTTTACCTATAGTTTTTCTTCAGAAATAAAAATATTGCTATATACAATCTCGTAAGATATACTGATCGTAGTTCAGCTTTTCTTAACTTAATAAAGTATATCAAATAACTGAGAATAAATCAATATGTTGCTTTTTTCCCTATTTAATTCGCCAATAACATTCTTTTTTGTCGCCATCACTATTTTGATTGGTTTTACGGTTCATGAATTTACACATGCTTTTGTTGCGGACAGTTTAGGCGACGATACCCCAAGAAGAATGGGACGGCTTACTTTAAATCCGATTGCCCATTTGGACCTATTTGGCACTATTTTCCTTCTTTTAGCGGGGTTTGGCTGGGGAAAACCTGTCATGGTGAATCCACAAAACTTTGCTAATCCTAAAATTGACAATTTGACCGTATCACTCGCCGGACCAGTCAGCAACTTGGCGCTAGCGACAATTTTTGGCTTAATTTATAGATTTGCCAATTTGCCCGATTTAGCGAATTCTTTTTTGATTATCTTTGTCTTCTATAACTTAGTTTTAATGATTTTTAACTTTCTTCCTATTCCCCCGCTTGACGGATCAAAGATACTCAGTATTTTTTTACCTGAAGATATTTATAATTTTTTTGAGCAATATGGAACTTATATATTACTCGCCGTTATCTTGCTTTCGCCTATGATCCCGATTATTCCTTTTATAATGAATAAAGTGGTTGGTTTTTTCTTTACTCTCATTACCGGACAGTCAGCCATTGTTTAAATTACTTTTATTTTAAATTCTCCTCCTTTTTTGATATAATGAATGTGGCGCTACTTGTCGCCGATAATTGGCTTAACATTATATACAACGGGAATCTGCGTCTTCGGCTGCCTTGGTAGTCGAAGCAAGACACCCAAATTGGTTTCTTAAAGACCAATTAAGGTTGGCAAGTAGAGCCATTTATAAATGTGCGGGGTGCGTGAGGCCAGCAGTTCGAATCTGATATCCCCGACCAATTACAACTTAATATTCTACTACAAAACTCAAAGGCTTATCGATCTCAAAAAAAAGTGCCTTCTATGTCCTCTCTTATAATAACGTATTGACAGGTTATTCTATTTCTGGTAGAATCTCAACGTATCAATTTGGCCTAACAAGGCCCTACTTTAACAACTAAAGGAGGTGAACAAAATGCATGCGGCAGAACTGTTAATCTGGTACAATCTACTGTTTGTTATTTCGATTGTCACTGCGTTTCTTATCTTGTTGATCACGGCCGTAACTGGCATTGGCCACGAGATGGGCGGCGCGGAGGCAGATTTAGATGCAGACGTAGGTATGGACGCAGATACAGATGCTGGCATCGATGCTGACGCCGATGCAGGAGCTGATCACAGCTTTTTGCACGAAACCGGCGCTCATGATCATGACGGCAGTCTACTGAAGGCCTTGACCTTGTTTGGCGTCGGAAAGGTTCCAATCTCTGTGATTGTAACCTTAGTCCTCTTCCTTTTTGGAATGCTGGGACTTTCGTCTAACTTGGTTTTTGAAAAGATGGGATTGCCACCGGTTGCTTACTTCTGGTTTTCTTTGTCAGCGGCGGCAATACTGTCGTTGATTCTTACCGGTCGTCTGGCTAACTTAGTGGCAAGATTCATGCCTTCACTAGAGACCACTAAGATAACGCCTTACGACTTGGTTGGCAGGGCAGGGACGGCAGAATACACGATCAGCACCAATGGAGGACGAGTAATTGTCAGAGACAGTCATCTTAACCTTCATGTGGTAGACGCCAGAACAATCGAAGGCCAGATTCAATCAGGCGAAGAGATTGTGGTTGTCGAGTACGAAAAAGAAGAGTCTCGTTACGTTGTGTCAAAGCTTGACCTATAACCTAGGCAAGGCAGTACCGAAAGAAAAAACAAAAAACAGGAGGAACGTACGTGGGAATCGGAGTAGTGATGCTATTAATTGGCATGGTCATGATTTTCGGACCATGGTTTGCGCCCGTAGAAGTACCGACAGGCGCTCGTCTGGTGTTTTCAGTCCTCGGCGGAATCTTATTCGCCGTCGGCAGCTTGGTGGTCATTATTACCAAGCTGTATGTCAAAGCGTCGGCAGAAAAAGCCTATGTGAGAACCGGTATGGGCAAAGCTAAAGTCATCATGGACGGCGGCTCGCTCGTTATTCCGGTTGTACATACACTGATCTGGGTGCCGCTTCGTACCTTCAAACTTGAAGTCATGCGCCAAGCGAATGATGCGCTGATTACTGGCGATAAGCTGCGAGCTGACATCAAGGCTGAATTCTATATAAAGGTTCAGGCTAATGATGAAGATATCACGCAAGCAGCCCGATCATTAGGCGAAAGATCTGTCGACGAGCATAATCTTACCGGTATGATGATGGAAAAGCTGGTTTCTGCCATCCGGTCAGTTGCGGCAAAGTCAACTCTTGAGGAACTCAATAGTGACAAAGCGACTTTCGCTCAGAGCGTCGCTACTGCAGTTTCTTCAGACCTCAAACACAACGGTTTCACACTGGAGACAGTAACAATTTCCAGTCTGGACCAAACGCCGATCAACTTCCTCAAAGAAGATAACGTCTTCGATGCGGAAGGACGCAAGCGAATCGCCGACATCACTAGTCAGGCTAAAGTCGCTGAAAACCAGTTCAGACGTACTGCCGAACAGCAAATTGCTGAGCAGGACACTTTAACTCGTACAAAAGTGGCTGAGCAAGAGTATCTGCAGAATAAGGCCGACGCCGAACGCGACGCCAATATCAAGAAGACACAGGCCGAGCAACTTCGGGAGGCCGAGGTATACTCTGCCCAGCAGACGCAGCAGACGAAAGAAGCACAGATTCTTGCTGAGCAGAACGTCGGTCTGAAGGAAGCTGAAAAGGTTCGCGAGGTTCAGTTGGCGCAAATCGGCGCCGACCAAGCAGCCAAAACTGCCAGCGTCGAGCTGGAGAAAACGGTCGAAGTGGCCAATCGCAGGAAGCAGATTGCTATTGCCGCGGCCGAAAAAGAGCGAGCGGACGCTGAAGCGCTGAAGTTGACAGCAGAGCAAGCGCGAGAGAAAGAGAACCAAGGCGTCATTACTGTTCAAGAAGTAGCAACTGCTGAACGCGATAAGCAAGTCAAGGTTATCGCGGCAATGCAGGACGCCGAGGTTCAGAAAACAGACCGGAATATGCAGGCAGACATTGCCGCATACCAGGTCGAAAAGCAAGCCGACGCAGAGCGGAACGCTGCGACTAAGAATGCAGAAGCCATCAGAGTCGAAGCTGAAGCTCGCAAAGATGCGAAAGTCATGGAAGCCACTGGAGAACAAGCAGTCATGATGGTTCCCGTCAACGTCTCTGCAGAGCAAGTAGCAGTTGACGCGAAGCGTCAGAACGAGGTCGAAAAGGCCCGCGTTGACGTTTTGCAGCAGGAATTGTCCGCTAAGAGTGAGCACGAGAAGGTCTCCATCGAACTGGAAACAACTCTGGCCACGCTCCGCGTCCTTGAAGCTATTGGCGTCGAAGGAGCCAAAGCATATGGAGCGAGCATGTCTTCGGCTCACATCCAGGTTTTCGGCGATACCGAAACCTTGGGTAAGATCAACAAGAGTTTCTATGGCGGTCTTGGTGCCATGAAACTTCTCGAGGGTGTAATCGCCGGTGACGGCGAGTCTCCGGTCGGCCAGATCGGCGACATGCTTGGTGGACTGATTAGGAGAGTCAAAGCAGGTGACACTGCTGGACTTATCGAGAAAGTTCAGGAGCTTGCTGCTGAAAACCCCGAATTGGTCCAGGCGCTCATCTCTAAAGAGAGTGCCGAGCCCAAGATTGAGTAACTAACTGCTCGACGTAAGTTGAGCAACGACAAAACGGCGTACTATATAATATGTGTACGCCTTTTTAATACCTAAAAAACCAGGCTCCTTTCCGAGCTGGATAATAACAATATAAATTATAATTGATCAAAAATTAAAAATATCACTCACTTTTCAGACAACTTTTTTCAGATGATCGAAAATAAAGTTCCTCCGCTCTGGAAGTTTAGAGCAATTTTTGATACATTAAATTAAGAAGAATTTATTGAACATTTTATTCAAAAAAAAGTTCACACTTCGTTCAGTAAGTTCGAAAAGGATTTAGGATGTTTAATAATGGATTATGAAATTCAATACGCCAGACTTGTAACGACGGAAAAGCTGCCCGACCGGTTTTTGAATACTCAACTCAAAGCCAATGCCAACCTTGCAAAAACTCAGATGGGCGAAATTTTTTCGATGACGGAAATTTTAACTCAATGGTTTACTACGGCACAAATTGGCCAAACTATAATAAATACATTTGCAAACTCATATTATCAAGGTGGAAGTACTTCCGATCTAATCAATTTTGAAGATTCGCTTAAAAAAGTAAATGAAACTCTAGCGCAAATTACGCAAAATGGTGAAACTGACTGGATCGGCAATATTAATGCCATCTTAGGCGTTATTGTTGAAAATAAAATGCATATTGCCCAAACCGGACGTGCCAACGCTTACGTGTTTCGCGATGGCAAGATGGAAAATCTAACAGAAGATTTAGCCCAAGGTGGCGAACCACATCCCTTAAAAACCTTTACTAATATCACTTCGGGCGAGCTAAAAAGTAAAGACAAAATCTTGATCGCTAATCCTGAGCTTTACAACCAAATTGATGCTGAAAACCTGCGCCAGATTATTACTATGAACAATCCAAACGAAGCCGTCATGTATTTAGCGAAGATTTTGAAGAAAAAAAGAGTAAATACTGTAAACGCATTATTGATTCAATTATTAACCACTGAGGAACTAGCAAAGCAACCGGTCAGCATTGATAATAGTACTATATATTTAGACAAACCATTGGAATCGGTCTGGGCAGGAGCGCAAAGGGCCTGGCAAGGAATGATTTTTCCAATTATCAAGGCTTTTTCTAAAGAAACCAAAAAAGCATCAGACAAGTCACTGGAATTTACTAAAAATTATTTAAAAACTCTTCATGAAAAAAAACAGACTAATCAAATAGTTCAAAAAAAAGATTTGTTTGAAAAAGAATTTATTGAAAACAAACCTGAGGATAATCTTCTAAAAGATGAAGAGATTAAGTACTCACCGGAACTAGAGGTTCATTATTATCAAGAACAACAAAAAGAAAAAGATAATCGTCTAAATAGCTACTCCGCCAATGCATCAAAATATTTGAGCGCTTTTGTTTCTTTTGTCATTAAAACAGGCCAAGACAAAAAGCTTAGACCGTATTTTTTAATTGTTGTCGCTCTTGTGATTTTAACTACAATCGGTTTCACTATTAAAAATAGATATAGCGGTTCTAAGGTTGATCTAAATGAAGCTCAACAAACTTTAAGATCAGCAGAAGATTCTTCGTCCCAGGCAAAAACCGCATCGGCGAATAAAGATAATGAAAAAGCAAAGCAACTTTGCGCCACTGCAATTACGCAAGCCAGTCCGATTACAAACGTAGCGGTCGTCGGCGGTAATGCACAAAAAGTTGTGAGCGATTGTTATGGTTTAATTGATACTCTTAGCGCAACGACAAGACTTTCTGATATTAGTCCGATACTATCTATAGACCAATCTATTTCCGGATCATTTGTTGTCGGAAGCAAGGCTTACTTAATTTCCGATGGCGATATTTATAGCGCTTTAATTTCGGGCGGAAAACCGGTTAAAGTTTCTTCAATCCCGAAGAATAACGGCGACTTTCAATTTGGCGCTGTTTACGGAACCGATATTTTAATTTATACGTCTAGTCAAAAAGTTTATAATTTTGACACAACAAATTCCAAGACTACGCTTTCTGCCCCTTCTAGTGGTAATTGGGAATCGACCAATGCCGGTACTGTATACAACGGCAACTTCTACCTGCTTGATAGTGTAATCGGTCAGATTTATAAGCACGCTTTTGTTTCAAGCGTGGCACAATCCGGCACCGCCTACTTAACCACAAAGAGTGTCGATATAAAAGGCAGTAAATCAATTGCCATAGATGGTTCGGTTTACGTTTTACAAGATAACGGCGACGTACTGATGTTGCAAAGAGGAAAAGCAGTAGACTTTTCACTAAAAGATACGCCAAGTCCTTATTCAAGAATTGAAAAACCAGTTAAGATTTACACTGACAGTGATGCATCTTCTTTGTATATTTTGGATAACGGGCAAAAAAGAATTTTAGAATATGATAAAAACGGAAACTATATTCACCAATATGCATTGCCAAATACACTCGGCGATTTAACTGATTTCTCAGTCTCAGTTAAAGCCAAAAAAATTTGGGTATCAGCCGGTAAAAGTCTGTACGAGATCGGTATATAAAATTCCAAGTATCAAATTCCAACATCCAATAAGATGAAAGATGAAAATATTAAAGTTTTCGATCTGGGAAAAAGAACAACTAATTTTGGAGTTGAAATTATTTTGTTTTGCAAACAAATTCAACAGAATTCTGTTTCTCGACCAATAATTAGTCAACTGGTCAGATCTGGGACAAGCATCGGTGCAAATTACTCCGAGGCAAATGAATTTGTAACTAAAAAAGATTTTCAATACAAAATAAGTATTGCTAAAAAAGAAGCAAAAGAAACACTTTATTGGCTTAAAATGGTTGATTGTTTTGAAGAGAACAAAATTAAAATATCGAATTTAGCGAAAGAAGTTCAGGAATAGTTCTGATTTTTTCAGCAATTCTAAAAAAATAAATTTGGAATCTGGAGCTTGTGATTTGGAATTTTTCAGCTACATCTTTTCTGGCGCGGAAATTCCAATAAGATCTAAGGTATTTTTGAGAACTATTTTAGTAGCGAGTAATAATTGTACTCTTGCTGCTGAAACCTTTGGGTCTTCAGCCTTAATGACCGGACAGTTTTCATAAAAGTGATGAAAACTTTCTGCGAGTTTTATGGCATAAAAAGTCAATTTCTGGATTTGCATATCAGCGACAATTTCATTAACTAATTCAGGCAGTTTTATTAATTCTTTAATTAATTCTAATTCTTCCTTTTCCTTTAATTCAGCCAGATCTTGAGCTAAATCACCGTCGATTTTATTTAAGATTGAGGAAATTCTAGCATAAGCGTATTGGATGTAAAAACAAGGATTTTTTTGAGATTTTTCTTTGGCCAAGTCTAAATCGAAGTCCATATGCGTATCAAGTGAGCGGTCTAAAAAGAAAAATCTGGTCACATCAGGACCGACTTCTTCAAGCAATTCATCGAGCGTGACATATGTTCCAGCTCTCTTACTCATTTTAACTTCTTTGCCGTCGCTCATTAACCGAACAAGTTGAGCGATAACAATTTGCAATTCGCCATTCCAATCTTCTTCCTTACGAAGAATTTCCACAGCCGCCTGCATACGCCCAACGTAGCCATGATGGTCGGCGCCCCAAAAGTTGATCAACAAATCGTATCCTCGGCGTATTTTATCGAAATGGTAAGCGATATCCGCCGCAAAGTAAGTGTGTTCGCCTTCCTTGGTAACAAGAACACGATCTTTGTCGTCGCCATAATCAGAGGTCTTAAGCCACAAGGCGCCGTCTTTTTCATATGTTAGTCTTAGCTCACCTAATCGTTCCAACATGGCGAATACCGTACCGTTATCAAATAAAGATTTTTCGCTGAAAAAATGATCAAAGTCAATACCCATTTTCTTAACCGTTTTTTTAATATATTCTTCGGTTAAAATTGCCGCAGCTTGAAAGCCAGCTTCGGTCGGCGTTTTGGCGGTAATTCTTGGCGCAATTTCATCGATATACGAACCTTTATAGACCGCTTCGTCATCTTTTAGAACAGAGTGACCCAAGGCAATGATCTGTGCCCCTCTATCATTAATATAATATTCACGCGTTACCTTTGAGCCATAAGCTTCAAAAACTCTAGCTAAAGTATCACCAAAAAAACCGCCTCGGCCGTTACCAAGTGTCAGCGGACCAGTAGGATTGGCGGAAATAAATTCAACATTAACTTTTAAATCTTTTCCGAGATCACTCTTGCCAAAGTTATCCCCCGCTTTGATTATTTCCAAAATTTTTGAGTTCAAAAACGAAACTTGTATTCTAAAATTAATAAACCCCGGACCGGCGACTTCCATTGTTTCAATTAATCCGTCTTGACCAATATTATCAATTAATTTTTTTGCGACTTCTAAAGGATTATCCCCTATTTGTTTGGCAAGAATCATTGCAGCATTAGTCGAATAATCACCGAATTTAGAATCAGCATCATCAATACTAAAGCCTGGCATTTCGGCCTTTGAAAAAGATATCTTAATTGCGTCTTGAATTTGTTTTTTCAACATTTGTTTAAGCATCGGTATTTCTCCTATTCTACTTCTATATTACCCTAAAAAATGCCTAAAAGTAAAGACAGGTAGAAATTTGCTTTTTGACATGATAAAATGTAAATATGTTAAATTTTAAAAAAATGTTATCGAAATTAAACCCAATCAAAAAAAGATCTTTTATTAATTTTCCAAAGAGAAAAAAATTTTCTTGGAAAAAATTTAGATTCTATGGCGTTAGAGTCTTAATCGCTTTTGTTGCTTTGATTGTCTTACTATTCGCCTGGTACGCGAAGGATCTGCCAACGCCAGGTAAAATTAAGAATTACCAAGCTGCTGCCTCAACCCAGCTTTTTGATCGCAATAACAAACCGATCTACGCGCTCCATGGCGATATCCAGAGAGATTTAATTGAATCGAATGATATACCCGAAACAATCAAGCAGGCAACTGTTGCGACTGAAGACAAAAGCTTCTACAAGAACCATGGAATTGAATTCAAAGCAATTTTAAGAGCTGCTTATGGTGTAATTACCGGCGTTAATAAAGGGGGCGGCTCGACTATTACCCAACAATTTGTAAAAAACGCCCTGCTGGACCCTCAAAGATCTTATACTCGTAAAATCAAGGAGCTTATACTATCAATCGAAATCGAAATGATGTATAACAAAGATCAAATTTTGACTATGTATCTTAACGAAATTCCATATGGAAACAATGCTTACGGCGTACAAGCAGCTTCCAAGGTCTATTTCAACAAGGATGCGAAGGACCTAACTTTGGCTGAATCGGCAACCTTGGCTGCTTTACCACAACGACCGACCTATTTTTCACCATATGGCACCCATCCTGACGCCAGAATAAACAGAGTTAATTTTGTCTTAGATTCTATGGTTTCAATGAAATACATCGACAAGGACCAGGCAGGCAAAGCAAAAGAAGAAGCCAAAAACATGAAATTCGCCCAACCAAAAGAATACATCGTTGCTCCGCATTTTGTTCAATATGTGAAAGACCAATTGGTAACAAAATACGGGGAACAAATGGTCAACGAGGGCGGTCTTCAAGTAACAACTACTTTAGATTTGGATAAGCAGGTTTTGGCAGAAAAAGCCGTACAGGATGCGGCCGGCAAAAGATTTAATAATATTAATGCATCTAATGCCGCATTAGTTTCAATTGACCCAAAAACCGGTCAAATCATAGCCATGGTAGGGTCTGCCGATTACTTTAATGATGACATCGATGGTCAAGTTAACGTTGCCGATTCACTCAGACAGCCAGGCTCGTCGTTCAAACCAATTGTCTATGCAACAGCTTTCAAAGATAAATATAACCCAGCCTTTACACTTTGGGATGTAACAACCGATTTTGGCGGCGGATACACTCCTAAAAACTACGACGGAAACACACATGGCCCTGTCAGTATGAGGACAGCGCTTTCTAACTCTTTAAACATTCCGGCCGTTAAGACCTTGTACTTGGCCGGTATTGATAAATCATTGGAAACCGCCCATGAAATGGGCATAACTTCACTAAAGGGTAATGCCGATCAGTACGGATTGTCTCTCGTTCTAGGTTCTGGTGAAGTAAAACTTAGTGAGCTAACTTCGGCCTACGGCACTTTTGGGAATAATGGGACACACGCTCCAATGACTCCAATTTTGAAGGTTGTCGATGCAAAAGGAAAAACTGTCGATGAGTTTAAAGACGGCAAAGGAAAAGAAGTACTCGACCCTCAGATCGCCTATGAAATTTCCTCAATATTATCTGACAACGATGCCAGATCAATGGTTTTTGGCTCCCGTTCAACCTTGTATATTCCAGACAGACCTGATGTTGCCGTTAAAACCGGGACGACTTCTTTATATAAAGATGCTTGGACTATCGGCTACACTCCATCAGTTGTTACTGGCGTTTGGGTTGGAAATAACGACAATAAACCTATGACAGCCGGTGCTGCCGGTGCTATGGCTGCTGCTCCAATATGGCGTCAATACATGCAATCCGTCTTAGGCGACAATGAATCATTTACAAAACCTGACGGCATTCAAAATATAACAGTGGATAAACTTTCAAACAAATTACCAACCAGTAATTCGCCAGAGACTATCAGTGATATATTCTCCACATGGCAAGCGCCAAAGAAGGAAGATGATATCCATGTTACTATTAAAATTGATAAATTTACCGGTAAACGGGCCACTGATGATTGCCCGAATCAATTTACGGAAGAGAGAACTTATACTGATTTGCACAGCGAAGTACCAAATAATTCCAACTGGGAAGGGCCTGTACGAGCCGCGGCTGAAAGATTTGGTATAAATATTAGTTATGCGCCAGAGGAAAAAAGCTGTATGGGCCTTTCTGGCAAGCCAACCATATCATTTGTTAGTCCAATTAATAATGCCACCACCGATGGAAAGTTCACAATTAGTGTTTCAGCAAATTCGGCCGCAGGTATAAAAAAAGTTGACTTTGCAATAGATGGCGTTTTTATTGGCACTGTTGCACAAGCGCCTTACAGTATTAGCTCGCCAGGTTTGAGCTCCGGTAAACACAATATTACTGCCACCGCCACAACTACAACAGACTTAAGCGAATCCGCTAAAATAAATATTACGGTGAAAAAAAGCATTTCTGTCCCAGATAGTCCGACCTTCAATTCTGTCTCCGGCGGTGTTGAGAGCGCCACAATTTCTTGGACCAATGCAAGTAGCTCTGCTCTAACTAGTGTAAGAATATATGCCTCAGAAACACAGGGTCAGCTCGGAATTGTTGTTGCAACAGTAGACGCTAATCCTTCTCAAAGCCAATCAACCACAGTAAATGATTTGGATTCAGGCCAAATATACTGGTTTACGCTTAAATCAGTTGATAGTTCTGGACATGAGAGTACAAACAATACTCAGCACTCTGCGCTAATTCTTTAGAGATTTTTTATTTATGAATTGTCCTGTAACCTTTTGTCGGTTTTTTTGGTTGAACAAAAATCATTTTTCCAGCTACTGTTTGGAAAATTCTCACCACTTCTGTATCAACTTCTTTGCCGATAAACTTATCACCACCTTCAACCACAATCATTGTGCCATCAGCAAGATATCCGACCCCCTGATTTGACTCTTTTCCCTCTTGGATGACTTTAACAACAATGTTTTCTCCTGGTATTAACATGGGTTTTATCGCCTCGGAAAGTTCATTTATATTTAAAACTTTAACATTTTGTATTTTAGCAACACGGTTTAAATTGTAATCTACAGTCAAGATTTTTGCATCATGCGCTTTAGCAATTTTTATAAGCCTTGAATCAACTGCATCCCTACCATGCGTCATTTCGTCGATAATACTGATATCTACTTCTTGATCGTGCTGTAAGTGATCTAGGACTTCCAATCCTTTTCGACCCTTTGCTCTCTTCAGTGGGTCCTCTGAGTCAGCCACTGCTTGAAGTTCATTTAAAATAAATTGAGGAACAACCATCGCAGCTAAGATAAATCCAGCTCGTGCGATCTCTTCTATCCTTCCGTCAATTAAGATAGAAGTGTCTAACATTATTTCTTCTTTTTGTAAGTTTTTATCTTCTTTTTCCCAGCCTATTTTGCTCAATAATTTATGGATAAAAAGAGTTACAGATTTTGCCTGAGCGAGAAATAAGTCCAAAACAGCAACAGTTATAAAAACATTCACAATGATTGGGAGCCACCTTCCATAATCTCCTGGTAATTTAGATAACGTCTGGGCAGCAAGCGAGCCGATAGCTAACCCTACAATTAAACCCAAAATTCCGAGGAAGAAATATGGAAAAGAAACTCGTAGTAATTTGCGGGTAATAAATAAAACACCAATTGAGAAAATTAATATAATGATGAAAAATAATAAATCTTGCTGACTTTGAGGAATATTAAACATTAAAAGCTTCCTTTAATACTTTGGAAATTAATTTGTTTTGAATTGTTTGCTTATAACCTAATCTTTTTGCTTCGCTCAGTCTTTTGCTTTCAAAATTCACAGGTCTTACTTCCCCTCCTAGCCCAAGCTCGCCAAAGAAAACAGTATTCTTTTCAACATTTTTATTTTTGTACGCCGAAGCAATTGCGATTGCGACAGCCAAATCGGCTGCAGGTTCTTTTAAGCGGAAACCGCCAGCGACATTTAAATACACATCAGTGGAATTCAAATTCAAACCACCGCGATTCACTAAAATTGCAACGATTAATTGTAAGCGGTTTAGATCAAATCCAGAAGCGGTTCTTTTTGGATAACCAAAGCTACTCTCCGAAACCAGAGCTTGAATTTCTACTAACAAAGGACGCGTTCCTTCAACGGTAACCGTTATCACAGAGCCTGGCAAGTTCGCGCTCTCCTCTGCAAGAAAAACTTTTGAAGGATTTGATACTTCTTTTAGGCCAAGACCGGTAATTTCAAAAATACCAATCTCATCTGTAGCGCCAAATCGATTCTTAGTTGTTCTAAGAATTCTTAAATCATGGAACCGTTCGCCTTCGAGGTATAAAACAACATCAACCATATGCTCTAGTGTTTTTGGCCCTGCCACAGTCCCATCTTTCGTGACATGACCGACCAAAACAACTGGCACATGGTTTTCTTTAGCATATTTTTGTAAACGCAATGCTGTTTCGCGAACTTGGACTATGCTCCCTGCCGTCGAGGGAAAATTTTCAGAATACATTGTTTGCACTGAATCTATAATAACCAATGATGGTTTCTGCTTTAACAAAGTTGAAATAATTGAGTCAACATCTGTTTCTGCGATAAAATTTATTTCCTTAGACCCGAGCTTTAATCGATCAGCGCGCATTTTAATTTGTTCGGCAGATTCTTCACCCGAAACATAAAAAGTGCCAGACATTTTTTCTGCGAGCTGAAGAAGCAGTGTTGATTTTCCTATACCAGGTTCACCACCCAATAAAATCAAAGAGCCTGGCACTAAACCTCCGCCTAATACGCGATCGACCTCAATAAAAGAGGTAGATATCCGCTGAAAATTTTCTGATTTAACTTCCGAAAGTTTTACAACTTCTAAATCTTCTAGTGGTTTTGTTTTTTGTCGTTGGGTTTTGAATTCTTTAAGTGTATTCCATGCACCGCAGTTCGGGCACTTGCCTTGCCATTTGGCAAATTCGTCACCGCAATCATCACAGACGAAAATAATTTGGGAAGTTTGTTTGTTTGACATAGCTAAAGTATATCACAAAATGACCCAATATTTTTTGAGAATTAAATCTAAATTAGTATTTAATATCAACTATTTTTAATTGCAAATTAGTTCGACCGTTCCAGACATTCTCATCGATTGAGAAAGCAAGATCAATCTTTTTATCGGTAAGACTTTTTAATAGATAACCCAAACCAAAACCAATGCAATCAATATTATCGACTTTAAACTTCAAATGTTTGTTTTCCTGACCGATTGTTTTTAAATTAGTAACTTTTATATTTTCCATCGTAAATACAGGCCTAGGATTACCAAGGCCAAATGGCTCTAATTGCTGAATTTTCTTAAAAATATCTAATGATATTTCCTCAGGCTTTATTAGTGCATCGATTTTTATTCTTGGGATTAAATCACTTTCCTTTAATCTATTTTCGGCCATTGCAATCATTCGATCATAAAAGGCATCAATTTGACTATTGGCAATAGTAAGACCAGCCGCCTTTGTGTGGCCACCATAATTTTCTAAAATATCTTTTGTTTCCTCTAGTGCCGAAACCAGATCAAAACCATCAATCGAACGTCCTGATCCTTTGCTAAATTCCTCGCCTTCCTCAAAAATAAAACATGGTCGGGAAAATTCTTCAGTGATTCGGCCTGCAACTAGTCCCACTAAACCGCTTGGCCAATTCTTATTGGAAATACAAATTACTTTATTTTTACTGAGATTACCTTTTTCAATAGCTGATTGTGCCTCTTTTATCACACGGTCGAGTTCTTCTTGACGCGCAATGTTTATATCGTTTAACTCTTTAGCTAATTCTTCCGCTTTTTTCTCATTTTTTTCTCGAAGCAAGTTATAGCTTTCATTGGCCTTGTCCATTCGACCAGGTGCGTTAAGCCTTGGCCCAATTTGAAAACCAACTGTATAGGTATCGATAGTTGCTTTGTCGATCGCCGCAATATTATAAAGCTTCTGCAGCCCTAAATTTTTTGTTTTTCTTAAAACAACTAAACCAAACTTTGCGAAAATTCTGTTTTCATCGACTAGGGGAACCACGTCACATATCGTTGTAATGCAAATCAAATCAAACATCCATTTAAGATCCGACTCCGTCAACTTTCCCGTTTTCTGCCCTAATGCTTGGAGGAGCTTAAAGGCTACTCCCCCGCCGGATAATTCTCTAAATGGATACTTTGATGTTTTAATTTTAGGGTCGATAACAGCTAAAGCTTCTGGTAATTCTGGCCCTTGTTCGTGATGATCCGTAATTATTAAATCGATACCAAGTTTTTTAACGACTTTAGCATTTTTTAATTCACGGATGCCTAAATCAGTGGTTATAATTAAACTGACTTTATTTTCTTTAAAATAATCTATCCCCCTTTTATTTAGGCCATATCCTTCCTTACGAACAGGGATATAAACAAGACATGAACAATTAAATTTTTCTTCCAAAACTGAACACAAAAGCGCTGAAGACGGGACACCATCCGCATCGTAATCGCCAAAAATTCCTATTGTTTCTTTTTGATCAGTAGCTTTTATAATGCGTTCAACGGCTTTGTCCATATCTGGCAATAAAAAGGGGTCGTGTAAACCAGCCGCGAAATCAGGATTAATAAATTTATCAAAATCTTCTCTTTTGATCTTTCTATTTAAAAGAAGTTGTTCAATCAAATCGTCGGAGTATTTTTTTTCTACAATCCAATTTTTTAAGCAATTATTCTTCATTGGTAATAAACTCTGCTATTTACCGCAGAGTATCCCTGCGGGGCGAGTTTGTTATCGCCTACTGATAATAGACCTTGCCCTCAACTCGCACATCCATATATTGAGTAATTTCATTCTTTTTTTCTTCATAAACCTTTTGTGCGGCATCAATTTGATCGGTAATTGATTTGGTCGTATCAAAAAATATTTTAATATTTTTGTCCGTTGCAGCGTCAACCTGAAAAGTAGTTTCATTAACTTCAAATTTGGTAATCGCGAGATTTAATTTACCAATCTTCATTTTTGCGTTTTTAAGAAAATCAATAAAATTACTATTTACGATTCGAGACGGCAGGCTGACTGGTACGTTTTTATTATCAGTTACTAATATTAAATCAGGCGAAGCATTATCCGTTTCTTTAAAGGCTATTGCACTTTCATCTACTAAGTAATTTTTCCCGTTTGATTGCCAAACTAGCACAGGTTGTCTCTCATTAAATTTTATTCTTAGAGTGCTTGGTATGCCCAAGGTTACTTCAACAGATGAAAATTGCGAATTTTTTTCCAGCAAATATTCCTCGATATCTTTTGCGCTTACACTGAAAATATTTTTGCTTTTGTATTGTTCGATATACGCTATAGATTCATCAGAAGGATTACCCATTAAATCAAAATTTTTTATCTTAAATAAGGGTGAGAACAAAATAATATAAAGAAGAACAAGAACGATTATAAAAACAAAAATCCCCAGCTTTAAAAATTTCGGCATAGGTTTTTTCTCTAAATCCCTGGGCGCCGTATATATTTTTGGCTGTCGTAAAATACCTTTTTGCTTTTTTTTAGAAAACATCCCTTCCTTTACTAAATTATGAGTCGGATTTACCACTGACCAACATATTCAACTTCTTCGTTTAAATTAACGTTATATTTTTTCTGAACTACATCTCTCATTTGTTCCGCAAGCTGTCTTACTTCTTGAGCTTTTGCATTACCAGAATTAACTATAAAATTAGCATGCTTACTAGAAACTCTTACATTCCCATTTTTCAATTTTTTAGCGCCAGCATGATCAAGCATATAACCAGCAGTACGTTCCTTTGGAAATTCCGGCATATTTTTACTTCCGCGACCAGAAACATTCACAAGAGTTTCGGGAAGTGGATTTTTAAATATACAACCCGCACTCATGCCAACAGGCTGAGTATCCCATCTTGTTTTTTTGACACTATTAAGGCGCCGCATAATTTCTTCTTGTCTATTTTGCGCTAATTGAATTTTTAAAGTTAAAACAACCGGTTTCTTTAAACCTGGAATTTTTTTGAGCTTGCTGGATCTATAAGAAAATTCAAACCATTTATTGTCAACCTGAATGATTTGAGGCTCTTCGTTTTCTTCGCCAGGAATTAAGATGGTAGCGTTTTTAACAAAATCGCCGATACTTTGACCATGTGCCCCAGCATTACCGTAAACCGCACCACCGACCGTGCCAGGAATTCCGTATAAAAATTCTAGACCAGACAAATTGTTCGAAGTAGCTTCTAAAATAAGTTTCGACATTGGTACGCCGCCATCTACAATCACCTGGCTTTTTTCATTCATAAAAGATATATTTTTAGCATTATTCTTGACGACTAAGCCGGGAAAACCATAATCAGAGAAAATGACGTTCGATCCCCCGCCTAAAATAAAGTAAGGTAAGCATATTTTTTTAGCAGCTTTAACAGCATTTACAATATCATCAATACTATTAGCTTCGTAATAAAAATCCGCAACACCACCAACTTGTATCGTAGTATGATCTCGCATTAATTCGTGTTCGCGAAAACCTGGTTTTAAAATCTCTGCCAATAACTTTGCTTTATTCAATTTCTTCCCTTTCTTTAAGAGATGATAAAAGTTTTTTCCCTAATTCATAAATATTGCCTGCCCCAATTGTAAGTATAACAGAAGGCCCCTTCACATTCTTCACTAGAAAATCATTTACTTCATCAGCGCTTTTAATATAGCGCACTTTTGACTGAGTTTTTTTAATTTTTTCAACTAAATCTTCTGAAGTTATCTTACCCTGCTCTTCTCTCTTTGAGGCAAATATATCCATTATAATTACTTGGTCGGCAACTTTAAAGCTAGCGCTAAATTCTTCTAGCAATTTTTCAGTCCGAGAAAATGTATGAGGTTGAAAAACACACCAAACTTTTTTGTCGGCATATTTCCGCTTTGCTGCTTCCAATGTTCTAATTATGGCGGTTGGGTGGTGAGCGTAGTCGTCGACAATCACAATATTACCGGCTTCGCCAATTATCTCAAAACGCCGCTTGACCGATTGAAATTTATCTAACGCATCTTTTATTGTTTGTTCTGACACGCCAATTTTTAAGGCAACTATTAATGCTGCTACCGCATTCAAAATATTATGATTTCCTGGAAGTTTCATTTTAAACGGGCCATAAACAGTTCCCATGGATTCGACGGAAAAAACATTTTTATCGTCTTCTTGTTTGGTATTAACGATGCGCCATTTGCTACTTGGGTCAAAGCCATAAGTTTCAAAATTTCTATCGACGATTGATCTTATCAATTTTTTAGCTTTGGGATAATCTAGACATAACACAATAGATCCCCTGCGAGGCACACGGCAGGCTAAACTATAAAACGCAGCATAAATATCCTCAATGCTTGGGAAGATATCAGGATGATCAAGCTCAATACTGGAAATAATTGCAATTTCTGGGCTTAGATCTAAGAATTTAGGCGTGTTATCTTTAGGACTTTTTCGGTATTCGTCAGCTTCTAAAACAAAATAATCACCTTCGCCTTTCCTGGCATTACTATGAAAATTCGGTACCTCGCCCGAGCCAATGATAAAACTCGGATCCAGTTTTCCTTCTTCAAGCATGAGCGCCAACATCGCGGTAGTCGTAGTTTTGCCATGCACTCCGGCTACTGCAATGGTTTTTTTGCCTGAAGTGATTTCCCCTAATACTTCCGAATAGTACTTCGTGTTCATTTTCCGGCGGAAGGCTTCACTTACTTCTACGTTAGAATCATCGTAGGCAGCGGAAATAATAATTAAATCGTATTTTAAAGTATGCAAATTCTTTTCATCGAATTGGCTATGGAACAATATATTGTTTTCCTTTAATAAATTGTCGGTCACAAAAACTTCGGCTGTGTCTGAACCAGTCACTTCACAACCCATCTGCTTTAGATAAATAGCCAAAGCAGTCATTCCCACCCCTTTAATTCCAATCATGTAAATATTTTTTGCTTGCATTTAGACCTCTAGGTTTTCAAATAATAAATCAATAATTTCAGATGTCGAGTCCTCAACCGCAAATTCCTTTGCGTGATGACCAATTAATTCGCGAAAACCATTATCCTCCATGAGATGATTAATAATACTCAATAATGACGAAGCAGTCAAGCCTTTTTCGGTAAGCATCACGGCAGCATTTTTGTCGGCGTAAATTTGAGCATTCTTTGTTTGATGATCCATGTGAGCCGTCGGAAGCGGTATAAGTATAGAGGCTTTACCTAAAAATGAAATCTCCGCGATAGTTGATCCAGCTCGTGAAATTATCAAATCTGATTTATTCATCAATTCTGGCATGTTTTCTGAAAAATCAATCACCTTGTAATTTTCATTTTGAAATTTCTCTTTTATTTCTTCGAAATCGTTTTTACCGACAAGATGATAAATTTCATATTTTTTTACAAGTTCAGGTACGATTTCTAAAATTAGAGAATTAAGTTTCGCCGCGCCCTGGCTTCCGCCAGTAATTAAAATTGTTGGTTTTTCATTTTTAGCAGTTGCTAAATTATGAAATTCTTTTCTTAAAGGAATGCCAGTATAAACTAATTTATTAAATGGTATTTTTTGAATTGTTTGCTCTTTATAGTATTCAATTGGAAAGCCAACGCAAATTTTTCTCGCAAACCTTGAAGCATAGATGTTTATACTCCCCATAATAGAATCTGACTCATGAACAATTAAAGGAATATTAAATCTTTTTGCCCAGAAAATTATTGGAAACGCGACGTAGCCGCCTTTCGAGAAAATTAGATCTGGTTTAAATGACTTTAATAAAAAATATGCTTGAATTAATCCAAAAAATATTTTGAACATATCGATTAAATTACTGAAAGAAAAATAATTTCTGCGTTTACCCGTAAAGATACCCTTAAATTTAATCTCCCTTTTTATCGATATATCTTTTTCAGGGCCATTTCTTGAACCAACATAAAGACTAGCAACACGCGCATTACTCCTTAAAGCTTCAATTAAAGCAATGATTGGATAAATATGGCCAGCTGTTCCACCACCTGTAAATATAACTTTTTTCAAATTAATTCCTTTTGCGATTGTTTAGAAATATTCATCATAATACCAACCGCGGCCAACAAGAACATTAGTGATGAACCACCGTAACTTATAAACGGTAATGGAACACCAGTCATTGGCATCAAGTTAAGCATCGAGGCTATATTAACAAATGCCTGAATTAATATCCAGGTAGTAATACCGACGGCCACTAGTTTACCGAAATTGTCCGGAGCGTTTTTAGCGATTCTAAAACCACGGACTCCAAGAAAAATAAAAACAATTAAAATTAAACCAGAACGGATAAAGCCCAGCTCTTCAGCTATAATTGCAAAAATAGAGTCTGTATGTGCCATTGGTAGATACAAGTATTTTTGCTTTGACTGACCGAAACCAAGCCCCCATATACCACCAGATCCAATAGCAATCAAAGCTTGATTAATATGATATGCAGCGCCTTGGCTGTCAGCGGTTGGATTCATAAAGACCAGTAAACGCTGCATGCGATATGGTGCTGCTTTGATTAATATACCAAGCAGAACAACTAAACTACCAGCGCCTAAACCAATGTGTGAAAGGCTTGCACCGCTTACAAAATACATCACTGCTGAACTGATTACGATTACAGAAAGAGTACCAAGATCCGGCTGCTTAATAATTAAAAAACCTACAAGAGCGATTAGAACTGCAAAAGGCAAAAAACCTGTAAATAAGTTTTTAATGCTTTCGCCTTTTTTGTCTAACCATGCTGCCAAATAAATAATAAAGCTTACTTTAATAATTTCAGTCGGTTGAAACATATGAGTACCAAAACCGATCCATCTTCTTGCGCCGTTAATTTTGATTCCAATACCAGGCACATAAACCAGAATAAGCAAAATTAATGCAACTATAAATAGCCAAGCTGCATTTTTTTTCCAAATTCGATAATCAATTTTCGCCCCAATGTACATTAAAAACAAACCAATCGCTAAGGAGCCGATTTGCCTAATTACATAGGCATAGCTTGAATGGTATTTTTCCAAAGACACTACCATAGAGCTGGAAGCGATCATCACTAACCCGAAAAACGTTAACAAGAAGACAACAATTAAAAAGACGTAATCCGGTTTTTGTACTCTTCCCGGTAAAACTCTCATAGCGTTTCCTTTAAAACCAGCTTCTTATACTGGTGGCCGCGTCTTATAATTACGGTAGTAATTTCCGCGGATCGATGGATAAAGAAAAATAAAATTTTTCTGTTCATGACGTTTCCTTCAACACAAGTTTCTTAAATTGTAATCCACGATCCTTATAATTTACAAACCAATCAAAACTGGCTGAGGCGGGCGAAAGCAAAACAATATCGCCTTTTTTTGCTTCTTTTTTAACAGCTTGCATAACTTCACGCAGATTGGATAAATCATCGATTATTTTTAAACTCGTATTTTTAATTTCTTTTTTTATTCTTGGTCCTGTTTGGCCAATTAAAATAACAGTTTTTACATTTTTTGAAATTTCTTCACCGAGCTCAGAATAATCGGCATTCTTTTCTGACCCCCCTGCAATCAAGATCACTGGCTCTGAAAAAGCATTAATGGCGGCAATGGCAGTATCAGGCGTGGTTGAAAAAGAATCATTATAATATTTTACACCGCCAATTTGCGCGACAAATTCAAGACGATGTTCCAAACCTTTGAATTTTTTCACTACGGATCTGATAGTATCTATACCCACACCGGATAAATAAGCGGCGATAGAAGCAGCGGCAATATTTTCTAGATTATGATCACCCCGTAATGTAATTTCTTTTTTATTAGCGATAAGATGGTTTTTACCCTCGATCCGTAATAGCAAATTCTCATTTTCAACAAAAATTCCCTGATCAACTGACCTTTTTCTAGAAAACCAAAAAACTTCAGCAGGTGTTTTTAAAGCAAAATCTGTGCTTACAGAATAGTCAGCATTAACAACGGCGAAATCGTTTTTAGTTTGATATTTAACAATTGCCGTTTTTGCTAAAACATATTCATCGTGATCTTTATGAACATCTAGATGGTCACTTTTAATATCTAGCACCACTCCTATATGAGGCGATTTATGTAAATCTTGCAATTGAAAACTCGAGAGCTCTAACACAACAACATCATCCTTTGTTAATTCTTGCACAAATTCTATTGGTGCCCTACCGATATTGCCTGCTACATAAACGCGGTTTATAAAAGTTGAAGAGCCCTGCGCGTTCACCGATTTATTTAATATCTCGCCGATTAAAGATGTTGTCGTACCCTTGCCTTTGGTACCGGTCACACCGATAATAGGTGACGGGCAGAGGTCGAAAAATAACTTCGTCTGCGAAGAAATTTCCACTCCACTTTCCTTTGCTTCTTGAATTTTCTCATTTAAATAGGGGAGACCGGGAGTACGAAAAACTATGTCAAAATCTTTTAAATTATCTAAATAAGCTGGACCTAGTCTAAGCTGGTAGTTAACACCGGAAAGCTGTTTAGTGTAAGAAGAGATAGCCTCTTCCCCTTCTGCCCTATCGCAAATAGTAATCTCCCCACCATATGAAGCAAGGAATTTCACCATTGCGACGTTTTCGCCGCCTAAACCCAATATTCCTATTTTTTTGCCTTTGAAATTCATTAATTATCTTTTTCTACTTTAATCCAATTACAGCTATCATCTTAGGCCCTTTTTCACCTTCTTTGCGGAAACTGCCATAAATGCCGTTATCGCAAACCGTGCAAAAATCAGCGATCTCAATATTATCTTTAGAAACTCCGGCTTTTTTTAAATCATCGAAAAGAGCTTTTTTTAGATCTACATAACCGTCTTTGTTACGGACAAAGGTTACTGAAGGGTAGCGATCTAAAAATATTTTTAAAACTTCATTTTTAACCACAAAATGCTTTTGGCAAATACCAGGACCAACTCCCACAATCAGATTTTCGGGATCAGAGCCAAATTCTTTGAACTTTTCGATAGCCCTGGGAACTATTTGATCAATAATTCCCCGCCACCCTGCATGGATCGCCGCCACAACTCTGTTGGCGGGATCATATATTAAAATTGGCAAACAATCAGCAGTTGTGATGCCAAGATATATTCCTTTTTCCGCCGTGATTAACCCGTCTGCTTCAATTAACGATCCCGAAGTTTCAAGAGCCCCCTTACCACCCTCGGCTTTGCCTACCGCCGTTATTCTATTTCCATGCACTTGATGAGGAAAAATCACTTGGTTAAGCTCTATCCCAAGATCCTTGGCAAATTGCTTCCTGTTTTTAATCACCTCAGCGTCTTGAGCCGATCCAAATTTCATTTCTCCATAGGAACGATTAGATATTCCCTGAACGATTTCTGGAAAACAAGAAAAGCTCGAAAATTTGTAAAAACGTTCTTCCATAATTTTGTAAAATTTCCGCGGTAAGCAAAAGCTTACCTATATTTTTATTTTTGTTCCTGTAAACTCTTACAGATTAGCAAGCTAACCTATTATTTTTATTTTTGCAAACTATTAATTCTTAGTAAGGGAGTCTTCTTTATATATTTATTGTATCAAAAAAATGGCTTTTCGGCCATCTAATGTTCCTAATCTCCTACCTATAAGAGGAAATCACCTCTTCCTGATTGCTTTAATGGCGAGGCTCATGAGAGGCCTTCGGTCTCTGCAATCAAGATGCCTGCTGCCCTAGATCCCCCGACCGATCAAGGCCAGCAACTTATCAGATTGCTTTACAGGCCTCGGCCTAGTGTCATCAGCTGTTCCTGATTGCTTTAATTGGCTACAGACCTCGGCCAATTAAAGCAATCATCATTCCAATAACTGCCATGGCGGCGGAGATGATCCAAAAACGCATAGTAACTTTACTTTCGGGCCAACCGAGGGCTTCGAAATGATGATGTATTGGCGATGACAAAAAGACTTTCCGCTTAAAAAATTTCTTCGAAAAAAGTTGAATGCCAACGCTCGCCGCTTCTAAAACAAAAACAAAGCCGATAATCGGCAGAACGGCGACTTGATTAGTCAAAAATGCGATTATACCTAAAGTAGCACCGAGAGCCATAGATCCGGTATCACCCATGAAAAAGCGTGCTGGATGAACATTAAACCACAAAAAAGCCAACAGAGCACCCATAATTGTGCCGCAGAACGCCGCCAGAGCGATCTTACCCTCCGCCAGGGCGATAAAACCATATGCTCCATAAGAAATAGCCAGTGTTCCTCCCGCTAAGCCATCTAGGCCATCTGTTTCGTTAACTGAAAAAGCCATAAACAATATAACAAAAATAAATAACGGAATATACCATAAGCCCAAGAAAACGTCGCCTAAGCCTGGCACATGAAAAATATCCCAACCAAGCTTAAAGTAAAACCACCAAGCGCCAGCTACAGCAATGATCAAATATAAAAAGAACTTGTATTTAAAAGCTAATCCGCCACGATTAGGCCCAATGCCTTTTATATTGGCTAGATCATCGATGGCACCAATAATACCGGAAGCGACAAGGGCAAATAGCGGTAGCCAAGTACCAGCTCTGGTTAAGTTAAAAAGTAAAGTAATAACTGCTGTAGTAACCCAAACAAGCAAACCACCCATTGTCGGCGTGTTTTCTTTGCCTTTGTGAAGTTTATAAAAAATCGGCGCTTTCTTTTCATCTAACGCCGTATCTCTAATTCTTTTTCCTAGTTTGTTTTTGTATAAGAAATCCGTAAATAGAGGTGTCCAAATAAGGGCGATTACAAAAGAAATGGCTGTGAGCCAAAACACTTTTGCAATGTCCGGAATGTAGAGTTGAATTTGTTCCATAATTTGTAAAAATTTCCGTGAGCGAAGCTCAATAATTTTGTAAAAAATTTCCGCGACAAGTAGTCTTGTCCATTTCTTTTCTAGTATAGCAAAAAATATGAACGATTTGTACTAGTTGACCAGAATTCCATCCAATATTCTTGGGCCTACTCCGCGTGCTCCGCTTCCGCCTCCGACTTCAATATAATGGTCACCGCTGGCTGAGCGAACGATGTCCACCGTAGCTTTTTCCACCATGCTAATGTTTGGTTTTTGCTCCATATCTGAAAGTTTTTCTGCCAGCACGTCCGCTGCCATACCAGCGCTCCCGATTGCAGAATCTGTGACAAAAATCGAAATTTTCGCCTCAGGAAATTTTTCTTTAATTTGTCTAACTTTTTTCATCAAACAATTTATATGGCCAAACAATACGTCTGAGGATTTCAATCCGTACAAACCATCCATCATGAAAGTCATTTGTTTCGTGCCGTCGTCTAAGGTAATTGGAGCCAGCAAAACAATTTCATCGGCAATACTTCCTTCTTGTCTTTCACTCTGACTCATCAAGTAAAATTTACCAGAATCACCAAAAGTGAGATTAGTATCGTTATTGCACTCTTTAGACATACAGCCCAGACACTGACGCATATTTTCAACAATTAAATTCATATTGTTAGTTGCCCGACTGATAATTTCAATCGAATTTTGTTTACTACTGATCAGATGATCAATTTCATCTAATCGCTGTGATAATATTTCGTTGTGGCTCGAGCCAATACTTTGACGAATCTGACCTAACTGGTTTTGGATTTGCGAAAGCGATTGATCCATAGTAGCCATTTGATCGCGTATTGAATTGAGATAATTTTGTAAAACCATATGATCTGATTGATCAAGCTTATCATCGCTTTTAACAATAATATTTTCTAAATAGCTCAAATCTTGAGATAAGGCCAATGCACCGGAATGGACAGTAAATTCTTCTCCGAGCTTCCTAAATATCGAAACAACTTCTTCAGATGGCTGCAATCTTCTTTGGAGCTCGGCGATTGATTCGTTAATACCCATTCGTTCGATATTCTTAATACTACGAACTATCAGATTTATAGATCTGGTTTGATCCTGAATTTGCTTCACTTGCTCTGGAGTCCAATCGGTTATGCTGAAAATATTCTTTAATTCCTGTTGCACTTGTCTTTCTTCAGAACTGAATTCCGGATTCTTACCGGTTAATTCTTGAAAAGTCTTTGCTAAAGTAGACCCAACCATTTTATCGTAAGTTTGATAGAGCCTTAAAGTTTGTTTATCCTTTTCTTCTGGATAGGCATCTTCATCCTTCAGGTCCTCAATAGCTCGAGTAATATTTCCCAATTTAACGTCAATCGTTTCGACATTTCCAATCATTTGACTAATCGTTTCATCTTGTAAAATTTCTTGAAACTCAGACAATCTCTCTTCGCCAATGCCTAAGTTTTCAGCGGTAATAGGATTGCTCGATTTGCGATCTGATAAATAATTTTGAATTTCTGTTAAGTTATCACCCTCAAAATACTCCGACGGATCAATTTCTCCATTTTCTCTAAAAGTCTTCCATTGGTCGTTAATCATGAGTCCCAAAAAGAAACTGAGTAATCTCTCTTTGCCTGTGTCTCGATCATTAAGATTACCCATATAACGAATAATATCTTGCATGGAACGAATTTTCTCACGATCCATCTGGTCGGGAATTTTCAACAAGCCGAATCTTTGTTTGAAATTCGATTTCATATTTTCAATAATTTCATTCTTTTGTGCTTGAAAGACTTCGGTACTAGGTAACCCTTGAGATCTTGAGGCTAAAATATTTTCCAACGTATGACGGATTTGAACCAATTCTCTGGCATTGTATTCTATTTGACCAAATGAGTTTTCTTTTTGAATTACGACTAACTGAGCTTGATAAAAAGGAAGAAGCTCTGAATTAAATTCCTTCATTTCTTTCGGTGAAAGTTGAGCAATAACTTCCCCGAAATTACTATAAAGTGCAGGTGAAGCTTGAACAATATCGGCTGAAATGTTGTAAAAAGCTGCCTTTTCATCCTCAAGCCACTTTTCTTTAACAAACCGCTCTTCCTGATTTTGCAAAAGTTGTAATATCTCCGACCGACTTCGGTCAGCCGTAGATTCCTTCCTCCAAGTATTTTTTAATTGATAGATCAGGTTGCTCATCGCCTCTACATATTTAAGCGGCCCAGCACCACCATTTGATTTGATTAATTCAGAGAGAAGATTTGCCGAAAACGGTACCCGGCCTTCGGAAAGTTCCGACAAAGTTGTTGCGTATAATTTTTGAAATTTTTCCAAAATAAACGCTTTATTTTCTTCATGACTGAACATTTCAGTGACTCTTTCAAGGGTTGCTGGATCAAATTTTTCTGTCTCCTCAATTTGTAAATATGCACCCAGATATTCTCGCCAGGATTGTTCGTTCAGCGGTTGATCATATAACTGTATTTTTGATTGCCAATGTTTGCCAGCCAAAAAAACTTCCATCAAAACAGACAACTTGGCTCCATCGTCTTCCAATCGAAATCCTTGGTCAAGAAATTTATAGACTAAATATCGTTGAACACCGTCCAGTAAATCGTTGGCATCAATACTCCCGACAATTTGACAAACTTGTTGTCCGCTGTAAATAACGCTTTCATCGGCAATCGAGGCTAAACTTCGATTGTGCGACCATGTTCCATTTGATGACTTTTTTGAATAAATATTGGTAATTCTTTCAGCCTTATCTTCCAGGTTAATATCCAAATAGCCGGCAATTTGGAGGGCATAATGCCCGATTTCTGGATCATCTGAAGAAAGCATCAATGGCAGAATCTCATTTTGTAGTTGTGATAAACCTTCCGGACTAAGATCGCCCTTAGCAAATTCTGAAGCGTAATTTTCAAAAATTTCAGCGGCCTGGCGAGACACATTGCCACCCTTTTGTAACCATTGAATAACTTCATCAACTGATTTTTTGTAAAGATCATTTTTTCCAGAAGAATATTCTCTAATAATTTGAGGCGTTTTTAGTTGATCATTCATGAATTTACTGATTCTTTTGCGCTCAGTCTCACTATTGGTCGGATCATTTGCCAATTCAGTAAGTAAGTCGCGGCAATTTATATCATCAAATTCCACAAATCTTTTAAAAAGTAACCGAACAATGACAGGATTTGAAGATTTAACTTCGGAAAGTCTCGTTCGAAATTCCTTAGATTGTAAATATTCGCGACACACTCGACTATCGCTGCCCAAAGCATTAAAGCCCATTAACAAATGATTCAACTGTTTTGGATTCAATTCATCGTTATAGTTTATGGCTTCTTCCAGCATTTTCTGTAAAGAATCATCAAATTTTAACCGTTCTTCACCGGAAAGATCTTCTATTACTGCGGTTCGAAGGTCTGTTGACGCATGTGCGATTTTATCTAAGATGAGTTCGTGATTTTCGCGATCGTCTATAAGATAGCCTGTAAGCATGTCCATTGCCTTCGTTTCACATTTTCCTATTCTTGCTGTAAGCATATCAGCGATCTCTGGGTCAAAATCCATTGTTCTGATAACTTCATAAGCTTCATCTGGCACATTTTCCATTCGTCCAATCACCGACATGTAAAATGGTAGCTCTTGTGCATTTACACTTTTAAGCATGTGGACCAATATTTGATCAAGTTTTTCCTGAACTAAAGCGGCTCCATCGCCAGTTTCATTTTCAGAGTTAGCGCTTGTCCAGTTTCTAAAATCATTTGGTCGAGTTTTAATTATCTTAAATAACTCCATTAAACCTGGGATATTTTCTTCCGATAGCTTTTCTAAATCACTATCAGAAAATGATAAAACATAACGAACGAGATCATTATTTTCCCCGCTGTCACCCTTACTACTTCGGCCTAAAAAGGGATGAATCCCTTGGTAGTTAAAATTGTAAGCATTTAAAATGGTGTAAGGCACGATTTTGGGCTCGTGAAAAGCAAAAAGATTTCTACCTGGTTTTAGTCGACTATCTTCATTTTGATCTTGTAGGTCAAGGAACCGTTTCAAAGATCTCTCCGCTAAAAATTTTTCTACACTATCTAGCTGATCCTGTCCAAAGTGCTCAATAATCATTGGCTCATTTGCAAATATCGCCCATTTTTCAGTGTCGATTTCACCTTCCAAGTTATTAATAAACTTCCCAGTCTCTTCAGAGCCAATAAAACTTCTCAGTTTTTTAATCCGATCTTGCATCTCCTTGTAGTGATCGTATCCCAAGACTTCAAAAGCCACTTCTTCGGCTTGCTCTAAGTCTATTTCATATGTCTCAAAAACCTCTGAAAATTCCAAGAGACGATCGAAATTCGCAACCAACATAGAAAATTTTTTGAATTCTTCATCTGCCGCCTTTTCTGGTCTCCCTACAGTATGTATTTTATCCGCGATATCATAACACTGGTCTACGTGATGTGCCCTAAGTCTGCGTTCTAATTCGCTAACTTTATTTTTCATCTCTTCGGCTCGGCTGGCCATTGCAGTACTTTCTTCTCTTGGCATATCTTTGGAATAATAATAAGAAGGCCTAAAGTCTGTTGCATAAGCTTGAGATAAGATAGCAACAACCTCATTTTTCAGCTCTTCATCCACTTCGTCGGAGTCTGCAACAAGCCTTTCGGCGAAAGCAACGTCTAATTGATCCATCTCCTCTTTGGATAGTTGGACATCTACGGGCGCATCTGTTTCGATTTCAATCAATTTTTCTTCAATTTCTGAAACCAATTTTTCATAAACAGATCTGGATAATCGACTAAAATTGTCTCCAATAAGGCGCCGCTCCGAATCCATATTTGGCACATATGCGAATGGCTGACGAGCGGTATTTAGGTCGGAAATTTGCTGTGAATCATTCATTAGAGACTGGATTTTATCTCTTAAAACAGGAATTTCTCGTTTTTTTCCAATGACTGGCTTAAGTAAATCGCCAATCAAAAAAAATAAATTTCCGGTCTTAACATTGAGCTCGTGTCGCGTATCAAAAATTTCATTGCTTTTTCTACTTTCAGCCACATGAAGATCTTCTATACTTTCATAGCCACTTTCGGCAAGTTGAACTTTCCGGAATTTTGTTGTTAGATCGCCTACTGCTTGACGAATTGATTCGAGTTTTACATAAGAGTCATTGTATCTTTCTTGTAGCAATTTTATGGAAAGCAAAATTTTATTTAACTGTTCTAAATTAAGATCGGAACTATTTAGATATTCATTAACCTGGCTGCCTACTTCTTCGGACATTTGGGCCATTACAGCTTTCTTTTTCCCTGAATCCTCTTCTAACCTCTTAAGTTCTTGTTCGATTAAGTCAGTTGAGGTAAAACCATCCAATGGTATTTCTTCCATATCAGTACTACTTAGCCAACTCAAAAGGCGATTTTGTCCATATCTAACTTCAGTCAAAAATTTGATTGCGTCTCGAAGCTTCTGCTTTTCAATCTGTTCTTCATTTGAATCTAAATTTTCCCGAACTTCAACTTCGTTTACAATTTCAGGATTATTAGGCAACAAAGCTTCTTGGTCTTCTTTTACTTCTTCGATCCCCATTAATTCCTTTTTTGAGTTTAAGCTTTTAGTTTTTCAACAATCTCGTCCAATTTTATTCCTCTTGAGGCTTTGATTAAAATCAAATCACTTGGATTGATATTTTTCAACAAAAATTCTACTGCGTCTTCCTTTGAAATAAAATATTCTTGAGCATTATACCTCTTTGCTGCTTCCCCTACCGCAATCACCAAATCAGCTGTTTCTTTGGCTAATATGCCAATTTCAGCATGTTCTTCATCGCTAATGTGCCCGATTTCTTTCATTTCGCCTAAAACAACAATTTTGCGGCCAGATGACGGTAGGCTTTTTAAGGTTGATAATGCCGCTTTCATGCTCTGTGGATTAGCATTATACGAATCATCAATGATAGTTGTATTAATTTTTCCCTTCAGGACCTGCATACGGTGTTTTTCATTTCTATTCATCGATAGTCCATGAACAATATCATCGATGTTCATTTCATAAATTAAGCCAACCGCTGCTGCCGCCAACGCAGCCGAAACATTAGCAATATTTCCCAGAGTTTTCTGGGTCACAGGTACTTTTAGACCATTATATTTGATTTCAAATGATGTCTGACCGTCAAAATCTTCTATTTTAGTTTCTATTTTTTCAGCCATAAGATCCGCTGGAACTTTTACCGAATAGCTTTTCTTTTTATGTGCTTCTTTTTGATAAATCAATTGGCATGTTTCAGTGTCAGCGTTTATCACTGCAATACCATTTTCATCTAGAGCTTTAAAAATCGAAGTTTTTTCTTCAATAATTTTTTCCATTGTGCCAAATTTTACCAAATGTGATGGACCGATCGCCGTTAAGACGGCAACTTTCGGCTTAACAAATGAGGTTAAATATTTGATATCGCCGGGTTTGTCGGCAGCCAATTCTAAAACCAAAATCTTAACCGTCTTCTGAGTAAAGCGTCTGAAAGGAACCAATATCAAAACGCCTAACCAGCCAAGTGCATTATTCGGCGATTTATCAAAACCTAGGACAGCCAATGGAACACCAGTCTCGGTATTTAAATTACCGGTAGATTTTCGAACATCGTCGCCGAATCTTACTTTCAAAACTTCAAAAATAGCTTCTTTGGCAGAAGTTTTTCCCACAGAACCTGTAATTGCGACTATCTCCGGCTTGGTGCGTTTAAGGTAGCCTGTAGCCCAAAATTTAAGATAAGAAAAAATAAGTTTTTGCATTGCTGATATTAGTATAATCGCTTGCTTCGCCATGGTCAACGAAAATTTTTTTGTATTTAAAAAGGCAGCTTTACACTGCCTGTTTCATAGCAAGTTGTTTCGAAAAATACGGATTTTTCTTTCGATAATTATCTATGTTAATTGCTCCGATGGAAGCACTGGTTTGCTCGTCGGCACAAACAATCATAAGATAATCGTCGATCATTTTGGTTAGAGTATCTTTGCTAGTTCTGTAACGATCATGAAGATCCTCAGGCATCTGTCTGACAAGATCGGCTGCACTGAAGACTTCTCCAATAGGCATATCAGCCAGCTTATTATCAACCATTAACTCCAGCGTTCTTAACCTTTTACCTTTAACCATCAAGACGCCTCCAAAAAACAATATCAGTGATATTATAGGCTAAAGAGAACGAAAAGTCAATCTATTATTGAGTCTTTGGAATATTATAGTAGTCTAATAACCATCTGGCAATTTCACCGAAGGTTGGTGCAGCCGAACTTTCTGCCCAATCAACATTTTTTGGATTATCTAATCGAACGACCATGGCAAATTTTGGATCATGGGCCGGAGCAAAACCGACAAAAGATCCGATGTGTCGATCATCATAGTAGCCGCCCCCTGGTTTTGGCACTTGGGCTGTCCCCGTCTTACCGGCAACTTCATAACCCTGAACTGCTGCTCTTTTCCCGTGACCATTAACTACGACAGAGATCATCATATCGACAGTTTTGTTTGCTGTTTCTTCACTTAAAACTTCGGCAATTTCTTTTGGCTTGCGGATATCTTCTTTATTGGAATAGTCGATCGATTTTGAAACAATGTATGGCTGCATCAATTTGCCTTTATTCGCCAAAGAGGCTGTTGCACTTAAAATCTGCAAAGGCGTGGATGTTAAACCTTGACCAAATGTCACAGTAGCCCTTTGGACATCAGACCATTTTTTGGAATCACTCAAATCCCCAGGGCTTTCAGTATCCAATTCAATACCTGTCTTTCGGCCAAATCCAAAACTTTTAAAATATTTATAGATAGAATCTTTTCCCAAGAGTTCGGAAATCCACACCATTGCAACATTGTCGGAATTTTCCAGAACTTGAGTCATGGTTTCTTTACCATAAGCTTTGTTTGTTGAGGTATGGATCTTGTAACCGTTCACTGCTACTTCACTGCCAAAAACTTCTGTCGTATCTGGCTGAATCTTGTTTTCATTTATTGCTGCGGCCATTGCAAAGGGTTTGAAAACCGAACCAGGCTCCCAAGCATTGTTAATCGCCGCATTATTGAACAAAGATTGATCAGTAACTTTACTAGCGTTATTAGAGTCATAGGTAGGATAATTTGCCATAGCAAGAATTGCGCCAGTTTTCGGATCAGAAATAGCGATAGAACCAGAATCAGCTTTATATTTTTCCACAGATTCCTTCAATACCTGCTCGACTTCATATTGAATATCATGATTGATGGTTAAGACATAGTTCGTGCCATTTCGAGCGTCAAGTGTTGAATTGATGCCAATAACATTACCTTTCGTATCTTGTTCGCCATATGTCTCTCCACCGACGCCTTTAAGCTCATTGTTAAAATATCCTTCAACGCCATAATGGCCGTCCCCTTGAGCATCAACGAAACCCAAAACCTGACTTGCTAACTCGCCTTCTGGATACAATCGAATACTTTGAGGCATAACCGTAACACCGCTTATTTTTAAATCGGCAACTTTCTGCCCTTCTTCTTCGGAAATTTTCTTTTTGATTGGCGGCACATAGTACTTATCATTATTTATAGTTTTAAATAGTTCTTTCTCATCCATTCCCAAGAGAGGAGCAATTTTTTTTGCAGCTGTATCTTTATCTTTTATTTGACGGGGTACTGCAAGTACTTGATACATTCGTGAGTTAGTGGCAGCTGGAAACATATCGGAGAAATAGATATTACCACGAAGAGCTGGCGTATCATGCTTAACCATATATTGATTTTCAGCTTGGGCTGCATATGCACTATGTTGTACTATCTGTTTTTGAAAAAGTCTATAACCCAGGGAAAAAGCAATCAACACGAAAATCGCCCCAACAATTTGAATTCTTTTATGAAATTCTTTTGTCCCGTAGGAATTTGTAGGCATAGTGTATTTAATTACTTGAATCAGCGACTAGTCCTAAGCTGCCAGAACTATTTTTAATTTCATTCAAAGACTTTAATCTAACTGCTTCTACTTCCAAATCTTTGCCTTGAGCTTCCAATTGAGATGCTTGAGATGAAAGTTGCATGATTTGGTATTTTTGTGCTGCGCCCTGAGTGCTTTGCGCTAAATAGAAAAGAGCGCCAACAGCAATTAAAGCAATTGAAATAAATTTCAAAGATAAAGGACCGATTTTAATTTCTTTTTTAATAGTACGTTTGCGATATCCTGGTTCCCAGCTATTGGTTTGAGTCATTAACATTTACCCTCCTAAAGATAAATAGATTATATTTTCGCCAGAAAATTCCGCGGCAAGCTTCAAGCTTGACTATATTTTACAGAAATTCCTTGTCGAGCTTCAACTTGACTATATTTCGTCGGAAAATTCCGTGTCGAGCTTTGGCTTGACTATATTTTTATGGCCGCTCGAACTTTTGCTGAGCGAGCCGACGGATTGATCTGAATTTCTTCTTCAGTAGCGATAATTGGCTTAGGGGTTAAAACCTCTAAATCCGGTCGTTCGCGTAAGAAATTTTTTACAATCCTATCTTCCAATGAATGAAAGGTAATAACTACCAATCTTCCACCAGGAGATAATATTGAAACCGCTTGCGGCAAAACGCTTTTTAAATTTTCCAATTCTTTATTGACGGCCATCCGCAACGCACGGAAAGTGCCAGTAGCAAAATGAGTTTTTTGCTTAAATCGATAAGATGGCGGCGTTGATTGGCGAATAATTTCGACTAACTGATCTGTTGTTTCAATTGATTCTTTGTTTCGAACGTCTACAATTTTTCTGGCAATTTGCTTTGCGAATCTTTCTTCGCCATCGAATAATATTTGAACTATTTCTCTTTCAGGAAATTTGTTTAAAATATCAGAGGCTGTAGTTTGAATTTTAGCATCGAGTCTCATATCTAAAGGTGCACTACCTCTGAAACTTAAACCCAGTTCTTCAGATTTCAACTGATCGGTGTTCGGCCCAAGATCAATCAGTATACCCGAGACTTCATTCTTTTCCGGCCATTTTCTAATAATTAAGCCAATTTCGTTAAAGTTATCTTGGACTATTTCAAATCGATTGCCAAAAGAAGCCAAATTTTCATTTGCTTCGGCAATTGCCCGAAAGTCCTGTTCCACAGCTAGTAATTTGCCGTTAGGCGCTGTTTTTTTAAGGATCTCGCTCGCGTGTCCACCGTGACCTAATGTTAAATCGATAAAGTGTTCATTTGATTGAGGGGCAAGGGTTTTAATAACTTCTTCTTTTAAGACTGGAATGTGTTTCATATTTGTCAGAAATTCCGCGAAAAGTACTCTTTTGTTGCGTACTTTCATTAGTTATTTGGGACTAGCAGCCAGTGCCCCTCCTTAGATAAATCCCAATTTTGTTTTGCCCCGCCCGGCACATATTGTGACGAGTAGGACGAATATATGATGCAGCCGTAATTTTTGTTTTTACTGGCTGCTAGTCAAACAAGTTTCAAATGCCTAGCTCAGACATATGTTTGGCAATCTGATCGGTCGACTTTTCTGTTTTGGCTTTGTATTCTCTCCAGGTCGATTGATCCCAAATTTCCAAACGGTTAAAAAGTCCTGCAACTACGGCATATTTTTTCAAACCGGCATAAGCCTTTAAATAACCAGGAAGTAAGATTCTGCCTTGACTATCAAATTCTACTTCCATGGCCCCGGCCAGCATCAGACGAGAAAACGCTCGCGAGTTGGCATCGGATAAAGGTAAATTAGAAAGTTTCTCGGCGAGTGTCGTCCATTCTTTTTTTGGAAAGAGCCAGAGACAATTATCAATACCGCGAGTTACGACAGCGCCACTACCAATATCACGCCGCATTTTAGATGGGACGGCCATTCTCCCCTTTTCATCAATTGCGTGTTCGTACTCTCCAATAAACATTGTTAATTTCCCCACATTTATCCACCTATCAACACTTCTCTTTCATCTTATGCCACCTGTATTTTCCTGTCAAGTACCATTTCCCCACCAAAATAACAGGTTAGAATGTAAACAACTTCAAAAGGGTGTGGATAAGTCAATAATAATCTGATATTATCTAGCTATTGGACTACATACTCCTGCCCTACCCTTGGGATGCAACAAAAGGAGTCCAATTAATTAAAAATCAAGGGCCCCAAACTATCCATGTAGTCGAACTGGATAGCAACATCAACTAATTTTGGAGTCAAAATGGACAAAGAAGAAAAACAAAAATTCTCTCAAGCTATTGAAGAGAATTTATTGGAAAGCGCAAGAAACGACAAGTATCCATTGTGGCGAAGATCGCATTGGGATGAATGGGGCTCACCAGTCGGACTAACTATTGCCTGGGCGCTATTCATTATTCCGATCGGAATCACTCTTTGGCTACTTCATCTGGCCAACATCATCCACTAAGATGATTTAAAAAAAACGGCTCACTCGAGTCGTTTTTTTAAATAAAAACACCCCCGGAGGGGTGTGGATAAGTTATGTTTGAACAAACACTTCGACTGGATTATTCGCCCAGCGAGAGGTTAACTGACGGCAGATTGGACAAGCCACCAGATTTCGAAACGGCGGCGGCAATGGTAGCGAAAGAACTCAGCGGACTCGTTGCCGGCTGAATCTTGGCTAGAATAATGGCGAATGCCTGCTCAGGACTGAACTCGGCTTTGATCAGAGCATCGTACTCTGCCTTTTGCATTTCAGCCCGATACTCCATGATTTCGATTGAAACCGGCTTGAGTTCATTTGCGACCTTCAGACCGATGTCTGCCGGGAGCTTCATCATGGCGGTGATGTCAGGAAGATACGCTTCGATGATCGGTATGAACGCCGGCAGCACCTTTTTCACAATTCCAACATAGTCCGTCAGAGCATCGATGTCCCCAGCCATACTCATGACAAGCATTACGATGCCCATTTGCTTTTCCAAGGTCTCTTTCCTGGCATTCAGTTCTTCGAGGTTTGTCTCCGCGGCTTCTCTCTCATCGTCCGTGAGCTGGACTACTTCAGCGCCTTCTTCTGCCGGCTCCGGATTCAGTCTGTCGGCGATCTCATCGATCTCCTTGTAGATGCCGTCGTACTCAGTTTGCATTGCTTCGATTACAGTCGCCAAAGCTTCCAATATCGGATTCTTCGCGCCTTCGCCTTTGCTTACCTCTGTCACTGTATAGATCCCCTTTCGAATTGAAGTAACTACTCTGGCATAATAACAAATTATGACTCGGCTGTCAAATGATAACCACCGGCGAATGCCGGTGGTATCTATCCTGCCCGCTGATCGCGGGCGAGGTTACAACAGGACTGGTTGAGCTGATTGCTGTTTGTCTTGGTTTTGAATGTATTTTCTGATTGCTATTTCACTGATGCCGATAGTGGAAACAAAGTATCCACGACTCCAAAAGGTTCCTAAGGGAATCTTTTTGTTTTTCTTTTTGATCCAAGCGGATGATTTACCTTTCAGAATGCTCATGGCGTAGCTAACAGAGTATTTAGGAGGAATAGAAATATAGATATGAATATGGTCATCGGCAATATGGATTTCGTAAATCACAAGTCCTTTCCATTTGGCGATCATCTTGAAGATACGTTCAAATTCTTGTTTAATATAGGTAGAACACATGACTCTACCGCGATACTTTGGTGACCAGACCAAGTGGTATCGACAACAGTATAACGCATGATTTAGTTGGTACAATCGAGAATTAGACAATAAAATCACCTCCTTCCTTCGTCGGGGTGATTTTATTGTAACGCGATGCTTTAAAACGCACACGCCAGCTAAAGCTGGCGGATTTTCCTTTAACTAAAAACACCCCCGAGGGGGTGTGGATAAATTGAGCATTTGTTGTTAACCGTCCAAGCACCAAGGAGGCACAGAAAGACTTCTTTTGTCCTTACCATCCCAGCTAATGCCACCAGTAACCACCATCTGTGTGATGATCGGTTGATAGGTGTGTTCAGCGACATTTACCCTTTGTGCCAACGACTCAGGCGTGTCATTATCTAGAATTTTGATCCTTTTTACAAAGATAATTGGACCGTCGTCATACTTTTCCGTGACAAAATGCATAGTTACGGCTGTGTGAGTGATCTCTCCCCGACTGTACGCAGCCATAACTGCTTCATGAACATGGTGACCGTAAAATCCTTGGCCACCAAACTGAGGCAATGGTCCAGGATGAATATTAATTGTGATTTTCGGGTCAAGACCAACAACTGGCCTTAACCAGCCAGAAAGACAAATAAGATGTGGCTGAAATTCATCTACGAATATCTGATACTCCTCGGCTTCCCACGGACCGGTGAAGAGTCTGAAAGGAACTGTAAGCCGATCTGCTTTTTGCTGCACTCCGCCATTGTAATGAGTCGAAACAACACCGACAATTTTTGCATCTAGCGTTCCCTTAAGCGTTGCTTCAACCAAATTTACAAATCCAGACCCGCCACCCGTCTTTGTGCCATTCACAAATACCAATATCCGCTTTTCCACTGAACACCCCCCCTAAACTATACTTCTGAATTCTTAAAATTTGTCTCAACACAAAAATACAGCCACCAGAAAAAAATAGCAAATTATATTAGTTATTTATAGATCTTTTTTGAGTCCGATTTCAAAGACTTCAAAGTCTTGCTTCTTATAAAAATCGATCCCTTTAAGGTTCGGCGATGAGGCTAAAACCATTATACGATCAGCATTATTTTCTTTAGCCCATTTTTTAAAATCATCGACAAGTTGAGTACCAATTCCCCTGCTACGGTATTCTTCTAAAACAATCGTGTTATTTATCTCTGCGATTTTTAACACTTCATTTTTTGTATTTTTATACTCATCATCGCTTCTAATTGATGCGGCGAGGTAGCCGATTATATTACCACCCGTTTCAGCAATGAACACTTTTCGGTTTTTGTCAGTCAGTTGTTTTTTAAAGAAATCGATACCAGTTTCGTTAAATGGCCAATCAGTATCATATAAACTATCGTATTCCCTTTGCTCTTTTACAAACAAAAGATGACTCAGTTTTTGAATCTCTCCCAAATCCTCGATTTTACCCGACCGTATTTGAATATTCATTAGATAATATTTAATTTTTCAAATAAGTAGTTCTTTAGTTCTTTTATTTCGACTCGCTCTTGTTTCATGGTATCGCGGTCGCGGACGGTGACTTTTTGATCTTCCAATGAATCAAAATCAAAGGTGACACAGAATGGCGTGCCGATTTCATCTTGGCGGCGGTAGCGTCGGCCAATTGATCCAGACTCATCAAACTCAGCCGGCCAACACTTTTTCAAGTCTTCGTAAACTTCTCTTGCCTCTTTGGATATCTTTTTGACAAGAGGAAAAACGGCGACTTTAACTGGTGCAAGCTTTGGATCCAAATGTAAAACAATTTCTTTTTCAGTAACGGCTTCGGTTGTTTCCGTGCGAGATTCTAATTCTTCAAAAGCATCGCAAATTACCGCGAGCAATAATCGCTCGACACCCAATGTCGGCTCGATTACATATGGCCAATATTTTTCTTTGGCTTCTTCATCAAAATATTTTAGATCTTTACCAGATGCTTCTTCATGCGATTTCAAATCAAAATCTGTCCGGTTAGCAACACCAGCCAGCTCTTTAAACCCAAAAGGAAAGTTGTACTGTAAATCGGTGGTTCCTTTGGAATAATGAGCTAACCCTTCTTTTGGATGTTCGTAATTCTGAAGGTTTTCTTTTTTAATCCCACAAGATAAGACGAACTCTTCCCAGCGCTTTAACCATTCATCAAAAGATTTCTCGTCATCGCCTGGTTTTACAAAATATTCGATTTCCGCAATTTCAAATTCACGAACACGGAAGAGATAATCCTTAGTATTAATTTCATTTCTAAAACACTTGCCTATTTGGGCAATACCAACTGGCAATTTTTTACGTGAGGTTTCTAAAACTTGCTTGAAATCAGTAAACATACCTTGAGCCGTTTCGGGGCGAAGATATGTTTTAGCGTCTTCGTCTTTAACGACGCCGATATACGTTTCAAACATAGCATTAAATGCTTTCGGCTCAGTTAGTTCATGCGCACCGCCCGATGGGCATTTTCCTTCCGCGACATCATCAGCCTTAAAACGCTGATGACATTTTTTACATTCAACCAATTCATCTGTGAAGCCTGCTTCATGGCCAGATGCTTGCCAAACTTTTCGATTCATCAAAATGGCGGACTCTAACCCTACGACATCATCACGATCTTCAACAAAAGTTTTCCACCAAAGTTTTTTTATGTTATTTTTGAGGGCGACGCCATACGGACCGAGGTCATAAATTCCACCAATGCCACCGTATATTTCTGATCCTGGCATAATGTATCCACGTCGTTTTGCCCAGCTAACAATTTTTTCTAAATCTTTGTTTTCTGCCATATTGTCTCCCAGCTAAATTTTTAATCTATATTAATTTCATCATATACTTTTTTTACCTGTTGGGCAACGGCTGAATTGCTATCAACAAGTTCAATCTGATCTCCAACGATCTTTTGAATTTGATTTTTTATTAAAGTGTAATGAGTACAACCGAGAACTATTACGTCGATATTTTTGTTTTTATAATTTTCCCAAATTTTTGTTACACCTAACCCAGCCACGCCTATTTTATTATTCTCAATTTCACCAGCAAGGTTTTCGAAAGGAATTTTGTAAACGATAATATCTTTGCAATATTCATTAATCAATCGGTCGGTCGCTTCACTTTTAGACGTGATCGGCGTCGCAAAAACCGCGATATTTTTGGTTTTTGTATTTTTTGCCGCCATTTTAATTGCCGGTTCCACGCCAACGATTGGGATATTAAATCTTTCTCTTAAATAATTAATCGACGTTACTGTCGCCGAATTACAGGCTAAAACAATAATTTCCGTGCCTTTTGAAATTAATTCCGAAATATTTTTTTCTAAAATTCTATTTAGTTCTTCAACTTCTTTAGTGCCGTATGGAAAATTTTTAGAATCAGCGAAATATATTATTTCCGCTTGTGGAATCAATTTTTTAATTTCTTTTTTGATGCCCCTGCCGCCGATTCCGCTATCGATTATGCCAATTTTTTTCATCTTCTCCTCTCTCATGATTTGCGCTTAAATAAGAAAGCTTTCTGATTTTAAATTTTCCGGATGAAGATTTTTAAAATAGTACTTAATTAATTTAGTTATTTCTTTCTCAGTTATTTTATTTAATTTTATTTTTAAAATATTTTTGATTTTATGTTTCAAAATTAGGCGTAATAATTTAATGGTCTCGTCGGAAATTTTAAGATCGGCCTTGCAAGCAGGGCAAGCCAAGCCACCGTTTTCTACACTAAAGAAATTACCTTCGGGCGTAATTTTTTCGCCGCACGCAAGACATTCGTAAAGCTCCGGCTCAAAACCAGTATCTGACAAAAAATTTATTTCAAAAAAAGGCAAAATTAACGGATGAATTGTCTGATCATTATCATCTAACTCACTTAAGCATTCGGAAAATAAATTGAAAATTTGTTCATGCGGCTCATCATCCGGTAATCTTTTTTCGATAATTTCCGCCATATAGTACGCAGACTGAGTTGCTTTCAGATTTTTTCGGAGTCCAGGAAAGCATTCTGTCATTTCAGCTGAAGTCAAAATGTCTAAGTTCCGGCCTTCGGCCAACATAAAATTACCTGCCGTAAATAGCTCGCAATTTCCGGCGAGCTTAGATAAAGTTTTTCTGATGCCTTTGGCCACAACTCGAATCTTGCCGCGATCTTGAGTCAAAATCGTTAAAATGCGATCTGCTTCGCCTAAGTTAGTTCGCTTTAAAATTATGCCTTTAGTTTTGAATATCGCCATCGGCGCTTCTTTGCTTTAAGATTCCTTCAGCCGCCTTTTGCTGTGCTGGCGTATTGATTCCAAAAGCTTCGCTTTCTTCAGAGACTGGCATTGCATACAAGCGTTTCCCCTGACTAACGGCCATACTAATTAAATCGGTTAAATAATATTCATTCTGTGCATTTTCAGTGGACAAGCGATCGATATTTTCCCAAAGCCATTTTGAATTAAAGATGTAGAAAGCAGGATTCCATTCTTTGATTAGCGCTTGGTCCGGAGTGCAATCTTTTTGTTCGACAATGCCGGTCACATGACCAGATTCATCTTCACGTAAAATTCGCCCATAACCCGTTGGATCATCTGAAATAACTGAAAGCATGGCGATCGTTGGCTGACGTTCTTCATAAATATCGATTAATTTTTTAATAGTTTCAGGCTTAAATAATGGACAATCACCGCCAAAAACAATCACCGCATCAACTTTATCTTCGAGTAATTCTTTTGCCATTTTAACAGCGTGGCCTGTGCCCAATTGTTCTTGTTGAATTGCATATTCAACTTTTGAACCCATGTAGTCTTGGACCGTTTCTTTCTTATAACCCACAACTAAAACAATTTTTTCTATCCCTGCGTCTTGAACCGATTTGACAGCATAAGAAATAATTGGTTTACCCGACAATTCATACATTACCTTTGGAATTGGGCTGGCAGTGCCTTCATTCATTCTTGTACCTTTGCCGGCCGCTAAAATAACTGCTGCGTATTTTTGCATATTAAAATCTCCTCTTTAACTTAATTACATCTTAACCGATATTAATATGCAGGTAAAGCGTTGACAAAAAACGCCATTTTCAGGTACAATAAGCACAGCGAAATACGGTTAAGAAGGAGAAGGAGAATGATCGTTGCAAACGCGTGGATAGGTCTAGTGTTTTTCTGCGGCCTAATGCTCGCAATAGTCTGCTACATCGCCTGGTGCAAAAAACAATGGTTTTATGCCGTAACCTGCACGATTTCCTCAATAATATGTATAATGTCAGTCGTTATTATGCCATTAACGGGAAGCGCCGCCAAAGAACTGCCGCCAGACGCCAAGTACGACGTTTATCTACCGCAAGATGGTTATTTCGTCATTCTCGATCGAGGAAATACCGACAAAAGAGTTACGCCGACACTCGTGAAACTCAACCCCAAACTCGTGGAGTTCAAAAAGACCGACAAATCGCCGAATATGGTCGTCGAGCCTCGTGCCGACGAAAGTTGGACAGGCAAGAAAGTTACCGTCTATCTCAACCATTAGATTCCAAAACCGCCCCAAATTTTACTCAGGGCGGTTTTTTAGCTTCAAAGATTGCTTCCTCTTCGACAAGTTCAGGGTCGCAATGACAAACTGCTAATTTAATTTAAAGGTTTCAATTATTCCTTTTACATCGAAATTCTTATCACAAAGATCGGTCGGACAAGCTTGCCAGCCACTATAAGCAAAAACATATTTATCATCTCTTGTAATTTCAGTTGGTGTTGCTCCCCCTTGGGATTCTTCAATCATCTTGTCCCAATTCGCTAAAGTATAGACAGAAATTATGAACGGAGTTGCAAAATCATCAAGTTCGGCCGGACCCGATTCTGACCAAGACGAATCTGTGGTTGGCATGGAAAAATAAATACTATCATAAGCAAGTGGATCGGAGGTATCCTTCTTCGATACTGCTTTAAAGCCTTCCCAAGTGTCGTTAAACATCATCGTGAAATCATAAGCACTGTTATTGTATGTCTTCCAATCAACAACAGTAGTAGTTGTCGGGCTAGAAGCTACTACAGTCGGTGTCGTTGTTGTTTCTACTGGAGTTGCGGTTGTTTTAGTAGTTTTTTTAGCTGAAGAAAGAGGAGTGTTGTCGTAAATCGTGCTAATTTGATCGTTAAAATACCAACAGCCGAATGCAACAATGCCTACTAATAAAGCGATCACCGACCAAGCAATCCAATGAGAAACGTGTTTTTTTTCTTGTGGTTCCATATCCCCTCCTAAAGAGATCTTTAAAGTTTATTTCACATATATTGTACACTATTTAAGAAGTTTTTGACATCAAAAAGCGCCTCTTAAAAAGCGCTTTTTGGTTTTTTGAAAACTTATTAAAACGACATTTCGGAAAGCATCTGGGTGAAGTCGGCTGATGCAGTTTCATCGCCCAAATCATAAGAATCCATGATGAAGGTAAAATCGTTCTTAGTGAAAACAACAACGCTTCCCTTTTTACCATCATTATCTTTGGCAATACCGCCATTTTTACCGAAAGTTCCTGTGATTTGCTGACCCGATGTTCCAGCGACAGTAACAGACCTCGCAACTCCATCGGTCATGTAGCCCTTGGTGGCGTCAGTATACAATTTGACTGTTGCATCCAAGTCAGCAGATGTTCCGCCAGTGTTCCTGTAAATATCCGCCATCACCTTGCCATCTTTTGTAAATTTAACACTGCCATCGCCAGTTAGTTCCCATACGTAGGTGTCTGGACGGTTAATTTTATACCCATGCTTAACCGATTCATATGTGCTCCATCCGGCCATTGGTTCGACGTCCGCTACAGAAGTCGTTGCTGTTGTTGACGAAGATTCTGCTTTCTTCCCTGGACCCATTAAGAAATACCATGCCAAAAATATGCCAATGGCGACTACCACAGCAATAATAATCAGCATCCATTTAGACTTCAACTTCGATTCTTGTTCCATTTTTCCCTCCTAAAGAGAATTAAATAAGTTTGTTTAAGTATATATTAATTTTGACATTGAGAACAGTAGTGGGTACCGCGACCGCCGACAGTAATTCTGATTACTTTTCCGCCGCAATCATTCGCACATGGTTTTCCGGTTTGATGATAAACTTTCAAGTGGTCTTGCATCCCACCCTTTGTACCATCCGCTCTGACATAATCTGAATCTGTCGTCCCGCCGTACTTTAATCCCATATTTAACACTTTACACATACTATCAATTAGTTTTTGCCACTCTGGCACGGAAATATCTTTGATTTTTCTTAGAGGGGAAATCCCTGCTTCAAACAATGCTTCATCCGTATAAATATTACCCATACCTGCGGCAATAGTTTGATCCATCAAAAATTGTTTGATATTTCGATTCGGAATTCTTTTGGCTTTTGATAAAAGATATTCAACCGTAAATTCTTTATCCAGCGGTTCAAAGCCATAATCTTTTTCGTAGATCGCCTCAATAGCCTGAGGCGATAGAACTTTACACCAGCCAAATTTTCGCATGTCGTTAAAATAAAGTTTGACGTTGTCGGATAATTCAAAAACAATCCGTGTGTTTGAGTTTGGTAATTCAGCATGCCAATCATGTGATGGATGACCGCCGGCGAATCTTTCACTGTGATCGATGACAATTAATTGGCCAGTGAGTTTTAAATGAAATAATAAATTATTGTTATTTGACAATTTGATCTGTATGAGTTTGGCCCGGCGCTCAACGCCACTAATTGTCGATCCGACGACATCTTCAGTTTTCCCTTGAAAAGATTTGGCAGTATCAAAATCGACACTTATAATCTTTTTGCCAATAATACGATCAGTTAAACCCAGTCGTATTGTCTCTACTTCAGGAAGTTCGGGCATCTATACTCCTTATTGTTTCTCCGCCAGCTGGCGGATTCCGGTAGTTCTGGCATTTATTCCTTCTTTCCTTGTTCAAACTCAATTAACTGGCTGTGACCAATATTTATTAATCCTATCTTTTCACCAGACACATGCGAGGCGACAATTTCTCCTAAAAATATTGTGTGGTCAGAAGTATCCATTTGATCAACTAATTTACATTCAAAGCAGGCTAAGGATTCGTCAATTATTGGAATCGATATGTTATCTGCACTTAACAATTTAAAGGCCGTTTTAGATAATTTATCTTCCTTCCATGCTGAATGAAAACCGCAGTACAAAGTATCTTTCTTTTGTTTACTGGATGGCAGACAAACTACAAATTCTTTCGTGTCTATTATTGATTGGTGAGTAAAATGTTTCTTGGCAACACCAATGGCCCAAGTTTCTGGATTCGACGAGCCAAGCATTGCCCAGCCAATTGGTGCCACATCAACTTTTCCATCTTTTGATTTTGTCACCACATTGACGACGATTTCCGGATGACGAAATTTCATCGCCTCATTTATATCTACTTTTTTCATTTTATGCTAAATAATTTCCATAATTTACTTTAGTAAATTTCCGCGAGATTATCTTTTTAGATAATCTCCATTATGGCTTTTGATAATTTATGCTTATCGTGATACAACGGATTTTTTTCGTTAATAATATCTTTTTTAATAATTTTGAAACGACCAATTTTATTTTGATCGGTTGTAATGTTCGAAACCTTTCCTAACTCGCCCGTATCATGAGTCGAATGCACAATATGATCGTTCACTAAGACTACATTAAACAACTTGGGATGACTATGTTTTATTAAACGATCGATGTGATCTGCCACTGTATAGCGTTCAGTTTCGCCCCGTTCGGTAGCAATGTTGCAAATGTATATTTTTTTAGCTCGAGATTTTACAACCGCATCGGTAATTTCTTTTAATAAAAAATTTGGAATAATTGAAGTCCAAAGACTCCCGGGCCCAATAATAATTGCGTCAGCATTTTTAATCGCCCACAAAACTTCCGGGTTGGCTTTAACATTACTTGGCTTTAAAGCCACTTTTTTAATCGGGCTTTTATGTCCTTCTTTCACCAATAAACATTCGCCGGTAAATTCACGGCCATCTTCCAACTTTCCTTTAAGATCAACTTTATTAAAAGTCGAAGGTAATACTTCGCCCTTGATAGCTAAAATATGACTAGCCTGGTTTACCGCCTCGCGAAAAGATCCGGTAATATTTTCAAGTGCAATCAATAATAAATTCCCTAAGGCGTGATCATTAATGCCGCGGCCCTTATCAAAACGATAATTAAACATTTGTGTCATTAAAGATTCATCGTTTGCCAAAGCGGTTAAACACTTTCGAACATCACCTGGTGGAATCGTATCAAAATCTTTTCTTAGCTTTCCTGACGATCTACCATCGTCGGTCATCGTTACAACGGCCGAAATAGAATCCGTGTATTCCTTAAGACCCGAAAGTAAATTCGAAAGTCCTGTCCCCCCGCCAATTACGACAATATGTTTTTGTTTCATTATGAATCCTAATTAATTTAAACTCTGCTTAAATTATTCTACTTTTAAGGAGAAAAGTCAAAGTTTTTTATTAAAAAAGACGCAGTTAAGCGTCTTGCTATGAATCGAATTCGTCCTCTCGTCTTGCGGCTAGCCGAGCATCCCAGTCCTCGCGGAAGGACATCTTACGCGATTCCTCTGATTCTTCAAACTTGCAATCGACGTGGAGAGGAGAAAACGCCACTCTGGCATTCTTTTCAAGATATGCTTTGATCTGTTCTTCGGTTACCCCAGCTTCTTGCATCTTACTGGGCGAGAAGCAGAAATACAGAGCGGAAGCTGCTGAGAAACTTGCATAATCAGCGGTATGGAAGCAACCAGCCATATCAGTAGGCATCGCCTCGACGAGCTTTTCGATCTTATACGCGGTATCTTGTGATGCCTTTCCTGGACCACTAGACTTTATAAATATATTCATTCCAGAACCTCCAGAAGAGTGATAACCTCATCTTACACCTAAAATAAAAAAAGTCAATCAAAAAACTAGCGTTTTTTTCAAATAAAAAAGCCCGAGTAAAATCACGGGCTGAAACGTTCGCAAACTTTATATGCTTGATTACAATTTGAACAAGGTTCACCATCAAACTTAGTAAAAAGGACAGTCAATGATTTTCCATCTGGACAATCCAGCCCTCCAGTAACCCAGGCTCTCAATAACTGCGCCCATGTCCACTGTTGAGATAATGCAAACGCATATAGCTCGGAAATAAGGCTTTGCTTGTACGGACAAGACTTTGTAAGATCGACAGCAAATTCACCGTACCTCTCAGCTTCAGGGCTCCTTAGAATGTCATCTGAAAGAATATCATTTGAGTCTAAAGGAAGATCTTCTCGATATAATATATTCATTCTCATCCTCCTAGCCAGACAATATACCATAATCTTTCTAACACGTCAATATAAAAAAAGAAGCCTTGTAGGCAACTTTATCCTAAAGGCGGTACTAACGGACTTTTGTTTTTCACTGAGGTGAAAAACATTTGGCTTTAAAAACTTTATGTTGGCGCCTACCTACTTTCCCGGAACCTTTCGGATCAAGTATCATCGGTACTATGGTGCTTAACTACTCTGTTCGGAATGGGAAGAGGTGTACCCACCACGTTAAAGCACCAACATAAAATTTTTAAAAGCCAACTCTACTCTGCTCTCCGGCATAGCCGGAGTAAGCAAGCTTCCCGGAATGGGAAGAGGTGTACCCACCACGTTAAGACACCAACACTCAAGCCACAATGGCTTCTTAAAATTCTTCTAACGTATGTTTTTTGATTTGATTTTTAACTGTTTAGTGACCTTGGTAGTTGTCCAACCGTCCTCTTAGACGCGTAACAAGTTACGCATAAAAGAGGACAAAAGATTTTTTGGTTTATTAGTACCACTCGGCTGAAATCCTTACGGATCTTACACCTATGGCCTATCAACCCGATCGTCTATCGGGAACCTATATTGAAACCTCATCTCGAGGGAGGCTTCCCGCTTATATGCTTTCAGCGGTTATCCCTTCCGAACATAGCTACCCAGCATTGCCCTTGGTAGAACAACTGGTACACCAGAGGTTCGTCCTGACCGGTCCTCTCGTACTAGGTCAAGCGCCTCTCAAGTTTCCACGCCCACAGCAGATTAGGACCGAACTGTCTTACGACGTTCTGAACCCAGCTCGCGTACCCTTTTAATTGGCGAACAGCCAAACCCTTGGGACGTACTACCGCCCCAGGATAGGGTGAGCCGACATCGAGGTGCCAAACCGCGCCGTCTATGTGGACTATTGGGCGCGATCAGCCTGTTATCCCCGGAGTAGCTTTTATCCGATGATCTCTACCTGTCTCGTAACAATGTAGAGGTTCACTAACTCCTGCTTTCGCATCTGCGCGACTTGTAAGTCTTGCAGTTAAGCTGGCTTATGCGTTTGCACTTTCACCCTGGTTTCCATCCAGGGCAAGCCAACCTTTGAACGACTCCGTTACATTTTAGGAGTCAACCGCCCCAGTTAAACTACCCACCTGACACTGTCCCTTCTTTCGAGGGTTAGAGGCAAAGTTTTGATAGGGTGGTGTTACATTGGCGCCCGAAGGCTCCCACCTACGCTATACAATCAAAACTTTGACCCAATATCAAGCTATAGTAAAGCTTCACGGGGTCTTTCCGTCTTGCTGCGGGTAACCGGCATCTTTACCGGCATTGTAATTTCACCGAGCCCTTCCCAGAGACAGTTTTCAGACCGTTATGCCATTCGTGCGGGTCGGAACTTACCCGACAAGGAATTTCGCTACCGTAGAACGGTTATAGTTACCGCTGCCGTTTACTAGGGCTTAAGTTCAAGCCTGGACCTTTCGGTCGTCAGCCATCCCCGTAACCTTCTAGCACTGGGCAGGCATCAGCCCATATACATCCCATAATGGTTCGCATGGACCTAAGTTTTTGATAAACAGTCGCCTGAAATACTTTAACTGCGGCCAGCTCGCGCTGGCAGGGCATTTCCCGAAGTTACGCCCGTTACATTGCCGAGTTCCTTTGGGAAAGTTAGCTCGATCACCTTAGTGTTCTCCACTCATCCACCTGCGTCGGTTTGCGGTACGGGTCCTAATAGTAGTGGATTATGACTTTTCTAGTCAGTACTTTAGCTTACAATTGCAACCATGTGCGCATGTAAACCTCCATCCTGCGTCATCATAATATAGTCTATTAAGAGTCAATGAATATCAACATTGTGTCCATCCACGTTAAAACGTGTTAGGCCCGACTAACCCCCCGCCGATTATCGTTGCGGGGGAAACCTCGGATATTTGGTGGGCAGGTTTCTCACCTGCCTAATTCGTTACTCATACCAACATTCGCACTTCTTAACAGTCCAGCAAACCTTACGATTTACCTTCACTCCGTTAAGAACGCTCCCCTACCACTCACACTTACGTGCAAGTCCGCATCTTCGGTAACTACTTTGAGCCCCGTTAAATTTTCGGCGCAATAACCCTTGACTAGTAAGCTGTTACGCTATTTTTAAAGGATGGCTGCTTCTAAGCCAACCTCCTAGTTGTTTATGGGCTACTACATCCTTTTCCACTTAAGTAGCATTTGGGGACCTTAGATGGCGGTCTGGATTCTTTTCCTCTCGACCATGCAGCTTAGCCCGCACGGTCTGACTGATCCGTAGTAATTTTAGAATTTGAAGTTTGATTGGTCTTCCGGCTTTCGCCGGAAAAGACCATCCAGAGCTCTACCTCTAAAACATTCGCGGATCGCTATACCTAAATATATTTCGGGGAGAACCAGCTATTTCCGGGTTCGATTGGTATTTTACCTCTATTCACAAGTCATCCCATAGTTTTGCAACGCTATTGGGTTCGGGCCTCCACTTTTCTTATCGAAAAGCTTCACCCTGCTCATAAATAGGTCACCCGGTTTCGGGTATAGTAGACGCTACTGAATCGCCCTTTCGGACTCGGTTTCCCTACGCCTCCGTCCATGTTGGACTTAAGCTTGCAACGCCTAGCTAACTCGTTGGTTCATTCTACAAAAGGCACGCCGTCACCCTGTAAACAGGGCTCCGACTTATTGTAAGTATATGGTTTCAGGTACTATTTCACTCTTCAATTAGAAGTACTTTTCACCTTTCCCTCACGGTACTAGTTCACTATCGGTCATGAAAGATATTTAGCCTTGGGAGACGATCCTCCCGCTCATAGCCCCGAAGGGTGTTTGAGTTTTCTTCCTACTGGATTTCACGTGTCCAATAGTACTTCATTTCACCAATAAATTGGTGAAAAGGATTATTGCATCAGTAAAAAATTTTCGCCTACGGGACTATTACCCGCTTTGGTCGTCCTTTCCAGGCTCGTTCGGCTAATTTTTTACTTAGTAAGCTCTAATCAGGCTATTCCCGTTTCGCTCGCCGCTACTCAGGGAATCACATATGTCCTGACTTCGTTCGCAAAAGGCAAAAGACAATTGCTTGTCTTGAGCTATTTTGCAAGTAGAAATCAGACCATATCTCACTGTAGAGTGAGTGTTGTTTTATATTCCTCCGGTTACTTAGATGTTTCAGTTCACCGGGTGCCCATCCAACACCTGTCCCCCAGTATGAAACGATTTATAAAGACCCTTTTTCTTGATCCCTAAAATTTTAATGGATCAGGAGGGCTCGTCTCACGCTGAGAGGATAGATGTTGGATCACTATCTCTTCGATAGCGGGGTTACCCCATTCGGAAATCTTCGGATCAAAGGAAGTTTGGCTCCTCCCCGAAGCGTATCGCACGCCTACTGCGTCCTTCATCGGTCTTTCATGCCAAGGCATCCTCCATATACTCTTTCGAAAATCTTTTTTTATGTTGGACAACAACCAAGGCACTAAACATGAATCAAAATCAAAACATACGTTGTTAAATTACAGCTTAACTGGAAAGAATTACTGTTTCTAAGCTCTAAGTCTCAAACAAATTATTGTTTGCGATATTAGAATCTGGAAATTGATAAAGGTACAAAAAACCGCCTTTTTGCGGCGGACTAAACATTAAGCTAAACAAAATTCTAGCTTTTATTAGTCGCGCGGCCCCCTTTCAAAATTGTTGGAGGTTTTATACAGATCTTCTCCTTTAAATCCTTTTTTAATATAGCAAATGGCGTATATTTTGTCAACACTTTAAGAAAATTATTATTCATCAATTTTTTCTTGCCTTTGTAAAAAACGGCGCCGAGCGCGGACCAAAGGGTCAGCAAACAGGTTAATTCTTAAATCTGAAGGAATAAAATCTAATGTAAAATCACGACCCTCGATTAGAATTCTTTTTTTATGCTTTGATAACTCTGTTATTTCTTTTTTTACAAATTCGATAACCATATGCTGAGTTTTTGTACTTACATCAGGGATATGCTTTTCTAGCTCTAAATTATACAGGCAAAATTCCTTCAAAATATCTAACTCTTTAATGCATAATCGATTATTTCCGTCGATCAAAGAATAGTTCATCTTCCTTAAAACCATCTGCGGCTTTTTATTTTCAACAATTTCCGAATATGTCAGGAATCTAAAAATATCTCCCATGGAGATATGAAATGCATTTAAATTTGTCTTAAGCGCTTCGAATGTTGAACTTTTCCCGGCGCCACATTGACCAACCATGGAAATAATCCGGTGCTCGTCTTTCAGATTGTCACATATTATCTTGATAACATTTTCTATGCTATCTACTTCACCGGTATTGATTTTAATGACTTTCTTGGGCTTGTGCATCTTAAAACCGAGATCAATAAGTTTAGGACGGTTTTTCATATCGACTATCAAATCAGAAGAGTCTCTCTCCAAAATTGCCAGCATGATTTCATCGATTTTACAGTTTTTGGCCATTTTTTCTAGATTACCAAACGATGATTAATTGGTCAATTATCGATACAAAAAAAACGGGATTTCTGATCTATAAAGATGAGATTTCCCGTTTTTTTGTATTCGATTCTAAAAACTATAATTTTTCCGAAGAAAAATTTCCGCGCACCTTTAGTGCTACTTCAACTGCTTGCGAACATGCTCAAGCCAATCTCTGGCTACACCCTGACCACCAAGACCAAAAGCTAATCCACCAGCGATCGCGATTAACGCGACAACGCCGATAAATAAGGTTTGAATCATGGTTTCGGCAATGCCGAGTTGTGCTAAAGCGGCCAAAACTGCAAAAACTATAATTGCATATCGAACACCAATAGCAACTGTATCATCAGCACCTAATCCGGAAGCCGAAAGGCTGCCCTTAACAACTGATGAAAGAAAATTGGCTAAAATTAAACCGATAAGCAAAATTGCGCCGGCAGCGATAACTGAAGGAATATATGCCAAAATCTTGTCTAAGAATCCCGCTACTTCAGTTAACTGCAAAACATTAGCGGCAGCGATGAAAGCGACCAAAAAAACGATCCACTTAACAGCTGAGGCCAATAATGAAGTTGCATCTTGTTCGGCGTTTGCTTTTTTCAAAACGTCTTCAACTTTTGCTTTTTCGAACAATGATTGAAGTCCGATGATCCTGAAGAGTCGGTCAATAACCATGCTTAAAATCATGCCGATGATCCAGCCAATAATTAAAATAATTAATGCGCCGATCAAGCTAGGCAAGAAATTGACAAATCGATCCCAAATATTGAGCCAGCTATCCCCGGCTGTGGTTGCCCAATCACTAATTACCATTTGTCACCTCTTAAAAAAATGATTAATACACGGATAGATCGACCATCCTATCCACACCTTCAAAATACAAGTAAATTATATAAATTTCAATGTGAAAGTCAACCCCCGATGAGTAATGATTTTGTTTAATCTAATAATAAACTGGTTTCACTGCTTTCATGCTTTCGATTTTACTTTAAAAAAATAGATTTTTTACTTCGCTTTTACGATAAAACTAGTTTTAAATTGCGCACCCTGAACTAAATTTGCAACGCTCCAGGTAATAGTGTTTGTATCTGCGCTATAATTGCCATTATCAGCGGCTGATACAAAAACCACATTATTATTTAAAGGCATTTTTATCAAAATATTGGAAATATTATAAGCTTTTATATTGTTAAACGTAATATTATAAGAAATTTCTCCACCAGGTGTAACTACCTGTCGATCAGCCGCTAAAGACATCTCAACCACTGGCCATCTGCCAGCTAATTTAAATTGATTGGCTACCGCCGCCAGATCTTTATAACCAATGTCAGGATCGTCACTCCAAGAAGTATACATGAAACCATCGACGCCATTAAAATCAGTGTCATCAGTTTCGAGCTTATTAAGCGTATTTGCTGCATTGGTAATCGTTTGCATATTATCGTAATAACCGGCAAATATTTGCTTGAATCCCTTATCGTGAAAGAACTTTAAACTATTATAGGAAGGTGAATTACCACTAGAATCAAGTGGTGCTTGCGAACCCTGCCAGTTCATTATTATTGTATTATGATCAAGCCCCAACCATGAATTTGCCATTGATCCATTTACGGTATAGTAAGGGTCTATGGCATTGTGATACGGGTCATACATATCGTTCCAGATGTAGAGTTGATAGTTAGGATTTATTTTCTTTAAAATTGACTGGACTTTACTCGTTGTATTGGCAATATATTCTCCTGCAGTTGGAACATGCCCAAGATTGAGGTAGCTATTACATCCTGGATCCCAATTGGCTACTCTCCACTCGTCAAAAGAAAGCATCATGCCTTTTGGTTGGTGGAAAAGATTATCGAGGTTATGTCCAATTTTGTCATAGATATCAAAAGTTTTATCTAAGCAAGCTGAAGCAGGTGGGTAACCATTTGTGTCTGCCTTCTGAAACCAAGAAACTTTCAAGTGATCCCCCGTCTTAATTGTCGAGCCACTTAAGATGGTAATTAGCCCAGTAGATTTATCGATATTATAATCGATGTCTGCGACATACGACTTCGTTTTCCCCAAGTTATTAACGACTATTGGTGATGATGGCCGTTCGATTATAGGCAAAGTAATACCAACTTCGCGGCTAGCAACATCGTCAATCCAAATTTTATCACTGCCTATTGGATCAGCCGTAGCATCGCTTTTGAGATCAAAATATAAACCTAAGGAAGTGTTATCGAGAGTATTAAAGATTAATTTGTACTGAACCCATTCTTGAGTTGGTAAAATTTTCGGACTACTGCCATTTTTTTCTAAGATTTTGATTGGTTTAGAAAAGTTTGCCCCATACAAGGTTATATGAAAATCTGATAAATTTGTGACATTCTCCGTTTTAATCCAATAGGTTAGCTCGTAAGCGGAAAATGCTTTAAGATCGGTCAACTTCTGGTTTACTCTGCGGTAACTCTCTGTCGCTTGCGGATTTGGGTATTGAAATTTAACCGAATTTTGCCCGCTATGACTCGTCTTGGTATCCAAAAACTCTATTGTCCCACGATTATCAAGTAACCACTCCGGCGGAGCATTTAAATCGGTTGGCGATGGGGCTTCTTCAAAACCAGGATTTTTTACTAAATTAGTACTGTTATTTGATACGCTTGTTGATCCACCGCTATTTACAATGTAATCTGTATCATACACGGGAAATAACTCCGCCGTTGTAGAATCGACAAAGTATGGGTCGGTCTGGTTAAATTTTGCTGGGATCAGCTCCAGACCTAACCTTTTGGCCTCATTATAAACTTGCTCAAAACGACCTATATAACCTATAGTATATTGAACAGTTAGATAAGCTCCCCCTTTATCCGCTAAAACTATACCAGTATAACCATTTTCAGCCGCCGAATTCATGACTTTCTTCAAATTATCAACGTCTGTTTGACTACTTAAAGCAGAACGATAGTACACTAATCGCTTATTAAAAAAGTTTCTTTTCACACTACTTTGAGCATTAGTAGTTCCTGGGGAACTAGAAAATAATAAAATAAAAAGAAAGAGGAAAATTACCGTTAAATTTTTTATTTTTTTAGTCAGTTTACCCTTTTTGTTTTTAGAACATTTCGATAATTAATATATCAATTGCTATCCTTAGTATATCGCGACTATAACAAATCGACAATCAAAAATATCATCCAAAAGAGGGATGACATAAAAACTGGTGGACCCGCGCGGATTTGAACCGCGGACCTTCTCCTTGCAAAGGAGTTGCTCTACCGCTGAGCTACGGGCCCCTAAATTTTTTAAAACAGTGATATTAACCGACTAACCAGACTGTCGCAATCACAATCAATAGTATAGCAAATAAAACCCAAAATGTATAGGTTCCGCCTGGTCCTAAATATCTTTCAGCCATTTCGTTTTTGCCAACCATGCGGACAACTCTCTCTTTATACTTCATGATTAAAATTGCCCCGCCAAGGACGGCAATCCAGACTAAGATTTTGACAAATACCATACTAAACCTCCTGTTAGAATTAATGTGGTTAATAGGCCCAAATACCAGTGATCCGGTGAAATATTATAATGAAACCATTCGTGCGTAGAATGCAATTGGGTAAAAAATGGAACTCCCTTTTTCCAGAAATTAAGGTTATCTAATACATCCACCAAAATTGCGCTAAAACCACCAAACATCATCAGCTTGAACTTTGGCTCCTTATGAAACACTTTATAATAGACAAGGGCTAAAATAATGGCCTCACCCAAAACGATCGGATATACCCAAATAGGCTGATAATTTAATGGACGCGTAAAAGTGCCGACATCTAAATGAGGAATTGCATCAAGTAAAAAATGAGAAGCAACTCCGATAAAAAAGATTGCCCAAGGATTTTTTAGATTCTTAGCAACCACTGTTCCAGTTAAGAGATGTGGTGTTATTGTCATAATAACATTATAGCAATTAATTAGACGTTATTGAAAACACGGAGGAAATATGTTAAGATTTAGGAAGCAAAAAATTTTTGGGCGATTAGCTCAGTTGGTTAGAGTTAGTGCCAACTTACCGTTGGCGTCACTGAAAATTTACAACACTTTATTAATTCTCTGGTGGGCGCGGGCGATTAGCTCAGTTGGTTAGAGCACGTCACTGATAATGACGGGGTCGGTGGTTCGAGTCCACCATCGCCCACCAGAGAGCTAATAAGAATTGTAAATTTTGCAACTTTATGACGGGGTCGGTGGTTCGAGTCCACCATCGCCCACCAAGAAAACAGCTTTTAGCTGTTTTTTGTTTTGAAAAAATAATTTATATTAGAAGTAATGAAAAAAGTTTATTCGATTTTTTATTTTTTTCTTATCTTGGCGGCGATTATTTTGATCGCAATATATTTTAGAACTCGAGCGGTTGATCGGAATATCCAAACTGTTTCTATTATGGGTAAAGAGTTTAAAATTGAATTAGCTAAAAGTTCCTCCGAACATGAAAAAGGACTAATGGACAGAACGCATTTAGATGGAGATGCCGGCATGCTTTTTGTCTTTAAAAAAACAGAAATTCAGACTTTTTGGATGAAAAACACTTTGATTCCGTTGGACATTATCTGGATTGATGATGGCAAAATTGTAGACATAAAAACTTTGCAACCCGCCGGGCAGAGCCCTCTGGGCGGCGCCCCATCAGATAATATTCCTCAATATAAGTCCAAAGCCAAGGCCAATTTCGTACTAGAAATAAACGCGGGACTAGCCGAAAAATATGGTTTTAAAGTCGGCGACGAAGTTAAGTTTAATTACTAGAAATCATCCCAAATTGGTTAGATAGATTCCGGATCAAGTCCGGAATGACATCAGTTATGCAAAAATACGCCAGAAACTAAGGCGTATTTTTGATTATTAGCTATTTAAAAGTTACAGTTTTTAATATTGAAGCAGCCTCTTTTACATCTGCCTGATTAAAATAATCTGCCATAGTCATTTTAAGATAACCGTCTTCATTCACAAAGCCACCGCTCAATTGAGACAAAGTTTTATCTACACCTTTATCACTATACATGGAGTAGAATATACCCTCAGGATTATCACCAGTCTTATAGGCTGCGGTAGTATTTAAACTTGGGCTCCACAATGCGATTTCTCGAGATTTAACCGTTGTGTTGTTTTGATCCCTTCGTTCAATCTGCACTAACTGAAGATTCGTAAAATTTGCATTTACCATGGAAAGCACATTGTAAAAAAATGTTTTTGGACAATTTTCTCCAACATCGCATCCGCCGCCAAGACCATCTATATGTGTCGTGTACTTAATAATATAGTTATTTGGACTTGTAAGAGTAAAGTTTTCAAAAGGACCAGTCAATCCGCTTCCCTTATAATCGTTAATAGTTTTATCTGTCGTAACCAATTTCCAAGTTGAAGGATATTGCAACGTTAACCCTTCATATTTTCCTGCATAAGTTTTCCAATCGGCGGTGGCGGAAGTTGCCGTGGTTGTGGTAGTAGTTGTTGGAGTGGTTGTGGCGTTCGTAGTAGCCGGTGTGGTCGTTACAGTTGTCGTTGAAGCCGTTTTACCTGGACCAGAAAGATAATACCAGGCAAAATAACCTCCGGCGATTAAAACAACGATTATTAAAGTTATCCACAGCCATTTACTAACGGCGGGCTGAGCCGGCTGCATCGGGCTTTGTTCGCCTGGAATTTGGGGCTGATTCATCGAAACTCCTTCAGCACGCTAAAGCGTGATCTACGTTAGAGAAAGCACTATTATCAATTCTATTTTATTTCTTCCAAACCAATTTGAACAGTCTGATGTTCGCCGATTTCGCCTGACAACATTTTTTTAGCTAAAAGATTTTCCACTCTTTCTTGAATGACTCGACGCATTGGGCGAGCGCCGAATTGAGGATCGTAACCGATCTGAGAAAGTTTGGCCAAAGCATCTTCCGCAACTTCGACTGTAATATTTTTATCTTTTAATTGAATATTTAATTGATTAATCATAAGCTGGGCAACTTGCGCTGTTTGATCTTCGGTCAAAGGCTTAAAGACAATAACGCCATCAAAACGGTTGATGAATTCAGGGGTAAAAACACCTTTTTGCTGTAAGTCTTCAATCAATAATTCTTTCAAACCATCGGCTTGATTAGCGGCCACTTTTTCACGGATTAATTCTGAGCCTGCGTTCGACGTAGCGATAATAATTGAATTGGTAAAATCTAGAACTTTCCCTCGAGGATCCGTCATCCGCCCGTCTTCAAAGACTGAAAGAAATAAGTTTAAAATATTTTTATCAGCTTTTTCCAACTCATCTAACAAAATCAAAGAAAATGGTGATTCTTCGATAGCGACATTTAAAATTCCATTTGGATTATTGACTGTACCGATTAATCGATCCAGTGAATTAGCATCTTGATACTCACTCATGTCCAAACGAATCATTTGTTTTTCTGAACCAAAGTAGCTTTCCGCCAATGCCTTAGCTGTTTCGGTTTTACCGACTCCAGTCGGTCCCATAAATAAGAAAACACCAACGGGCCTTTTACCTGATGTTAAGCCTGAACGTGCTCTTCTCAAGGCGTCAGCAACGGCAGTAATAGCATCCTCTTGCCCAATCACGCGCTGATGAAGAAAAGATTCCAAATTAAGCAATTTGTCTTTCTCTTCTTCTTTAACATCGCCAACCGGCACATGCGCTTTTTTAGAAATTAATTCGTCGATTTGTTTAGTCTGTAAAATAACAAAATTCGTTGAAGCAAAGGTGACTGCTGCTTCTTGCATCAAACGCAACGCTTTTTCCGGAAATGGGACTTCGTGCATATATCGATCAGAAAGTTTGATTATTTCTTTAAGTACTTGGGCGGTAAAAATTGTCTTATATTTATACTCCAAAAGATTCAAGCCTTGCAGCATAATAGCGAAGGTATCTTCGGCGTTGGCCGGTTCGACGTCAATTTTTTCAAAACTTTCAGCCACTGAACTATTTGACTTAACCCGATCAAAATATTCATCAGGAGTAATTGATGCAATAACTTGAAGACCAGAACTTTGGAGATACGGCAAAATAAACTGGGAAGCATCAATCCCGCCGACCTCTTCCCTTCTATGTTCGTAACCACCTACTAAACTTTGGAAGTTATCGATATATAAAATAAGATTACCGGCATTCACCGCATCCGAAAGCGCGCCATTAATTCTTGCTTCCAACTCACCCTGGGCTGCACCTGCCAATAAACTACCGACATCCAACTGCTTTATTCTCTTGTAGTGCAAGGCAGAGACACTTTTCCCTTGTGCCATTTTCAAGGCCAAAGCGTTTACAATCGTTTTTTTGCCCACACCTGGCTCGCCAACCAATAAAACATTATTCTTCCCAGGCTTGCTTAAAACAGTTTCCATTTCAGATATAATATCGCTATGTCCAAAAACCGCTAAATGTAGATGTGGGTCGGGAAAATGTTTGCTTAAATCATAAGAATATCTGGACAAAACTGGCGAATAACCAAAAGACCAATCTTCACCCACGCCGGCAACCAAAGTGTCGTCTTCCCACGACCGCTTCGGTTTTTCGTGCATCTTTCTTAACCAATCAAGTAAAGGCTTTATTTCTTTTTCGCTTACCGTAATATCTTTAAGAAACTCTTTGACTGGCTCTGAACTTTCAACAATTTGTAACATCAAATCTTCAAAAACAATTACTTCGGATTTAATTAATGAAATCAAATTAATTAATTGAGGCGAAAAAGCTGGTTTAAAATTTTGCGGACTATTTTTAGACTTTGTTTCATACGAAACACCTAAACGCATCATCATCATTTTACCTTCGTCACAAAGTGAAGCCTTCTGAAAAACATACTCTGGTTCAATCTGTTGAATATTTTCTTTTCTGGCCTCGTTAATTAATATTTCGAAATAATCGATGAGAGCTAGATCAAAGCGATTTACGGGGTTACTTTTGTCTAGGTGATAGATAGTGTACTTCTTTGCTAAGAGATAACTTTGCAAAGAAAGGGCGATGGCTAACAATATTTCACCATAACCAATATTCGTTAGATCTTGCTTAATAAAAATTAAGATTGCCAATATTATAATCACCAGATTAAAAAAACTGGCAAAGTAAAAAACGTTATCAGAAAAACCCTTTTTTATAAAATAATTTCTTCTTTGTTCTGAGTTGAAGTATTCAAACGCCATTTTGTATCGTCCTCATTCCAGAAATAATTAAAACTAAAATAATTGCCGGCATCAGCAGCCAAACAATAAAGCCAATTGTCAGCAAGACAAAAACGATTGTGGTTAAAGCTAAACCAATCAAAATAGTAAAAATCCTGACAACAAAACCAATGCAACGAGAAAAAAGATTATCAACCATGGCTTTAAACCGTGCATCAAGGGAAGCGTTTTCTAAATAAACAACATCTTTTTTCCACGGATCAAAAAGAGTCCGTAACAAAACGGCAATACTAAAAGAAGATAAAAATTTCTTTGTAATTATTTTAATCGAACGCCATAGATACAACGGTTCGTCGTAATACCACCAAGAAAAGTAGGTAATCATTGGTTCCCACTCCTTTAATATAAGTATAACAATTCTAGGACAAATTAAAAAGAGACCCGCAAGGGGGTCTCTTTTTTAAGATACAGAGCTGCTCTATGGCTAGAAAGCGATAAGCCCTATAGCTGGCTAGAAAGCCTGCTCTATATCCATTTTTACTAAAGCTTTTTCTTCATGTCGCTCTCTATCATTTTTATCGAGCAGACGTAAATGATGCGCTTTAGCGATGATCCAGCTAACACGAAGATTAATTTCGCGCTGATCATCCAAACCTTGGATTGAGTCGATAACCCAAAGAATGTGGTTTACCTCATCACTGGAATTTTCTCGAGCCGTTGCAAACGGATATCGTCGCAATATCTCAGCCTCGATCACGCTACAAATGATGTTGTAATCTGTGTGGGTAGCATAGCCCAACTATTCCCTCCTTTCTACCCCCAAATTTTTAGCGAACAAAAAAAGGCCGATTTGGTCTTTTTTCCTCCTGTTTGTTAATCACCGTTAACTGCCTGCTAGGCAGGGTTTTTTCGGCGCTTTATTAGCTTATTTTATATGGAAAACTTTGTCAAGCTGATCAGTTTAAAAAAATAAAAAGCGCCAGGTTAGGACTTGGCGCTGTCTCTTTTGAAAGTAAGATAGCCTTCGAAATATTTTTTGAGAGCTTCTCGGTATTCGTCTGTGTTACATGATCCGACATGATACTCGTCGAACAACCAATGGATACCAAGTGATTTCATAGATTGTCGAGATAGATTAATCAAACAATCAAGGTCTCCATGGATATTGTCTCTGATATTTGCGATTTTACGATCGCTGAGCTGAAGCCTACCAATCTTCTGGTCGAGTGTTTCGTATGAATTCTGCTTAGCACAGCAGATCATAAAGACTACTGTTAATCGATCACTGGTATCCTGATCCGCAATTGCAAAAACAATCTTCCTTAAATCTTTTTCTGCAAGAGACATAGCAATCCCCCCTGGTACAAGCAATTTCGAATTAAGTTTAAAACAAATTGACGCAAAAGTCAAGACAGGCACAAAAACCTTTTGGCTTTGTAAACTCTTGATTTATCATAAAAACCAAAGTACAATAACGCCATAGGATTCGCACGACGAGGGGAGAATCAATGGAAAAGATTTGGGCAAGAAAGAAACACAGAAGAATGTCCGCGTCCAAGGAGCTTGTCTCGCTTTTTCAGGACTTAGTGAACATTTCGATCACCAGATTACAAGACGACGGCGACCTGGACAGGTCAAATCACCGCAAGCTGCATTTGATGACCAATGATCGTATCTATCAAATCGCCATCCTAGGACAAAGCAAAGCCAGTCTCACTGATCCGAACGACCCGACATATCGACATGGCATGTTCATTAGAGTAGTGGAAATCCATGACGGGAAAGTCGTTGGATCACTTAAGGAAATATGCGTCCCCGTTTTTGCTCATCACGTCGACGCAGTTTCGATCAACGATTACCGGACGATGTGTCTGGAATCAATTCAGCGAGCGAAAGAGGATATAAAATCCGCCCGAAAAATAAGCTGGCTGGATTGGGAATGCCTACTTGATCCAGGCTACCCAACAACATAGCAATTTCATTAAACCGCTTCCCCCAAAAGTTAGCGGTTTTTTAAAAAGCGCCGGGAAAAACCCAGGCGCCGCCGTAAATTGTCAGAGAGTTAATGTCTGTTGTAAGGGAAGACGAACTGGCGGTATTTGCAACTCCACCAGATGAGAAAGGAAACTCCAAAGAGTAAAATCGGCCCGAGAGTAACGCACGTAATAAACCCATACATCAGACTCATTTCGTCCAACCAGTCTATGTTCCAACCATCATCCCAGAGACAAAATATGCCGCCAACCAGACCTAATATCATCCATGCAGCCAGGACAAACATCGATATCACCTCCGAATCGTTCTTCTAATTTATTATACACAAAAAAGACCGAAGGGTCTTTTTTATTAGTACTTAGTCTTTTTGTGCACCGGGAATACCCGGCACATTCCTCAAAAGTTTGACAACTTTTGGGTGGGCACCCGGATTACCGGGCACGAACCATATTTTCTCATACAAAAATAAGCCTAGTTCGAATATTTCTACTCAAACGCAGGCTTATTTTATATTAAATACTTTATATGGTTGCAAGAAACTTGATTCGCCTTTCGGCTCGTCTAGTATCGATCATCTATTCTCAAAGTTATCTTGCGATAATTCTGAGACTAGGTGTTTACTCCCTAGAAAGGAGGTGATCCATCCGCAGATTCCCCTACGGATACCTTGTTACGACTTAGTGCTCCTCACCGACTTGGCCGTTGCCTGCATTCGCAAACTTCGGGCCCCGCCGACTCGGCTCACTTGACGGGCGGTGTGTACAAGACTCGAGAACGTATTCACCGTGGTGTAGCTGACCCACGATTACTAGCGATTCCAGCTTCATGAGGGCGAATTTCAGCCCTCAATCCGTACTGAGGCAGAATTTAAGAGATTAGCTTGACCTTACGGTTTTGCAACTCGTTGTTTCTGCCATTGTAGCACGTGTGTAGCCCAGGACGTAAGAGCCACGCTGACTTGACGTCGTCTACGCCTTCCTCCCCGTAAACCGAGGCAGTCTCCTGTGAAAAATCAACACAGGACATAGGTTTCGCTCGTTGGACCACTTAAGGCCACATCTCACGACACGAGCTGACGACAGCCGTGCAGCACCTGTCATCTAGTTCCCTTGCGGGCACCCCACCGTTTCCGGCGGGTCCTAGAGATGTCAAGTCCTGGTAAGGTTCTTCGCTTACCGTCGAATTAAACCACATGCTCCACCGCTTGTGCGAGTCCCCGTCAATTCCTTTGAGTTTTAGTCTTGCGACCGTACTTCCCAGGCGGCAGACTTAACGCGTTAGCTTCGCTACAAGAAGGGTCGATACTTCTGATAGCTAGTCTGCATCGTTTACGGCGTGGACTACCGGGGTATCTAATCCCGTTCGCTCCCCACGCTTTCGTATCTCAGTGTCAGTGATATCCTAGCAAGCTGCCTTCGCCATTGGTGTTCTTAGCGAGATCAACGCATTTCACTGCTACTCCGCTAATTCCACTTGCCCCTGATATCCTCAAAGCAAGGAAGTATTGAATCCAGAACCCGGGTTGAGCCCGGGGATTTAAGATCCAACTATCCAAGCCACCTACATACTCTTTACGCCCAATAAATCCGGACAACGCTTGGACCCTACGTATTACCGCTGCTGCTGGCACGTAGTTAGCAGGTCCTTATTCTTAGGGTACCGTCACAATCGTCCCCTAAAAAAGAAGTTTACAACCCGAAGGCCTTCTTCCTTCACGCGGCGTCGCTGCATCAGGCTGTCGCCCATTGTGCAATATTCCCAACTGCTGCCACCCGTAGGTGTTAGGGCCGTGTCTCAGTCCCCATGTGGCTGATCATCCTCTCAGACCAGCTACCCGTCATAGCCTTGGTAAGCCGTTACCTTACCAACTAGCTGATAGGAACAAGGCCGATCTTTTTCCGCCGGAGCTTTACTCTTGCGAGACTATGGGACATTAGCCAACCTTTCGGCTGGGTATTTCCCGGAAAAAGGCACGTTCCTTGCTATTACTCACCCGTTCGCCACGCTTTTACAAGCGTACGACTTGCATGTGTTAGGCACGCCGCCAGCGTTCGTCCTGAGCCAGGATCAAACTCTCAAAAATGAGACATTTTTCAAAGTAACCAGAGTGGCTTAGTTTGAAAAAAGTCTGGGGTGCCATGATCCGAAGATCATGGACTTACATATTTTTCTTTAACTTCGAAATAATGCTAAAAAGAAGTCTTGCAACCACAAAAATACTTAATGTTACAATGACATTATTGGTGGTGTATTTTATGATCTATTCAAACCATAGCGTCAAATTCGGAATTACTTGGTAAGTTTCCGCGACCGACGGTTTATGGCACCGATATCAATACTTGATATTGATGATATCAGTTATGTCAAAGGTCAAATCAAGAACAAACAAAAAAGTTCCCAATACGCGGAACTTCCGGTATCTATCCTCGATTTCTCAAACTTGTTAAAAAAGTAAGTCCTGCAAAGAACTCCTTCCGGATCTTTTTTAAGATCAATTAGATCTTAATATATCTTAGAATATTTGTCAACACCCCGGTAATAAAAAGTATTAAAAAGACGGTCTCAAAACGTCAAAAAATACGAAAGAGCAGCCTGAATTTTAAAAAACCCGGGGAAGACCCAGGGTTATGAGACAACTGATGGTAGTAACCACATTGATACTTGAGCTGGTTCGGTCTCCGTGTCGTTAACAGATATAACAGGTTCCCAGAACCTGGAATACCAGTTCCGGGTGGTCAGCGAAATAATCTTCTTTTCTATCCAGATATCTGAGCACTTCACAGAGAAGAAGAACTGTATAGTGTCAGGGTGACACCATTGGATCCTGATTAGGTTCTCCTTAGAAATCGTAATGCCAAAAGACAATTTCTGCTCTTGGCCATTAAGTAATCTAAAGATAGTGTAATCAAAACCAGCCTTGTGTTCTGGACTACCCTTTCGATGACGAATAATGCGCAGAAGATCGATCCTTTGTTCAGTTATCGCCTTTCGAACGACACCCGGGACCCGATCTTCCATCTGATGGCCTAATTGGCCTTTCCGCTCTGATCTTCGTTTTCTTTCTTCAGACGGGTCTTTTTTTGCCACGATAAACACCTCATCACAAAATCGTTTGCGGCAGATACCTCATCAATTTATCACTTTTTAATAAATTTATCAATAGATGCAAGCCAGAGTAAATCTTGAATGATAATCGATAGCGTAAGTTTTTAATATTGATATATTAAAGATCAACTGAGGTAACATTCACACCATTCAACAATCCATAGGGATGATTTTTTGCACCGCTGGATGTTCCTGGAACATATTTCAAATTACTAATCCCACTATTTGAAAGATCTCTAATCGAAAAATAATTCCACAATTTATCAGGACTACCTGTAATTTTTGTATTTATAAAAGTAACATTCCCCAAGGCGGCTGCACCTGTACTCGTAGAGTTAGCAACATAAACTGCAGCATGATCAATTGTCTTCGACGTTTGATTTGGGTTATCGATAATTAAATTGTTAAATATCAACATTGGACCGGTCACACGCCAAACACTTGCGAATGCGCCGTGATACCCTGCGTTGAAACTTTTACAATCGTTAAATTCTATTGTTCCACCTACACCATTGCCTGAATACCCTTCATAACTAGTTAAGCCTGAATAAGTATCTGTATGACGAATAACCTTAATGCTGACCGGAATGCTGGTCTCGTCTAAGGCATGGGTGGAAACAATAACCCCAAGTCCTAAATTATTAGAAGTAAAACTATCTTCAATATTTATATTGGTTAGCTGGTCGTGTGCATAATTGGGTTCCATATCAATTCCTGACTGAGGAGCTGCCCCATTGGTGTTTGTAAAATGACAACGTTTTACCAATAGATTTTTGACAGAAATGACACTTAGCCCTTGTCTTAGATTATTATCAGCCAAACAATCGATTAAATTTATATTACCACTGTAATTTTGCTTGGAAGTTTCCCCAATATAAAATCCATCCCCTCCAGCGCTATTTGAAGCTAAACCATAAATATTAATATTGTTCGAACCATAAATACCAACGCCATGGCGCCCAGTGCCAACGAGATATTCAGCTTTTGGCATCTGGATTTTTGCGCCATAGCCCATGATGGTGACATTTTGGGTGTCTCTAATACTGATTACTCGATCAGCTTTGCCATAATCGTTCGCCGCTTGAATCACTGTGCCTGAGCCAAGAAGAAGATTTGAGTTTGCGGGGATGGTGATTGGTTTCACCATATAAGGACTTGCAGAAGGTGGAATGTATAGAACCAGTCCTTTAGACACTGCATCGTTAAGCGCGGACTGGATGACAAAAGTATCGTCACCCCCCTGACCAGCAACACCATAAGTAAACAGATTAACCGGCACTTTTGCTTGAAAACTAACTTTGCCTTTGCCATTGGCAGTCTGATTTTCCAAAATCCACGTCGCTTTATTCTGAATAAAATTATAGTTATCCAAATCATCCGAGTCTGTCAATACATTTCCGTTGAGTGTTGCAGAACCATTTATATAAAAAACGCCTTCGGGAATAGAATCTTCTATCTTCACATTTTTAACATCGTTAGCGCCGATCGTGTAATTGATAGTGAACGTCAGTACGCTGCCACTGTTTGCTTTTGTTTTGTCGACAGTCGTAACTAAAGTTATGCCATTACCAGTTTGGCTTTGAGCTTTTGCGTTTTTTTGAGTACAAAACAAAGCGATTATTAAAACTAAAATAATAACTGAAAGCAAAAATATTTTTTGAAGTAAACTAAAATATTTCAATAAATCCCTCTCCTTTATTGTACGCTTTTTTGAGGACTATTTCTTAATAACTTTATCTATTAAACCATATTTAAGTGCATCCGGAGCCGACATAAAAAAGTCACGGTCCGAATCTTTTTCGATTTTTTCCACAGGCTGGCCGGTATGCTTGGCCAAAACCTCGTTGATCGCTTTTTTGATACGAAGTATTTCTTTAGTTTGAATTTCTATATCTGTTGCCTGACCTTCCGCTCCGCCCATCACTTGATGAATCATAATTCTTGAGTTTGGCAAGGCAAATCTTTTACCTTTGGCTCCGGCGGCTAAAAGAACGGCGGCGGCGGAAGCGGCTTGACCAATGCAGATAGTTGCCACATCGGCTTGGACATATTGAATCGTGTCATAGATTGCCATACCTGCAGTGACAACGCCGCCTGGTGAATTAATGTAAATTGAAATGTCTTTTTTCGGATCTTCTGAATCTAAAAACAACAATTGAGCCATGATCAGATTGGCAACCTGATCGTCAATCGGACCGCCTAAAAAGATTATTCGATCCTTTAAAAGACGAGAATAAATGTCATAGGCCCGCTCGCCGAATTGGCTTTTTTCTAAAACAGTTGGAATTAAATATTGTGATCTTATTTCTTGATTTTTATTCATTTTAACTTTCTACTTTTATTTTCGCTATTTTGTCGCGTAATCAACCAATTTTTCGATTACTTTTAAGCCAGAGTCTTCTTTGCTTAAATCGATTTTTTCTTGCTTGCCGATTTCGCCTAAGGTCAAACCAACCTTAACTGTTTTAGCGGCCTGCTCGGACATATCTTTTTTAAGATCTTCTTCGGACTTACCCATACTTTCTAAGTATTTATCAAATGGTAAGCCCATACCTTCAGTCCTTGTCTTAAGTTGATCAACCATTCTTTGTGTTTCCTGCTCAACCAGGCTATCCGGCACTTCAACTTCCGTGATCTTAAGCAATGCTTCAATCACTTCGTTTTCTTTGTTTTGTCTTTCAGCTCGCTTTTTTTGGTTCAGCACATCGGCTTCAACAACTTTTTTTAAATCATCAAGGTTTTTTTGACCAAACTTTGTCGCCAACTCGTCATCAAGCTTTGGCAAGATTACTTCTTGAACTAAGTTCATTTTGACTTTAAAGTGTACTTTTTTCTTTAAACTGATATTTTCCGGAGACGATCCTTTTCCCAACTCGATATCAAATTCCTTTTCATCTCCAGCTTTCATGCCCTCAACTTTTTTTTCGAATTCCGGAATTAAAACCTTGCTTCCTAAAACAACTGGGTAATTTTTACTGGTCAAGTTTTCTAAAACTACACTACGTTCTGTGCCTTCAAAATCCATTTCAACACGATCACCTTCTTTGGCGGCTCGTTCAACACCTTTGAATTCGGCATGCTGGCGCTGTAAATGAGAAAAAACTTGGTCAAGTTCGTCTTTGGTTACTTTTAATTTTGATTCTTCGGCTTTTTTAATTTTAATTTTTTTGTAATCGCCCAGCTTCACTTCAGGCAAAACATCGAGTTCTGCCTCATAAATAATTTCAGCATTGTCAGCAGTTAGATCAACCATCTTTTTAATTTCAACTTTTGGCGGAGCGACTGGAATAAGCTTTTCTTGCTTTAAAACTTGGCCATAACTTTCAGAAAGGGCCATATCAATTATTTCCGAATTAAAACGATTTTCGCCAATTTCCATAATTGTTAAATGCTTTGGCGCTTTTCCAGGACGAAAACCCTTGATGTTTACCGAGGGCGCCAATTTTTCATAAACCTTTGCAAAATAACCGCGCATTATTTCCGGCGGTAAGGTTACACTTAATTTAATTTTGGATTTTGGTAGGTTTTCTTTTATAACATTTAACATAAAAAATTTTCCTTTTTTATTAATGAGTTAAATTTAGCTGTTTAATTGTATCAGAAAAACGAGGCGATGACAAGGTTAATAATCACTATTTTTAGAACTATTTATAAATAATTTGCGATCGTAAATTTACAATCTTGAACAGGAACACCGTAAAAACCTTTTTCACGATTGAGTAATTGCGGATAAATGACATCGTCGACAGCAACAATTGCCGTATCTGGATTTTCCTGTTTTACTTCTTGAAGTAGTGCCGGTTTCTCATAATCATCATTAAAAAAGATTTCGGCTTGGCAATTTTCCAGACAGCGAGAATCAATCGGTCCCTCAGCTTGACAATATTTTTCTTCCAAAGCTTCCAGTGGGATGCCATGCGAATATTTTTTCTTTATTTCATCACGCATCAAGCCTAGAGATGAATAAACCAAATCGGGATTGACCTGACCTGCAATTGATCCAAGTTGATTAGGATGTTGAAGATAACCCAAAGTTTTTTCAACGCTTTTTGTTGTGATCAGTCCAATATCTAACTTCCCTTCTTGTTTTAATGGATCTAAAACTTCAGAAAATAGTTTGGGACAAATTGGCCTAACTCTATATTCATCGTCATCTGTTTCTGCCAAGGTGAAATCAACATCAAAGAGAGCAATCGCTTTCCCATTTTCCTCAACTGCCTGATGCACTGTATCGTAAACACGCAAAGCAAAAGTTTTTTCTTTATCGAGCATTTCCTGTACTGCCATTGCTTTTAAAGTTTCCGCCGATGCCTCAGCCGGACTTCCCAGTGTCATTTTTGCTTTTCGATCAAACATCCAAGTCTTTAAGATTGAATCTAGCTTTTGATGTACATCTTCTTGGTGTTTTTCCCAAAACGATTCAAATGTTAGACTATTAACCTGAGGCGGCCCAAGTTCTGGATTATCGATTCCCATGATTTCCTTTGTTAAATATTTAAATTTATTCTAGTGCTTTTAATCCAGGCAAATCCTTACCAGAAATGTATTCCAAGGTGGCGCCGCCGCCGGTTGAACAAAAAGAGACTTTGTCTGCAAGGCCGATATTTTCAATAAAACCAACCGTGTCACCACCACCAATAACAGAAAAAGCCTCGGAGCCAGCGACTGCTTCAGCGATCTGCTTACTGCCATCAGCAAAAGCCGGAACCTCAGTGATTCCCATATTTCCATTCCAGAAAATGACTTTGCTTTTAGCGATTACTTTTTTATACTCTTCAACGGTCTTAGGGCCAATATCATCAATCGCATATTCTTTCATTGTTTCAGGATCCAAGGTTTCTGATGTTTTTATAACACGAACACCTTCTGCTTTTTTAATTGAGTGAGAAATAACCAAATCAATCGGTAAGAAAATATTTCGATCCGGTTCATCAGTAATAGATTGCCAGACGATATTAGCATCTCGAAATGCCTCCTCCTCAACCAAAGATTCACCAAGATGATGGCGACGAGCTGCTAGAAAAGTTGAGCCAATAGCGCCGCCGATTAAAAAGTTCTGGGTGCGGCTTGTTAAATTTTTAAGAACAGGTAATTTGTCAGCTATCTTCGCACCACCTAAAATAACAGTGAAAGGCTTTTCTTTGTCTTTGCTAATTTTTTCTAAATTCTCTATTTCATGCTGGACCGAAAAACCAGCAAAAGAAGGCAGTAATTTAGCAATACCGACCGTTGATGCATGCGACCTGTGACACGTGGCGAAAGCATCTTGAACAAAAAGATCTTGACCGACTGCTAATTGTCTAGCAAAATCAGGATCATTTTCTTCTTCCCCTTTATTAAATCGCAAGTTTTCTAAAATTTGCCAATTTTGATGAGTGCCTAATAATTCTATTAATTTATCCTCAACTGGACGTATCTTAAGCTCTGGGTCTTCGCCATCAGGCCTACCAATATGACCAATAATTGTCACTTTGGCATTATTTTCTAAAAGATATTTTAATGTCTTTAAGCTCGCTCTCAGCCGACGATCATTTTTGACTTTACCATTCTCAATCGGTACGTCAGTGTCGATGCGAATTAAAATATTTTTGTTTTGAATTTCAACTTCATGTATTTTTTTCATATTTTCTGCTCCTACATTCGAATTTTTGAAACAATTTTATTTTTCCATAATTTCAGCGGAATTTTCCGCGAATTAGAATTTTAATTTTAATTCTATTTTATCGTCCAGCCACCATCTACAGTTAATATTTGGCCTGTGATATAACTAGCTTCGTCGGACGCTAAAAATAAAACAGCATTAGCAATATCTTCCGGCTCGCCAATTCTTCCGAGTGGTATCATTGAAATTGTTTGCTTTTTAATTCCCTCGTCGGAACTTTGGCCGGCTCCAGGAGTATTAATTGCACCTGGGGCAATCGCATTTACATTGATTTTTTTTGGGGCCAATTCGACAGCCAAAGCTCGGACAAAGCCGTTCATTCCACCTTTAGAAGCACAATAATGTGCGAGCTGAGGAAATGCAACAAGAGAAGCAATTGAAGAGATATCAACAATTTTAGAACCTTCCTTCATGATTTTGGCCGCCGCTTGGGAAGAAAGAAAAACACTTTTTAAATTAACGCTTAAAACTTTATCCCAATCTTCTTCTGCCATTTCTAGAAATGGCTTGTAAGGAAAAATACCTGCATTATTAACCAATATATCCAAAGCTCCAAAATTCTCAACCGTCTTATCAATTAAATTGTCAACTTCCATTTTTTTTGAAACATCACATTTAATAGCAATTGATTTTTTGCCAGATTGTTTAATTTCATCGGCCACTTTTTGAGCGTTCGCTTCATCAATATCACTGACGACGACAAAACAACTTTCCTCTGCAAGCCGCAACGCAATTCCGCGACCAATCCCTTGACCAGCGCCAGTTACGATTGCCACTTTATTTTTGAGTCTATCCATTTTATCTCCTTTAACTATCCGAGCTTAACTATTTTTTCTATATCTGTGAGAATTGCGCCTTTGGCTGGAAGGCCTTTGTTTTCTGACATTTTCTTCACATAGTCTAGCCATTCACCATTATTATAATAAGATGCTGCGCCGACGATTTTATACCCTTGCCAATCTTTGTTCCAAACCACTAAGCATACATTGTTATTTGCCTTAATGTTTTGTAAAGTTTCATTCATGTAATTATCGGTAATCAAAATCTGATTTTGTACAATCTTAACGAAAGCGACTGCAATTACATTTGGTTTATTTTCTTCAGTGACAGTCGATAAGGCAACTGGATTATTTTCTAATATTTCTTTTATCTCATTTAGCGTCATTTGATATTTCACATTCTCTTGTTGGCGTTTTATCATAATCAACATGTAGATACTTTTTAGCTATTTCTCCGCCAGGGCATTTGAATAAATTATCGTAAACTTCTTTAATAATTGGATTCTCATGCGCTTTACGAATTATTTTACCAGCATCAATTTTATATAAGGCTTCTCGTCTTTTGTTAATAGTTTCTTTAGTCGCAGGTTTAGGTTGTCCTCCACCTCCAACGCAGCCGCCAGGACACGCCATCACTTCAATATAATGGTAAACTTCGCCATTTTCTATCTCTTCGATTATTTTTTCAGCGTTTTTTAAACCGGCCGTGACGGCAATCTTAATTTGTTTACCATCTATATTCAGGGTCGCCTTTTTAATGCCTTCCATGCCACGAAATTCTTCATATTCGATCTTGTCCAAGTCCTGATTATATAATGACGCTAAAGTTCTGACGGCCGATTCCATTACACCACCAGAAGCACCATAAATCGCTCCGGCGCCGGAGGCTTCACCCAATGGAGCATCAAATTTTTCGGACTCTAAATTAGGCAAATCAATATTAGCCGCCTTTACCATTTTGATAAATTCCCGAGTGGTCAAAACGAAATCAACATCCCATTGACCCGACGCATCCTCACCACTTCTTCGACTTTCGAATTTTTTCGCAATACAAGGCATAATGGAAACAACTACAATATTTTTCGGATCAAGATTTAGTTTTTGCGCAAAATAAGTTTTAGTCACAACAGCTAAACATTCTTGAGGTGATCGCACTGTTGTTAAACTCTCCATTAATTCTGGGTGGAAATCTTCAATAAACTTAACGCGCGAAGGACAGCACGACGTAAACATCGGCGTTTTGTTATTTTCTATTCTTTCTTTGAGATCATATGCCTCTTCGTAGGTGGTAAAATCTGCACCTAGATTAACGTCGAAAACATATTTAAAACCAAGTTTTTTTAGAGCAGAAATCATTTGACCTTCAAGAATTTCATCCGGTTCCTTACCGAAGGAATCACCCAAAGAAACACGTAGAGACGGCGCAATTTGCGCAATCACAATTTTACTTTCGTCAGAAATAGCTGATTTGACTGGCTCAATATCTTCTTTTTCCGCCAAGCAACCAGTTGGACAAGCTAGGATACATTGACCACAGCGAGTACATTTAGAATCTTTAAAATCCATCTTGCCATCAGGCCTAAAATATAAGCACCCTTCAACTTCCGTTTGCACCGGAATTCCTAGGCCGTTATTTTCTAAACAAGCCGTTCTACAGATTCCACAACCAATACATTTTTCTTCATCGCGAGTAATCGCCAAATCACTCATATCTTTATAAGGTTTACCTTTTTTATTCTCTACAATTGATTGATGTGGATTTACGGTAAAATTTTTACCGTTGATTTCTATTTCCATTAAAACCTTTCATGAGTCTTTTTGTTTAATCTTTGGTTGAAAGTCGGTAGAACCATATCGCTGCAGCTGCCATTAAAATAAGTCCAATGATAACGATTATGGAAAATTTTGAGCTGAACGGATTTAGCGTATCGGCAGATGCACTAATACTTTTGATCGACATTAAAACAACGCCAAACAAAGCTACCACAGAAGCAGAAATAAATTGGGTACTTTTTTTCAAAACCTCTCCTTATTTTTCAAAATTCAACAATATTATTTATTTGTGAGAATCTAAAAACGATTTAAGCTTTTCGGCAGTTTGGAAGCCCTCCAAACGATCACCGTTTTTAGCAATAAAACTAGGTGTACCGGAAACATTAAACTCTTTCCACCAGCCTTGATTTTCCGGATGATTCGAACCGACATTCATTGCCTTAACGCGATACCCTTGATCACCGAGCTCTTTTAGAACAGCTTGTTCTTTAATACACCAACTGCAATTATCCTGATAAAACTCCATAACATTGGCGTTGTCATCGTAATATGGCTGATTATCAAGATCAACGCTTCCGACTGTTTGTGGACCGGCTGCTGTTGGATTATTATTATTAGTTTTAAAACCCCAAATTCCCAACGCAGCAATAGTGACGATTACAACAATCAAGCCTAAAATCCAGCGATTATTTTTCATATTTCTCCTTGAAAATCCGCGCAAATCTATTTGCCATCTTTTATTACCTTTCTCTATTTTTCTTGAGTTATAAGTTTTTCTATGAAGCGACAAAACTCTGCTAGTCTGTAAGAATAGCCAAGCTCATTATCATACCAAGCCAACACTTTTACAAGGTTTCCGCCAACAACTTGTGTCGAAAGGAGATCAATGATCGAAGCATTAGGGTTCCCTCTGAAATCAACTGAAACTAGCGGCTCATTGCAAACAGATAGAGCGCCGGCAAATTTCGGGTCGTTGGCTGCATCAATAAATGCCTGATTTACTTTTTGTTCAGTAGTTTCTTTTTTTAAAACGGCAACAAAATCAACCAAAGAGACAGTCGATGTTGGCACTCGGAATGAAACTCCTGCCATTTTGTCTTTAAGCTCTGGAATCACTTCGGCCGTTGCTTTTGTTGCACCAGTGGTGGTCGGAATAATCGATTGCGAAGCCGCACGAGCTCGACGCAAGTCTTTATGCGGACTGTCTTGCAAAACCTGATCCATTGTATATGAGTGAATGGTGCTCATCATAGCTTTTTCGATTCCAAAGTTATCATTCAAAACTTTAGCCATCGGTGTCAAAGCATTTGTTGTACAAGACGCCATCGAACAAACATCATCTTCTTCAAGATTGAATTTTTCTTCGTTAACACCTAAAACAAATGTTTTTATTGGATCTTCACCTTTTGATGGTGCCGAAATAATAACATGTTTTGCTCCGGCCCGGATATGTTTTCTGGCCTTACTTTTTTCCGTAAAGGCACCTGTAGATTCGATAACCACATCAATATCTAAATCTCTCCAAGGTAATTTTTCCGGGTCTTCTTCGGATAGGAATTTAATCATTTTGCCATCGACGGTTATATAGCCGTCTTCAATATCAACTTGGCCGGGAAATTCACCGTAGGTTGAATCATATTTAAGTAAATGACCTAAAGTTGCGACATCACCTAAATCATTTATTGCGACAATATCCAGCTTAGCATCGTAGGCAGCTCGAAAAAAAGTACGACCGATTCGTCCAAAGCCATTAATTGCAATTTTCATGTCATCTCCTTTTATAAATTAGTATTTTAATACTTCCATAAAAACAATCCTTTCGCAAGTAATTTAACCAATGTCCATATCGGAAACATCTTCATTTGTCCTTGGACGATTAAGCTGCATCTCCTTTATACTAAGATTGGCAGGCCCGTTATTTACTTCTACGACCGGTGGCACGGGCGTTTGATTGATTGGGACTTGTGGTGGCGGAGCGTTAACAGAAGCTTGCTCTGGTATTTGCACAATTGGTTTCGCTGGTAAATCAGAAGGGATCTCTGATATCGTTTCCGCGTTTGATTTAAAAGTAAAAACCCCTCGATAGCGGTAAATTAAAAAAGCTATCACTAATATACCCATGGTAATCATGCTCCAAAGCGATATCTGCTGCAAAAGGCTCTTTTTGGTTTCTGTAGTCGGAGTATCAAAAGTGGTAGTAGTGTCGCCTGTTGTATCAAGTTTATTACCCGTTATTGTCTGGTTTTTTGTCGTCGTCGGTATAGAACTAACCGTTCCGGTTTTTGGAGTCTTTGTCGTGGTTGTAGCTTTACTAGGAGTTGTAGTATTGCCGGTTTTACTAGTAATTGAACCAGTCCCTGTGTCTTCAGTTGATCCTCCGCTAGTATCACCACTTCCCGTGTCTCCGTCGTTCGTATCACTGCCGTTCGTATCACCATCACTTGTGTCTCCGTCGTTCGTATCACTGCCGTTCGTATCACCATCACTTGTGTCTCCATCGTTCGTATCACTGTTGTTCGTATCACCATCACTAGTATCGCCACCCCCCGTGTCGCCTCCGCTAGTATCTCCGTCGTCTGTAGCTACAGGCGACAAACTTAAACTAGCCGTATTACTATTACCACAGGTATCAGTTATAGTTTTACTCCCGCTGTTATAGTCACCTTTTGTCATAGAAACGGCATAAGAACTGTTATTTGAAAGAAACGGCACAGTTATTTGATAGCGACCACTGTTATCGGTTGCAACAGAATAACCTCGAAGAGAAACTGTAGCACCGGAAATTGCAGCGCCGGTTTTCTGATCAGTAACAGTGCCACTAAGACTAAAGGTAGCCTGAGTTGCTCTAATTCTGAAATCATGAATTGTCTGGTTAGCATTAAGGATAATTTGTGTTTGAACTGCTGTTTTCTGCGAGTTACATGCTGATTTGAAATCTGATTCACTGCCAAAAACCGGATTGGTGAATTTAATATCCGTCGGCGAGCTTGCGTATTGATATTTAAGAGAAGACACACTCCCAGCGGTCGGTTTTACAGAACCAATGGCCGAATTGTTGGCTCCATAGAGAACAGCCGTTGTAAGCACACCCGAACCGAACGCAGAAACTGATACATCATTGTTGTTGGGATTAAACGTCAAGCGTAACGTCGACTTGGCTGAATACCAATCATTTAAAACACCCCAAGTAATTTGATGCGAGGCACTGCTAACTGGAGTAAATTTAGACTCTTCCCAAACTCCAGGTGTAAAGCTATCAGCTTTTATTTTATTTGTAGAAATTTGATAATAATAAGCACCGCCAGCAAGTCCAATAACAAGAAAGGCGATAACAACAAATAAGAGAGTCTTTTTTTTTATCAAGAAAACCTCAAACTTTCTGCCGGCCAACGATATTCGTCGACCCTTAGTTTAATTTGATTATTAGAAAGCAATCCTTGTTGCGCACCAAATTTGCCTACAACGGACGCCGAATTTGTTACTCCCCATTTTAGACAAGTGATTAGTTCCTCACCTTTAATTTTGGCTGCCAAAAAGCCAGCAGCAAAAGAGTCCCCTGCCCCAGTCGATTCAACTCGTGAGCCGGGATAAATCCCGACCTTAATAAATTCGCCTTGTTCAAAAACGTAAGCTCCCTCTTTTCCATCGGTAATTACTACAGTTTTTGGACCATATTGATGTATGTTTTTAGCAATTTGCTTTACCGTATCGTAAGGATGGCCATCGACAAGCATTCTTGCTTCTTCCTTATTAATAAATAAAATCTCCGTCACAGATAATAAGCCTAAAACTTTTTGCAAGCCATCGTGAAGCTGTACAGAACCTGGGTTCCAGGCAATTTTAATGTTTTTTTCTGCTGCCAAAGACGTCATTTTGGAAAATAAAGACTGATACCCTTCCCCCATTGGGCTAACATAAAGCCATTCGGAATCTAAATTCTTCGGTAAATCAAAATCTTGCGGTTCGAATGCATGATAAACCAAAATCGAACGCTCTCCTTTAAAAGAAATGATGACTGAAAAGCTGGATTTATTTTTATTTTTTGATTTGAAATTTTCTGTATTAACTTTTGAATTGATTAGTCTCTCAAAAATTTCTTGACCATCATCATCTTTTCCGTATGCACCAATGAGAGCTGATTTTATGCCAAGTTTAGAAAGACCCACGGCGACATTGCATGCAGTTCCACCAATATCATCGAAACTATCCGATATGGTGATTTTATCGCCATATCCCAAAACCAAAAATTTCTCATCGGTTTGGCGATAATGTAGATCGGCACCGGAAACCGGTTTTTTCATCTCGTCAATAGCTGGAAAAACGAAAATATCTTTCATTGCATCGCCAATTGTTGTGACTTGGTTTTTCATAATTAACTACCGAAGACCATAGAATATATTTTTAACATCGTTATCATGGAAACAGTCAGATATTGCAAAATTGGTAATAAAATAAGAGAAACGACCAAACCAACGGACATTTTTTGTTCTTTAAATTTTCCTGCTGAAATTAATATTAAAATAATTATAGAAAATACTGCAGAAAAAATTACGCCCAAAATCGTGACGGACGAAACTGTACCGGCAGGATTTCTAAATAATATAAATAAATTAATAATAAGAATTATTAAATTAACCAAAAATGTTGATAAATAAATTTTCTTTATACTGTTCATATTTTTCATGCTTTATCCTTGCTGCCAAAAGTTTCGATTTTTCCTTCAATTAGTTTTTGAATATCTTTCATTACTTGCGCCATAATATCTCGAGGGTCATCCAGATTTTTCTTTGCCATTTCGCGAATAGTCTCGGCAAAAGTATGACGAATATCAGTATCGATATTGATTTTACAAATGCCATTAGCAACAACTGATTTAATATCCTCATCTGAGACATCGGAAGCGCCATGCAACACTAATGGCACTGAAGTTTTTCGGCGGATTTTTTTGAGCAAATCAATTTTAGGCTTGTCGGTGTGACCCACAATAACACCATGAGCAGTACCAATTGCTGTCGCTAAAAAATCAACTCCGGTCTTTTTGACAAACTCAGCCACTTCACTTGGATCTGTAAAGCTTTCTTCCTCGCCAACTTTCCGTACTGCACCAAGTTCGGCTTCACAAGGAATACCAGCACGATGCGACATTTCTACTGCTTGGCGCGTAAAAATAATATTTTCGGCTAAAGGTAGTCTGGACCCATCAAACATAACTGAAGTATAACCGGCTTTAATACATTCTGATATAACTTCCAACTTACTACCATGATCCAAATGCAATGCCACTGGCACTTTCGATTTTTTAGCCTCCACTTTCACGATTGCCGTAATTTCTTCTAAACCTGCATAAGCAATCGCTTTTTCTGAGGTTTGAATAATAACAGGTGATTTCATTTTTTCTGCAGCCCAAATAATGGCCTTGGTGATTTCCATATCAGAAGTATTAAAAGCCCCGATAGCGTATTTGCCGCGCTGCGCGTCTAGAATAATTTGTTTTGAAGTAACCAACATTTATCTTCCCCCTGCCGCTTCGCGGCATATTTTGATAAATTCTTTTGCTTTCAGGGACGCTCCACCTACCAAAACACCATCTATTTCCGGTTGAAAAACAAATTCCCGTACATTTTCTGAATCAACCGAACCACCATACAAAATATGAATTCTTTCGGAAACCGGACCACCGAAAAGATCAGCTAAAATATCTCTTAAATCTTTAATTACTTCTGCAGCGTAACCACCAGTAGCCGCATCCCCTGTGCCGATCGCCCAGACCGGTTCATAGGCAATTATGATTTTATCGGCATCATTACGAGAAATATTTTTTAGCGATCCTTTAAGTTGCGAAAAAAGATCATTTTCCGTAACTAATTTATTAGGCCGGCCGGGCTTTTTGGCCAACGATCTTTTGTGCTTTTCTCCAACACAAACAATTGGTGTTAGACCGTTTTCTAAAGCTGCGGTAACTTTATCGCAGATTAAATTATTATCTTCCAAAAAGTTTGAACGTCTCTCACTATGGCCCAAAATAACATATTTTGCCAAAACTTTTACCATATTAGGCGAAACTTCACCCGTCATGGCACCTTTCTCCGCAAACCACATATTTTGAGCGCCAAGCTTTAAATTGCTTGGACTTTTCTCTAAAATTTCTGCCAAAGGGTACAACCAAATAAAAGGAGGGCAAAGAATAATCTCCACACCTAAATCCGCTACCGCGTTCTTAACAGAAGTTGCTAAAACTATTGCGTCAGCCAAGTTAGTGTTCATTTTCCAATTTCCGACAATGATAGGTCTTCGCATATTCCTCCTAATAACATCTTACCGCGAATCTTAAAAAAATTCAAAAACAGCGGGGTTTAAATCCGCTGTTTTTTTAACATACTTCTTCCTAATAACTCATATAACTGTAATTATAATGGGTCAAGCTGTAAATAATCTGTTGGAAAACTGAATTACTAACTACGATACGGACCGTATTGCGCGAATTTCCGCCCCGGTAACTGTTCAAATTTACAGTTTCTCTGGTAAGTCTGTTAACCAAAACTATATTTACATTCTGGCTGTATCTATAGTGATATGGCACGTAGCTGCGCAAGTAAGGATAGTATGTAAAGATGTTACTCCTGAAATAGAAGTGTCTCCTGTCGTATCGGTCACGATCACGGCGACCTCGGTCTCGGTCTCGGTCTCGGTCTCGATCTCGATCATACCTTCCATCACGATCATTGTAACGATTATCATCTCCTCGGTAATTTTGAGCTTGAGCTGGTGTAGCAGATAAACCAATGCTGGCTGCCATTACCGCCACCATTAATCCAACTTTTAAGATACTTTTCATTTTTATCACCTCCCTTCTAATGTTTTTCAAGGATTACTTACTTTTAGTTATTCCAACTCCAATTAATACTGTTCCAATTGTTGTTCCAATTACTATTCCAATTCATAATGCGGTAGCGATGGCAAGAATTGCTGTAGTTGTGTTGTCTATGCAACTTAAAACACTGGTTGTTTCTGTTCCAATTGAATCTGTGATGACCTTGGTCACAGCAAGAGAAATTGTCGCGGTTATGTGCTGAAGCAACTTTAACTAGGCCTCCATTAACAAATAGGGCACTTCCCGAGAAAAGAAGAGCAGCTGCCATAAAAATTCCTAAGAAAATTTTTTTCATTTATATCACCACCTTTCTGAACCCATAGTAAAACAGACTGATAGAGAATTCTTTATCAATTTAAATTAAAAAGGAAGATAAATTCTAAATTTTTTGGAAATCAACAATAATACCGACGATTATATTTTATCGCCAACTTAGAACTTTTTGTTTGTCTTATTTCACAAGCGACTATTGTTTCATAGATTTTCTATGAAGGGTTCGGTAGTACGAAATCGCGAAGCGATGAGCCTCATCTCTTAAGCGTAAAAGATACATTTTATCGAAATTTAAATTTTTCGCTCCAATTAATTCAGTACCTTTTCGATCTTTTCCTTTGGCAATACCAACGACAGGAATATTTATTTTGCGCTCTAATAAAACTTCTAAGAATGCATTAACTTGAGACCTGCCACCATCAACCAAAATTAATTCTGGCAAAGGCCACTCTTCGTGATTTAAGCGGCGATTTAAAACTTCTTTCAACATCGCTACGTCGTTGGCACCTCTGACCGATTTTATTTTAAATTTTCTGTATTGATTCTTATCGATTAAACCTTCGGAAAAAACCACCATCGAACCGACGGCAAATTCTCCGGAGATATTTGAAATATCATAGGCTTCAATTCTTTTCGGAGCAGGTTTTTCTTCTAAATTTTCAGCAGTAACCAAAGCCACATCTTGTATATGTTTAAGTGCGAATATTTGATCACGTTTTTTGGCTGCTCTTTCAAATTCCATTTTTTTGGCTGAAATTTTCATTTCTTTTTCTAAATCTGCAATAATTTGTTTTTTCTTGCCTTTTAAAAATAAACGGATTTTATTGATCGTTTTTTGATATTCTTTTTGTTCAACTTTACCTACACAAACACCTGGGCAAAGTCCCATATGATATTCAAAACACGCTTTGCCAGAATTTGGTTCGCAGGAATATCTAAATGGAAAAATTTTACGAATAATTTGCAAGGCTTCACGGACATCAGTTGCCGACGGAAACGGGCCGTAAAATTCACCGTCCGGTAGTTTTTCAGTTATTCTTGCCGGCATTACGCGCGGCCAATCTTCTTTCGTGACAAAAATACCAAGGTAAGTTTTGTCATCTTTCAATTTGATATTATATTTTGGTTGATATTTTTTAATTAACTCGTTTTCCAAAAGCAAGGCTTCTATCACCGATTCCGTTTGGCGAGTTTCGATAACGGAAACTTGAGACAGCATTTTTTCAATTCGAGTTTCTTGCGGTCGTTGAAAATAGCTAATAACACGGCGTTTTAACGACGAGGCCTTACCGATATATAAAATAGTGCGATCTGCGCTTCGCATTAAATAGACGCCTGGTTCGTCTGGAAACTTTTTAATTTTTTCGATTAATTTAAGTGTATTCATATTTCGTTAGAAATTCCGCGACAATCTCTGATTGGCCATATTTTTCTTTAGAAAAATTCCGCGATAATTTTAATTATCTATTTTTAGGTTTAATTGTATCAGGAAATATCTTATGAATCAAACGTCAATTTAAAAATCCGCCGACTATGCCGACGGAGTCTTGGCGTCAATTGTTGGATTACGCCCTTTGGCAACCTCAGGTTCTGTAAGACGGACTTTCTCCGCCTCTTGATTTCGCCTGCGACGCTGAACAATTTTGCCAGCCAAATAGAACAATCCGGTAACAGTTGCCACTCCGGCAACAGTTGCAGCTGCTTTCATCGCAACATCCCAGTTCTTGCAACTATCCTCGGCCTTAATCAGAATAAGACGTGATATAAATGCCGCACGTAGTTGCTGGCGATAATCACTCAGAGCCATTCCCTGCTCGGCCGCGTCATCACTCGACTTCTTGGCGAGTTGCTTGGCAATCCGATCGATCGATTTAGTTGCGTTATTTGCCCAGATACGAAGACGCTTCAGATCGAGTAACGATTTCTTTTTGGTGAAACTTGGCGTTTTGAAAAGCTCTACAATGTCTTCGAGCCGCTTATGCTGCTCGTCGACAGCAATCCCTTTCTTTATAACCTTGTTTAGCAGCGTCGTCACAACCGGATCCAAAAGAGCATCTAGATCCTCAGTACTAAGACGGTCTTGCTTTTCCATCCTTATCCTCCGAAACCGAATAACTGCCTCCAAATCTTAACACTTGAATTTCTCCTTTGCAATAAGGATTGACAAAAAGCGGTTTTTCGCGTAATATATTCATCAGTACATAAACCTGCACTTGGAGATCAAAATTGAACTGGAAAAGCCTTTTTTCTGAACTACCACTCTTAATGAGTAACCAATTTCCGAATGACGATCAAGCTGTTGAGAACTTTATTCAAGATGTACATTATATCGCCACGCATGTTTATATGCCAAAGCTTGGGCCATGTTATTGTGTTTCGTTGGCAGACGGAAATCATAAGCGACGAAGACAAGTAGTGCAGACTATTATCGAAGATTTAGGAAAACCAGTAATGGTAAGCAAGATCAATATTGCAAACCATTATTACTGGACTTCGGAATCCAGGGAAATCCCCGATCCAGAATCATATCGTCGCTTAGGTTCTGATAGAATCCGCGATATCTGCCAGAAACACGAACTTTCATCAGCAGACGAGAGAATCGTCAAAGACATTGCCGTTTTTTATGACGTTTTTACTGGAGATGTTGAAAGTAGAATTGGTTATTCAATCTACGTCGTATCAAAACTAAGGAAAGAAAGAAGGATCGCTATTGAATCTGCGATTATAGATATCATGGTCGAATTTGCCAAATCCAGGACAGTTTAAGTACTGTCCTTTTTAATTAATAAAGTTATTTTTATTTGGAGTTTTTAAAAACTTTAGCCAAAAACTGACCAGTATAAGATTCTTCCACTTTGGCAATATCTTCCGGTGTACCGGTGGCCAAAATTTTTCCACCGCCATCGCCGCCTTCTGGACCGAGATCAATAATATGATCAGCTGTTTTTATCACATCTAAGTTATGCTCAATCACCACCACCGAATTTCCGGCATCGACTAAGCGATGTAAGACTTCCAATAATTTATTTATATCTTCAAAATGCAAGCCTGTGGTCGGCTCATCCAAAATATATAATGTATTGCCAGTCGCACGGCGAGCAAGTTCGGTCGCTAATTTTACACGCTGGGCTTCCCCGCCGGAAAGAGTTGTCGCCGATTGGCCAAGTTTGATGTAACCCAAACCGACATCAACTAAGGTTTGTAAAACATCAGAAATCTTTGGCAAGTCTCTGAAAAAATCCAGGGCTTCTGTCACTGTCATTGCTAAAACATCGGCAATGTTTTTTTCTTTATATAAAACTTGCAACGTTTCTCGGTTGAAACGTTTACCATTGCATACTTCGCATGGCACAAAAATGTCTGGCATAAAATGCATTTCAATCTTTATCACACCATCGCCTTGGCAATTATCACAACGACCGCCAGCAACATTAAATGAAAATCTTCCAGGTTGGTAACCACGAATTTTGGCTTCTTTGGTTTTAGAAAACAAGGTGCGAATTTCGGAAAAAACATTGGTATATGTTGCCGGATTTGAGCGGGGAGTGCGACCAATCGGTGACTGATCGATCGTAATTACTTTATTAAGATTTTCAAAACCTTCGATTTTGCTATGTTTGCCCGGTCGGTCCATGCTTTTCATTAATTTTCTGGACAGTGCTTTATTTAAAATATCGTTAACCAAAGTTGATTTGCCAGAGCCAGAAACTCCGGTAACGGCTGTAAAAACTTGCAAAGGAAAATGAACGGTAATATTTTTTAAATTGTGCTCATTCGCTCCGTAAACAGAAATAAATTTGTCGTGAGTTTTGCGTCGTTTCAGAGGAATTTCAATTTTCTTTTTACCCGATAAATATTGGCCAGTGAGTGATCGAGGCTCGGCCATAATGTCTTCGATCGTGCCCTGCGCTACCACTTCCCCACCATGCGAGCCGGCACCAGGACCAATGTCTACAATTTGATCAGCGACACGCATAGTTTCTTCATCGTGTTCAATAACGATCACACTATTTCCCAGATCGCGTAAATGTTCCAGTGTAGCTAATAACCTTGAATCATCACGAGCATGAAGTCCGATTGAAGGTTCGTCTAAAATATATAAAACGCCGACAAGGCCAGAACCAATTTGACTGGCTAATCGAATACGTTGAGCCTCTCCCCCCGCTAAAGTGTAAGCAGCTCGATCTAAAGTTAAATAGTCCAAACCAACATCGACTAAAAATTTCAAACGATTTTTGATTTCGTTTAAGATTTTTTCAGCAATTAGAAATTCACGCGGCGAAAGTTTTAATTCTTCAAAAAATTTGAAGGAATCTTTTACAGACATTTTCACCACTTCATCGATATTTTTTCCACCAACTGTGATAAGTAAAACTTCTTTTTTCAGCCGCGCTCCGCTGCACAAATTACACGGCGTTTGCGACATGTATCGTTCGATATCACTACGCATGCCTTCCGATTCAGTGTCATGATAGCGACGCTCTAACCAAGGAATTATGCCCTGAAATTTAAGATGATAAACATGAGCCCGACCATGCGTAAAATGACGCACTTGCAAGTATTCAATTTTGCCGGTACCGTATAAAATTTCGTTTAACAAGTTTTCCGGAAGCTGACCGACTGGTGTGTGCTCTGAAAATCCGTAGCGTTCTGCGACTGATCTCAAAACCATGCCAAAGTAATTATTCCCTTTGTAATTTAGCGGCATGATCGCGCCCTGAGCGATCGATAAAGTTTTGTCAGGAATCACTAAATTAACGTCAACTTTTCGCTCTACACCCAAGCCATCACACTGCGGGCACGCACCAAAAGGACTGTTGAAAGAAAAAATCCTCGGTTCAATTTCCGGCAAACTAGCATCATGAACTGGACATGATAAACTTTGATTCATTAATATTTCCCGGCCTGCATCAACTATGCTTGAAGCATTGCGGGCAGGTTTTTCGTTTGAAACGATTAACACTAAACCCTGCGATAACTTCAAGGCTTGTTCAATGTCATCGGAAATTCTGGAAATGTTATCAGATTTGATTTCAATTTTATCAATTAAAACATCAATATCATGTTGTTTATAACGGCCTAAATCTACCTTATCTGAAAGATTGTAAAATTTACCGTTAATTCGAGCGCTCGTGTAACCTTCTTTAAAAAGATCATTTAACAGTTGGTGATATTCGCCTTTTCGTCCACGAATCACAGGAGATAAAATTTCTATTTTTTGGTTTTCACCTAAGTCAAGAACTCGCTCTACCATTTGTTCGACTGATAATTTCGTAATTACTTCACCGCCAACTGGACAATGGGGAATACCGATACGGGCGTAAAGCACTCTTAAATAATCGTAAACCTCAGTTACTGTACCAACAGTAGATCGTGGATTATGTGATGCGCCTTTTTGATCAATTGAAATAGCCGGCGAAAGCCCTTCGATACTTTCCACATTTGGCTTTTCCATTTGACCTAAAAATTGACGGGCATACGAAGAAAGCGATTCTAAGTATCGGCGTTGGCCTTCAGCATAAATAGTATCGAACGCCAAAGTAGACTTGCCGCTGCCGGAAAGTCCCGTAAAAACAACTAATTTGTCACGCGGAATCTCAAGATTAATATTCTTTAGATTATGTTCTTTAGCTCCGCGAATCGTGATCTTGTCCATATCCGCTACATTGTATCAGAAAAATCTTCAAGAGTCCATCTGAACCATTGACAATTGAGAGAAACAGTGATATCATATAAACGTTTCTTGACTCGATTATCGTATGGAGGAAAAACTCATGGAAAATGAAAAGAGCGCCATGGATCCAAACACCATTAGACTCTTAAAGCACTTCGGAAGACCGATCGAAGGGAAATCACGCTTGGTGAAGTTCGGCGATCACGGTATGAGCGACATGATCTATGATCAGCCTCAACCTGTCTCATCTGTTCAAGATGAGGTCATGTGTATCGTCTATTTCGACAAGCACAACCGAGAAATGGAAATCCAACGCGAAGGAAAACGCGAAACAATCCCTCCGAAAATCAGGAGCTTTCTCCTTAAGGGCGGCATTTGCAACTTTACAGTGCCGCTAGACGCAGCAGTCATCATTTGGTAAAAACTAACAACCGCCGCTCGGGCGGTTTTTTAGTACTAAAGTATTGACTTTTAACCATATTTATGGTAATATACAAAGTCTTAGATAGCTAAATCTAGGAATTCAGGGGAGGAGAATCACATGAAACGGTTGCATATTCTATTAGCGATTGCATTGTTGATTTCTGTCGTTTGGGTCGTTGGTTGCGGAGGCGGAGATCCAAGGACAGGATCGAAGTCTTCTAACAATTCCGGCAGTGTCATCGACTACGAAAACGGAGTTTACTATTTTGATTCGATCGAAGCCAATTTCGCGAATTCCCTTTCAGGCTTCATCAAGGATCACCCCGATCTTGAGCTTGTCTCAATGGCCGGTGATGACATGGGGATTCATGGTGCTTCCAAAGGGTATTTCGTCGTCTTCCGTAAGAAGCAATGATTATATTAGTTCCTTACAGCCGCCTTCGGGCGGTTTTTTAGTAATCAATAAGACCAAAACCACCCCGCTTTGGGGTGGTTTTGTATATTATATTTCCTCTTCGTTTTGTCCTTCGGACTGTTCGCCTTTCTTAACTAACTCTCGCACTTTTTGTCCGCCTTTATGGCCGATTTCTTGGTAGAAGTCATGGCCATGAGTTCTGGCAGTTGCCTCTCCGCCCTTTTGGCCGCCCATTTTACCAGCCTCGCGGACTGTCATTTCGCCGCGTCCTTTTGTATTTGGCATTTTACTCACCCCCTTTATAAAATATTATTCTTCCTCTTCTTCAGAGCTTCCGTCTCCTGTTGTGCCTTCTTTGGTCCCCTCTTCGCCATCTCCTTCTTCTTGGGCCTCTTCTTCCTCTCCCTTTTTAACCAATTCCTTAACTTTTTGCCCGCCTTTGTGGCCGGCCTCTTCGACCGTCATTTCTCCACGTTCCTCATCAGTATTTTGATTACTCATTATGCCTCCGTTATTCTTCCATACTTTCTTTGCCTTTTCGAACTAGTTCTCGTGCTTTCTGACCACCCTTTTTACCGCCAATTTCCCCGCCTTTATGACCGATTTCTTGGTAAAATTCATGACTGTGAGTCTTGGCGGTAGTCTGACCACCCTTATGCCCGGCTTCCTGAACAGTCATGTCACCTTTATTTGTTTGATTTTTATTCACAATTAATCACCTCACTAAAAATGGGTATGGAATGAGGGGAGGGATTAGCCATCCCCTCATTCTAACTTCGAGTTTACATTCCGCGACGATTTGAACGGGACGTACCTTCTCCACCTGCCTCTTCACCTTTTCGAATTAGTTCTCTTACTTTTTGCCCACCTTTATGTCCGATTTCTTGGTAGAATTCTCGTCCGTGAGTTCGAGAAGTTGTTTCCCCGCCTTTACGACCTGCTTCCTGCACAGTCATGTTACCTTGATTTTGTTGCGATCGATTCATTTTTTATCACCTTCTTTCTATATCCATTTTTTCACGTACAAAAAAAAATTCTTCGTTTTATTATCTTAAAAAAGAAGGCTAATTGGACATTTTTTGTCTCAAAAATAGAAGAGAACATTTTTTAAATTTTTGCTATTTTATTTTCAGCTTACGAAGTTGTACGACTTCATCCCTTATCACAGCCGCTTTCTCGAACTCTAAATTTTTCGCCGCTATTTTCATCTCGTCAGTTTTTTGTCGAATTACAGCTGGTAAATCTTCAATACTTTCTAAATCAATAAATTCTCGTGTAACTTGAGGATTGAGTTCATGATCGACAATGCTTTCAATCGCTTTTTCGATAGTTTTAGGAGTGATTTTATTTTCAATATTATATTTAATCTGGCGAGCTCGGCGTCGATCAGTTTCGTCTAAAGCTCGCTTCATTGAACCGGTGATTCTATCGGCGTACAAAATAACTTTACCTTTAACGTTTCTCGCAGCTCGACCAATTGTTTGAATTAAGGAAACGTCACTTCGTAGAAAACCTTCTTTGTCAGCATCCAAAATGGCCACTAATGTGACTTCCGGCAAATCTAAACCTTCGCGCAGTAAGTTTACCCCGACTAAACAATCAATCGTACCCCGACGAAGATTTTCTAAAATACCGACTCGATCCAAAGTATCAACTTCACTGTGAAGATATTCGGCTTTGACTCCCGCCTCTTTTAAGTATTCACTAAGTTCTTCAGCCATTTTTTTAGTTAAGGTTGTTACCAATACGCGTTCTTTTTTCTTTGCCCGATCAACAATTTCTGGAATTAAATTTTGAATCTGATTTTCTGTTGGACGGATTTCTGTTTCCGGATCAACCAAGCCAGTTGGACGAATAATTTGCTCGACCACTTGCTCGGATTTTTCTTTTTCGTACTTTCCCGGAGTCGCTGAGGTAAAAATCAATTGATTGATATGACTTTCGAATTCTGGAAATTTTAAAGGACGATTATCATAAGCTGAAGGTAGTCTAAAACCATAATCAATTAATGAAGTCTTGCGAGATTTATCACCTTCAAACATAGCGCCAATTTGTGGCACTGTTACATGCGATTCATCGATTACCATCAAAAAGTCTTTCGGAAAGAAGTCTAATAAAGTATAAGGCGGTGTACCCGGCTCACGATTAGTTAAGTATCTTGAATAGTTTTCAATTCCGGAACAATAACCAATCTCCCTCATCATTTCCAAATCGTACTTAGTTCTTCTTCTGAGACGCTCAGCCTCCAATAACTTTCCATTTTTTTCTAACACATCTAATCGCTCTTCTAATTCTTTTTCAATTTGAGTAATAGCCTTTTGAGTTGTCTCATCATCAACCACAAAATGTTTGGCTGGATAAATAGTGATAGACTTTTCCGTACCTAAATTTTTCATTGAAACAGCTTCGAAGCGGGTGATTTTAGCAATCAAATCGCCGTCAAATTCAACCCTGATGATAACTTCTTGATCGGCCGGCATGATTTCTAGTGTCTGACCGTGAACTCTGAATTTTCCGCGCTCCAAAACCTCTGACCGCGTAAAATACATCTCCACCAACCTCTGTAAAATATAATCGCGCGACTCTTCAAATCCTTCGCCAAGTGTCAGTAAAGTTTTTTTATAAACATCTGGATTGCCTAAACCGTATATACATGAAACCGAAGCCACAATAATAACATCTTTGCGATAAATTAATGCCTGAGTTGCTGCATGACGCAAGCGCTCAATTTCCATGTTAATTTCTAAATCTTTTTCGATATAAACATCGGTGTTTGGTAGATATGCTTCCGGTTGATAATAATCATAGTAAGAAACGAAATATTCAACAGCTGCATCTGGAAAAAAGGTTCGAAATTCAGAGCAAAGCTGTGCGGCCAATGTTTTATTGTGCGCAATAATCAAAGTTGGTTTCTGCACTTTTTCAATTACATTAGCAATGGTAAAAGTCTTACCGGATCCAGTTACACCTAAAAGAGTCTGGTATCTGTCGCCCTTTTGTAGGCCTTCTACCAGCTTTTCGATTGCCTTGGGCTGATCACCCTTGGGAGTAAATTTTGCATTTAATTTAAATTGCATTGCGAGGATATACTAACACAAAAATGCGATTAAATCCATTGTTAAGCGTTTCTACAACAAAATCCCCCGAATGGGGGATTTTGTTTATTTAAGTCAAATTAACACTTATTCGACTACTTCTTCTTCCTCTTCTTCGTCATCTTCGCCTTCTTCATCTTCTTCTTCAGTCTCTTCTTCTGCTGTTTCGTCTGCAGCTGCCGGCGTCTCAGTTTCTTCTACGGTTTCTTCTTCATCTTCTTCTGCGTCAGTTGTTGCAGCATCGTCACCTTGGACATCACTGGCCTGGTTCATGTCATCGTTCATTCTTCCTCCTCTGCCCCACCGGGGCTTAACTTACTTACTTTCTTTCATTTTCGCAAGTCAGACAGTATGTTGTCAACATCTGTCAAGATAGTTTCTTTTTCCCCTCGCTTTTTGAGTTCAACTTTGCCCTCTGCAATAGTTTTTTTAGAAATCACTACTCTGTAAGGAATGCCAAGTAAGTCTGCATCTGAAAATTTAATTCCGGCACTAACTTCGCGATCATCAAAAATCACGTCGATACCTAAATCCGTGAGTTGATTGTATATTTCTTCCCCTTTTGAGCCTTCTAAATCAATTAAATAAACTTTCGCAGGCGCGATATTTTCTGGCCAAATTAAGCCGTATTCGTCGTTACTTGTTTCAGCTACAGCACCAACTAATCTGTCTAAGCCAATACCATAACATCCCATTATAACTGGTTTAGATTCACCTTTTTCGTCAGTAAAATTAAGGCCAAACTTTTCTGAATATTTTGTTCTAAGTTTAAAAATGTGAGCTAGTTCGATTCCCTTTTCTTCTTTAAGGTCATTGCCGCAAGTACATTTATTATTTTCTGGTTTTACTTCAGCGTTAAAAGCTTTACCACATTTGTCACAAAGCAAAATCCGGTCTTCTCCGACCGGCGTAATAACCATAAATTCTCTTGAGTCCTTACCGCCCATCATACCGGAATCTGCCTCAACCATAATAGCTTTTATCCCAACTCTTTCGAAGATTTTTTTATAAGCGTCGATGAAATCATCAAAAGTTTTATCAAGCTGTTCGTCGTTGGCGTGAAAGCTATAAGCATCTTGCATATTAAAATCGCGCAAGCGGATCATGCCGCCCCTGGGCCTCGCTTCATAACGAATCTTTTTGGAAATTTGATTCAAGGTAAACGGCAGGTCTTGGAAACTGGAAACTTTTTCTTTTGCCATCGGCGTCATTACTTCTTCATGCGTCATAGCTAAAACAAATTCTGCTTCACGCGAAGTGTTAACTTTGAGAAGTTCATCGCCGATTTCTTCAAATCTACCCGAAGTTTTCCACAGCTCGGATGGATGTAAAACAGGCAAAGAAACTTCTTGGCAGCCGATTGCACCAAGTTCTTCTCGAACAATTCGGCAAATATTTTCATAAACTTTATATCCCAATGGCAAATAAGCAAAAATACCAGAACCAACTTGGTAAATGAACGACCCTCGTTCTAATAGGGCTTGGTTTATGGAATTGGCGCCTCTTGGCGTTTCTTTTTTGGTTTTGATAAAGCTCTGGGAATATTTCAAAATTACCTCCTAATAATATCGCGATAAGTGATGGCGATCATAAGTATAATTAATAAGGCAAAGCCAATCATGTGAATCCAGTTTTCAACTTCTTGACGTATAACCTTTTTTCTAAAAATTCCTTCAAGAGCAAGAAATAAAACCTTGCCACCATCGAGCGCTGGAAACGGCAAAATATTAATAATGCCTAGGTTTATGCTCAATAAGATGACCAATTGCAAAACATAAATCCAGCCGATTTTGATCGCTTCTGAGGTGAAATTAAATAAGCCAACTGGTCCAGAAACAGACTCTCCTTCTGGACCAGTGTGTCCAGTTGTGAAAATATTTCTTAAAATGTCATAGATAAAAACAAAGAACGTTTTAATCACAAGGCCAGTTTCTTTGACTGAGGTACCAAAAGCTTGGAAAAATCCTTGCTTAACCTTGGTAATGGAAATTATCCCAACTCCCAATGGTGCTTCCTTGTCGGCTGATAAAGTCACGTTTAAATCTTTTGATTGATTCTGCTTTTCTGTTGAGAAAACTACAGATTGACCAATATGTTCTTGAGTGTATTTTTGCAAATCTGTAGTTGAATCAAAGCCATTTAAAATAGTGCCATTAGTAATACCGGCTTTTTCAGCAGGCGAATCTTTTTGAACGTAAGCGATCATTACTTTAGAATCTTTTTGGCCAGCCATCGTCGCCGGATCGGAGACTAAAGGCGTCATGCCGATCATAAAACCGATCGCCATTAAAATAATAGCTAAGACAAAGTTCATAACCACACCAGCAACAACAATGGCGATTCGCTGAAGGACGGTTTTACCCATAAATGAATTGGCGGCATGGCTTTGGCCTTCTTCGCCAAAAAGTTTAACATATCCGCCCAATGGAATAGCATTAATTGAATAATTTGTTTCGCCCCTTTTAACAGTAAACAGTCTGGGCGGAAAACCAAAAGCGAATTCCTCAACTTTAACTTTGGCTAATTTAGCCACCAAAAAATGGCCGGCCTCATGAACAAAGATCAGGAGCCCTAGGATAGCAATGAAAACGATTATAGTTAAAATCATATCTGTTTTAGTTCTTTTTCTTTAGCGTCAATCACTGTTTTAATTTGATTGTTTGCGTCTTCGATCATTTTATTTAGATCTTTTTCCCCTTGATAAAGATCGTCTTCTGTCAATTCCCCAGACTTTTTTTCAGCTTGAATATCTTCCCAGGCAGTTTGACGCACATTTCGGAGGGCGATACGAGCGCTTTCGGCTTTCTGATGAATCAATTTAATGAAATCATTGCGCCGTTCTTCTGTTAATGGTGGCAAGGAAATACGGATAACACGACCATCGTTGGCAGTGCTAAAACCCATATCGGAATTCTTTAATCCGTTTTCAATATCATTTAAAGCATTAGCATCCCATGGTTGGACAACAATCAAAAAAGCGTCCGGCGTAGTAATATTGGCCATATTTTTTAAAGGCGTTTGGGCGCCGTAGTAAGAGATCATAATATTTTCAATTAAAGAACCGCTAGCTTTGCCGGTGCGCACCGTACGCAGGTCTTCGACCAGTTTATCGGTTACTTCATTCATCTTAGGCTTCAATTGATTTAGGATTGGTTGTAGAGCCATATTCCTCCCTTATCTTTTATTACTTATTACTATAAAGAGAAGGCTATTCTCTTCCCTCTTCTTCCCCTAATTCATAACGAACGAAACGGTTAACTTTAATATTTTCACGAATTTTAGCAATTTTAGAATTAATCAAATCTTCGATGGTCATTTTTGAATCCATGATGAATTCTTGTTTAAGCAATTCATCAATATTTTTTGGACTCATGGAAGCAATTTGCATTGCGACTTGATGGGCCAATTCTTTGAATTCAGCGTTCTTGGCAACGAAATCACTTTCCGATGCCAATTCCAACATCACACCGATTCTTCCACTGTGAACATAGGTTTCGATTAAACCATGTTTAGTGGCGCGTTCTGCTTTCTTTTTGGCAATCGCAGCAGCGTTACCGGCTAATATTTTTTTAGCTTCTTCAAAGTTTCCTTTGGCCTCTTCGAGCGCATTTTTACAATCCATTACGCCGGCGCCAGTTTCTTCTCTTAATTTTGCGATTTCACTAGCTGTCATATCTTCTCCTCTAATTTTTATTTCTTCTCTGCTTTTACAGATGGTTTAGCAGGCTTTTTGTCTTCTTTTGCTTCTTCTTTTTTCGCAGGTGTTTCAGTTTTAACTTCCGCTTTAGGCGCTTCTACATTTTTCATGCCTTCGCCTTCCAAAACAGCAGTTTCTACTAATTTCATCAACATATCGAGAGTTTTTGGAGCATCATCATTAGCTGGGATTGGATAAGTGACCATCTCTGGGTTAGCATCAGTATCACAGATAGCGGCGATCGGAATTTCCATGCGGTTTCCTTCTTCGAGAGCTAATTTTTCTTTAGCCGCATCAATAACAAAAATCGCATCTGGTAAATTTCTCATTTTTCTAACACCACCAAAAGTGCTCATCAACTTTTCAATCTTATCTGTAATAACTTTCTTTTCTTTTTTGGTTAAAAGATCAAATTCCGGTGAATTGGTTTTGGCTTCTAAAGTATCTAACTGAGTGATATTTCTTCGGATAGTTTCAAAGTTGGTAAGAGTTCCACCCAACCAACGGTGACTGATGTAAGGCATGCCAGTATTTTCAGCCACTTTTTGGGTTAAAACTTGCGCTTGTTTTTTGGTACCAACAAAAAGAATGGTTTTCCCTAAACTCGCTTGTTTCTTTAAAAATTCGAGAGCCGCTTCAAGACCTGAAAGGGTCTTTTCTAAATCGATAACATAAACACCTTCGCGGAGGGTAAAAGTAAATTCTTTGGCTTTAGGATGGCTGCGCTCTTTTTTGTGTCCGAAATGAGCACCTGCTTCCAGAAGTTCAATTAGTGTGGGCATTTGCAAGGTTTTCCTTTGTTGTGTCCACCAGGATCAAAACCTAAGGGCAGATTTTAATAAATCTGACAGTGGCTAGGGATGGCGAACAAATTAATGTTTTTTATAATTACAAAGAAATCTTATCATATTTATGGTTAGATGACAAGAGGTAAAGAAATAAAAAAAGAGGCAAGCTCTAGCTAAGCCTCTTGATCTGTGTGTAAATGTGCAAACTTAACTTTTTGAATTTTTCCCAGCTGAAGTTCGGATCAAATTCCTGAAACATCTTATCGCCATACTTTGAAATCACTTCACAGGTGCCCACGCTTCCATAGTCGAACATCCTTAGTTTTCCGTCTTCCAGACTGAAATTGGCAGGGTTAGCGAAAGCGTGTCCATCGGGAAAACATCCCATGTTGGTTATCTCTTGAAGATTACACCAAACATCGACTAACTCCAGAGTACATTCTTTCCCCGCTTTCTGAATGTTCAACAGCCCGAAAAACGAAAAGTATGTTGGCTGCAAAAAAGGATTCCGAGTTTTTACGTAAAACACAAACTCGAGCCAATTCGCGTGAATCCCACCAAGGAGAAAATGAGGAATTGTTCCCCACATTTCTGGATGACAAAAAGTAAATTGCCAGATCCGTCGCCACCTTCTATGTTTAAAGACCAACCAAAACATAGTTCTGATTGCATTCCAGATATAGAATCGCGGTAACTTGACGGCGATTCTAATAGAAGGCAATACTACAACAATTCTGGTGTATCCTTTGCAGATTTTCACAGTGATCTCCTCCCCCCTCAACCGATAATAACTTACAATTAAGCCTTTGACAAATAAATCTTTTTCTGATATAATAATTTTGTTACTGAATAAAAAGGAAAAGCAAAAAAATAGCCAAGCATAGCTTGTCACGGAATTTTTCTCACTTATAATAATTAGATGGAAAAAATATGAAAAAAGATATTCACCCACAATACAATTCAAATGTTCCAGTTAAATGCTCCTGCGGCAACACTTTCGAAACCGGCTCAACCGCCGACAAGATTGAAGTCGAAGTTTGTTCAGCGTGCCATCCGTTCTACACCGGCACTGCCAAGTTCATCGACACCGCTGGCCGCGTCGACAAATTCCGTGCTAAGATGAAAACCGCGGAAGATTTAAAAGCAAAATCAAAAAAGTCTAAGTAGATACTAAAAAAGACGGCTTTCGAGTATACTGTTACTAGAAGCCGTTTTTTAGTAAAAAATAAAGGGAAATAAGATGCAAGAAATACCAGTTGAAAGACTGCAATCAATTTTAAACCGATTTAAAGAATTGAGCCAAATGGCGCAAGACCCTGCTGTAATTAGCAATCAACAAGAATTACAAAAAATCTTGATTGAAAAAAATAGTCTTGAAGAGCTTTCTCATTTAATTACCGAATATTTCGAATTACAAAAAGAAATCGATGAATATGAAAAGTTTTCAACAGAAGGCGACGAAACATTAATTGAAATGGCCAAAACAGAGTTGCCGGTTTTACGTGGCGCCATCGCTGAACTTGCGCCTAAATTAAAAGTCGCTTTATTACCAAAAGACAGTAATGATGAAAAAAACGTTATTGTTGAAATTAAACCCGGCGCTGGCGGTGATGAATCGGAACTTTTTGCGGCTGAACTTTTTCACATGTATAACGCTTTTGCCTCAAAAAATGGCTGGCGCATTGAAATTCTCTCTTCACAAGCAAGCTCTTTGGGCGGATTTAAAAATTTAACTTTTGAAATATCGGGCGATCATGTTTACGCCAAGATGCGTTATGAAAGCGGTGTCCATCGAGTACAACGTGTTCCTGATACAGAAAAAGCTGGACGAGTTCACACTTCGACCGTAACTGTCGCCGTTTTACCAAAAGCCGAAGAAAACGACTTGGAGATAAAACAAGAAGATTTGCGCATTGATGTCTACCGCTCTGGTGGACATGGCGGTCAATCTGTTAATACAACTGATTCAGCTGTTCGCATCACTCACTTACCTTCCGGTTTAGTAGTTACTTGCCAAGATGAAAAAAGCCAACTTAAAAATAAAGCCAAAGCTATGGGCGTTTTGCGCTCTCGCTTAAAAGCGTTGGAAGATGAGCGAATTAGCAAAGAACGTGGAGATCTTCGCCGCAGTCAAGTTGGCACAGGCGATCGCAGTGAAAAAATTCGGACATATAATTTTCCGCAAGATAGAATTACCGATCACCGCATCAATCAATCTTGGCATAATATTGGCAAGATTTTAGCTGGTGATTTGGAACCAATAATTTCATCATTAACCACCGAAGATCAATCCAGAAAATTATCTCTACAAGAAAATATGTAATGACCACCAAACAAATCTATCGCCTTTCAACTCAAAAACTAAAAGAGGCGGGGATTAAGAGCTCGGAAATTGATGCTCGTCTTTTGATTTGCCATGCACTAAATATTTCACCAGAGAAATTTATCATTGACTCTGAAAAAGAAATCTCCTTTGTTAAAATCAGAAAAATAAATAATCTGATAAAAAAACGAGCTTTAAATATCCCTGTCGCCTATTTAACAGGTGAGAAGGAATTTTTTGGATTAAATTTTCGCGTCAACAAAAATGTTCTGATTCCCCGCCCGGAAACTGAGTGGATAGTTGAAAAGTCTATAAAGTCCGTAAAGCCGAAAGTAGACAAAATCAAAGTTCTGGATATGGGAACAGGAACGGGCAATATTATCATTTCATTGGCTATAAATTCCGACGCCGATTTTTTCGCCTGTGATATTTCGGCTGATGCTCTGGCGGTCGCCAAGCAAAACGCCAAACGAAATAACATTGAGGAAAAAATTAAATTTTATGAATCTGATTTATTTTCGAATAAAAAATTAAAACAAAAATTTAATTTGATCATTGCCAATCTTCCATACGTGCCAAAAAAAGATAAAGATAAATCAGTTAAGTTTGAGCCAGTAAATGCTATTTTTGCCAACGATAACGGCAGCGAAATTATTAAGCGATTTCTTAAACAGGCGCCAAATTATTTACAATCGAATGGCACAATTTTAATTGAACTCGATCCTCGCAACGCAAATGAACTCAAATCTTTCGCAAAAAAATATTTCCCTGATCAAAAAATCGGGCTGGAAGAAGACTTGGCCGGTTTTTTGAGATATTTGGTAGTCGAGAACTAATTTATCTTGACCTTATATGTAGCTGTGAAAACTTTGCCAATATCTAAACTATTCACATTCCAGATGATTTCATTATTAATTAGGCTCCCGCTATTAGACGCTGAGTTGGCCACGTAGGTTGTCAAATTTGGTATTAAAGCGTTAACCTTAATATTCTTTATTGCCGTCCCAACACTGTTAACAAAGTTAACGGTATATGTAATTATCCCGCCTGAGCTCGATTCAGCTTTGTCTGCCATTATGGTCACGGAACCGCCGCCTAGTTGCTTAATGTAGTTAAACATAGTTTTCCTAATATTGTCGAAAACTGCGTAATCAGTCGGATTCCCAGTCGACGAAACAGATTTGATTATCTCGTTTCCAAAACCATAATCGTTTTTTTTGTTTACGTAATCTTTTGTCCAATCCGACTTTACATTGGACAAAATATTTTCTAAAAATTGTTTAGCTTTAATAGCTGTCTGATCGTTTGGATTAATTTTCAACCTTTCATCGATCAGCCGCTGTAGCGTCGCATAATATTTTCCATCTTTCGCCCCTTCTCTCATTGCTTCCAATGAAACCGAAGAATTTATATTTCCATCCCATGTAGGATAGGCTAAAACATAATCGTAGGCTGTCCTCGGGAAAGCACGGTCACTGCAAATATCAAAATCATTAAATGAATCTCCGCCGGCATTATCGTAATAAACCCAGTTATAAATAATTTTTGTGTCCATCTTTTCAGCATAAAGTCCGCTCATAAAGCGGTTGTAAACAGGATCCCTTAACTGAGAATAATATGTTGTATAATAACCTTCAGAACCTTGAAGATATCCTGAATTATCAATTGCGCCTGTATGCCAAACCGGATAAATCCTATAGTCAATTAGCGGAGCGAGGGCAGGAATTTTACCAGTATATGATCCGCACAAATCTATCTCATTGCAATCTAATTCTATGTTTGCATTGGAACTATACGTTATAAATGTCTTTACTCCTTTTGCCTTTATAATTCGATCAATACGATCTTCTTGAATTCTCTTGGTTAAATCAACTCCTGGCTCGTCACTCGTTTCTAATATTAAAGTAACATTTGTTTTGTTTTGTATATTAAAATTGTCCATAGACTGTTTTAATTCCAAAACGAGTTCTCCCATGGCATTAACAAACAATGGGTCTGAAAGTTGATCGTAAAGTGCAGAACTTTTTGTAAAATTTACATCTCTCTTTTGCAGCTGTTTGATTATCGTTGTCGCTGCTCCTCCGAGACCCTGATACATTGCCAGCTTTTGATTAGCTCCTTTTTCAAAAGAAGAGTTGAGAGTGTTATTGAAGGATTCGGTATTAAATTTAAAAGGATTTGCGCTACTTCCATCACCAGTCATAGGGGTTATTGTACTTACATTTCCTATCACAGTATCCATATCATGACTCACCATGTTTTGAATTGCTAAATCCTGATATTTAGAAGTTAATGCAGTGGGATTTGAATAAGGATTTCTAGATATAGCATTGAAATGATTGGCGCTATCTAAAACTACCGGTAAGACATCAATTGTTATTGGTATCGTATCAACTTTTAATCCGCTTATCATTATGTCAATGTTACCAGAATACATCCCGCCTGGTTGATTCTTCGGTAAATCAACTAAAAGATAAAATTGCTGTGTATGATGTAAAGAATCACTATTTAAATCCATTTTATCAAAATTTTCTAAACGATCAGGAAGAAGACCATAAGTATTTCCCGCAATACTGCCAACCCATTGTCTTTCTTCATAAACAACTTTTTTGATACTTAAATTAGCAGGTAAAATTGTATTGCCGCTAGAAGAAAATGACCCTATGTTAAACTGAAGATTTTTGAGATTATTTTTAGCGTAAATCGAAAAATTGATTGGTTCCACTTCGCCGATTACAGAAAAAGCATTTATTGGTTTCTTTATCGTATCCTGTGCAGACGGCTTACTATAAGGTAGAACTAGCTCTATAGACGGGCTATTAAACCAGGTCAAATTACCGGCAACAGCTGGGGCGGGATTATTGTCCGGCAAATAGGCAGCCCTCATCACTCTTGTTCTTTTTTGAAATTCAATAAAAGCAGTTGAATCAGCCTGAACCAATTTATTTATTGAAATATAATCAATGACGAAAGCCGGATCGGCATCGCCGTCTTTCAAAGTAAGAGTTGGCATAGTGATTTTAAATTGATAATAACCATCAATTGGCTTTAGTGCTTTGGGGTTATCTTTGCTATTTAAAAATAATGTTTGACCTGTCAGCCAAGCCTGGTTGCCATATAGCCCCGTGTTATCAAAACCATATGAACCCGAAAAATAACTGCCCGTACTGGAATCGAACCAGGGACTCTTGTTTTGAATTGTCACCCCTTTTAGAACATTATGAGTAATGTAATCGCTATAGTGAAAAACATCTTTGTATCTTATCTCTACAATCATATCGGAATCATTGGCATTAAAATCTTTCGGCGCTGGAATTTTAATTTCAACAGTTTTTTTAGCTAGGACTTCTCGATAAGCAACATTTTCAGAATCAGTAATTACACCAGAAAAATTTTCTGCATCCATGGCTTTATTACCTTGGTTGTCGCTCAACACAGAAGAATTGGAGTTTAGACCAGAAAACTTAATACACCTAGAATCAATCGTATTTTGACAACCAAATTGTTTTGAGTTGAAACCTATTAAGGAAAAATCATCCCAATAAGTTGTACCCCTATTAATGCCAAAAAAAAGAATTTTGATTTTTACAGTATCTGCAGAATGTATTCTATTGACTCCTTTATATTGTTTCCAATCTGTCGTAACAATCTGTCCTCCTGAAATTATTGATGTCCATGACCCAACAGAATTATTGTTACTATCAAGTTCTTGCCAACCAAAATATATCTTTTCTGTTCCGTTTCCTCCTTTTATAAAAACTGACATCTCATAGTAATCATTTTTATTTACAGGTAATTCCTGATTGGAAAAAGTTGCATGGGTTGACGAAAGGCTACCCGGAGAGCCATCGATCTTAGGTGCCGGATTGGATACGAATTTTAATGAAGCTGCTCCCGAATGATGTTGACTTTTATCAACAGTAACTGTCTTGTCTTTTTGAGGATTCAAATTCCAGCCAGTAAGCCCTGATTCAAACCCTGGATTAGTTAGTAAGTTCAATGATTCATGCGCCGAAACTGATTGTGGTCCTTCGAAGTAGTCTGGGAAAAAAGGAATAACAATTATTAAGAGTAAAAAAACTGTAACAAAAATAAACCGAAAATGGCGGCGATTATAAATTGATGGTTTGCAGCTTAATTTCCCAAACTGTCTGATCTTCCCTCCTGAAGGCTTCCGCTACAAAGTTGATCCGAGTTTTACACTAACCTTATTTTCTTTGCCTGCTCGAATAAATGTTAATTCTATAGTATCGCCCGGTTGAAAAGTTTGAATTTTGGAACTTAAGGGATTGTTTTGGTCAACGCGACCACCATTAATTTCCGTAATCACGTCGCCATTTTTAAGACCAGCGTTTTCAGCACTGCTGCCCGAAGAAATTCCACCGCTTATCAGTGCACCGTGATCAACAGAAAGATTCTTCGAAGATGCTATTTCAGGCGTGACCATTACGTAGCTCACACCAAGCTGTGGACGGATAATTTTACCGTTTTTTTGGAATGAAATAATCGCAGTCTTAACCGTATTAACTGGAATAGCAAACCCAATACTTTGAGCATTGCTAGCCATGGCTGTATTTATACCAATAACCTGGCCGGCTAAATTAACTAAAGGACCACCAGAGTTTCCGGAATTAATAGCTGCGTCTGTTTGCAATAGATTTTCCAACTGCTCGCTTTGGCCGTTTGTCCCACCTGCAGTCAAGGCACGCTCCCTCGCTGAAATAACGCCAACCGTTACAGTATTCTGTAGTTGCCCTAAGGCATTGCCAATGGCAATCACCCACTGACCAATTTGTAATTTGTCGGAATCGCCTAAATCGACGACGGGCAAACCCTTGGCATCGATTTTCATAATAGATAAATCATTCGATGGGTCCTGCGCTACCACTTTACCATCGTATTTTTTTCCGTCGGCCGTAAAAACACTGTAGGTCGCACTAGTGTCGGACCCGACATGTTTATTTGTTAAAATATAACCGTCATTTGTAAAAACAAAGCCTGTTCCTGCCGATTGTGACTGAGTAACTTGGCCAAAAAAATCTACCACATCTCTAGTGGAAGTAATAGAAACGACTGCCGGTGATACTTTTTTTGATGAATCGATGACAGCCGATGATTCCTCGAGAACTAACTTTTCTGTAGTAGTTTTGTTAATATTCAGCGTTTGCAAATCTATGCCTAATTTACTTTTTAAGGTTGGACTATAAGAGAGTAAAAATAAAGCCCCAGCTCCTCCGATCACTCCCATTACAAGCCCGATAATTAGCACTAAAACCACTAAACGATTGTTGCTATTTTTCCCTCTGTATCGGTGAGTTGTTTCATTGTCATCGAGATAAGTAATTTTTGGCATAAATCTCCTTTATTCCGTCTATATAATTGTATCAATATTTAACGTATTAAAAAATGCTGAAAATAAGCTGAAATAGCGCTCAGTTTTTCTTTTCTTCTTTTTCTGTTTCCTCTTGAGTCGCTTTTCCCAGAAAGTAGGTCACGATAACAGCAACAACAGTGACAACAAGCGCATAATATATTTTACTACGAACACCGTTGCCTGGCTCAATAAATTTATCAATCAAGGCCTGAATTGCAGTGTTCCATGCAAGGGCTGCCACAAACCCAAAAGCTGCCGTAGCCAACTGTGTCATAGTTTTTAAAAACTCACTGCGGAGGGTTGGTTTAGCCATTTATATTTTCTTTCAAGGAAAATTCCGCGGCAAGTTTACTTGCCCATTCTTTCATTTAAAATCTGATTCACAATCGCCGGATTGGCCTGACCTTTTGTTTTCTGCATCACAAGCCCGACCAAGTATCCTCTTACGCCGTCCTTACCTGCTTTAATATCAGCAACGGGTTTTGGATTTTCGAGGATTATTTTATCAATTATTTTTCCTAACTCATCTTCGTCGCCGACTTGCTTTAGGCCTTTTTCTTCAACAATTTCTTGAGCTCCTCTACCATTTTCTAACATTTCAGGAAAAATTTCTTTGGCGATTTTACCAGAAATGGTACCATCTTGAATCATTTGTATCATTTCGGTTAATTTTTCCGGGGATATATTTAAAATGCCTTCAAGTTTTAATTCATTGATAACCCAGTTTGCGGCTAATTTTGGGTCAGCGTTTTTAGCTACTTTCTCAAAATATTCCGCCATTTGCTTATCTTCGGCTAAAATTTCAGCGTCCTGAAGTTTTATGCCCAACTCATTAACATAACGATGTCTTTTTTGGGCAGGTAATTCAGGTAGCTTGCTTTTTATTTTTTCAAAATCAAAGGCTTGTTTAACTTCAAAAGGCGGCAAATCCGGTTCTGGAAAATAACGATAATCTTGGGCAAATTCTTTGGATCGCTGCGAATAAGTCACACCTTTGGCATCATCCCAACCACGGGTTTCTTTGGCAATTTTTTCTCCGCCAGCTGGCGGATTTTCCAATAGTTCTCTTTGCCTTTTTTCTTCGTAGCTTAATGCCCGTTCAATCATTTTAAAGGAGTTCATGTTTTTTATCTCTACCGGAATTCCTTCAACACCATCGACTTCAACACTAATGTTTCCATCACATCGCAAATGACCCTTTTCCATATCAGCACTAGAAACGCCCAAATAACGCATAATTGATCTTAACTCTTGTAAGAATATTTTCGCTTCTTGTGGCGAGGAAATATCTGGTTCGGTGACAATTTCCATTAAAGGAGTGCCGGCGCGATTTAAATCAACAAGCGAAGATCCGTCTGCATGCAAAAGTTTTCCCGCATCTTCTTCAAGATGAATACGACGTAGATTAATCTTCCTTGCTTTATCACCATTAACTATTTCTAAATAGCCACCAATGCAAAACGGCAAATCAAACTGAGAGACCTGATAGCCTTTAGGTAAATCCGGATAAAAATAATGTTTACGGTCAAACTTTGAAAAGTCGGCGATCTCACAATTTAAGGCAAGGCCAGAAAGCAGCGTCCATTCGATTGCCTGACGATTAGCAACTGGCAAAACACCCGGTAAGCCCAAACAAACAGGGCACACTAAAGAATTAGGACTTGCCCCTTCAGCATTATTATCGCAACCGCAAAACATTTTTGATTTAGTTTTGAGCTGAACGTGAATTTCCAGCCCGATAACAGTTTTTAGATTCATTTTAATAACTCTTCTATCGCTTTTTTAAAATTATTTATTACATCTTTCGCCATATAATCCATTAATTGATACTCCGCATTGTGCACTATTTCATTTCTGACTTTGTGCGCTTTCCAAGCTGCGTCATAACCCTCTGGACTGAATCGATTTTTAGACGCTTTCAAGCGATCCCCCATCGTTAAGCCCGGTGCTCTAAAACTTTTTAAAACATGGTCTAATAATTTATCACCCTCCAAAACTGCACGGGAAAAATTCGATTGGCCACCAAGCTGTAGCAATTGATCCATTTCTGCGTATTTTTCTTTTACAAAAGCTTGATCTAATGATGTCGCTGCTTGGCCTTGGTGAAACTTTCTTTTGCCAAATAATAATCTAAACGGCAAAGAAATTAACCACCACAAGCCTTTCAAAAAGCCTTCGATAACTTTCTGTTCCGTAGATTTTTCACTTCTATAATTATTTCTATAATTTTTATTGTTATTATAATTGTTATTGTATTTGTGCACGCGGTAACTCATTTCTGTTACTTTCAAAAGTATTAGCCAACTGTAAAATATCTAAATCAGACATCTGTGGGCCAATGACTTGCAAGCCAACTGGCAAGCCGTTTACTAAGCCAGCTGGAACACTCATTGCCGGAATACCAGCTAAGTTCACACTAATTGTATAGATGTCCGACAAATACATCGCTAATGGATCATCTGATTTTTCACCGATTTTAAAAGCGGTAGTTGGCGAAACTGGACCCAAAATAAAATCCACTTCTTTAAATGCGTTATCAAAATCTTGTTTAATTAAGCTGCGGACTTTCTGAGCTTTATTATAAAATTTGCCGATATAACCAGCGCTGGAAGTATATGTTCCAAGCATAATTCGGCGCTTCACTTCTTCGCCCAAAGCTTCGGATCGACTTTTGAAGTATGTATCGATTAAGTTTTCGGCATCTTTTGCCGAAAACCCGTATTTAATGCCGTCATAACGAGCCATATTCGAAGAAACTTCCACTGGCATAATTATATAGTAGCAAGAAAGAGCGTATTTGGCGTTCGGTAAACTAATATCAACAATTTCTGCACCAAGTTTCTTTAGGCTTTCGACTGATTCATCAATAATTTTTTTAACTTCAGGATTCAATCCTTCAGCAAAATATTCCTTTGGAATTCCGATTCTGAGATCGTTAATATTTTTATTATTGGCAGTTAGTTCTTTTTCCAAACTGGTACTATCTTTTTCATCGTAGCCATTAATAATGCCAAATAACAATTTTGCATCTTCGGCGGTTTTTGTGATTGGCCCAATTTGATCCAGCGATGAAGCCATAGCAAATAAGCCAAAACGACTCACTGTGCCATAAGTTGGCTTCAAACCGTTTACACCACAAAGCGATGCTGGTTGGCGAATTGAGCCGCCAGTGTCAGAACCTAGCGCAGCCAAACAAAGATCAGCCGCCACAGCGGCAGCAGAACCACCACTTGAACCACCAGGCACTCTTTCTGAATCCCATGGATTTTTAGTAACTTGAAAAGCGGAATTTTCCGTTGAAGAACCCATGGCAAATTCGTCCATGTTGGTTTTACCTAATATAATCACGCCGGCATTTTTAAGTTTACTGATAACAGTAGCATTGTATGGTGGCAAAAAATTTTCTAAAATTTTACTAGCCGATGCTGTCTTTTCCCCCTCCATCGCTAAATTATCTTTCACAGCAATTGGACAGCCATCTATTTCGCTTAGTGTTGCCCCATTTCTTCTACGCTCATCTGATTCTTTTGCTTCCTTCAAAGCAGTATCGGTAAAAACCTCTAAATATGCATCAATTTTTGGATTAATATTTTCAATTCGTCTTAAAAAAGCTTCCGTCAATTCAACGGAAGTAATTTCTTCGTTTTTCAATAAGTCAGATGCTTCTAATAAGGTTAATTGATAGAGTTCTTTAGACATTTTCAAAAACTTTCCTTACTTTAATGAAGCCGTCGTGTTTTTCCGGCGCATTTAACAATACTTTTTCATTCGGTAAGCTCTCTGCAACTTCGTCGATTCTGGCAATATTTTTAAGCCCTGAAATTTGTGAAATTGTTTCAACATTTTCCGTCGGAGCTGTCTCTAGTTCATCGACATAATCCAAAATGGCCGATATTTCTTCGGTAAATTTTTCTTTTTTCTCGTCAGTAAATTCAATTCTTGATAGTTGAGCAATATGCTCAACATCTTCTTTTTTTAAAGACAAATCTTCCTCTTTATTAATATCTTTTGTCCTTTCGATTAATATCTTATCATATCGCATAACTCCAATCAACAACAGATAAGATATTGACACTTGAGCAAATTATTGTTATGATATATTTTTGCACTGAATCCCGTGTAAGAAAAAGACCACAAATCAAGGAGGAATTTCAGTTTGACAGCAATGACAGCTAACGGGACCATGGCAGTAGAGATATCAACAGCTTTTCCGATCAGCATTACACTTTCGACCGATCTCATCGATGGAATACGTGTCATCAATGTCGGTGGAGAGGTCGACGTTTACACGGCACAAAGCTTGATTGAACTAATCCAACAAGAGATCGCTGATGGTCAACATAGGCTGATCTTGGATCTCAGTGGCATTGATTTCATCGACGTCCATGGATTAGGCACTATAACAGGAATCTACAAACGACTTCAAGAACACAACGGACAGCTTCGCCTTGCAGGGATAACTCCGCGACTGCAGCGGATATTTGAAGTGATCGGCCTCGATAAGATTTTTGTTTGCCTACCGGATGTCCACGCAGCAGCATCACATCTATTGGCTAACTGACAGCTTGTATTGAAGGAGTCATAAATGAAGTTAGGGACACGCACGATTGGAGAAGGTATTTGCGTAATCGATGTGAGCGGCGAAATTGATGTTTATACCTCTCCACGGCTCAAACAACAGATTAACGGTTGTTTTAATAACCGTCAGTACAGAATCGTCGTAAATTTAACCGAAGCTGAATACTTGGACGCCTCGGCCCTCGGAATACTGATTAGTGGACTTAAAGGGTGTAGAGAACAAAACGGTACGCTCTTGCTGATCTGCCCCAAACCAAGAGTCTTGAAGATCTTCGAAATTACTGGTTTGAATAAGATCTTCGAAATTTTTCTGACAACCGAAGAAGCGCTCGAAAAAATCGGCGCAACCGAACAAGCTTCCCCAGCACCCGCCTAATTATTATGGCGGGTTTTTTAATTGACTTTTATCTTAAAAAGAACTATAATTTTTCTGTATTTCGCAGGAGGTGCACCTTGAAAGATAAGAAAAAGAAAAGAAGATACTTTCCGATCCTTAGGGCAGTGGATATTTTCCACTGGATCAGCGTTGGTATTTTTCCATTCGAACAAGTCGGAGATTCCACTATCATCTCTTTGACCGCTGGTAAAACAGTTAGACAAACATGGCTTCACCGAACAAAGGGTGGCAGAATTATCAAGAAAAGCTACTCTCGTTATCTAAAAAAGGGGATCTTTTTATCCCCTGTCTGGAAACGTGTTCATGATTGGGAAACCCAGTTTTACAAGGAAAACGGCATAGCGCTAGATTCCATCGGTATCTTTTTCTTCCGTGATCACTACAGCCGGCTTTGCTATAACCGTGTGAATAGTTTAGATGCGGCCCAAAGACAACAAGGCCACATAGCCGAATGGTATTTGACAGGCACTAAGTTCCAAGTGTCTGAATTTACCGATATGGCTGCCATCATCGATAAGGTTACAAATATTGTAGCTATTTCCGAAGATCGACAGATAGAGCTGACGAGTTTACAGCTATTTCTTGAACATCGCCTGGAAGGTCACCGGCGTCGACTCCAATCCTTCGTTGATCACTCGCCTTTCTTTCAAGGCAAGCAAACTGAGATGGCCAAGGGCGCAATTGGCAATTCCCTGCTTCAAATCGCGGCTGACATCAATCAGTTCAATTTCCGGAACGCATACCCAAGACTTAAAGTGGCTAACCGCGCACTGAAAAAGGCCTACGGCAATATGTATGCCGGTCATTACGATTCAGCCAAAGTGCTGATCCTCGGCGCTATCAAATACATGATCTATCCAGATCCAACACCAGGTTAACACCTGGTTTTTTAGTACTATTTTATCAAGTTTAAAAAATGATCTTCGTCTAATATTTCAACACCAAGTTTTTTAGCTTTTTCTAATTTAGAGCCGGGATCTTTTCCTGCCACAATAAAAGAAGTATCTTTGCCGACAGATTCTGAAATATCTCCACCTAAAAGACGTACTTTTTCTTTTGCTTGGTCACGACTTAAATTTTCTAAACCGCCAGTAAAAACAAAAGTCTTGCCAGCAAGCTTTCCGCTTTGAGTAACAATTTCAATATCAACTCCGGCTTTTAGCAGTCGGTCGATAAAATCTTGATTTTGCGGATCCTGAAAATATTCATAAATTGATTTTGCCACAATAGGGCCAATATCGCGAATATTTTGAATATCTTCCAAAGAAGCGTTTTTTAATTCATCGATACTTTTATATCTTTTAGCTAAATCAAATGCAGTTTCCTCGCCAACGTTTGGAATGCCAAGTGCGTAAATAAATCTTGGAAATTCAATTTTCTTTTTACTCTGAATTGAGTTGATTAAATTCTCCGATGATTTTTCGGCAAAACGTTCCAAATGTTCGAGGTCAGATTTCTTTAATTTAAATAAATCGGCAGGATCAGAAATTAATTTTTCTTCGAAAAGTTTATTAATAATTTTCGGTCCTAAGCCTTCCATATCAAATGCCGCTTTGGAAACGAAGTGTTGCAATGATCTTTGGCGGACAACAAAACAATCTTTGTTTTCACAGCGATAAGCTGCTTTCCCCGCTTCACGGACAACCTTGCCGCCGCACTCTGGACATGTTTTTGGAAAATTAAATTCTTTTTCCTTGCCAGTTCGAAGTTCGATTAATACTTTCTCTACTTCCGGAATAACATCTCCAGCTTTATGAATTACAACAGTATCACCGATTCGGATATCTTTTTTTCTTAATTCGTCTTCATTATGCAAGGTGGCCCGTGAAACAGTAGAACCTGCCACCAACACCGGTCTCAAAAAAGCAATTGGTGTCAAAACACCCGTTCGGCCAACGCTAACCTGAATATCTTCGACGATCGTCGTAGCCTCTTCAGCTGGCCATTTGTAAGCGACTGCACCACGCGGCGCTTTACCAATCGTGCCCAATTTTTTAAATAAATTTTCATCATTAATATTTATGACAATTCCGTCAATTTGGTAAGGAAGCTTAGGGCGTTCCTTTTCCATTCTTTCAAAATAATTTTCAATGCATTTTAAATCTTCACAGAATTGATTATGCGTATTTACTGGAAAGCCCAAATCTTTAGCAATTAAATGTTCTTGTTCGTGAAATGTTAGCTTTTCGGTTTCTATTCCTAGCAAAGAATAGGCCATAAATGCCAATTTGCGCTTGGCTGTGATTTTAGAATCCAACTGGCGGATCGATCCAGCCGCTGCGTTACGCGGGTTGGCAAACATTACTTCGCCTTTTATTTTACGATCGACATTCATTTTTTCAAAAGATTTTTTCGGCATATAAACTTCGCCACGAACTTCAATGCGATTAGCTGTGTAAAATGTTGAATCCTCGCGTAATTTAAGCGGGATACTTTGAATCGTTTTTACATTTTCTGTGACATCCTCACCAATTTGACCATTACCACGCGTAGCAGCTTGGATTAAAATTCCATTCTCGTATATTAAAGAAATTGCCAATCCGTCCATCTTTATTTCACAATAAAAACCAGATTCTTTGATTTCTTTTTCACTTGCTAAACGAAAAATTCGATTTTCCCAATTTTTTAATTCTTGTTCGTCAAAAACATCGGTCAGCGAAAGCATTGGTGACACATGTTTTACTTGTTGAAATTCTTTTAAAGGCTCTCCGCCTACGCGCTGAGTCGGTGAATCCGCGGTTTTTAAATCCGGGAATTGGGATTCAATACCAACAAGTTCGCGCGTCAAAGAATCATAAATCTCGTCGGTAACAGTCGGGTCATCTAAAACATGATAACGGAAACGAAGATCATCGATTAATTTTCGAAGCTTCTCTGCTCTAAATTTAGCGTCTTCTTTTGTTTGCATACCTTAATTTTAACCCTTAAAATCAAAAAAATCCATATTGCTTGTTTAAAAAACCGTAGAAATAATCTACGGTTAAAATTAGTCGTAAGTCGGATTGATAATATGCTCGACATCGGTAGTACCGGAAAAATTCGCGATTACGCGAGCCATCATCGGTATTTCTGGCGACTCGCCTTTCTCTGGCTGGTCTTCTGTCTCTACTTTCTTAGGCTCTTCCATGATCACCTTCCAGCAGAAAATGAATCAGAAGTAAAAAGTTGCGGGCGCAATGACACACGCCCGCGACTGATTCGCATCACGTGATTTCAGCTCGTCTTGAGCCGTGAAAGATCCTATCGTACAAACAGGCAACCTTCTCCCACAACGACATTTCTGGCGGTGTATACTTCTTGTCGCCCTTGTTGTCGAAATAATGCTGAAGGTCACGAAGCAAGCTGACTTTCTGTTCTTCATTCAGATCTTTTGTGCGTCGAACGTGGGCCGCGTAGAGATGCTGCTGAATAATATCAATCGCCTCGTTTGCCGTTTGCTGATTCACATCAGGAGCTGCTTGATACATTTTCCTCATGTGACGGCCGTAAGATCGCTAACCATATTGATCCGCTGCTGTGGACACAGGCCATTCGGACCCAGATCATGGCCTTGATAGATAGATTCATAATCCAAGTGCCGATCTATCACCTTGGCCATCTCTTGCGCCTTAGCGGCCAGCGTATCCCAGTCAGGCACAACCGGAAGACCCGGAATCTCTATTGTCCGACTTTCCGGTAATCCGATGACACCTAAGTTGGAGTTTTTTTTCTTGGCAACGACCATCCGCTTCGCCTCCGTTCTCTATCAGAATAAAAACAATTTAAACGGACAGATAAATCACCTGCCTTTCCTCCTCGGCAAACATATCAATATTATACTAGATAACAACACATATATCACTAATCTCGTCAATTGTCAATGATCCATCTCGTCCAAGACATGATTTTAGAGTTCTAGATCAAACATTCATTTCATCAAGTTTTTTGATTCGATCAGAGATCGGTGGATGAGTCGAAAAAAGACCAGCAACCTTCTTCTTAAAAGGGTCTGATATATACAAATGAGATGTGGCTCGGTTAGCGCGCTTAATAGGTGTTTTGTATTGAGAAATTTTTTCCAATGCGCTCGCTAAGCCTTTTGGATATCGCGTTAGTAATGCACCAGAGGCATCTGCTAAATATTCTCGCTTACGTGAAATTGCCAGTTGGATTAAAGTTGCCGCCAATGGTGCCAAAATGGCTAAAGCAATCGCAACTATCATAAGAATCAGCTGCGCTTGATTATTATTGTTATCATTATTTCTTCGTCCCCCGCCCCACCACATCCAGCGCAAGGCAAAGTCAGAGATCAATGCGACTACTCCCACCAATACAACAACTATAGTCATCAAGCGGATATCATAATTACCGACATGTGATAGTTCGTGGGCAATCACACCTTCGAGTTCGTTTTTTTCCAGTATGTCTAGTAATCCGGTAGTTACTGCGATTGACGCATGCTTAGGATCTCTACCGGTGGCAAATGCGTTTGGCGACGGATCATTAATAATATAAATTTTTGGTTTTTGAATACCGGCTGTGATACTTAAATTTTCCACAATTCGATGGAGCTCTAAAAAAGGTCCCTCACGAGGCGCCTCCTTGGCACCAGAAACTGCCAAAGAGATGGAATCTGAAAAGTAGTAAGAAACCAGGGACTGAACAATTGCGACTAATACTGCAATCACCAATATTAGATAATTATTGAAATACAAAGACAAGACATATCCCACGCCAATCACAAAGATTAGGAATATTGTCATCAATAAAACGGTTTTTCTTTTATTTGAATCAATTTCTTTATACATCAAAGAAATTGTATCACATTATTTCTATTTTGTCGTCGAAGCGCTAGTTGTTTGATTATTTACAAATTTACTAATGGCATCGTTAATTTTTGAACTGTCTGTTAAATTTTGAAAAAAGATTATTTGATCTCTATTAACGAACATAGTATTTTGTGGTTGATGCAATTCATTTCCCATTTTGACTAAAACAATCTTTTTGTTAACATCTGAAGAAGTTAAGTCGTTCGTTTTTAAATAATAAACGTCTGAAAGTTTTACGACCTGTCCTTTAGGATTTGCAACGTAGCCGAAATAAACTTGTCCATTGCTCATAAAAACCGCTTGCCTAACATTGGATGGTCTTTTTACCATATAAAATTTGTAGCTAAAAAAACCGACCCCAAAAACCAAGATAACAATTGCAATAATCGCAATTACTTTTTTACTTTTCATTTTTCCTTTCTTTAAGCTTTGTTACTACATTTATACATGATGAGCTTTCTTGTTAGTTTGTTTTTTATCACAAAAAAAACAATAGCCAGATGAGTTTTTTTGTTTGGTTGAATATTTTTTTAGATCAGTCAATCAAAGATAATTCAGTTGCATTCATAAACAAGGATGGCGTATCTGCCAGTCGGCGGAGTCGGTCGATGCCCTCCATAAATTAATTATGAGAAAGGAAGAAGATGAATAAAATAATCGTTATGCGCAATACTTTAAGAACAATGGTGGCTAGTTCAGCCCTATTGGCTACTTTAGTTGGTGGTGCTGCCTATGCCCAAGTTGATATTTCCTCAATCAATGGCACTACCGGTCCATGGTCTGAAAACAAAAGTATCTGGGATATTGACCATGATATCGATATCGATATTACAAATGACAGCGAGATTAAAAACGATCAGGATATTGACGCAGAGACTGGCCGCAATGAAGTTGAACATAATACAAGCGTTAGCGATTTCACCACAGGTGATATCGACGGCGATATTTATGTCTCCAATGAATTAGGTGGAAGCGATTTTATCGTTTCAGGAAGTGATTTAGGTTTTGGCGATGTCTCAATAGACTTAGCCAACGGCTGCACTGGACCAAATTCAGAAAATGAAAATATCGTAGACATAGATAATGATATAGATTTAGACTTCAGAAATTACGTCACCATCCATAATGATTTGGATGCAGATTTGAATACTGGCGACAACGAAGTTGAACATAATACTGTTGTTGGCGATTTTTCAACTGGTGATATTGATTTTTCTGCCACCACGGAAAACCGAGTTAACAACAACCTTGGTAATTTAGACCTTGGAAACTTAGTTGGTGGAAATGAAGTCAGTGGCGAAATGAGAAATACCTTAACCGGTCCTAATTCTGAAAACAAAAATCTACTAGATATTGAAAATGATATCGATTTAGATGTAACCAACCACACAACCATCCACAATGACACCGATATTGATGCCAATACCGGTAACAACGAGATTGAAAATAACACATGTGTCGGCGACATATCGACTGGCTCTGTCAGCATCGACGTCAGCACAATGAACATCGCTAATTAATTTTAGCTATTTACCATCTTAGGTAATTGGTGTGGACTTAGGCTCCTCTAAAGAGGCTAGGTCCCACAAGTAACTTAAATAGGAAGGTATAATGACTACTTTACAAAAATTTTTTAGAAAATCTGCGCTCGCTTTATTTATCATCTCTTTTGCGTTTTTTAGCACTTTTGCAGCTAGTGCCGCTGGACCGATAGAACCAACAGGGCCACAACAACCAGTTGGGGTTCAGGGTGAAACCGGACCACAGGAACCGACCGGGAATTATGATGCTTCTCAGGTTGATGCAAGCACTCCGGTCACAACTGATGCTGACACCTTAACAGAAGTTGCTTCACCAGAAAATACTTCTATTATTCAACAAGAAAGTACGACGGGGCAAGATTCTACCAATCTTTCAGATAAAAACGGAGCTTCGTCATCTGATATCGATGTAGAAAATAACAGCACAATCGACAATGATTCAAATGCTGATTTAAATACTGGCAAAAATACAGTTGGTCAAAATTCCGTCGTAGGTAATATTAGTACCGGAGATATAAATGGCAGTGAAACAATCGTCGATATTTCTAATAGTGTTTTCGCACCAGGAAGTTCTATCGGCAGTCAAACAATCAACGCTAATGGTGTTAACGAAATTAGCCTCCTGCCAAGTGATCAGCGCGTTCTATTTGAAAATTCCGTCACTGGCCCGGACTCTCTAAATACTAATAGTTTAAATAATAATAATGATATTCAGGTCGTCGATAAAAATTCAGCCGAGCATGATAACGATATATATATCGACGCCAACACTGGCGAAAACAATATTTACAACAATACTAAAACAGGTAATTTAACCACAGGCAATATTAACCTAGGTGTAAATCTGTTAAATTTGGCAAATTTACAATTGCCTAATCTACTATTAAATGCCGATGTTTGGAATATCCTCGGTGATTTAAATGGTGACATTGTTGTTGACCAGTCACTTGCTAACAATGCCACGGGGCCAAATTCATTAAACAGCAACTACATTAACGCTTACAATAAATACTATTTACAAGTTATCCAAAATGCCAATTTAAGAAATCAGCTCAATTTTAACACCAATACTGGCAACAATACTTTAGCTAACAACACCGTGAGCGGCGGTCTTCAAACCGGTGATACTAATATAAATAGTAAAATATACAATCTTACAAATATCGCCGAATTGCCGGTCTACTATATATTCAACATTTATGGGACATGGGATGGTAATTTACTTGGGATCGATCCCTCAAAAGTTTATATAAACTTAGTCAATGACACGACCGGGCCAGATTCTGTAAATGAAAATAATCTTGACTCAAACAACACTACTGATGCCCTAATGGTAAATAATGCCTCCGTCGACAATAAAATAAATATTGACGCAAATACCGGTAATAATAAAATCGGAAACAACACGGTTGTTGGAGCTGTAAAAACTGGCTCAATTAATATCTCCACTAACGTTGTGAACTTTATTAATGCTGTTAGTAACAACGTTGGTAAGTTCACGCTAGGGATTATCAATATTTTTGGCAACTGGCACGGAAATATTAAAACACCTGATTACCAAGAAACAGCAAGTCTTCCAACCGAAGAGATATCTGAGCCTGAGCAAATTTCATCAATTATCGATAACAATAACTTAGATATTCAGCCAACCGAACAACATAGTTTTACTGACAAATCAAAGACAAAATATGCATTTTCTTCCACAACTAACGATAATTTACCAGATAATTTTTCAGGCGCCACCAATAATTCCACAGGTGATAATAAATCTGAAGCCGCGGGTATTTCAAAAGATGCCAAAGGCTTACCGATTATTCCAATAGCAGTCGGCGTAGCCATTATATTAATTCTTTGCGGCTGGATTTTAACTGAAATCATTTCGTCTAATCAACTTAAAGCAAAAACAAATAACTAATGCTTCTTTCACGTGAGGAGGTGATTGAATTGATTTATAGTAACCATTCAAATAACATAGGTAAGTGGTTTCGATGTCCCAATTGCTCGAATTACTCCCTTACGCCAATGGAATGTTGCGGCGAAAATATGGTCGAAGAGCATGAAGAAGAAGTTGAAAATGAAAGTCTAATCATTGTTTACGACGACGATTTCTAAGAAAAACTGTAAAAAATTACATGTTTTTTACATCGATTTGAACCTGTTTTTTGTGAAATTTCACAAAGCAATTTAAAAACTTTACTGTAAAATAGAATTTGGGTTTCTAAAAAGTTATTTTGAAAGGAGCTATCTCGATGAAGCAATCGAGCGGCAATACACAGAATTTTATCATCCCCCCAAAGAGTAGGTTTATCAAGCCTTCTTCTATCGACGGCGAAAAAATCTCTTACCTCAAAGAGCTTGAACAAATTCGTCAGAGCATCGAAAAAGGTGAGGAAAAAGTAGTAATAGCCACCTTCAAAAATACACCCAAAGAAATTATTGAAAAGTTAAAAAACAAAAAGATAGATTACAGGAAGTTAGTTCAAGAAAATAAAGTTGTGTTCGTTAATTTTGCATCAGCTATTCCTTTGCAAGAGGTAAGTAACAACTACAACCTTTTCCCAATCACCATGAGAATAGAAATGGCGATCAAAAAAAACAACGCGTCAAAAGTTATCCTTTGTGAAACTGATAGCCTAAAAAAACAGTTTCCGAGTAAAAATATTGATTTCGAACTTGAGCAAATATTATCAAAATTAAAGGTACAAAAAGTAAATGTTAAAAGCTATGAAAACTAAAGCCCCACAAGAAATACTGCTATTTGATAACGAAAATTCCGTCTACTTAGCCGCGGGTATTGACGATTTCAAGAAAATCGTGGTATCATTAGCTAACTTATCGCCGGTCAGGACAAAACTAATCGATATTACTAAACAACCAGAACTTGCAGAAAAATACTGCATCACTGTTTTTCCGACCTTAATTATCGATAATCAGGCGTTTGTTGGAAAACCTGCGACGAACAAAATTATAGAAATATTCGAAAGTTTCGCTTAGATAAGAATTGTTTCAAAAATTGTTACTTAAAAAACGAAAGGAGGGCTAAAAAAACATTATTAAATGTACACAAACATGAATGATTCCGCTTTAAAAACACACAAAATAAACGCACATGTAGATGGCAACGACATCGTTATCCTCAATAACGACGGTTGTTGCATTGCATCATCAAGCCATGAAAAAATTGGTTCTTTCATCGATTTTAATCCCGAAGAACAAAGCATAACTCAACTTATTATCGATAACCAAAAAAAGGCTTCCCTATCTTACAATTCAAAACAATTCAACAACAATGAAATTGAACTACTAAAAAATCTTGCCAAAGTTACTATTGAACAATATATCGGCAAGATTTTTTTGCCGACCACATCTATTGATCAGTTCGTGACTCAGATTTTAGAAAAACCATTATTAAAAGAAGACATAGCTCTATTTAACGATCAGGCCCAGAGCTTTGGCTTAAATACAGAACTAAATCGAATCGCAATTTTAGTGGAAATAGAAAACTTTGCAGAAGATATTTTAGACAGCGCTGATTCAAATTATAACCCTGATGAAATAATTAAGGATTGGAAAAACAAAATAAATAATTGTATTTGCGGTTTTTTTACCTTAAAAACTGATATGTTTACCGCCTACACCGGACATGGTCGCTTTGTCGTGTTCAAAGAAATAAACACAAACATGGAAACCTTTACTAAATTAATGAAGAGCGCCTACCTTTCAATTTTTGGACCAATCATAGAATCGGATAAAGATAATTTACATGTAGGTTTTTCCAACTGTCACAGAGGAATTGATGGCCTCAGGGAATCTTATCAAGAGGCACTACAAGCTTTAACCTTGGGAAGAAAGTTCATTAGAAAGAAGGATCAAAGTTATTATTACGGCGATCTTGGAACATTAAGAATTCTTACCGAAGAAGATGAAGGAAAGAAAAAATCGTTTGCGTTGGAAGTGTTAGAGCCTCTAGATAAAGAGGCTCTTCGTTTGACTTTAGAAACATTTTTTAACGAAGATATGGATATTAAAAAAACGGCCAGCAGGTTAAGAATCCATCCTAACACCGTAAACTATCGACTCGGCAAAATTGCGGAACATTTAGGCTTAGATCCTAAAATTTTTCGCCAAGCGTTTGAGCTACGGATTGCCCTACTTACGGATAGAATTTTTAATTAATTATTTAGAAACAAAAATACGCCATTTCGCTCGGATAAGGCGTATTTTTTAGATATATTTAGTCTGAAACTCCGCGAGATTTATTAATTTTTTTATTTAGTAAACCGAAAAGTTGAAATCATCTGATCATAAACTTTTTGAACACCTTTATTGATTTCTTCGACACCAAAATTAGGTGTAACTATATCATATCTTTTATTACTATTCACTATTATCATAGATTTTTGCAAATAGTCCTGAATTTGGGCAGCTTTAACATTATCTACTATTGTCTCGGTTACAACTGGAGCCCCTACTGTCATATTGGCTTTTCTTTCGTTTGCCAATTCAAGCGCAGTCTTCGCTTGAACTTTATCATCTATGGCGATTACGATGGCATAGATGTCTGATTCTTCAATTGAATATGTTTTACCATTTTCTCTAAACTCAATCTGACGAGGATTTGTACTGTTCACCAGCCAGTTGGCAGGATATTTAACCGAATATCCAAATGTTTTATCAGTATAGGTTTTCCAGTCGGCGGTGGTGGAAGTTGCAGCTGTTGTTGTTGTCGGCATAGTAGTTGTGGTTGGAGTCGTTGTTTCCGTCGTCGCCACTGTTTTTCCCGGACCGGATAGATAATACCAGGCGGCGAAGCCGGCGGCTAAAACGATAACAATGATTAGACTAATCCAAAGCCATTTGGAGACGGCTGGCTTGGATTGCATCCCCATGTTTGGTTCTTGATTCATGATAATCCCTCCAGTAGACACATAAAAGCGACTACATTATTTAAACGAGTTTTTTTTCTAAACGAGTAATTCTTACTTCATGGCTATCAATATGAGAAATCACTGCCCGATTAATCTCTGCCGAGTCATTAATTTCCCGCGATAAAACAGATATGATTTCACCCTTTGCCTCATCAACTTTCTGATCGATCTTAAGTTCCAAACGCGATTCTAATCGCTGTTCGGAATCTTGAACGGTCGTTTTAACTATTTTTTCAAATTGTTTTAAATCATTCTCATTTAATGACATTACTCTCCTAAAACTTCACTTGAGGCAATTCTTTCTCTTCAGCTTTAGCTTCAAAAAGTTCGAAATCTTTAGATCCGGTCATACCAGCCACTAAGCTACTTGGGAATACTTGAATTTTTGTATTAAAGTCACGAACTTGACCATTGTAAAATCGACGAGCTGCTTCAATTTTGTTTTCTGTATCCGTTAACTCGTCCTGTAACTTTTGGAAATTTTCCGAAGATCGTAAGGTCGGATAACTTTCCGCCACGGCAAAAACAGATTTTAAAGCGCCTGATAAGACGTTTTCTTTTTCAGATGCATCTACCGGTCCTTTTGCATTGATCGCATTGGCGCGTGCTTCAGTTACTTTTTCAAAAACACCTGATTCCTGTTTGGCATAACCTTTTACAGTCTCCACCAAATTTGGAATCAAATCATGACGTCTTTTCAATTGAACGTCTATATCTGACCAAGCCTCTTTGGTGCGATTTTTAGCGGTGATTATACTATTGTATACACCGATAAACCAAATCGCTGAAATTGCGATGACCGCCAAGATAATCCATAACCATATAGCCATATTTTCTCCTATTGGCCTGCAGTGGCCGAACTACTCGCTGAAGTATCTGACGCTGTACTCGAGCTTGAAGACGACGTACCTGTCGCTGTGCCAGAAGTAGTCGTCGGAGTCGTTGTGGTACTCGGAGTAGTTTCTGTTGTATTAGTTAAATCGTTAGTTGTAGTAGTTGAACTTGGGGTGGTGGTTGTTGTGGTTGTCGGAGTTTCGACAGAAGTTTCAGTAACAGTGTAAATATTATTTGTTCCGGATAAAGTTCCAGACGTATCAGTCTTGTCCTCTAAAACTGCCGTCAAAGTAAAAGTTTCACCATCTGATTTATAGCCATAGTAGTTGGCTGGCGACAATGGATCAACTGGCAACTTTGCGATATAAGTGGGGATCAAGGCCGTTAAAGCCGAATTTGCATCTGAAGTTTTTTGAGGTACCGTGGCAACCGGATACGATTGATTAGCTTGGTAGTAACTTTTTAAAGCCGCTTTCAAACTAGCCAGATCAGCCTTTCTTTGTTTATCATTGACATTAGTTTTTGTTTCAGTAGTTACCGGTGTTGTAGTGGTTGTAGTAGTTTTTTTCCAAAACGCCAAGCTTCCTAAATTAATCCAGCCTTCCCAAGATGCAAAGACTAAAACTCCAATAAACAAAACAACAACTAGTATTATAATCAGAGTCAAGCTGCTTTTACCCTTGGCTGGAGCCGGTTCCATTCCTGTAGGTTGAAATCCCGGTTGGGAACTCATAGGATCCATTTGTGGCTGTTGCTGAGGCGGAATTTGGCTCATCTGCGCTTGCTCAAATGGCACATTTTGTTGTGGTGCTGGTTGCTGCATCTGGTTCTGCGATGGGTCGTTTTGAAAAGGTTGATTCATCATCCCTCCAATTAATAACTTATCTGAACAAAGTCCAGATTCTCCTTCTAAACTAATATAATAATATTATGGCTTTACTCGCAAATCGCGGAAATTAAATTCTATGATTTAATTATACTACTATATATTTTTTATCTCAATTTGAATTTTTACAATTTCGTCGGCAATCGAAACCTCTAAGCTGTATTCACCAATTTCTTTATAGTGTTCTTTAAATAAGTTTTCGCTCAGCCCTGTTTCTTTCGCAAATTCTTTTGGTCCGATCGAACCGTACAAGTGACCATTTTTATCTGCTTTGGTTAAAATTACGAATTTTTGCCCATTGATTCTCTGTGCCAATGCTCTTTGTTCTTCTATTTTCTCAGCTTCCTTTTTCTTTTTCGCCATCTTCTCTTCAGCCAATCCTTTCGCACTCGGATCACTTGGCAAAACCGCAATTTTTTTAGGTAACAAAAAATTTAGTGCAAAAGAATTTTTGACTTCTTTAATTTCTCCAGCCTTGCCTAAATTTGCTACATCTTGTATTAAAAAGACTTTCACTTTTTTACCTCCTCGAGGGCACGATCTAGCTGTGGATCGTGACCCGCTTTAATATCATCTTCACTTATTATCACCTTAATATCTGGCTCTATTCCTTGCTTATCAATCGCCCGATCTTTCGGTGTAAACCAATGAGCAATGGTCACTCTTAAGGTTGAACCGTCTTTTAATTCTTCTAGGCCTTGGACAGAACCTTTGCCGAAAGTTTTTTCACCGATCAAAACTGAGTCATTAAGATCTTGTAACGCGCCGGCAGTAATTTCAGCTGCCGAAGCTGACCCACCATTAACCAAAACTATAACCTTGTAATCTTTCAAAATTGGGTCAAGGCTGGTTTTTTCTTCTGTAACGTGTCCATTTTTATCTTTTTCCCGCACCACAACACTACCCTTTTTTACAAAAAAGCTTGTAACATCAACTGACGAATTTAAATAGCCGCCTGGGTTACTGCGCAAGTCTAAAATTATCGCTTTTGGTTTTTTGTCGGCGATTTCTTTTGCCGCCTGCTGCATTAAAGGAGTAGTGTCGTCGCCAAACTGTCCAATTGAAATATAAGCAATATTATCATCTTTCATCTGCCAATTAACAGATTTTACTGTTATCTTTGCCCTGGTAATTTCGAATTCTTTTGAATCCGTCCAGCCCTTGCGCATAATTACTAATTTTACCTTTGTATTTTCGTCCCCACGAATCATACTGACAGCCTGATCAATAGTAAGAATGTTTGTGTCGGTACCGTTAATTTTTAATATTTGATCTTGAGGTTTCAAGCCCGCTTTTTCTGCCGGAGACTCTGCAAGTGGAGCTACAATAGTAATAACATTATCTTTAACATCCAGCTGTGCTCCAATGCCAGAAAATTGTCCGGAAAGTTCGTCGCTAAAGGCTTTGGTTTCAGTTGGATCCATAAAGTATGTGTAGGGATCTCCGACTGCACCGACCATTCCTTTCATCGCGCCGTACAACATTTTTTGCGAATCGAAATTTCCCACATAACTACCGGTCACTTTGTTCCAGGTATCCCAAAAAAGGCTGAAATCTAGATCTCTCGGTTTATATAGTTCTTTATTAACAATTCTCGGCCTAAGAGTTCTTTCAAAAACTAAATTTTGATGCCCAATTAAATAACCAAAAAATCCAGCAACGATGAAAATAGCAATACCGATCCCTATCTGAATACGTTTAATCCTGAGATTTTTCTTCAAAATTAATCCTTCTGGTTATTAATTTTTTTAATTATTCCGCCACCAACCATTTCGTGCTTGTGGTAAAAAACGATTGACTGACCAGGAGTGATAGCACGTTGGGGTTTTACGAAACTCACTTGGTATTCGCTGCCAACCTTTATCGTTACACAATCTTCAATTGGATGGCCGTATCTTATTCTGCCGCCAACTTCTGCTTTTTCTTTCTTTGCAAATTCTGGGCTGATCCAATTAACGTCTTCAACAATTAGATTTTTATGGAACAAATCCACATCTTCACCAACAACTAAGGCGTTTTTGCGGCTATCTAATTCTAACACATAGTAAGCATCCGGACCACCCAAACCGAGGTGCTCTCTTTGACCGATTGTGTAATTGATTAATCCGTCATGTTGACCGAGAACATTACCTTCTTTGTCTAAAATCGGTCCAGATTTAGCAAGCTTCTTACCGTGGCGACGCAAAAAGTCAGCTACATTACGGTCAGGAATAAAACAGATGCCTTGCGACTCACGCCGCTCGGCTGTCGGTAAATTCATTTTTCGAGCTAAATCCCTAACTTCAGGCTTTGCCAGATTACCAACCGGAAACAACATTTTAGCCAATTTTTCTTGAGTGAGTGTCCAGAGAAAATAAGATTGATCCTTTTTTTCGTCTGAACCTTGATAAAAATGACAAATACCACCTTTTCTTTTTATCTGAGCATAATGGCCAGTGGCTAAGTAGTCTCCCCCCAAATCTAAAACTTTTTTTAGCAAAACCTCACCCTTAATATCGCGATTGCAAATCACGCAAGGGTTAGGAGTACGGCCCTCTTCGTACTCTTTAATATAATAATCTACCACCGCTTTCTTAAATTCATTAGCGAAATTCACAACATAAAAGGGGATGCCCAATTTCTGCGCCACTGCTCTTGCAGCAGTCGCCGCATCTAATGAGCAACAGATATTTTCACGTACTAGATCAGTTTTATCATTATCCTCTGTCCAGAATTTCATGAAAATACCAATGACTTCATAGCCTTGGTTTTTTAATAAAGCGGCAGCAACTGAACTATCAACTCCCCCGCTCATTGCGACAATTACACGTTTTTTCTTTTCGTCAGAAAACAAGGTTCCCTTATTTTTATTAGAAAACAAGCTTTGCTTATTTTTCATTTGAAGCATCCACCAAATTTTTGAATAATTCTGCCACAGTTACCGGTCCGACTCCTCCTGGATTTGGCGTGAAACTTGCAACCTTTTCATAGACCTCGGGCGAAATATCGCCTACCATTTTTCCGCCAACTTCTGCGGTACCAGCATCGATTACGATAGCGTCTGGTTTCACCATATCTGGTTGGATTAATCCCGGCACCCCTGTGGCTGAAATTAAAATATCCGCTAATAATGTTTTTTCTTTCAAGTTAGTAGTTTTAGAGTCGCAAATACTGGCGGTAATATGTCGCTTCAGAAGTAATCTTTCTAAAGGCTGGCCGACCAAACGGCCATGTCCAATAATTACAAATTTTTTACCTTCGAGATCAATTTTATAAAAATTTAAAATATCCAAAATAGCTTGCGCTGTCGGAGCCGGAAATTCACCTATCCCTTGATAAGCGAAACCATCTGTGTCTTTCTTGGGATTGATCAAACCAATTATTTTTTCAGTCTCCATCCCCTCTGGGAGCGGTAATTGCACAACAATACCGTTTACGTATTTATTTTCATTTAATTCGGAAATAATTTTTTCAACACTTTCCTGGGAAGAAAATTCAGGCAAGTGATATAACTTAAAACCAATGTTTAATTTTTCTGCGATTTTTTCCTTCAGCTTGACATACGCCAAACTAGCCGGGTTTTCTCCGACTAAAACGATTGCCAAAAAGGGCCTATCCTTTAAGCCCTCCATTTCCTTTTGCATAGTTTCATAAATTTTTTCTGCTACCGGTTTGCCATATAAAATCATTTTTATATTTTCCTCTAGAAAATTCCGCGGCATGCACAGCATGACTACCTCGCAAAAATCTGTGTCACCATTATACCATGATCTTTTGTTTCTATCACCCCCACTCCCATTTTAGTGAAGCTAGGGTCTAAAATATTGGCTTTATGCTTTGGACTATTCATTAAGCCAATTTGTGCCAAATCGATCGTCGGTGCCAAAGCGATGTTTTCAGCAGCTGCGATATATTCTACATGTGCGTTATTTAGTCGATCTAAAAGAACTTCACCAGTCGGGGATTCGTGGGCAAAATAGCCTCTGATTAACATGTCACGACTTTTAACTCTTGCCACATTTCGAATTAAGATATCTTCCGCTAAAGGCACTAGACCTTCTTTGGCCCTTTCCAAATTCACCATTGCAAACATTTGCTTTTCAGAGTCACCATCGATAGCTGTATCTGTTGTCGTAAAATCCAATTTAGATGTTTGATCCAAAACAGGATTGGAGGTTAAGTATCCAACCGTTCCATTTACACCGGCGAAAACCGTTTCTACCTGCGCTTCAATTCTTGCCGTCTGATGGATTAAATATCCGCCGATTAACGATTTTGAAATAGTTGATTTTAATCCACCCCAGATCGGCATAATCATAAAAAGAATTAGCAAAACGGCGATAAAAACTATTCCCTTTAACGCCGCTGGAAACAAACCGAAATAATGGTTTGGCGCCGACTCTTTCAATTTGGACGGAGTGTAGTAAGAAAGATATTTGCCGATAATGTAGAAAAACATTTGAGATAAAAACCAGATGGTCAAGAAGCTAACTGGCCTGGTATATGAATCTGAAAAATGAATATCTTTTAACAATTGTTCTAAATTCGGATAAAATTTTAAAGCAAAAGCAAATGCAAACAGCAGGCCGGCAAATTCCCAAGCCAACCTTAAAAAACCCCGTCTGTAACCATCCCAGACGTATATAACAAAAACCGTGATGATAATAAAATCAATCCAATTAGGCATTCTACCTACATTTTATAATTTTTAAAAATTTTTGTCTTTAATTTTTAAAAATTTCCGCGAATTAAGATTATATCTTAATTCTACCTTTTTTTTTAACTTCTAAATAGTCGTTAATAGCTTTTTCCAGTGCTTCTTCAGCTAAAACAGAACAATGACGTTTAACTGGCGGCAATCCTCCCAGCGCCTCAATAATCGCTTGGTTAGAAACTTTCTTTGCTTCCTCGATTGTTTTGCCTATTATGAGATCGGTTAACATTGAAGAAGTAGCGATGGCAGCGCCACAACCGAAAGTTTGAAATTTGGCATCGGTAATTATTTCCTTGCCTCCATCAGCTGACGGACTTTTTTCCACTTTTATTTGCAGTTCCATCAAGTCACCACAAACTGGGTTTCCCACTCTCCCTTTACCGGAGCAGTCTTCAACTTTTCCCATATTGTGCGGATGCTGAAAATGATCCATCACTTTTTCTGAATATAATTTAGAAATATCTGACATGTTTCCCTTTCTTACTTTTCTGGAACCAACGGACTCATCGCCCGAAGTTTTTCGACGATTTCTTTAATTTTTTCGACTGAGTAATCAATTTCTTCATTGGTTGTTTTTTCACCAATCGTAAAGCGAATAGAACCGTGAGCGCGTTCCGGATTATCGTAAACCGAAACCAAAACATGAGATGGCTCCAACGATTGAGAAGTGCAAGCCGAACCAGAAGAAGCGGCAATACCGACTAAGTCTAGGTTCAATAGAATCGATTCACCTTCAATATACTTAAAATAGAAATTAATGTTATTCGGGCTTCGAAGCTCCCTTGAACCGTTTAATTCTATATCAGAAATTTCTTTTTCTATTTTTTCGATAAAGTAGTTTCGCATCTTATTAACCGCCTCAACTTTTTCTGCCTTATTTTCTTGCAAAATTTCAATTGCTTTAGCAATCGCTGCAATTCCTGCGACATTTTCCGTGCCGGCTCGCAAATTCATTTCTTGTTCACCGCCAAAAATCATTTTCTGAAAAGGGAGATTTTCTTTTTTATATAAAACACCGACACCTTTCGGCGCACCGATTTTGTGTCCCGAAAAGGACAATAGATCGACATGCAGATATTCAACATTCATTTCTTGGTATTCAGTCGCCTGTACTGCATCGGTATGAAAATAAATTCTGGTTTCACGAATTGTCCGCTTGCGATTTTCCGATTCAATCATCTTGCCGATTTCGCGAATTGGCTGAACGGCGCCGATTTCATTATTCACATACATTATTGAAACTAAAGCCGTATTTTCCTTGATCGCTTCCTTAACCTTATTTTGATCGATAATACCGTCAAGATTTGGCTTTAAATAGGTGACTTCGGCTAAACCGTTTTTTTCTAAATACTGACAAGTGCGCAAAACCGCATGATGCTCAATCTGAGAAGTGATTATATGCATTGGCGCAGCTTCTTTCTTTAATCTCGCGCCCAAACCGATAATGATGCCGCGAATGGCCATGTTGTCCGACTCAGTCCCGCCCGAAGTAAAAATAATCTCCTTTTCTTTGACGTTCAAAAATTTAGCGATTAAGCGTCTGGAATCATCAACAGCTTGACGTGATTCCTGTCCCCAGGAATGCAAGCTTGAAGGATTGCCGAATTTTTCCGTTAAATATGGCAACATCGCATCTAAAACTTCTTTTTTGACAGGAGAAGTCGCTGCATAGTCTAAATAAACTTGCTTATCCAAGGACATTATTCCCCCGCTTTCTGTGCGATCTTTCTTAAATCGGCGATGCACCTGTGGCATTCGCCTTTTAACTTAAGATAATCTTCATAACCCAAAACTACCGCGACCGGCTCTGAATAGCGCATAACTTCATAAGTGTTACCATCCTGAACATCTTTGATTATTTTAGAAATCTGTGATTGCAATTCATTAATATTTATAATTTTTCTCATAAAGTTTCCCTTAAAAATTTCCGCGGCAAGTTCAAAATTTCAACAGAAATTTCTAACTTGGCTATTGTTTTTTTCATATTTTTCTCCCACAACTAATGTAACATTCTATATAACAAAAGTCAATCGCCCCTTATATCAAAAATACGCCCTATATTTTCGGGCGTATTTCTGGGTTTAAATTATTGCAATTACAATGCCTTAAATGTTTTTACCAAATTTGGGATATAAGTGCTGTAGAATGTGCTATCCGGCTCGCCATTAAGACCATTGCTTGGTATATAAGTATAAACATATTTAGGCGTTTGACCTATAACTTTACCTGGAGCTGGATCAGCGGCCGCTACAGCTTTTGCATAAGCATCTGGAGTGTAGATAATGATAGACATCACATCCTTATTATTTGTTGACGGTACAGCAATGATGTATCCAGCCGAACCGCCTGAACTACCTGTGGCCATTTCCTCAATAGCGTAATTTTTCCATGAATCCGTAAATGTCAATTGAAAACCATAAGTACTATTATTATAAGTTTTCCAGTCGGCGGCAGCAGAAGCGGTTGTAATTTTAACAGTCGGGGCAATCTTCTGAAAGGTCGCCGGCATATCCTTATCCGTGATACTAGAATCGAAATGACTTGAACCTAAGCTGTAAATATAGTTACCTTTTTCAACAACATAGTTTCGATCGACTCCTGCACAACAACCAATTGAGGAGTAATACCCTTTCAATCCTCCAAGACTTATTTCGGATCCTACTTGGTAATCCTCTAATTCAGTATTTGGTAATTTAAAAGTACTTACCAGCCAAGCATTTAAATTTGTAAAGTCTGAATTCTTTTTGTAGACTCGCATGTAAACATCGTCTGGAGGATTTGGACCCTCTTTTTTGACTGCATTAGGATCGTAGTATCGCACCTTAAACACTAAATCCTTAGCAATTTTTCCTTGAGATGATTCGGTGTTTGTTTCAGATTTAGTACTCGTCCACGTTTCAGGATACTGAAAATTAAAACCATAAGTATCATTGGAATACTTAGAATAACCCGCCAGCAGTTGATCCGGAGCTGCCGTCTCCACAGTTGCAGTAGCAGATGCCGTGGTTGCGGTCACCTTTTTACCTGGGCCCGATAAATAATACCAACTGAAAAATCCAGCAGCCAAAACTACAATGATAGCAAGAATTATCCAAAGCCATCTGGATACGACGGGTCTAGTTTTTTGATCCATTTCTTTCTCCCTAATTTTTATTTAACAAATCTGAACGACGATATTAAACTACTCTGAGTCATGCCTTGTCCAATTTCATACTGTTTCTTACCAGCGATATCATAGTAATAAAGTTTTTGACCCATAAAGTAGATGAATGAACTCCCATCAAACGAGTTATTCACAATAAAGGCACGGTTATTTGAGTCTTGGCCATTTTTCATTTCTGTCGTAATAATCTGCTGCGATTTCCCTGTATTGTAATCATATTCAACAATACCTTGATCTTTCGGGAGTGTATTTTTATCACCGTATTCCGCAACACCAAACAACAACTTCATCCCATCCGGTGACCATTGAATCGGAAAAACAACTTGGCCAATACCTTTGATTGTATAGGGGGTACTTATCTCCTGGTTTGCTAAATCAACTGTCTTCAAGGTATACACATCGCCCTCTTTAGAACTGCCTGCAGCTTTAAGCAACTTAGGACCAGCTGTAAGAAAATCTGCCGAAAACCACTCTTCGTTTTTTGTCCCTTGATAAATTAACTTTTCCCCAACTTTTTTACTGGTTAAATCTACTGTCTTTGCATAAAAATCTCTGTAATGATAACCACTATCGATTCTTTCTCTCGACTCAATGACCATTATCTTCGTTTCGTCGCTATTCAAGAATAATCTAGAATTGATCGCACCAAGCGAAGCGATATTTTCTTTTTGCAAAGTTTTTGTATCAACTGAAATAAGATTATAATCATTTGTGCCTTTCGAATCTTTTGGCGTCGCCACATAAACTTTCACTCCAGCTTTGTTCAATCGCCAAACCGAGAAAGTTCCTTCTGTTTTTTCGTCAGTTTGAAAAATCAGCTTATCTGGAGACTGATAAATTCTTGAAACAACATAGGGTGACTCAGGCTCAGTTTTTGCAGGATCTTCGCCAGCGAGAAAGTAAGCGTTTCCATTTGTATCAAATTGAACATCGTCCATACTACTCATTGACGAACCGGTGAAGATATTCAAGCCCGTTTTATTATTTCCTGTCGTTTTACTTATAAGCTTGTTATTTGTCGTATCAAAGTAATAAAAAACAAGATCATTATTTTCAATATCAGCAGTAATAATCTGATTTGTTTGTTGAGTCATAACGGTCGTCGAACTTGAATCATCTGCGGCTGTTGTTGTAGGAGTGGTTGCGGTCACCTTTTTACCTGGGCCCGATAAATAATACCAACTGAAAAATCCAGCAGCCAAAACTACAATGATAGCAAGAATTATCCAAAGCCATTTGGATACGACTGGTTTAGAACCAAGAATGTTAGGATCCATAATCCTCCTCAAAAATTAGTAAATACTTCTTAATTAATTATAGCTGAGCTGAAGTTATTTTAAAACTATCTTGTAAGTGGTTACGCCCGAATCGTTAGTACCAGAAATACTGACATTTTGAGCATTTTTGAAAAATACAATTGAATCGGAAGAGCTAGCACTTATGATCCAGCTCTCTTTAGCTAACTGAGTTTTAAAATAGCTCAATACCACGTTAACAGGTGCTAGGACTTTGTATTCGGCGGCAACTGTGCCATCTGCCGCTTTTAAGAAAGAAACTCTCACAGCTTTCGGATATCGAGTTGTGCCAACCGGATCTTCGCCCGAAACATCTGTTTTCGGTAAAGCGGCAGTATTTAATCCGAAAAGATTGGCGTTCTGAGTGGAAACACTCCCGACCGCATTTTTAGCTGAAGTACCTAAATTGTCTGCTTTAACCCTAGCCGAATAATATATAAAATATCCCGCGCCAAAATTTAGCGTTAAAAGGATTAAAATTAAAGATGTTACTAATTTTTTAGACATTAATACCATAATTTTTTCTGCAAATTTCCGCGATTAAAGTACTCTTTAATCTATTGTACAAGATTTCCATTAAGACTGCCATCTGCTACAATGAATTAATGAGAATATCCTACAGCGCTTACGACACATACAAAAAGTGCCCCCTTAAATACAAGTTTTCTTATATCGATAAAATCTCTGCACCAAAGCGGCCGGAGTTATTTTTTGGCGGATTAATTCATAGTGTCGTACAATATGCCTTAAAAAAAGATCCATTGATGCCGTCTTACGAAGAACTGATTAAGTTTTATGAAGAAAATTGGGAAAGCTCTTTATATAAAGACAAGGATCAAGAAAAGCAATATTTTGATTTTGGTAAAAATATGATTTTTCATTTTCACGGCACCCACAAACCCGGCCTTCGCGATATTATTGCCACTGAAAAATATTTTGCCATTCCCCTGTCTGAAAAACACCAACTTTCCGGCGTCATCGATCGCGTCGATAAATTACCAATTGGCGCAATTGAAATTATTGATTATAAAACCAATAAGAGTTTACCGACTCAGCAGGATATCGATAATGACTTTCAAATGAATTTTTACCAATTAGCTGTTAAAAGCCTTTGGCCGGAAATCGATAAGGTAAAACTCACCTTCTACTTTTTAAAGCCGAATGTGCAAATGAGTACTACGCGCGACGACTATGCGATCGATATGGCAAAAAAAGAAATTATTGCAACAGCTGATACAATCACTTCGCAGAAAGATTTTTGCGCAACACCTAACCGCTTTTGTGATTGGTGTGACTTTCAAAATCGCTGCCCCGCCTTTGCCGATCTTAAAACCAGCGATGATAGAGAGAGTAAAATAATTGAAAAATTTCTCGCTGCTAAAAAAGCGATTGATGTTTTAGAACCAGAGATTAATAAAATTATGAATAAATCCGGTAAAGATGTTCTAAAAAGCGGCCAAATTCGTATTTATCGAGATAAAGAAAACGATAACAAGCTCTCAATTAGGGATTAGCTATTCTAGATAGAATAAAAATTAACATTTTTGATAAGAAAAAACCGCCTTTAATTTTGGCGGTTTTTAGGAAACAAGGACTAATCTCTATGGACCATTTAAACCATGCAATCTGCGCTTCTCAGTATCCCATCTCGGAACATAGCCCAATCTTCGGGTAGCTTCACCCAATGCTTTGTTACGCTCATCTACTCTTTTTGCCTCATCTCGTGTATATAGCAACGCCCCAGCATGTATGCTTTCGCGGAAGCTATTCAAAATTAAAGAATCCAGCTCTGGAATATCTTTTAAACTTTCTCGGATCGGTGCATAAAGCCCTTTATCATCCTTATAGTATGTTATTGGTGTCCCTCCTTCAGGGTCATCAGTAACTTTATAAGAAGGAATTTTATTTGAATCGTATATTTTTCCGTTAAATTCTCTATCCTCGCCAGTATCATGACTATCTATTTCAAATCCCAAGCGGTTCCCAGATTCTACAATAGCATTTTTCCAAAATTCAACATTTTTTTTGTAGTCGTCATTTTCATGCTGTAGATTTGAACTCAATTGTAAATTCATACCATCAAAAATGTACTTTTCAAGATCGTCTAATCCTTCACCAGAAACTAATCCGTTAGCATCGACGATCATTTTTCGTTTTTTTTCTTTTTCAACACCAGTCTCTGGGGCGACAAATCCTTCTGATTGCATGTCTTGGGTCGTTTCATCAAGTGTTTCGTCAGACATTTCTTCCTCCTACTTATTATTATCATAATTAATTTAAGTTAACTCGACATTGCAAGCTTTGTCAAATCTTAAAAAATTCTTCTGCATTTTTAGTCGTTTGAGTTTCGACTTCTGAGAGTGGAATCTTTTTTAGTTCGGCAATTTTTTTAGCCACTTCAATTACAAAGGCCGGCTCATTTCTTTCTCCTCGATGTGATTCGGGCGTCAGCCACGGCGAGTCTGTTTCAATCATCATCCTGTCTAATGGAATATTTTCAACAGCTTTTAATACATTTTGATCTTTGGTAAAAGTAATAATACCAGTAAAAGAAAAATAAAAACCCATCTCTAACAAAATCTTGGCATAATCCCATGTGCCCAAGTAACAATGCATGACCGCTTTAGGCAGATTATTTTCAGAGATTAAAACTGACAAAAGATCTTCATAAGCATCGCGGCAATGAATGATAAGTGGTTTATTCACGAACTTTGCTAGTTTAATATGCTTTTCTAAAACTTCTTTTTGCAATTCTGACGTTCCTCGATCGTAATAATAATCCATGCCAGTTTCGCCGATAGCAACAACCTTTTTGTTTTCTGCTAACTTCTTATACTCTTCTAATAGTTCGTCAAAGTTTTCATCTTTTACATGAATCGGATGCAGCCCCACAGCGGCAAAAACATTTTTGTTTTCTTTAGCAATTTGCACCGCTTTTTGTGATGTTTCTAAATTAGAGGCTGGCAGAATAAACTTTTTAACACCTTCTTTTTCGGCTCTCAAAATGGCCGATGCATAGTCGGAGTTAAAAGCCTTAAAATTTAGATGTGCGTGCGTATCGATGAACATTTTTTTCCTTTAAGAAATATTGGACAATGATCATTTCCCTAAGAGAGTAGCGTACAAAATACAACCTAAAATAACAATGCCGCAGAAAACAGTTTTCGGTTTTAACTTTTCGTGTAGAAAAGTACTGGAAAAAACGTACACCAATATTGGTGCAAGAATTAAAATTAAAGAAGTATAAACAACGCCATACTCAGTAAAACCGTAAAATTTAACTACCATTTGGATTGTGGCTAAGACGGCAGTACCTAAAATTAAAGCCACATTAGTATTTGAAACTCTACTGATTTGCGGATGATAATAAAAATAAAAAAAGATAAAAAAGATGCCAGTGCGAATTGCATAAAGAGCGACCGGCGAAAGAACGTCCAATAAAACGCGGATAAAGATTAATTCAACTGACATAACAACAACAGCAAGCATCATTTGCAACGCACCGCTTGAACAAACGAGATGGTGTTTTTTCACTTGCGACAAAATTAAAGCGACAGCTGCAACAATAGCTGCGATTTCTATTCGAAAATTATTTTCACCCTTTAGAAAAATCGATGCTAAAATAATCGTAAACAAAGGCTGGAACATTAAAATTAGTTCAAAGTCTTGCACCTTTTCCGATTGAATTCCTCTGTAATAAAAAAGATTCCAAATAATTCCGGTGATTAACATACCGAAAAACATGAGGATATATTTAAGTTCAAATATTTGTGGAGAAATTTTTCCTAAAAACGGAAAGAGAATAATCACCGTTAAAAATAAAAACATAAATAAAACCGGCACAACAACATGAATTTCCATTTTGCGCCGAGTGAGTATAAATTTATCCATAATCACGCCAGCGGCGGATGCTATGGTAGCAATAAATGGTAACATAGAACTCCAAAAGATTATATTTTTTTTGGGAAAAAATTTCCGCGGTCGCGGCGCGACCTATTTTCTTCTTGGAAATAATGGTTCAAAGTGACCAGTCGAAAGCTGCTCGGTCATTTTGCGTGAAGTGTCCGGCATAAATGGCTCTAATAAATTTGCCACTTCGGACAAATTGACAAGTAAGCCCTTGAGCAGTTCTGCTAACTTAGTTGGATTAGTTTTGGCTAGTTCCCATGGGCGTTCCATATCAATTTCTTGATTGGCTTCGGTGATCATTTTCCAAATTAAATTTAACGCCTCATTAAATTTTAAGTCTTCAATCGCTCTATTTATTTCGGGAAAAGTTTTTTCCGGCACAGCATATTTCCATTCAATTCCGTATTTTTGTTGCATTACGAGCACTCTTTGAAAAAGGTTGCCCAAATCGTTAGCTAAATCTGATTGATAGCGTTTTTCAAAACGATCGATGGAAAAATCGCCATCACCGCCAAACGGAATTTCACGGAACATGTAATAGCGCAATGGATCGACACCGTAAACCTTGGCAATCTCAATCGGGTCAATAACATTCCCAATTGTTTTAGAAATCTTCTGACCATTAACCGTTAAAAAACCATGAATAAATAATTTTTCCGGTAATTCATAACCCCCGGCAAGTAACATCGCTGGCCAAATAATCGCATGGAAACGAAAAATATCTTTACCGATTAATTGCAAAGTTGGTGGCCAAAGTCCGCGACTGCCCGTAATGTAATTTAGTAAAGCATCAACCCAAACATAAATTGTTTGTGTTTTGTCCCATGGCACTTGAATACCCCAATCAACTTTACTTCTTGAAATAGCTAAATCTCTCAAGGGTTCTTTGGCTAAAAATTTAAATATCTCATTTTTTCTTGATTCCGGTTCGATCACCAGCTGACCACTTTGGATCGCTTCCATCAACTGATTTTGGTACTTGGAAAGTTTGAAAAAATAAATGTTTTCCGATATCGATTCACATTTTTTCTTATGTAGCGGACACATATCGCCTGGCTCTAGATCTTCTTGCACTTTGTATTCTTCGCAGCCAACACAATACAGGCCCTCGTAATTGCCTTGGTAAATTTCACCGTTGTCATAAAGCTTTTGTAAAAATTCCTGCACGAATTTTTCGTGCGATGGATCTGTGGTTCGAACAAAATTATCGTATTTTATATTTAAATAAGACCAAGCCGCTTGATACTTGAGCGCGATTTCATCGGCATATTTTTTAGGCGAAACGCTCATCTTTTTAGCAGCTTGAGCTACTTTCATGCCATGCTCGTCTGTACCCGTTAGAAAAAATACTTCCGCACCTCGGTTGCGCCAATAGCGAGCCAAAACATCGGCAGCCAGCTTTTCGTAAGCATGACCAATGTGTGGCGCCGCACTAACATAATCGATTGCTGTAGTGATAAAAAATCTTCCTGTTTCCATTAATAACTCCAAAATTTTGTATAATATTAAAGCCTAGTTCATCTATAGTATAATTTGTTTTACAAATTTCCGCGTAAAAGTACTCTTTTATTATACCTTAAAAATCGTAAAATTAAAACTGTAAATTTTAGTAAAATTAAGTTAGAATAACGAATAAATCGTAGCTGCCGCGACAATAATCATCACGCTAGCAGCGATCCACCCGATAGCCGTCGTGACAGGATGGTTTGTACGAGCTCCCATCACATGCTTTTTACTTGAAAGTAATACTATTAAAACCAGGATCACAGGAGCGACTAGACCGTTTGCAATAGCAGAATAAATTAAAGCTTTGATTGGATCCAAGCCAACAAAATTCATAATCAAGCCTATTAACATGGAAAAAATTATTACCCCATAAAAGGCTTTGGCTTGTGAAAATTTCTTATGCAAACCTTCTTTCCATCCAAAAGTTTCTGAAATAACATAGGACGTTGAACCTGCTAACACTGGCACACCTAACAACCCCACGCCAAAAATACCCAAAGCAAAAAGCAGCGAAGCATATTCCCCGGCCAATGGCTTTAATGCTGCTGCTGCATCAGATGCTGAGTTAATATTTGTTATCCCATTACTAAATAAAGTGGCAGCACAAACTGCAATGATAAAAAACATCGCCAAATTCGAAAAAAGCATTCCAACCCATACATCAACCCTCATTTTGTTTACTTCTGTTTGTGGCACCTCTTCGCGTGCAATTTGAGCCAGCGTTTTACCTTCTTCAATTTTTTCTTCTACTTCCTGAGAGGTTTGCCAGAAAAATAAATACGGTGAAATAGTTGTGCCGAAAATTCCGCAAATTAAAATAATCTTTTCTTTATCCATACCTTCAAAAGATGGGGTGAAAGCACTTCGGGCAACTTGGATCCAAGGAAAATCCCGAATTACAAAAGCTGTAATAATATAAACTGAAAGAATCATAGCCAGATATTTCAAATAACGAGCGTATTTTTCATATGAAATAAAAATTTCCATCAATAAACAAAGGGCAGTAAAAGAAACCACTATTAAGCTATAGTTAGCTGTTGGAGCAAGAAGCTGAACCGCCTTAGCAAGCGCTCCTAAATCGGCACCAATATTAAAAGAGTTAGCAATTAAAACTAAAACTGCTACAGTAATTAATACCCAACGAGGGAAAAACTTTCGAATATTATAGGCCAGCCCACGGCCAGTCTGCATCCCGATTCGAGCACACATTTCTTGGACTACGGCCATCAAGGGAAAGGTGAAGGCCGCTAACCAAAGAAGACTAAAACCATATTTCGCACCTGTCTGAGAATAGGTCGCGATACCTGACGGATCATCGTCTGCTGCGCCGGTAGTGAGGCCAGGCCCCAAACCATACCAAAATCGTTTCACCTGACGAAGCGGCGCAACTTCCGTCGCAACATGAGCGGCTTGATGAACGAGTCCTAGACCATCTTTTTCGACTTGAATAGTTGCTTTAACTGCATCAACAGGAATCCGTGCGGCAGAAGCAAATGCTTCTTTCGTATCTTCAATGGCACGTTCGCCATATTGCTCTTGTATATCTTTGTTTTCCATATTTATAGTATATACTAACTTTTCTTGGCGATACAATTATAGAGATTGAACCACTGGTCAAGTGTTAAATCTTCTGCTCTGAGGGTCGGTTTAATTTCTGACAGCTCTAAAATTTTAATCGTTTCTTCTTTAGTCCAATGAAAGGTTGCAGAAAGCGAATTGTGAATTTGTCGACGCTTAGCAGCTAAACCAGCTTTCACGATTTTAAAGAACATCTGCTCGTCAACATTTCTTTTTTCATTTTTTATTTTTAATTTAATAACAGAGCTATCAACGTTTGGCACCGGATAAAAATCTTTTCTCGGCACTTGCAGAACAATTTCCGCGTCAGCGTAAAACTCTACTATTATAGTCAGTAGTCCCCGCTCGGAATTGCCTGGCGCAGCACAGATTCTTTCTGCCACTTCTTTTTGAACCATCAAAACCATTGACTCTGGTTTTATCTCGCCTTCAATAAATTTACGGATCAAAGGCGAAGTAATGTTGTAAGGAATGTTGGCGACAACTTTGAATTTACCGGTTTCAAACAAAGACAGGTCAAACCACAAAGCGTCTTGATGAACTATTTTTAAATTTTTAGGCTCACCAATATTTCTCTTAAGAGTCGTAATTAAATCGTAATCTTTTTCCACCGCAAAGATAGCCGCGCCAGTTTTGATCAACGCTTCGGTTAAAATGCCTGTTCCCGGACCGATTTCAATAATTTTATCGTCGGCTTTAATTTCCGCCGCTTCAATTATTTTGGTGACGACTTCGGGATTTTTTAAGAAATTCTGTCCTAATTGTTTTTTAATTTTAAACATAAAATTTTGTACTCAAACTAGTTTAAACATATTATTCCGATCAATTATTTATCTGCGCATCCTGCGTATGGTGGCCATCGACGTGATTGGCCATGAGTTAATTCGTAAGCCGTCGTATAAATTTGAGCAGTGGCATCATAAATACTGGCGCCGCTATAACCGGCTTTCGCTGAAGCCGAGACCCAGTATCCTTCTTCATATTGAAACAAACCCCTGTATTGAGCATCTGGATACCCTGTATCAGCGCCGCCGCCCGACTCCTTCAACATTAAACACATGAGCGCCGTACCATTGATTAAATATTTTTTTGCTGCTGCATTAATTGTGTCTTTGTAAGGACCAGATTTGGCCAAACGCGGCCCGATACCGATAATTTGAACTTCCGTAACCGGCTCTTGTGTCACTGTAATACTCTTTACCACTCGCGAAACTTCCTCACCGTCAATGCGCTTTACTATATATAGTACGTCTTTCGAACCTTTAACGCCTTTTGTCTCGATTCGTGTTTGGCCTTTTTCCAAATCCACAGAATTTTTCTTTGTCACTTTATAATCAATTGATTCTTTTTCCGTTACTTCTACTTCCGCCACTCGCGTAATTGTAATATCTAAAGCATAAGATATTGGGGTTGTTTCGATCGGCGTGATACTATCTTTACCCAGTAACTCGATTTTCTTTTCAGTTAACAGATCAGCAATATTTGTCTGCCATGTGCGATAGGTGTATGACTTTTTGGCGTCCACCACTAGAACTGGAGTCGCCCGAGTAACGGTAATTTTACTGCCAACTCCCAGTGAAGGATCGGGAAAGGCTTCAATTTTATCTTCCGGATAAACCGTTAAATCGGAAGCCGAGATCATATCTTGGAGATTCGTTAAATTGGCTCCGGCATAAAAAACCTCAACTGGATGATTTGGGTCAGCTTTAACATCATTAGTTCCGGCAACTTGTTGAAACGGATGGAAAACCATCCAGAAAACAAAAAGTATGGGTAAAATATTTACTCCCATTAAGCTTCCTTGCAATCAGTTTGCCAAGTATTAGTAAAGGAAAAGCTTGTTTTAAAAAGCAAATCTTGCTTAGCAAGAAAGGCTTTCATTCCTGCGGCAAGCCGACAGGATATTCAACCTCTTGAAAATAAAGTAGCTACTTATGATTCTAACAGAATAAAGTAAAATTTCAATCGACAATCCGAGAATACAAAAAACACGGTTTCCCGTGTCTTTTGTATTGTATTTTTGATTTTAAAACTTAAAATCGATGATTGACCCAGGCAAACTCAAAAGTTTAACATCATAAGCTGCCCCGTATTTAGCGATTGGTTTCTGAGTATTATCATTAAAAGCTGCGCTTACATTATAATTTCCACCGCCTGCCAAGCATGAAAATTTGTAGTACCCATTTGCATCCGGGGACATGCTAGCCACCGTGATATTATTGGTTTTTAAGGAAATCTTTGGACTGGCGTTAAGAGTAGACTTAACCGGAGGCTTGCCGTTCACTGTCATCTGACCTTTAATATAAGGCAATGAAATAAGTTTTAAAGTTTTTATTGTTTCAGTCCTTCCGGCATTTAAAAAAACTTCAGGAGAACCAGCGCCGCCGCCTACTGCACAATCGGAAGACATATAGACCATAACCCGATATGTTGCCGGCGTTGCCACATTACTAAATGTATAACTACCTTTTGTTTTAATATTCCCTGAGCCAGCATAACCACCGCCCACTTGTTTTTTCAACAGAAAGACAGTGTAGTCATGCGAGAGGCCGTCATTGCTTGTTACATTTCCAGTTATCGTACCAACCCCCATCTTATTAGAAGGTCTACTGCCTCCGTCCCGATTGGCAGCAAAAGTAGACAGGGTTCCATTAAGTATAGCGTTAGTTGCAAATCCGGCACCAACGAGTATTAGTACAACGAAGATAGATAACAAGATTTTTGCTCTTTTGCTCTTGAACATTTTATGCCCTCCTACTTAAATTTACTTATCTCTAGAATAACTTTTCTAACAAATTAAATCAATTTTTTTAATTCTTTCGATCAACCACTCGGGATTTCACCACACTCATATTCTTTCGATAAGGTACTCTGGTATTTCGCTTAAAAATCGCGAGGGCATGTTGGCGGATGTCGTACCAAAAATCATGCGGCAACGAGCGTGAGTCATATATAATCTTTTCTGTGCGCGCGTCATGCCGACATAGCAAAGGCGGCGTTCCTCTTCGACTTCGTTTGGATCGGCCAAGCAATTGGAATGGGGGAACAAACCTTCCTCCATTCCGACCATAAAAACAATCGGAAACTCGAGTCCTTTAGCATTATGCAAGGTCATCAGTGTCACAGCTTCAGCGTCTTTATTATAATTATCAACATCGGAAACCAGCGCTACATTTTCCAAAAATTCTTCCAAGGATTCAGACTTTTGCGCTACCGATTTTAATTCCTCAATATTTTCCCAACGGCTCTCCCCTTCTTCAGTTCCATCTAAAATATAATTTTTGTAACCTGATTCGCGAGTGACTTCATCGATTAATTCATCAATTTTTTTTTCTTTTGCCGCATTACGGAAATTTTCCATCATTTGCATGAAGACTTTAATTTTCGGATTTTCTAAATCAAACGCAGCCGCCGTTTTTTCCCCTATCCCACGAGTTGGGGTATTAATAATGCGACGCAAAGAGACTTTGTCCGATTCGTTATGGATCACTTTTAAATAAGCCAAAATATCTTTGATTTCTCTTCGGTCATAAAAACGCAAAGCGCCAATCAAGCGATAGGGAATTCGGTTTTGTAAAAAAAACTCTTCAATAATACGTGATTGGGCATTGGTTCTATAGAGGATCGTAAAATCGTTTAGTGAATTCATGTGTGAAAAAGCCACAATTTCATTTTTCACAAATTCAATTTCGTCGAGTTCGTTGTTTGCTTCATAAACAGAGGCTGGCATCCCCTCTTCGTTTTCAGTCCAAAGTTTCTTTTCACTTCTTAAAGTGTTTCGCTCAATCACACTTTGGGCCGCTTCCAAAATATTTTTAGTCGACCGATAGTTCTGTTCCATTTTAATCACCACGGCTTCCGGATAATCTTTTTCAAAATCTAAAATATTTTTAAAATTAGCGCCTCGAAAACCATAAATCGCCTGAAAGTCGTCGCCCACCACACAAATATTTTTGTATTTTTCTGAAAGCAAATTGACCAAACGATATTGGACCGTATTAGTATCTTGATACTCATCGATTAAAATATAACGAAATAATTCCTGATACCGTTTTAAAATTTCGGGGAACTTTGTAAATAACTCGACGGTTTTAACTAGTAAATCATCGAAATCCAAGGCATTAGCGTTCTTCAATTCTTTTTGGTATTGGATATAGACTCGGACTACTACTTCGCCAAAATGACCCTTGGAATATTTGGCATATTCTTTAGGATTCATAAGTTCATTTTTAGCGCCGGAAATAAAATTCTTGATAGTTTTTGGACTATACTGTTTTTTATCAATATTCAATTCATCCATCGCATTTTTAATGGCCGCCAAAGATTCGTCGGAATCATAGATTACAAAGCTTCGTCTGAATTCGATATTGTGAATTTCTTGGCGCAAAATCTTGCAGCAAATGGAGTGAAACGTCCCCATCCAAGGAAGCAATGAAACAACTTGTCTGTAGGAGTTAACCGGCGCTTTTTCCCCCAATAAATGATTGATACGTTTTTTCATCTCCTCGGAGGCTTTATTAGTAAAAGTGACCGCCAAAATATTTTGAGGATGAACATTTTTCTCACGGATTAAATAGGCGATTCGATGCGTCAAAACTTTGGTTTTACCAGAGCCCGCACCAGCCAATATCAAAACCGGCCCTTCGGTTTGAAGCACAGCTTTTTTCTGATCGACATTGAGCCCAGTTAAAATATTTTCATTTTCCATTGCAAAGGCATTGTATCAAAATTTGAGGAAAGGAAAAAGCTCGCTCGGCGGTCTAAAGAATGAGACTCCCCGGACTCCGCTTCGCTCCAGCCGGGTTTCTTTAGGGAGCTGCAAGCACAGCTTACAGTTTATCAAAATGCGAGCATTTTGAGCGGAAGCCATTCATCCCCGCATTCCAGCGGGCTAAAAAAACCAGACGACGCCCGCTTACATACGGGGTTTCCTGGCTTTGAAAAACCCGGATTTCTCCGGGATAAAATAGATTATTCCTTATAGATCGAGCCCGACCTGTTGGGCTCTGAATATCTGGCCTCTTAGACTTGCGAGTTCCTCATTGAGTCCAATGCTTGCTTCCTCAAGTTCGGTCCTAGCCGTCTTGATTCTTACCGGGATCGTGACGTACTCGTCCCCACCAGCTGAGCTTATGAACGCGAGCTCAATGGCTTCAATTTGTTGTCTTCTCTCTTCGGCCCGTCGTCGATATCCTTCCACACCCTGCCTAGCCCAACCGCGTTCGCTCTCAAGTTGCTCGTTAACCGCTGGCCACTCACTCGTATCTATCCCTAACATCTTTCCAAGATGATAAAGGTTTAGAATGTTGGCAGTGCCATCACGCTCTAGCAATCTTCGAACTACGGCAGAATTGCCGATAAAAATCGCGCATTCATTACCATCGGGTCGTCGATTATCCGTCTCGGTTCGCATCCGCTCCAGCCACGTCAGGTAATTGAATAGGTCAGTATGCGTCAGTCTGATATGTGAGTATTTCTCGACACCGTTCATCTTGACGGCAGGTCCTACCAAATTCATCAAACCGTCTGAATTGTAGAGAACCGGCTTTTCCGAAGTGATCACCGAGAGGATTGAAGGCAATGTACTTGATGCCGGATGCTCGATAAAGAGAAACTGTCCGATATGTCGGCGGATTCTCCGCAGTAAGCGCGGAATCTTGGCCATTGCCTCTTCACGTTTACCAATGAAAGTTGCAACGCAAAAGTCGATGATTGGTCCGCCCAAAGTGGCTCGGCCTTCTTTGATTTCCCGTGATAGCGTCTGCATCCGGCTGCGTATTTCAGCAAGCTCTCTCACAAGTTGCTTGCTTTCGGTCTCAGCCCCACTTAGACAATCTTCCAAAACCATAAGATCTTTACGTCTGTTTATACGCATCTTCCAACCCCCAGATTTTTCACGTTCGACAATCAATATATTATTAACATATTCTAATCTGACCGTCAATCATATAATTGAAACTTTTTACAAAAAAGGCGCGCAACTGCGCGCCGCTACAACAAGAATATTATAGTAAATTAAAAGGCGCGATCGAGATGCGGTCCATTAATTTTAATTATAAACCGATCGTCGCGCCCCTATGATGTGGGCAAAGTATTTGGCTTTGTCCCTATCACAGATTTTCATCTTCAATAAGGACCACCTAACTAAACCCGTTCTCCTACTATATATAAATACGGTAAGAGGAAAAGCTCGAGGTCCCTCCTTGAACTTTTCTCCTCACCGTCTATTCCCTTCCTTTTTTAAAGATCTATCAATTCATCAATTCCATGATTATAATTTGTGAAGCAAATTTCCGCATTGATACTTAATTTATTAAGTATCAATTATACTATTGTACAGCATTTTGACGAGCTTGTCAAGCCACCTTAATAAAAATACCGCGTAAAACACGGTATTGATTATGCAGCTAGCACCATTTCAGACTCGTTAGAGTCTAAGAGATGTTCAAAATTTTGACGCAGAAATTTATCACGTCTCAATTTGTCCAACATCTTGACCTCACGTTTTGAAATAGCCGCTCTGGTGATATTTTCGTGCTTGCCGATAGCCGTCTGTGTCATCGGCTCATTATCATCGAAACCAAAACGAAGATAAAGATATTCTCGTTCTTTAGACTCAAGCCTCATTAAAGCTTCAGAAATTATAGTTCGAATCACGTCATTATCTAAAACATCAAGCTCAAACGCCTCAGGTTCGATCTCAACGTCTGAGAATGGATCATCGAGTGAAGGCAAATCCGATTCACGACAGTCGTGGGCATGGATCTTTAACTCTGCCATCATCTTCCAGGTTGCCCAAGTGGAAAATCTTAAGTTCTTATTAAGGTCGAAGTCTTCGATCGCTTTTAGTATACCCAACCGAGCAGCCTGGCAAATATCTCCAAATGACATACCTATCCTTGGAGATCTCGCAGCAAAGTTGACTACCAAACCTTCATTGCAATCCAGAAAAATGGCTGCAGCTTCCTGATCGCCTCCCCGGATTCGGAGTATCAAATTTCTTTCCTGCTCTCGAGATAATAACGGACGACGAGCTGACCTAATGCGGCCGATAGAAGTGAAATCGTCGTTTCGAAACAATTAACTCACCTCCTAAAAAACCAAAACTATTGTATATCAATTAACAATTTCAATCAAGAGGACCTCGCGTTTTGCCTGATGTCGTCAGCTAGCGCAAGTTTATTCGCTGGACTGCAGCTTTTTGTCCAGCGTCATAAAATTAAAAATACAATTTATGACCTTACTCCGAAGACTGAAGTTTCTTGTCCAGCGTCATAAAATAATCACTAATTCATGACCTATTCAGATGATTGAAGTTTTTTATCTAAGGTCATGAATTTCATATACTCTGGTTTCCAGAAGAGACCAATGTCGCCGGTTGGACCGTTACGATGTTTTTTAATTAAAAGTTCGGCAATATTTTGATTTTCGGTTTCTTTATCATAGTAATCGTCGCGATATAGAAACATAACAATATCAGCATCTTGTTCAATAGAACCTGATTCACGCAAATCGGAAAGCATCGGGCGTTTGTTATCTCGGTGCTCCACTCCGCGAGAAAGTTGAGATAAAGCCATCACTGGCACATTTAATTCACGAGCTAAGGATTTTAGATTACGGGATATTTCTGAAACTTCCTGCACGCGGCTATCGGATTGTTTGGAAGTGCCTTGTAATAGCTGCAGGTAATCGATGACGATTAAGCCCAAGCCATGATCGGCTTGAAGACGGCGGCACTTGGTGCGAATTTCCATTACGTTCACAATCGGTGAATCATCGATAAAAATTGGCGCTTCGGAAAGTACTCCCATCGCGTAGTTTAATTTGCCGAAATCTTCATCGTCCAAATTGCCGGTTCTCAGTTTCCACGAATCCACTGAGCCACGGCTGCAAAGCAAACGATCAATCACCTGTTCTTTACTCATTTCAAGGGAAAAAATTCCGACTGGCACTTTTTCGTCACAAGCCACGTGGTCAGCAATGTTTAGAGCAAACGATGATTTTCCCAAGGAAGGACGTGCGGCCAAAATAATCAAATCGGATTGCTGCAAACCAGCCGTCAAATTATCCAAATCTCGCAATCCTGTCGGAACGCCGCGTAATGTCCCTTTGTCACGATGCAGTTTATCGATACGCTCAAAACTATCGGACAAAATATCTTTGATCGATGTAAAGTATTGTTTGATATAATTTTGTGAAACGCCAAAAAGTGAACTTTCCGCTTGATCCAAAATTGATTCAATTTCCGTCGTCTCGTCGTACCCTAATTGGGCGATGGTGGTGGCGGCGGAAATTAAGCGTCGTAGTGTCGCCTTTTGCTGAATAATTTGGGCATAGGTCACAATGTTGGCTGCTGTCGGCACAGAATTCACTAGCGTCGCCAAATAAGATGCGCCGCCAATTTCTTTTAACCTTTTATCTTTCTCTAAAAGATCAGTTAAAGTAACAACATCGATCGGCTGGCGTTTTTCATAAAGTTTTAAAATCGCTCGATAAATATCGCCGTGATCGGATCGATAAAAATCGTCCGGCTTTAAAAAATCCGCAATCTTTAAGAGAGCATCTTTATCCAACAAAAGAGAACCGAGAACTGATTGCTCGGCTTCAACATTTTGGGGCGGAATTTTTGCTATATCATTTGCCATAATTTGAGATCCTTAACTTAATCTGTGCATTACTATCATTATGCTTTTGTTCTAGTAGCGTCAAGGCTGTGGAAAGTGTGGATAGTGGGGATAAACTACGTTACAATTAAAACATGAAACAAAACAAAAAAATAATCTCAAAATGGTTTAGTTTAATCTTAATCGTCGTTGCAGCCGCCGTTCTTATCGGAATCGGTTGGCTGGCTTGGTGTCAGATAAATCCTAAAGTTGTTGAGGATATTCCCAAGGCTTCGTTTTCGACCACAACCGAACCATCGAGCGAACCTGTAGAAAAAAACAGCAGCACACCGAGCGACACAACAACCAGTTTAAAAAATTTTAGTAAGACCGGCTTTAGCTTTAACTTTAGCTACCCAAGCAGTTGGACGGTGACCTCTTCAACCGATGAAAAAGCTACGCCGAATGCAAAATTTTCTCAAGAAACTGTCAAAATCGTTTCTCCCTCCGGCATTGAATTTAGATTTGATAACCCAACTGTTGCCACCGGCTTTGAGGAATATTCTGCCAATCACGCCAAAGATATTTCCGCCGGCAAACTAACTTTTAAACGAAATTGGGGCGAAAATTTAGAAGGCACTACTCTCTATATCGCCACATACAATGATCCGCAAAACATCGACGCCCTCTCTGTTAGTTTCTATGGCACAGGCAAAATCAGCGAGGAAGAAATTAGCACCTTGGACCAGATCATTGCTTCATTTAAATTTAATTAGATCTTTCAAGTTTTTTATAGAGCTTTTACAATTCAAAAACTTCTTTAGCATTATTTAATATCGCCTCTTCCACTTCGACGGGTTTTTTTATTTCTAAGTTTTTATCCACAATACAGTCGACTTTATAAGGAATACCGGCAATTTTTAACACCGCTGCTTCGATTATAACTAAGTTCTTTTTATTACAAATTTGATCGGCGTGAAATTTAAATCGAGCTGCCAAATCTATTTGATTGGAAGAAACTTTTTGGACTACCGTACCACCAAGCAAAGCGGCTAAAGTATTATTCTGAGATTTCACCTCTGTTATTACGTCCGGCCACTTGTCAAAATCGACGCTTGGCGTTGGCGCTTTTGCTCCTGTGATCGATTCATTACTTTCTTTGTTTATCACGGGATCAGAGTTAACAACAGGCGCCTTCATTTCAATAACTGGGGAAGTAATTTTTATTTCTGCTGGAATGGAAATTTCGGGTTCCGCTTTTATTTCCTGAACTACCTCTTTTTTAACGGCTATTTCTTGATTCGAAGTTAGTTCGAATACTACCATTTCCAAAGGCAGCTGGCCTAAAATGGAAGTTTTCACTTTACCTATTATTTCGGACAGTTTTTCGATAATTAAAACGATTTTCTCAAGCGAAAGTAGATCGGCCATCTCGGCGATCTTTTTTAAATCTTCTTTCGAGGCTTCGGAATCTAAGTTAAGATCAGCTTTTTTTAGTAAAACTACTCTAAAAATAGTAATGACTTGGGTAATAAAGTTTTCCAAGTCTTTACCTTCAAAGTATATTTTTTCAACCAGCTCCATTAGGGCTAAACGATTGTTTTTCGCTAAGTTTTCACAAAATTCCCAAGCCAAACCTTCGGCTGTTTGACCCAAAACCGCTTGCACTTCGGAAAGTGAAATTTGGTGTTTTTCGTCGATTTGCAAAGAGCCTACCTGATCTAACATACTTAATGCGTCTCGATAAGCACCAAATGAAAGTCTGGCGATTAATCCTAAAGCTTGATCTTCTATATTTAGCTTTTCAGCTTTGGCTATTTTTTTAAGCAAACTAATAATGTCTTCTTGAGAGGCTTTTTTAAATTCAAAGCTTTGCGTTCTGGAAAGAATCGTTGGCGGCACTTTATGAATTTCAGTTGTCGCCAAAATAAAAATGGCATGTGCCGGCGGTTCTTCCAATGTTTTTAAAAGTGCATTAAACGCTTCTTTCGTAAGCATATGACATTCATCAATGATATAGACTTTGAAGCGGCCAGCCGATGGAGCAAAATGAATTTTTTCCCTTAATTCTCTCATTTCATCGATGCCGCGGTTAGAGGCGGCATCAATTTCAATCATATCTAAATTTGCCCCGGTCATAATTTCTTTACAGGACAAACATTTATCGCATGGCTCAAAAGATTCTTTATTCAAGACTCTACCCTGACAATTCAATGCTTTAGCTAATAATCTAGCTGAAGAAGTTTTGCCCGAACCTCTGGGTCCGGAAAAAAGATAAGCATGTGAAAAAGAGCCACTACTTAATGCATTGATTAAAGTGGTGCGAATATGATCTTGACCGATTAAATCAATGAATTTTTGAGGGCGGTATTTTCTATAGAACGACATAATTTTTCCTAAAATTAAAGCTACTCACAACCTGACTATAGAGACAATTTTCGCAAAAGACAAGGCGGAAATTAGTCGTTAAAAGATAATGGATCACACTATCAGTTTTTGACATTTTTGTGATATGATTAGCTTAAGAAGCGGAGGGGCATGACTTCGAGCGAACTAATCAAACAAATTAAAGTTTCGACAGGTTTGAGTGCGGAAAAAATTAAAAGTGCACTCAATAATTTTCAAAACATTATAGCCGAAGAACTAAACGCCGGACGGGAAGTTCAAATGCCAGGTTTTGGCAATTTTGTGATAGTGAGCTATCCTTCACGGACGGTTTTAAATCCCCGAGATCCAAAACAAAAAATTGTTACCATTGGCTCAAATGTACCAAAGTTCAGACCTCACCCAGATCTAACAAACGCAATTAAAAATAAAAATTACTTGCCTTCCGATATAAACTCTCAAACTGACATTCCACAAACTACACAGGCTAATCAGGACCAAGGCATACCCATTGCTTACGAGGATTTGTCCGGGCTAACTATCCCGAAGAAAATTCTAGCGCTCGTGCCGGAACACGTGGCGAGGCATTTCCAAGCAGTTCCAATTGGCGAAAAAAATGGCCGAATTACTCTTGCCATGATTGATCCTGAAGATCGTGAAGCCCTGGAATTTATCAAAAAGAAAACCGGTCAAGAACTTGATCTCAAAATTTGTACCAAAGCTGATATCAACCATATTTTAGACCAGTACTCCGGCATCAGCGGTGAGCTTAAAAAAATTGTCGACGAAGTCGGTTCAGATGAAATTGACGGCGAAAAAAAATCTGACAATTCAGAAAAACCAAAAGTTGAGTCTGTCTCAACTGAAGAAATAACCGAAACCGCTCCGGCAGCAAAAATCGCCCAATCAATAATCAGAAGAGCCGTAAGAGAAAAAGCCTCAGATATACATATCGAACCAACCGAAGAAGAAGTAATTGTCCGTTTTCGCGTTGATGGCATTTTAAGAAAAATTATTTCTTTACCGGTAGAAATTTTACCGGCTTTGGTTTCACGTATAAAAATTTTGGCCAATATGAAAATTGACGAAACCAGGCTGCCGCAAGATGGCCGTTTCCAAGAAATATTAGATCAAAATGAAGTCGACTTTCGTGTCTCAACTTTTCCCACAGTTAATGGTGAAAAAGTGGTGGCTCGTATTTTGGACAAATCTTCCGGCATTATTTCACTCGAACAGCTTGGCTTTCGCGGTAGCGCCTATAAGATTTTAGAAGACAACATCACTAAAGCTCATGGTATGATTTTATCGACTGGGCCGACTGGTTCAGGAAAAACCACGACGCTTTACGCCATATTGCAGAAATTAATGAATGAAAAAGTAAATATTGTGACGTTGGAAGATCCGGTTGAATACAAAATGCCGACTATCAATCAAGGACAAATTCAATCAAATATAGGCTTCTCTTTCGCCTCTGGTTTGCGTTCAATTTTGCGCCAAGATCCCGACGTTATCATGGTTGGTGAAATTCGTGATTACGAAACAGCCGACATGGCCATCCACTCGGCACTCACCGGTCATATCGTGCTTTCAACGCTCCATACTAACGACGCTGCTGGCGCAATCCCCCGCTTTGTCGATATGAAAATTGAACCATTTTTGATTAACTCATCGTTAAATGTTGTAGTCGCCCAAAGACTTTGCCGCAAAATTTGTCAATTTTGCCGAGAACCAATTGAAATTGACGCAGCTAATATGGATGTGACAAAAAAAGAAATTGAAAATCTACCCCAAGCCGAAGAAAAACCGAGTAAATTGCAGTTTTATCACGGGAAAGGTTGTGGCAATTGTGGCCAGACAGGATACAAAGGCCGAATCGGGATTTTCGAAGTTTTTGAATTGGCGGAAAATGTTAAAGAACTCGTCGCTAAAAAATCTTCTGGTTCAGATATTAACAATATGGCAATTAAAAACGGCATGGTAAGTTTACGCCAAGATGGCATATTAAAAGCAATCGACGGCTTGACCACTTTAGAAGAAGTATGGCGCGTCACAAAGGACTAAAATGGATTTCAACTATGTGGTAAAAAATCAAAAAGGCGAAGAAGAAAAGGGTGAAATTGTTGCCGCCAATGAAAAACAGGCTCTAGAGCTGTTAAAGCAAAGGGATGTAATTGTAGTAGAAATTACCGCAAAAAAGAATTACGTTTCAAACTTTAATTTTAAAAAGAAAGTTTCACTGAAAGATAAAATTATTTTCACCAAGCAATTAGCTGTGATGGTCAAAGGGGGTCTCCCTTTAATTGAAGCCTTGGAAGCATTGAAAATTCAAACTGAAAATAAAGAATTCTCTCAGGTTATTACCGATATCACTAATGACGTTCGAGGTGGTATGGCACTTTCAAAAGCATTCGGAAAACATCCTAAAGTTTTTCCCCAGCTCTATGTTTCGATTACTGCTTCTGGTGAAAGAAGCGGTAAACTTGACGAAGTCTTAAACCGTCTGGCCAGTCAATTGCAGAATGATTACGATTTAATTACCAAAGTAAAAAGCGCCATGACTTATCCGATCGTAATTGTTAGCGCACTTTTCGGCGTTGTCCTTTTGATGCTGATCTTTGTCGTTCCAAAAATGAAAACTATTTTCGACGAGATGGGTGTACCTTTACCCCTGCCCACCAGAGTTTTATTGAATATCAGTGCTTTTACCGTTCATTATTGGTATGCAGTAATATTTGCTGTCGCCATAATCATTGTGCTAGTAAGAATATGGTCTAAAACCAGTAACGGCGGAATTGTATTAGATCAAGTTAAAATTAGATTTCCCATATTTGGCGCCCTAACAAAGAAAATTTACTTGGCTAGGTTCGCTCGCACAACTGCTACATTAGTTGCCTCAGGATTACCAATGCTTGAGATTATTGAAACGGATAAAGCTGTAGTCGGAAATAAAGTTTATCTACCGATTTTCGACACCATTTCCAATGACGTCGAAAGCGGTATTCCTCTCTCCAAGGCTTTGGCTAAACAAAAGATATTTCCTATTATGATTTCTCAAATGATTTCGGTTGGTGAAAAAAGCGGAAAAATCGATGAAATTTTAAGTCAGTTGGCGGATTTCTACGATAAAGAAGTAGAGGCAACTACCGCTAGCATGGCCTCTCTAATTGAGCCAATTTTAATTATTATTATAGGTATAGGGATGGGTGTGGCTATCATCGCCGTGATTATGCCTATCTATAGCATGGTAAATGTAATTTAGCATGAATTATCTAAAGCGCAAAAAAATATCCCAAGGATTCACGCTGATCGAATTAATTATCGTGATCGCCATCATGGGCATTTTGACGGCCGCTGTCACTCCAACAGTTAGTAGCTATCTCCCTGGAATTAGGCTAAATGGAACGGCTAGAGGCTTAACATCAGATCTTAGAGAATCTCAAGAAAAATCAATTACTGAGCAAAAACAATATTTAATTCGATTTAACTCAACAAGTATTCCACCAACATACGATATTATCCGCTTAGTAGATGCCAATGAAGAATTACAAAAACAAATTATCTTACCAAACAATGAACAGTTAACGCTTGGCGAGACAATCACAAACAATCAGATAATTTTTTCTCCCGACGGCGGCCCAAGTTCTTCGGGCAATTTAACGCTTTCTATAAACTCAATTACTAAGGTAGTTAACGTTTCGCCGGCCGGCTTTATTTCTATTCGTTAAAAGAGGAAATTTTGAAAAAAGGTCTTACCATAATTGAGATCATTGTCGCCATTACGGTTTTTACAATCGGTGTTTTAGGCGTAGCTGCGTTTTTTGGAAATTCTAGCCGGTTGGCAGGAGCGGCCGGAAGAATCAGTGTAGCCAGTAATTTAGCCCAAGGATTAATTGATCAAGAGGTGAATAAAAGCTATGACAGTTTAACTCCGGGTACCGGCATTAAAACTAATTTATCATTAGAAAATACTAACCCTTTTTATCAATATCAAAAACAGGTTGACATAATCTTAATAGATTCCAATCTTGCAATCAGCGGTACCGATATCGGGCTTAAAAAAATTATTGTGACGATTTACTATAATGAAGGACAAGATGAAAAAAATGTTCAGATGGCCACAATTAAATCGAAGTAGCCAAGCCCAAGCTTGTCGCGGAATTTTCTGCGGAAAATATAGCCAAGGTTTAACTTTAGTCGAAGTGATTGTCGCTATCTCTTTAGCTAGCTTGGTGCTAATCAGCTTATACCAAGTTTATGCTACAAGCTATCAGTCATATCGAAGAAACATTAGTAAAGCCGAGATCAATCAAAATGCGCGAATTGCCTTGGAAAGAATTACAAGAGATTTGCGCCAAACTAATGAAATAGTTACCACTTTGCCAGCAACTAATACTGATCCCCTAAATCCAGCACCTTCCAATTTAGAGTTTGTAGATGGACACAATACCACTAAGCTTCAATACATTAATTATGTTTATGCAGAAGGAGAATTGCACCGCGAAGTTGTCCATTATTACTTCAGCACAAACACGAGTGAATGGGTGGCTTGGAACGCCAAAGATCAGTACGACAACCCACCGCAATCATCAATTGACGAAGATGCGATCAAAGCCGATAAACTCACTTCTTTGTCATTTTTCGGCACAAACATTATCAGTATTGTTTTAACTGTAGAAGAAAATGGACAAACTCAAACTTATCAAACGCAAGTCTTGGGGAGAAATATTTAATGTTAATAAAACGCAACACTACTTCAAAAGGTTTCGTTTTAGTTTCCGTACTAGTCATCATGTCTGTTTTGTTAGTAATCGCCTATTATCTGGCCGATGTTTTGTATTCAGAGTACTCTATCGCGCGCAACCAGCGCAGCGCCTCGATTGCGCTAAACTTGGCGGAAGCAGGTACTCAAGAAGCCATTTGGCGAATTCAAAACGATAGCTCGGCTCGGGATACATTCCTAAATTCCTTGGACGGTCAAACCATAATCCCTGCTAAAAACTTGACTACAGGAGGATCTTACACTGTTACAATCCAAAATATCGCTAAAGCAACCGCGACAATTACTTCTACTGGTTACGATAAATTGGGGACAAAAACCGCCCAGCGAAAAATTACTTTGAATGTTACCCAATCGAATAAACCGACCACCTATCCCTATGAAGCTGCATTATTGGTCGGTGGACCTAGCTCCGGCAATATTTATCTTCACAACATGACCCTTAACTATGACGACGGGTACGATCCTGCGTCCATAGCCAGCGCCGGTAATATAAATATCGGGAATGCGACAATCCATGTCTCTCAAGACATCTTAGCCAATAAGAGTATTGCCGTCCAAAATTCTACCGTTGATCAAGGTGGCACGCAACAACAAAATTATTCAACTCCTTTTGAAATGCCAGGAATCGATTTTAATTCTGACAGCCCTTCATCGTATAAAAGTTTAGCGATTGCCCAAGGACATTACTATACTTCAGATCAATTTAATAATTTACTTGAAGTGCAAACCACTTTTAATGGCATTTTTTATGTAGCCGGGGCCGGCGGCGTAACAATTAAGAATAAAAGCATTACTTTTAATGGCGCCTTAATTAGTGAAGGATCCGTCAATGTCACCAATGCTAATCTAAATATTTTTCACAACCCTGCACCTTCTGGCCTTTTGACCTTGAGTAATTTTAATGTCACTAACGCAAATATCCATATCGAAGGATTGCTCTATGTTGGCGTACTTTCAGCTGCTTCCAATAATGCCAATATTACCATTATTGGAGCCGTCTTAGCTCATGATTTTTCTGGCAACAACTGTAATATTACCTTAAATTTCAAAAAAGACTGGGTTAATGAAACACTTTCCGGCGGCGGTGTCCAAGGTACACCAGTTATCAAGTTCCAGCACTGGGAAGAAGAATATTAGTTTGATACAATAGATACATGGAGGGATTTTTTGTTTGAATCAGTTTTAGGCATCAAAAAACCAACTTTCGGACTTGATATAGGCTATCGAACTATGAAATTAGTCCAAATTAGTGGCACAGGTAAGAGAGCCGTGCTTCGAGGTGCTATTGAAGTTCCAATCGCTGAAGGGACGTTAACCAAAGAAGGCGTAAAGGAAAAAAATAAACTGGCTGAACAAATAATTGCTGCCATGTCTCAAGCCAAACCTCACGCCATTTCAGCTAAAATCGTTTCGTCTGCTCTTCCAGAATCTCTTGTTTTCACCAAAGAAATTGATATGCCCAAAATGTCTTTAAAAGAATTAAATAAAAGTATTCCCTATCAAGCAACAGAATTTTTTCCTATCCCACCTGACGAGACTTACATGGATTGGCAAATTGTCGGACAAAAAGATAGTAATATTGAAGTTTTAGTGGTCGCGGCACCTAAAATTTTAGTTAATGCATTAGCAGAAGTTGTCTCTTTAGCCGGGTTAGAACTTATGGGACTTGAAACCAAGCCGGCAGCCTTGAGTCGCGCCCTGATTAATCCTCAAGATAAAGGCAGCTTCCTAATTTTAGATATAGGCGCCAAAACATCAGGCCTTACTTGCTACGATCAGCAAACAATTAAACTTACCTCAACAGTTGCCATCGGCGGCGATAATTTACAAACCGATTTCGCCGGCAGCATTAGACTACTTTCTTCGGAAATTCTTCATCTGATCAAATACTATCAAAATCGAATTGGCAAAGCCCAAATAATAAACAAGATTGTTTTAGCAGGAGGCGGTACAAATGTTGAAAAAACAATTGATTTAATTGAAAACCTGACAAAGATAAAAACGATTATTGGTCAACCGCAAGTCGATCTAAAGGGATACGACCCAAGATTTGCCACCGCAATCGGCTTAGCTGTTAAGGAAATATAAAAGCGGAATTTATTGGAGAATAAATGATAAATATGGCCAAGCTATCGCTTGTCGCGGAGTTTAAATGATAAACATTAACCTATTACCACCAGATATTAAAATCAGAGCTAAAAAAACAAAACAATCGGCTAGTGTTTTTGGGATTTGTTTAGTGGTTTTAATTTTCCTTGGCGTAACCGCTTTTCTTTTAAATAATTACAAAACAAGTATTCTACAAGCTGAACTAGACACAAACCAAGCTGACTTAACCAGAGCAAATCAAAGTTTGGGCAACTTCAATGAACTCCAGAAAAAGGCAATTTTTCTTAATGACAGAGCCCAATTAGCCACGACAATCGAAAATAGTCGCTCGCCATGGTCTGCCATTTTACAAGAATTGATCAATTCAGTTCCGACTAACGTTCAGTTCGTATCGTTAAACGGAGATTTAACCAAAGCGCCAAACTTTACTTTACAAGGTACGACCGACTCAGAGCGGGATGCTATAAAATTCAAGGATAAATTGGAAAGCTCCACTTATTTCAAGGATGTTGCATTTAAGAGTTCGTCGGCATCAGCTGCAGGTTCCAACACTGGTCTTAGTTTTAGTCTGGAATTTAACCTTGAGCATGTGGTAAAAACTAGCAAAGCGGCCAAATGAACCGATTAAGTTGGATTTTTATCGGCTCGACGTCGTTAATTGTAGTTTTATTTTCTTATTTTATTTTAAAGCCGATGGTGAATAATAGTTGGCAAATTCACAATGAGATTAAAAAAACCAAAACCGATCTTCAAGACGCCTCAAAAAAGAAAGAGGTCTTAACTGCCCTTTCTAAAAATAATCAGTTAGATACACTTTATGGCATCGCTTCCAAATATATTCCTTTGAGCCAGAATTCTAGCGAACTGGTTATCGAAATGTCGGCTGTCGCAAATCAGGCAAATCTCAAAGTTGAACAATTCTCGCTTGATAATAGTGCACCTAAAGCCGCCACCACAACCACGCCCACCACTTCAACATCGGCTGTAAGCGGCGTGACCGAATTGAAATTTTCGATAAAAGTCTCTGGTAATTTCTCTGACTTTCTCACTTTTTTAAAAAATACCGAAACATCTTCAAGGCTAATCACATTCAACAGCATGCAACTTGCCACGACAGATAATGTCTTAAGTGTGCAACTAATCGGCTCGGCTTATTGGCAGAAAGACAGTAATTTAGATCAGACTTTAACTAATGTTACGGTCACTCAAAGTACGATTGATAAGTTCCAAAATCTAAAATCATACGGTACTCCAATCAATTTACCAGCTGAATCAGGCTTTGGTCGCACCAATCCGTTTGATGTTATAAAATAGTTTATATGTATTAAAAAAAGAAGGCTTTTACCTTCTTTTTTTAATATTGCTACTTTTTTTATTTCATTGCATTTCGGATTTTGGCGATAACTTCTCCAGGCATCGTTTCTGATTTAACAATATAATCAGTCGCGCCCAGTTTCTTTCCCTGAATACGATCCACATCTTGAATTAAAGCGGTCAAAACGATGACCGGCACATCCTTTAAATCTGGATCACTTTTTAAATCCTTTAGAACATCGAAGCCATTGATTTTCGGCATCATAATATCGAGTAAAATAATATTAGGCTTAACTTCTTTAGCTTTAGAAAGCGCTTCTTCGCCATTTGAGGCTTGAACAATCGTGAAACCTTCGGCTTTCAACCGTTCCTCGTACATTTCCCTTAAGGTCAGATCGTCGTCAACAAGCAAAATTGTTTTTCCTTCATCCATCATATTCTCCTATATAATTTCTAACTTGAATATACATTGTCAATTTTTACCTGTCAACCATTCGACATCACTGAGGTTGACCATGAGCCAGTCGATGGGTCAAATATTTTACAAGCTTATTTATTTAAGAAAAAGAAATAAATCAAAATATCATTAACAAGAGCGGTTAATAAGATAGCCATTACCACGATCAACGCAACAGAGGCTGGTGATTTTTGTGTACTTTCATTAATATCTTTATTCGGTTCTGGTTCCCATGCCATTGTCGGCGCTGGCGGATGATTAATGACTGAAGGTTGAGGTGATATCTTTGGAGTTTCAAACGACCCTTGATTTAATTTAACCACTGGTACTTCATCTTCCTTATTTTCTTCCTTCGCTGGCACTGCGACAGGACTTGAATCTGGAGATTTTAATTCATTTAAGCCTTCTGGTTCAAATATAACCTTGTCTTCTTGCTTTTTTTCTTCTGGTTTTGCGATTGCATCTGGCTGCATGACTGATGGTTCAAGAGTAGCAACCGGTGTATTTACATGCGTGGCTGGCATTGGCGCAGCGGTAGGAATCGGCGAGGAAACTGGCGCTGTGGAAACTACAAGAGGCGTTGGCATCACTGGTGGAGTGGCTGAAGGCGCTGTAATATTCGGCGCGATTTGGCCAGGCGCAGGAATGGTTCCTTTGCCATATTTGACCAATACTTGTTCGATTTTAGTTATGACGTCGGCTGGCATTGCTTCCGATTTAATCAAATAATCGTCTGCGCCGGCCTCAACTGCTTTCTCACGATTAAAATCACGCATCAAAGCAGAAAGCATGATGACAGGAATATCTTTAGTGGCCGGATCGGATTTTATACTTGCCAAGGCTTCGTAACCATTAATTTTTGGCATCATAATATCCAAGAGAATGATCTCCGGTTTTGCTTCGCGAATTTTCCCTAACGCTTCTTCACCGTTACGACAAATTGTTACATTATAGCCAGCTAACTCAAGACGCTCTTTGTACATATCAATGAGCATCTTGTCGTCGTCAGCCATGAGAACACGACTACCTTTTGGCATTGCCCCTCCTCAATTTAACAAAAAATTTCCCGAAAAACAGGTTCCGTATCTAGTATACAACAAATATACTCGTCAAGCAAAAATTAAAAAACCCGGCGGTTAAACCGAGTTTGAGTTCTGAAGCCTAAGAATGTTTTGGTGCCGATTGTAGTTATCGCAGGCAAACTCGATCGCCTGAATCCAAATACCGTAGATCATCTGCCACTCGGCTGGGATAAATTTCGCTGCCCAGCGAAAGAATGGCAAGAAATGTGTCTCGGTTTCACCGAACAACCTGGCCTTGTCTTCGTCAGATAAGCCGGCTGTATCAGTCGTGTTTTCCAACCGATCAAGGACTTTGATGATCGCCACTTGCCAGAGACCGGATAGAATGGCTTTTACCATATTATATATATGATCTATTAGCCGTTCCATCCTCGAGGAAAACAAAGCTTTGGGCCGTTTAGAAACCGGTATAACATAACTGGCAACTTCGGGCCCGAAAATTTTGATCAACTGCTCCTCTGTCCATCCATCATCTTCTTTAAACTCGTGGGCTAAGATGGCTGTAACTATATCAAGATCAAAACCAGCTTTCAGTGCTCTAGCAGCCACACGACAATCATGACGGTAGTAATTCTCGCCTGATTTGCGCAAAACCGTCGTGTGTTGCACCATCGAACAGTGGAAGGCTCGCGCAAAACGAGCCATTTGCGCATCTGATGCGCCGTTAAAGTCACCATCGCCCCAAAGTGCCAGGGCAATCTCTCGGACAGGAACTTCACTTAGAAATTCAAAATCGAACTTGAATTCCGGCTCCATTGCGCTCCCTCCCTCTGCAATCACAAAGCGTCCAATTACGCCATTTGCTCTACTGCGAGTTGCCGTCATCGTAGCACATCAATAAGTTTTTGTAAACAGACGAACTTAGTTAAAAATACTCTTTGCAGCTGAGGGAAAAATACTGTATAATAATAACCAGTTGTAACCATAAACTTTACTTATTTTTTATTTTTAGGAGAAGCGATGAAAACAAGAACTTTGATTTCAGAATTACAAGAAAAGGTTGGGGAAACTGTTACCGTAGAAGGTTTTGTTGAAAAAATTCGCGACCAAAAAGCGATCCAGTTTGTTATCTTGCGCGATATCACTGGCAAAGTTCAATTGGTTAACGAACGCGAAAAAAACGCTAAATTTGCAGATATAATTTCTTCTCTTCCAATTGAATCAACCATTCAAGTTGCAGGCAAAGTAATTGAAAACTCTCAGGTGAAACTCGGCGGTTTAGAAATTGCCATCGACGAACTGGCCGTAACCAGCACAGCTGAGCCAATGCTACCTATTCCAGTGATCGGTCAAGAACCAATCGCTCCAGAAAAAAGAATGGACTACCGCTGGCTCGATTTACGCCGATCAGAAAATCTTTTGATTTTTAAAGTTCAGACAACAATTGAACGGGCCATGCGTGATTTTTGGACGAAAGAAAAATTTTTAGAAATTCATTCGCCAAAGCTGATGGGCGCACCGAGTGAATCTGGTGCTGAGCTTTTTGAAGTAAAATATTTCGATCGAAAAGCCTATTTAGCTCAATCACCACAGTTTTATAAACAGATGGCCATGGCAGCCGGATTCGACAAGATTTTTGAAATTGGCCCGGTTTTTCGAGCTGATCCTTCAGCCACTTCAAGACATTCAACTGAATTCACTGGCGTTGACATGGAAATTTCTTACGTTGAATCTCACCACGATGTGATGGATTTGGAAGCCAAATTTCTAAAGCACGTTTTAGAAGTTGTCAAAAAAGAACACGGCGATGAAATCAAAGGGCTTTTCAATACAGAAATTGAAATTCCACAACTTCCTTTCCCTGAAATTACCATGGAAGAAGCCCAAAAAATCGTAGCCGAAAGTGGCCACAAGTCAGAAGCCGCCATCAAAGGCGATTTGGATCCGGAAGGCGAAAGAATTGTTGCCAAATATATTAAAGAAAAAGAAGGCCATGATTTTGTTTTTGTAACCGATTACCCTGCCTCAGTCCGAGCTTTTTACCATATGAGAGATGAAAATACTGGCTTAACTAAAAGCTTCGATCTTCTCTATAAAGGTGTCGAAATCACTACCGGCGCACAGCGCGAGCATCGCTATGAGATACTAAAGAAACAAGCTGAGGAAAAAGGTGTTTCAGAAGAATCAATCAAATTCTATCTGGAATTCTTCCGATACGGCGTTCCACCTCACGGCGGTCTAGGCTTGGGACTCGCTCGGTTATTGATGATCATGCTTAACCGCGAAAATATCCGCGAAGTCACTTACCTCTTCCGCGGCATGAATCGCTTGGAACCATAATAAAAAAAATATATAGTCTAACTAGAGATCATTGAAAGGCTTTTTGTGAAAAAAATTATAACCGACAAACAGACGATTGATAAACTAATCGAAGATTTTTCTCGCACTACTGACGAGGTTTTTTCGCTTGAAGAATTTCGAAAATTACTTTCAAGCGGACACCAACTTAGATTTAAATACGGCGTTGATGTAACCGCGCCTGATCTACACATCGGCCATGCTGTAAACCTTTGGATGTACCGACGCCTTCAAGAATTAGGTCACAAAATTATCTTTTTGATCGGTGACTATACAACTCAAATCGGCGACCCAACCGGTAAGAGCAAAACGAGACCAATTATCCCGATTGAAGAAATTCAGCAAAATGCTGATGCCTTTATCAAGCAAGCGATGATGGTTCTTTACGATGATCCCAACCTTGTCGAGATCCGCCGGAACTCAGAATGGTACGATCCAATGAAGGCGAAAGACCTTCTTTCACTAATGAGCTTAGTGACTCACGATCGATTGATCTCCAGAGACATGTTCCAGAAAAGAATTGAAACAGGTCAGGAAATTTACGAAAATGAACTGGTTTACCCTATTTTGCAAGGATATGACTCTGTGGCTCTAAAAGCAGATGCCACTGTCATTGGTTCCGATCAACTCTTCAATGAGATGATGGGGCGTTTCTTCCAAGAAAAATATGGAGAGCCGGCTCAAGTTATCATTACCACCAAAATTACTGCCGGAATTGACGGAAAAGGTAAACAAAGTAAGAGTTTAGGAAACTACATTGGTTTGAACCACTCACCTCGCGAAAAATTCGGCCGTCTAATGAGTATTCCTGACACTTTGATTATTGATTATATGAAAGTCTACACCGACGTTCCGCTTGATGAGATAGTCAAAATAGAACAAGACCTGTCTACCGATCCAAAAAAATATAAATTAATGCTCGCTCAAGAAATAGTCAAACGATACCACGGTGAAAAAGTTGCAGAGGAAGAAGTTGAATGGTTTGAAAAAACCTTCAGCCAAAAACAGGTTCCGGACGAAGCCATCCCTGTATCAATTGGCGCCGATTCAGCATCTTTGATTGATATTTTGAAGAAATGCTTTGATGACGAAAAAATGAGCAACAATGACTTAAGAAGGCTTATTACTCAAAACGCTGTCACTATCGATGAGCGCAAAGCAAATGATCCATTTGAACTAATTAAACTTTCTAGTAGTCCGCTTAATTTTAAAGTGGGCAAAAGAAATTGGTTTAAAGTCACGATCTAAAGGAAATAAAAACCCGCTTTACATTACAGCGGGTTGGTAGGAAAATCAAAAGTCCAGGACCTGGATTTATCAGCTTTGTTATTGCAAAAGCCAGCTTGGTAAATCATGGGGTGACAAAACAGGCTAAGTTGATTACGGTCAGTTATGATTACCTTCGTACACCCACAGTTCTTAGCTTTGGACAATATGTATAAAAGTAGTTCTGATACGACATCAAAATTTTGAATGTCGTTAGCGACAAAGAAATCAACATGCATCGCATTGTCTTTGATCACGCATAGAGCACAGCCATAAAGAGCGATATCGACTTCAAAAACTACGAAGCTGGAAATGGAAGATTCGATGATCTTAAGCAAATTACCCTCAAAGTCAGACCGCTTGATTAGTGTGTTGATTTTTGCAATATCACTAGGCCGTGCCTCTCGAGATTGATTATATGAACCCATCTGAGCACAGATCATTGTACCACTACCAGAACACGAGAAAAGTTCGTCAATGAGCGATTCCTTGGCAGCAATGTGAACTCTTTCAACTTGGTGATCAAGCGCCCAAATAGCCGCTAGGATCTTGTCACGCATTGTGCCAGTGACCAATTCTTTTTGATCGACCTTCTTTTTTTCAAGTAAGTCGACGGATTGCAATTTAGAGATTTGACGAATCAGGTTTCCATTCTCGTCCAAAACCCCAACTGAATCAACAAGATAGATCAGTTTCCGAGCATGAAGGGTGTTAGCTAATTGAGCAGTCTCCCGATCATTGCAAATGACTAGTGGGATGTCGTGCCTTGTTCTAAAAGCAATTCTCAACTTATTAGGAGCTACCTCTTTGTAATCAAAAACTCGACATTCCGGTGCAAACAACCGGCGTTCCGGATAACAAATCACTACTTTGACTCCCAGTCCGCGAAGCAACTGAATATCTTGATAGACAGCACTCTGCGTCTGGGGTATCCCGTTTCGATCAAGCTTTATCACGAAGATCTTACCGATATGCGTGGTAGCGTAAGCTAATATTTCTCGATTCATGTCAGCCCTCCTTGCAGCAGAAAAGTCTGATCAATTCAATGTAGGGATCGATGGACTCATTGGTCAACCATCTTTCACCAACAAATTCATTTGGTTGATGAGCCTGATTAATCGAACCAGGACCCAGAATTATCGACTCTGCACCTGCAGCATTATAGACGCCGCCTTCAGTATTATAGGAGACACCCTTCGCAAAATTGCGCCGTGTTGCCCGAATGGCGTTCCGAACCACTTCTGACCCATCAGGGGTGTCCATGGCCGGTGTAAAAAGCCTCATTGCTACAACCTGGGCTGAGAATTTTTCACTTGGATTGACTGGTTTGATCTTATCGATAACTTGAGTCAGCTTTCGCTGCATTAAGTCCCTGAGAAAATCGACTGGCGGCATCCCGGGAATAAAGCGAAGATCACAATCCAATCTGACTTCAGTCGGGATAATATTCTTCATCGACCCAGGTGGCATTATGATATTGCCACCTATATTCATAGTGGGGTGCGCCAATTCGAATTTGTCGTCTTGAAAACGACGGAAACTCTTACGAAAGTCTTCTAAGGCCAAAGTCACTCTGGGTAATACCAACGCAACCACGTTAGTGGCTTTTGTGTCATCAGAGCTATGTAACTTCTTCTCGGCCACGTGCTTCGCGTGCTCATCTATAGTCGACTTGATAATCACACGGAAGTAATAGTAGCCTTTATGCTTGGAAACAGGTTCCATCATAGTCGGTTCGCCAACAACGATGCTCTTTGCCAGCTTTTCTTTCGGCATCTGCGACTTTCTAGAAAAACCGGTCAAAGCTTTTGCTCCCAGACAACCAATTTCCTCTTCTGCCGTAAAATACAAAGCAAACGGTCTCTTTAGATCGCTTAGTGGAATAGCCTCAGCAGCTTTCAAGGCAGCTGCCAAGAAAAGTTTCATGTCGGCAACTCCTCGAGCAAAGTATTTACCGTTAGCGTAAGTCAATTTGAGTGGGTCACTCGCCCATTTGGCTGTTTCAAAACTGACTGTGTCAGTATGTCCAGATAGAGCAAGAACCGGCTCTTCGCCCCCAACAGTTACCACCAGATTTGACTGATTTACTCTCTTATCACCTCTATAGGGAAATCTCTGAACCTTAAAGTCAAGATCCTCGCAGTAGTTAGCGATAAAGTCGACTATTTCCAGGTTACTTTGGCCTGGACTAGTGTTGTAGCCGATAAGTTTGCGCGTCAGTTCTAGTAGTTCCATTTTGGCCCCTCCCATCAAGTTTTCAATGTGCGCTAAAATACCCTTCACCATATACGAAAAAAAAAAGAATGTCAAGTTCCAAGATTGACATTTAACAGGAAAAATGGTATTTTAATTGGCTGTACGTTTACAATCAGCAAAGAGGAGACACAATGAATATTCAGGATATCACTCTGAGAGTCGCCAGCTATGTTCGTGGAGCGATCGCTGTAATCACCAATCGTCCGTTTGGCGAGATTCAGTTTAACCGACCGCCTAAGGTGGATCTAGGCGATTTTAGCTTTGGCTGTTTTGCCTTGGCTAAGGATTTGAAGACGAGCCCAAATAGTCTGGCCAAAGAGATCGCCAGCCTTATTCTCAGTGTCAAAGACCCCTTCATTCAAAAAGTCGAGGCCTCTGGCGCCTATGTCAATATTAAGGTCAATCCTACTTATATATTTGGACGGATTCTGATGGAGGAATGGCAGAGTGATTTCAAATGGCCGGTTGGCCCAGTGATGGTGGAATACCTTTCACCAAATACAAACAAGCCGCTTCACCTTGGACACTTGCGCAATGGCGCTGTCGGTATGGCTGTCGGCAACATTCTCTCCTTCAATGGCTACAATGTAGTTAAAGCCAACCTCATCAACGACCGCGGCATTCACATCTGTAAAAGTATGATTGCCTGGCTGCAATGGGGCGAAGGTGAAACACCGGAATTAACTGGGATCAAAGGCGATCACTTTGTCGGAAAATGGTATGTGCGGTTTGACCAAGAGTACAAACAACAAGTCGACGCCATGATTGAAGGCGGAGCGGAAAAAAAGGTCGCCGAAAAAACGGCGCCAATTCTACTGGAAGCGCAGGCAATGTTACTCAAATGGGAATCGGACGATCCGGAAGTTTTGGATCTCTGGCGGACCATGAATAGCTGGGTCTACGATGGTTTTGAAAAGACCTACCAACGACTTGGCTTCAAATTCGGCCATTTCTATTACGAATCCAACACCTACAAGTTGGGTAAAGATATCGTCGAGAAGGGTTTGAATGAGGGCATCTTCTATCTTGCTGAAGAAGCAGTAGAGGTCGAAGAGGGCGGCGAATTCGACGAGAACAGAAGTGATGTCGGAATGACATTGGTCGATTTGCCGGCCACTCGCGAGGTCGTCGGCAAAGACGGGAAGACAAAAGTGGAAAATTGGTTCGGAACCAATAAAAACGGTTCCACCAAGAAGGCGACAGTTTTGCGCGCCGACGGAACCAGTGTCTATTTGACTCAGGACCTCGGCACGGCTGTTCAAAAGTTCAAGGATTTCGGCCTGTCTAGATCAATTTATGTCGTGGGTTCAGAACAAGAGCCGCACTTTAAGGTATTGTTCGCCATCCTCACGATGCTCGGCTATAAGTGGGCCGATCAATGTTATCATCTTTCCTATGGTATGGTTTTCTTGCCGGAAGGCAAGATGAAATCACGAGAGGGCAAGGTCGTCGATGCAGATAACCTTGTTGACGCCGTAAAGGAGATGGCGTCGATAGAGATTCGTAAACGTGACAAAGACAGCTTGCTGAGAGACGAGGAAATCAGTATTCGGGCAGAAAAAATCGCGCTCGGTGCGATCAAATTCTATCTACTGAAATTCTCTCCGCGCCAGGACATCAAGTTCAATCCCGCCGAATCCATCGCATTCGAAGGTCAAACCGGGCCGTATTGTATGTACACATACGCACGCGGTGCGAGTTTACTTTCCAAAGCGAGTGAAGCTGGGATTACGACTTTAGACCCGGCGATCGAAGCCTTGGGTAACGAAGAGGAAATGTCTCTTGCCCATAAACTGATGGACCTTCCAACTGAGATGGAAATGGCCATGAAGGACCTGAACCCTTGCCGAGTCGCAAGCTATGTTTACGACTTATGCAAGGTGTTCAACCAGTTCTATCACCAATGTCCGGTGTTAGACGCCGATAACAAGCCGCTTTCAGCGGCTCGCCTCTTGCTCGTAAAGAGCTCGATCAAAGCGATCAAACAATGCCTCGAAATTCTCGGAATCGATGCATTAGAGACAATGTAAACTACCCGCTGGAAACAGCGGGTTTTTAAATATTTATTACTAAAAATCCCGCAATTAAGCGGGATAAATAAAATCAGCGAGTAAAGACCCATAAATCCTTCGGACTCCAGAAACATCCGGGACGAGCATTATAAGCACCGATGTGCTTAATGCCATACTCGACCATCAGTATTTCCGGATCACCATCACTATCAATGAGCGGTTCGGTCGCTACGCGTACGTCCTCTTTGAAATCAACATCGGAAATCCGACACATGTGCAGTGCAGTCTCTTTTGGACAGAGACGATAGCCAAGACACATCGCCCTCTCGTAAAGACTCTTCGTAGTCGCACCTTCGACAAGCCCCAGTTCTCCAACTGAATGCAGAAACAGACTGACATCAGCTAGCTCTGATACACCAATCATTTTCAAAATTACTGTTTCTGCAATGTCTCCGATTGAAAAACCGGCATCAATTACCGCTTCCCGTCTAAGGTCTTCGATAGAGCAAAAGGTGCCGATTTGAATCGACTCCCAAACCGGATTATCAGCCAAAAGCTGCTTTAGAAAGTCGGAAAAGCGATCATTGAACCTAGGTTGTTTCAAAATCACTTTAGCCTGTTTGTAAGTGGTGCCGCTCTCAATCAAAGCTGCTGCAATCTTGCCTTCGAATTCTCTGATTTGAGTGCTTGACAGTGGTCTTATTTCGCTTGCAGCCATTTTCTTAACCCTTTCTGCGTTTTTCAAGACACGCTCTCTGCTACGACTCTGTTGTTAATCTGTAAAAGTACACTCAATTGTATCAATTCAAGACTAAAAGTCAAGAAAAAGGAGCAAATTACTCGCTCCTGAAAAATTGCATAAATGTACAATGACACTTTGGCCATCGACCATAATCAATACAAGTCTGCTTACAAGGTTCCCAAAAACCATTCTGGACTTCGTCCTTTCTTGGCTTGTGCCGGAAACCCAGCGCTTCAAACAAACGTGTTGATCTTGGATTGGTCAACGCAATAATCGGCTTATCTCCCATCAACTTTGCAGCTGTGACCGCCTCATTAATTAATCGACTGGCATAACCTCGTCTTCGATATTCTTCTCTGGTTACCACTGATCCGATTTCTAAATATCTTGGCCACTCGTAGATAGCCACAAAACAAATGACCATACCATTCTCCGCAATTACGAAACCTCTGCCCTTTTGTATTGCCATATGGATTTCTTCGGCTTTCCTGGGTAGCATATTACTACGACTTGCTTCTGGATTGATCAATGAAGCTATTTGCTCCGCTATCTCTTTTTCATCTTCCGTCATCTCGGCCTCTTTCAGGGTTGATATTTCTCCAAGAAGGCGACGACTAGTTGTCGCATCTTTTTAATACTGTCAAGACTCACTGACTCTTCTGGAGTGTGAGCATCTTCGACTCCGTCGCCTAAGGTCAAAACTTTGACCCCGGCAGCGTTCAAAGAGTTTGCGTCACTAACGCCACTAACCTTCTCGCAAGACGTCACCACATCGTTTTCTTTATAGATATCTGAGACGAAGTTCACCCAGACATCATCAGGTGTATACGAATAACCCGGACAATATCCATCAGTGGAAAACTCGATTTTGACAGCGTTTCCAACGATAACATTTCTCGCCTGTTGTTCGATTGCATCAAGGTGCTTATCGAATAAAACTTTGTCAAAACTTCTAACCTCTCCAGATATCACAGCCTGGCCCGGAACCGCATTTACCACAGTCCCAGCATTAACCAGACCAACGTTTATAGTTGTCTGATCATCATCCAGCTTACCGATCCTTACCGATTGCAGGAACTTGGCCACTGGCTCCAAGACACTGATTCCCTTTTCAGGCGTGCTCGCATGTGCACTTTTGCCCTTAAACTCAATAACGAAATTGATGATATGTGGCGAAGCGATAGTAATGCCACCTATTGGCTTAACCATGTCAAAAATGATGCCATGCTTTGACACGATCCTTTTTGCGTCAAATAATTCAACGCCACCGCCTGTTTCTTCTTTGACCGTAAATAGCAGTTCAATCGGTCGAGGATTTTCAGTTTGTTTTAGATAATCTTCGACTCCAATCATAATGGCTGTCATCGGAGCTTTGTTGTCAGCCCCTAAAATCGTCGTTTTACCATCACTTTTGAAGACACCGCTTTCGAGAACAGGCTTTATCCCACAACCAGGGTTAACTGTGTCCATATGGGCACAGAAAAGCAATGGGTTGCCAGTCCCTGATTTGGTCGCAAAAATGTTACCAACCATATCTTGAGAATAGTCAAAACCGCTCTGCTTAAGCCAGTATTCCAAATATATCCCTAACTGAGCCTCTTTTCCGGAAGGGCTATCGATTTGGACCAAGGTCATGAACGTTTCGAAAAGTCTAGATTCAATCGAACTGATTTCCATTATATTCTCCTTTGTTAAAGTGCGCCTGTGCGTCGGCTTCACTTTAACACATTTTTCTATACCTGTAAAGAATTAATTCCTGGGTTTTACACCCATTCCTGGCTGTTGTGGTACAAAAAATCGGTAATGTTCGACCTTTAATCCGCTAAACGGATCATTTTTTATCGTTTCTGGCTTTGTTAAATCAAAGCTGGCGAAGTTTCCTAGCGTGGCTAGATTTAAATTGGCAGCGGTACCAAGTTGAGAATGGATCATATCGCCCAGCATATATTTGATCTTATTTTTTTCGCAAAATTCAATCATTCTGAGTGCTTCAAAAATTCCGCCCGTTTTTGCTAACTTAATATTTACAAGATCTACTGATTTTCTAAAATAAAGATTTTTTAAATCCTTTAGATCATGACAACTTTCGTCAGCCATGATCTTCAATTTGGATTTCTTTTTAAGAATAGATAGTCCTTCAAAATCAGCGTGAAAAATTGGTTGTTCAATCCAAGCAATGTTTTTGTGAAATTTTTCTAATTTTTTGATAATCGGCAAAGCTGTTTTTACGTCTTTCCAACCTTGATTGATATCAAAAACCAGTTTTATCTTTGGATATTTTCTGACTAATTCCTCAACTTTCGCTAATTCCTTATTGATGTCTTGGCCAAATTTTAATTTAATTATTTTAGCTTCGTCTTTAAAAGCATGTTCTAATTCAAGGTTAAATTCCTGAGAATTGAGATCGTTATACGTAAAAACTTGTTGAGCCGTGACAAATTCCAATGGTTTACCACCTAAGAGCTTCCAAACCGGTTGCTTTTTATATTTTCCCAAGAGATCGAGTAGCGCCATTTCAATACCAGCCTTCAGAGAACTGTTATCATAAATATAAAGATTTAATTCATCCATTAATTTTTCAATTGTTTGAATATTTGTAAATTTTTTTCCGATTAAAATTGGCTTAATGTACTTTAAAAGACCAAGAGCACCTTCTTGGGTTTCTCCGGTTACATCCCACGCAATTCCTGCCTCCCCAAAACCGACAAAGCCACTTTGGGATTCGATTTTGATTAATGCGTAATGCAATGTTTCAAGCTTCGCCGTAAAGTAAGTGAATGGCTCAGCCAATTTTAAATTGTATTTTTCGAAACTTATATTTTTAATTATCATTATTTTCTCAATTCTAATTTGGGGGCTGGCCGGGAAACCCCGGCCAGCACAGGATCTACTCCTTCTTGAAGTAGAGACCATTATGATCGACATGGATACCGGCATGACCGGTAAGGATGAGTGATGCAATCTTTTGATGCGCCTCAGCGTCGTGAGGACTATTGAAGTCAATCGGTACTAAGATAGTACCTTCATGAATAGCCCCTATCGGTGGGAAGTCAGGCGAAAGCTTTTTCGACAAAAGCAATCGATTGTCTTTCGTCGGATCTTGGCCATAAAAGCCAGAGAGATAATCAAGGACTTTGTGCCCTAACCCAGTCATGACCCGCAGGCTGGCATAGTTTTCGATACGGATTGTCATTTCCATGACCTTCATACCCTTCGTTATAGCCAGCAACTCATGCTCTTTTGCTAACCTTCTCCCCAAGCCATGACCCTGATGGTCAGGGTGGATCGCAATACCATAGCAATAGCAGGTAGGACTTTCGAACTCATGCGGCAGTATGTCGGTAGATATAGATTCAGTTAGAATCTGAGATTCGCCCACTAATTCATCGTTCTCATTATAGAGCAGGATAACATAGCCGTGTTTGTGAATCTCTACCAACTCTTCCTGAGTAATGCCGTGATGAGAGCCGAAAGCGGCGTCATCAACTTGTTTTGCCAAACCCAGGTCTTGCAAGCTGCAAGCCAGTCTCATGTAGTAAGGCTTACCTCTTTGCAAGAAATATTTCCTGTCAGAAATGATAGTCATCAAGTGCCCCCCTCCAGAACTCTTTTCAGTTCTTCTTTCGTTGTTTCTTTGGCAATGTAGATTACTTTACCAAGGACTACACCGCTGGCTTCAACCTTCAAATCTGGACGACTTTGACAAAGTTTTTCTTCAAAACCATCTGCCAAGTTCGGCGCCAGTCGGCGGATGCCGTCCAAGTCCTTCATCCCGTTGCCGGTAAAAGAAACCATGACTTTGTCTTCAGGTTTGAAGAAATCGTTATCTTTCATCACTGAGGCCAAGCCCATAATTCCTGTTGGTTCCGGAATGACTCCACGACTGATCAAATTCTGGTCTAGATTCAGACATCGATATGCTTCCGCAAGGTTATCGTTTAGAAGCCCGCCCAAAGGCTGACCATCTGACAATTTCATTGCGTGAATCAACTGCGGCATACTATAACTAGCGACCGCAATTGAACCTTCAGCAGCATCGATTAATGCTTCCTCTTCCAAAAAATCGTTATGCTCGTGGATCATCAAATCGTTTGCAAACGCTTGGGATACCGGAAAAGCTCCACTCATACCCACAGGAAGAATCTTTGGCATAAACCTTCCTAGCTCTTGATAAGCCAGGATAATCCCTGCCAAATAGCTGCCGTTACCGGCGCCAGCCAAGATGTAATCCGGCTGAATGTCATTGGTACTTAGATCCTCCACTATAGGAGAAAATCCAGGGAGTAATTCTTCGTTACTCACGTTGGCATTGTAAACCCCATCCAACACAAGGTCGGCTGATAGACGATAGACGTCTTCGAATATCGCATCGTTTAGCGCCACTACCGTCACATTTTCCATGGCCGCTAGGTGTGGGATTTTACTTGAAGAAGAGGGTGTGAAACAGATCGCATCAAGGCCCTCAAGCGCCGCGTATCTGGCTAGAGAAAACGCATGATTACCACAAGAAACAACCATCACTTTCCGGTAACCAGCTTCTTTAGCCAGCTTTACAGCGCGCTCAGTGCTATAGTCTTTCATACTGCCCGAAAGATTCTGTCCCTCGTCGCGAATCCAGACTTTTTCGACATTTAACGTTTCGGCTAAGATTTCAGATTCGTAAATCGGAATCTTCATCAAGTTCCTCGATTGAGGGACATTGTAGGAGTTTGGCCACATCATACCGTAACCACTAAATTCGGGGTGATAAACCTGTTTATGTACCTCAATAAATGTGTAGCTTACCAAACGATTGCACAATAAACATACAAACTGCATTTTCCGGTCCCCCTTTCATCCATGTCGAATTTTCAACGTACAAAACAAAAACGACCTTTCAGGTCGCTTGGTAGAATTCGTTTTAAATTTATTTAAAAGCTACGAGTGCTATCAAGCAACCAAAAGTGATAAATCAAATTACGACGACGAATATTTAACAAGTTCATGATCTTACTCTACATGAAAAACCCCGATTTGTCAACGTTAAATAAAAACCCCGGAATTAACCGGGGATTTTCGTCAGGTTGAATGTTGCAATGGGAAAGAAATCTCCAGTTGCACTTGTCGCATACTGGGAAATCTCCAACAAATCTCGGAAACAATCAAAGGCTTGAAGGCCGTTAAACAGGAGGTTGGATCCGACAATATTCGTAAATCCAGGTGCGTCTTTTTTATAGACACCGATGAAATCTGTGTCTGTGCCATGTCGACGCAAGAGAATCATTGGCTGATCGGAACGCGTAAACGTCACGTCATGTAACTCTTCTTGTTTTTCAGCAATCTGCATGTCCAGCTCGGCAAGATAGGCCTCCGTAATAGCCACATCCTTTCTTTGAGAAAGATGCAACAACATACTTTTAGCCGATTCAGCCGTTTCAAAAGGTGTTATACCATTGATCGCCAATGGTTCGTAAATGTTCTCCTCACCTACGGTCGCTCGCCCAAAAATAATTTGAGCAAATCCAACCATCATCTGGGCTTTAGCCACGCCCACAAAACCTCTGATTCTTTCCATTTGCGGAGCCCCCTTTCTGAATTCTATCGATTGGAAGTATTCATTTTACATCAAAAAATAGCAAAAAGTCAAACATCTCTCATTTTTTGCTATTTATTTTCTAAATATCTTCTGCCATCTTCATAGGTTTGGCCAACGGCTTTAGTTTTTCTTTATCTTGCGGCACTTCTTTTTCTAATTCAACCACAGCTTCCTTAGAAGCATAATCAGGCAAAGTAAACGTAAAGGTGGAACCCTTGCCTTCACCCTCTGAATCCGGCCAAATGCGGCCATGGTGCAATTCAACCAGCGCTCGCGAGATGTACAAGCCCAAACCAGTCCCCTGCGATTCCTGAGTTGAATAATTACCAACGCGATGAAACTTTTTGAAAAGCCGTGGTAATTCTTCTACTGGAATCCCAATGCCCTGATCTTTAATTTTAATAACCAATTGATTGTCTCCAACCAATTGTCGATAATGCGGATCAACCGCAGAATTAATCGCCTCCTGATCGTCTAAAGGTCTGGATTTAATTTCCTCTTCCAACTGATCCCATTTTTGCTGAATCTGAGCCGTTGGCACTTTTTCCACCGTAACTGTAATTGTCCCAGGATCTCTGGAGTATTTAATAGAGTTACCGATAATATTAACCACAACTTCTTTGATTTTATCCGCATCGGCATATGTCGCCCAAGGAATTGTGGCCGTATTTTCAAAAACGACTTTTTGCTTGCGTTCGTCAGCCTTAAATTTAACTTCGTCAATAACCTGGTGAATTAATTCGGTTAAGTTTACGTCCATTTTTTCTACCAACAAACGACCTTCTTCAATACGACTAATATTCAACATGTCGGCAATAAGTCTGGCCAATCGTTTAGCCGATTTATAGACATTGTCCAGATATCGCAAAGCTTTCGGATCATCTACCCGAGCCATTTTTTCATCGAGCAACATAGACAAGTATCCTTCAATAGCTGAAACCGGAGTCAAAAGTTCATGAGAGGCCAAAGAAACAAATTCCGTCTTCATTTCGTCGAGTTCTTTCAAATGGTTGTTTGCTTGAGCAAGCTGAGTGGTTAACTCTTGAAGTTGTTCCTTTTGCTTGATTTCATGCTGAACAGATTTAATCAAATAGAGCCCGCCAACAAGAGCCAAGACAAAAATAAGTCCTCTAATTATGAAATTGCTTAAATCGGAAGAAGTAAGAACTTGTATAAATAAAGCTAATAAAACAGAAAATGTTCCAATTTCAGTAGCAATGACTTTTATATTTAGTAGTTTGTATTTGAGAATGGCGTAAGCTACTAGTAGAGCATAAAGTGTTATTAATATATTCCCCCATGGCTGGATATCCACATCAAACCATAAAAAATAATTGGTAAGACCACCACCGTAACCCAATATAGTTCCCCACAATACAAAAGATATCTGTGTTTTTCTTAAGCCAGTATTTACCTTAAATTCTTTAAACAAAAGATATAGACTGTACAGTACAATTAATACCCAAATGCCTAAAAATGGGCCAAATAAAGGACCGGCAGTTGGCCAAAATTCAAAATTAAGTCGAGATCTAACATCTAATATAAAATATGATGAAAAATTAATAACAAAAAACAAACAAGAAATTATCAAAAAAAATATTATTAAAGGTCTGTTGTATTTTTTCTCTAGAAACTTATATATAAACCTAATATAGAAAACTGGGATAAATATAGCACCAGCCATTAGACTTCTACACCAAAACAGTGCTTCATCAGAACTATTTGAAATTTGCCAAATAAAATACGAGAAACTCCACCATGTTATGGCAATCGTGTACAAAAAAAATGCTCTATTTACAGTCCCTTTCGTGTCTTTAAAAAAGACTATAGAACCTAGTATCAAGCTACTTATTGTGTTTACTAATGCAGCAATGGCAAAATATGTCATAAAAAACTCCGACTTGTTGTATATAAATTATACACAACAAGTCGGAGTTATACAAAGTCAGGAGATTACACCCCTAACTATCGAGAAGATACCATGAGGCTCTGTATAAAACTTTGCCTCTTCTATTCCACCCTCTCTGATAATGCGCTTGAACTCTGGTAACGGCCGATAGATCATATCCCAATCAGCAATATCAGCCAGAAAATACATTTCAGAGTTGGGATGGATATGAGCTGACACAAGAACCGCTCCACGAGTAGACATGGCTTCAATACTATGAATAAGTCGGACTATCATGCTGTCTTTGAGATAGTCGAAAAGTCCAACTATTTCAACGATATTTGGCTCAAAATCCTTAGCAGTCGATCCTGGGCGAACTAGGTTTCCTTTGCGCCATTCAATGTTCTTTATACCATATTTAACAGCCAACTTCTTGCTGTATTCGATTGCGGTTTCATCAACATCTATCGCCAGAACTGAAACATTTTCATCGATACCTTCGATCGCTTCAAATACACTCTGAGCTGATCCACAAGCCAAAGAAAGTATCCTTGCTTCTCCATCAGTTCTGATCTTTTCAAGCACAGCTTCTCGGATTAACTTAACCACAATCTGTTTTCTGTTTCTAAGTGCTTGAGCGGATCGAACATTCATCCAGAAGTTTTCAAGGATTCCCCAAATACCTTTTTTAGAAGGGCACCAGTTGTAAACAGCCTCAAGAGCAGGCCATCTTGCTGCCCCTTTGCGAACCTGCATTACAAACTCACTATACTTGTCGTAAAACCACGCATAGTACTCCAATTCACTAACTGATCTGAGCTTTTTCCATCTCACCCACCGTGCAAAAATCAGCGTAGGAATATAGAATAAGATGTACAACATTATCTTGTATTGAAACCTATAACCTTCAGGTCCTCGTTCCATTTTCCCCCACCTTTCCTATATTTTCAAACTGCATCCGCATGAGTGCGGAATGAGTGTTTTTGAGCATTTTGCATACTCCAAAATCACCCATAATGTTACCATAAAAATAGGTAAAAGTCAAGGGTTTAGAGCACATTATTTGTTAGAGTATTGTTTTGATTATACTTTTATTTTGTCTGCCGGACATTTTTTTAGTAACATTAATTTAAGAAATGTCCTCATCTACTTGAAGCCGCACAACTTTTATCCTTCATGACTTTAAAAACTAGATTTTTAGACTTTTTCTAGCTTGAGTACCCTATCAGAGAGATCGTCAACAAATTTAATTTCGCTTTTGGCTAAAGTTTCCACTCGATTTAATGAAATCTGCAAATCATCAATTTTTTCCTCCTGTCCGTCAAGTCTTTCATCAATTCCATCTAGTCTTTCATCAATTCCATTAAACCTTCCATCGATTATTTTAAATTGTTCATCATGTTTTTTTAGGGTATCTTTAATCTCTTGCATCTGCGGCAAAACAATCTGTTCTAAAACCTCTCCCATTATTAACCTAACATCCTTTTTATCTTCATTGGTCATTTTATCTCCCTCATAATTTCCGAAATTAAGCACCCTGGCTTTAATTATAATTTGCTTTGCAAATTTCCACAAATTTTTCCTCAAAATTTTCGTGCCAAACAGCAGCGAATAGGGTTAAGAATTCTTGTACTAAAAAGGGAGAACTGACAAGCTCTCCCATACAGGTTCTCATGATTTTGCCACCATATAGGCGTCAATTGGCGCCCATACGTAGACAATGAGCAGCAACGGAACGCCGAGGATGGCGCCGATTAAAGTGGAAGTTAGTCCCCACCCAAACAACGCCATGATCAGGAAGGCAATCCCTTTTCCAACTGACCCAGCATAGAATTGCCCAGCGCCAGGCCAGAGGATTGAAAGGATTGCTGCTACTATCGTGCTCTTTCCTTCTTTCTGCAACCAAATCACCACCTTTTAAAACAGAATTATAACAGTGTCACATTGGGGAATCGTGAGCTTGTTAGCTCCTTCTCATTCACTTGCGTTGCATCTCTATTCTCATGGTACCATCCTGAACCACTAGCTTCCCGCTTGGGCTCAGTTTGGCCTTGACTGGGTCGCGGCCGCCGGCCATCGACATCACAATATGATCGCCTTCGGCGTGCCATTCCACCTTGTCGCCATGACCAGGTGCACCCTGAAATCCAGTGCCGTCTTTGTAAAGCGCAATTTCACCACCACCAGGAATTTGCCAATTACCGACATACTTTGACCTCGGGGACGAACATCCCACGATAACAACAAGAACAACTGCGGATAAAAGTAATACCACTAAGCGTTTCATACTTTACCTCCGACATAGATTTTCTTTCTTGGCTCAACAGCCGCCCATACTATACGCTTAACTCATCAATAAGTCAACCCCCTTACCCCAATTTACCGATGCGCTTTCGTAGTAAATAGATTTGCGGTAAAATTAACAAATGGATACTTAATTTTGTCGCGGAATTTTCCTGGAAAGGAAAATATGGACAAAAATGATTGTCGCGGAATTTTCCTTGAAAGGAAAATATGGACAAACCACTTGATTTCAAATTATTAACTTATATCGGCTATAACCTAAAGCACAAGCATGTCTTTTCATATTTAGAGGCGCAAAAAGTTTTAGATGAAGTTTTTGGTGAAAAATACGAGCTAACAACTTTGCGCAAAGAGTTTTCAATTCTCAAGAAAAAAGAACTGATTACTTTTGCTACACATTATCGCAAACCATATCCAATTTTAACCAGTCAAGGAAAGATGGCAATTAAAACCGTTTTGCCATTTAAAAAATATGGGACATGGGATAAAAAATGGCGCGTGGTAATTTTTGATATTCCAGAAAAAGATCGTGCCATGAGAGTAAAACTAACTGAAAAGCTGGAATCACTCGGCTTCGGTCAAATTAAAAATAGTACTTATATTTCTCCCCATTTGCTGCTTAGCCCAATTTCGCGCTATGCGACAAATTTAGGTATTCGAAAATATCTGAGTTTGATGACGGTGGATAATCTCCAAGATGAAGAAAAGATCGTTAAAGAATCTTGGAAATTAACCAATATTAACCGTCGCTATGAACATTTTCTGGTTAGTGCCATGAAAAAACAGGTCGAAGAATATTGGCCGCTTTATGCCAAAAAATTAGAGCATCAATTCGCCGATATTTATAGAATCGATCCCCAACTCCCTGAGGAATTTCTACCGACTGAGTATTTGGGCACTGACGCTTACAAAAAATTTAAAGAAATTTCGAACTCATATTGATTCACGTCCTAAATAATTAAAAAACCCGGGGTGGTTACCGGGTGTTAGGTTTCTGGTTCGTTCAGTTTGTTCCGAATATCATTTCTTCGTTTTATGGACGAAGCATGAACCTCGGACAGAATTTGCATGGTTAGCTCCAGCAGATAGACTTCATCAACTCCTGCTGCAACAGCAAGAGTCACGACACGGTTTACAAAAGCATGCGTCAATTTGGTACGATGTGCTTTATTTTTGACGTTATCATCGTCATGTCTTTTGCTCATCGCCGCTATCGCAGCAGCGACTGCATCTGCAACACCCTTTATGCCCAAATCTTCAAGCGCTTGATTGCCCTTCTCTAATTCTGCTTCTTTCTCAGCACTGTTCATATGACACCTCCTTGACCTTAAAATTCTACTCTTTTTTCCTTAATTGTCAAGATAAAGGCTTGATATCTTGACAAAACGCTACAATTGGTGCATAATAGCGGCGTCGGATCCCGACATTCCCAAAACTGACTAACACGGAGGTACGCAGATGATCACAGAAAGAATTCCGACACATGGGACCATCCCGATCACGAAGGCAGCCCTAGAAGAGTTGAAAGTTCAACTTGAAGAAGCGAGAATTAAGCGCAGAGAAAAGCGCGACGATTTGGAATACGCTGGCGTCCGACAGGCAGATGCGCTTGATGAACAAAACGCCCACCAAACGGCGTTTGAGAAGTGCATGCTTGAAGACAGAGTAAATCTAATCAGAATCATTCTGAACAATGTCAGCTTCGAATTCATCGACGATATGACAATCGATGAGACCAAGGTCGGCATCGGAACAATCGTAAGGCTCTTCGACATTGAGGCCAAAGAGCATCTTGACATCACATTCCTAGGGCCAATTGAAGCAGATACCGATCTGGATATCTATAACTTTGATCCCAAAGAAGTGCCAATGGCCATGGCCAGCAACGGCCTAGGTGAAGGTGATCGCTTCACCTGTAATAATCTCGAGTACGAGATTCTCGAGATCAAGCGCTGGAAATAATCCGGCGCACATCAACTTAGTTAAACCCGCCACTCGGCGGGTTTTTTAGTACATTTAAAAACCCCGCAACGTAAATTGCGAGGTGAACCTCCTATTTATCAAAATAATACAGACTAAAGCAGGATTGCGAAATTCCATCCATAGATAACAAATAGCTGTCTGGATTACCTAAGTAACTTGGCACGCGTTCCATCTTAATTATCATGTCTGCATACGCAAAGTGGCAAAAATATCCCTTACTGAGATCAAAAGTGTTCGAATTGATCATATATCTATTCAGTTTAAACTTACGTCTAGTTGTCTTATAAAGAGGACAATCAGACGAGCCGCTTCTAATCAACACATAAGTGGATTGCTTGATATACCAGACCACTGCAACTTTATTGTCTTCCCCGTAACGGAAAAAGCCGTAGGGCTTAGTCTTTAGTATCTCAGGCGGAACGATTTGATTGACCTTCAAAACCTTATCGAGCTTCTTTTCGTCGTACGCAGCTTTAATCGAAACAAAACGAACCGTATTGTATGTCTTTTTCCAATCAACCACCTGTCTGCAAGGCGAAAAATGGACATGGGCATCGCATTCTTCTACCGGCTTCATGCTATAAAAATAATGCGGCGAAGTCTTATTCAGTTTCTTTTTACTATAGTCACCAGCTGGAATATCACGGAACAATCTTACATCGCCCAAAATACTTTCGATCTCGCTGCGCGTTTTGCCCAATAGAATCTGAGGACCGGTGAAGTTATTTTGAAAAAGCGTGTCCTGCTTAGTAACAAACCATTTGTCTTTATCCATCCAATTGTCGATTGTGTCATAAACCTCTTGGTGAGCTTTGATATAATCGTGGTTCAAATTGAGTTGAGCCTTCTTGAATGAGTGGCAAACCTCCTTCAAATCATAGCCTGCGGAGGCCGCATCGACCAGCCCGTCATGAACCGAAAACGTTTTATCCTGCAGTTTTTTCAATATCACTGCAAGCGCTCCTGATCGGCTGCGGCAAAACTTTTCCGGACGGTCTGATCGTAACCCGACAATCGAATAATAATCGCAGGGTACTTTCGGTTTTTGAGTATTGGTCAAGTTAAGCATCACCATGAAAAGACCGGCTGGATCCATGTCGCCGATTTCTATCGGCAGTTTACCCATCACAGTTTTGAAAAGATCAATTTCAGGCGCGCTAAAACCATGATGAGGCGTTCCCATGGTTACCAGATGGCTGACTTTGTCGGCAATACCTTTGGTTCCTAAGAGAACCTTGGGGTATTCGATTGCGGTCCGAGCTACCAGTCCGCCCATGCTGTGAGCAAAAATATCGATTTTTTCTCCTTTCGAACATTTCGCATTCACGATATCCGCCAGTGCTGCCGCAGTATCTAATATATGATAGCCTGCAGGATATTCGACTGCATAAACAACCTTGTATTTCCGACTTAAATGTGTTCCTAAAGCTGTCAGATTTTTACGACTATCGCCGTGACTTAACATCGGCAAGCCGTGCACCAGTAGGGCGATTTTGCTACCCGACGGCCATTTCGCATCGTCGCTGATCCACGGGTCGATCGTTTTAATATCATTGTTTTGATATCGATAGAGAGTAATGTTTGGTGCTGCCATCGCAGCTCCGGAGAAAATCAAAAACAGAACTGCAAAGACCAGTGTTGGCTTTTGTAAAGAATTCACTTCGTCCTCCCAATTTGTTTAGGTACGTACTTTCGAGATCATTTTAACTCATCAGTTAATGATAGTCAATTGTTTTACCATACAAAAAAGAGCCCTGAGGCTCTCTTTTGTATTTTATCTTTTCTATCGATGGGTGATTATATATTTCCAAGCGGACAGCGCGGCTGTTGCGCCCTGACCGGAAGCAATTATGCATTGCTTATACAAACCGTTTGTCACATCGCCTGCCGCATAGATTCCTTCTACCAAGGTCGCCATATTTTGGTCGACTTCAATCTCTTTGATTTCGTTCAATTTAACTAGATCTTTAACCATATCTGTTGCCGGCTGCCAACCAATTTCAATAAATACACCATCGCAAGCAATTTCCTTTACTTCGCTGGTTTTGGTGTCCTGATATTTTAGACTTTTTACAAACTTGTCGCCCAAAATTTCGGTTGTTTTAGCATTATTGATAAGCTCACTTTTTTCTGACTGATCGAATCTGTCTTTTAAAATCTCGTCACCTTGTAGATCTTCATTCAAGTTTAAAATGTAAACTTTTTTGGCATATTTTTCCATTTCTAAAGCCGCATCAAGCGCAGAGTTTCCACCACCTAAAACTACGACGGTTTTATCGTGAAAAAGCGGCCCATCGCATGTTGCACAATAGCCCACACCTTTACCGGCAAATTCTTCTTCACCAGGAACACCAAGTTTACGAGGAGTCTTACCGGAAGCTAAGATGAGGGATTTGGCTTGAAATGTTTCTTCATTTTGCACTATCTCAAACCCATTCTCTATCTTGCGAACCTCTTTCACTTCGCCCATTTTAATTTCAACCCCGAGATTTTTGACCTGAGTCTGAAATTTATCACAAAGTTCGGCGCCGGAAATACTTTCAAATCCAAGATAGTTCTCAATATTACCAGATTTAGCGATTTGTCCACCAAGATCATTTGATAAAATTAAAATATTCATTTTTTTGCGCGCCAAATAAATTGCAGCTGAATAACCTGCGGCTCCAGCGCCAATTATAATCACATCTATCATTTTATCACTCCTTATTTTTTATTTAATTCTTCGAGCAAAGAATCTAAATCAACGCCATGATGGTCAGCTGCATCTTTTAAAGATTCAATTTGGCTCATCGGACACCCAAAACAAGTGGCCTTTAGTTTTTTAGCCATTATTTCTGCCTTTTCTGGATGACTCTCCAAAACCGAACCGATCGTATCATCGGCCGTAATTTTTTTATCGTTTTCCATTATATTCCTTTAATTAGTTTGGGGTTCTTTTTCTACCCAAGAAATAGCATGGGCTGGGCAATTATCAACCGCTTCCTGGCAATTACAATTAGCACATGCACTACCATCCTTAACAAAGCTTTTGCCGTCATCACCGAGCTGAAAAACATCTGCACAAGTTGTAACGCAAAGGCCACAACCAATACATAAATCTGGATCAACTGTCGGCGTTTTGGCCGTATTTTCTTCTGACATGTTTTCTCCTTATTATTATTTCCCTTCCTTTAGTTTACCTAAAAATAATCTTTTTGCAACCTGCAAAAGCATTTGGAGGAATGTGCTGTGTACTCGCAGTGCAACCTGCAAAGACATTTTGGAGGAATGTACTGTGTATTCGCAGTGCAACCTGCAATAGCGAAATTATAGTTAAAAAGCTATTTCTAATAAAAAATACAATATGAAAGAAACGAACCCTCCGGCAACGAGTACTCTTTTTCTGCCGATTCTTAGTGAGGTCGGAATTAACTCATGAAACGAAATAAAAAGCATCGCGCCAGCTGCTATTGAGAGAAATATCGGATTTAGAAAAGAAAAATAATGTATTAAGATCACACCGAGAATTGCCCCTGAAAGAGTCGATATTCCCGAGAATAATGCTGATTTATAGAAAAATTTGTTACAATTATATTTTGCAGAAGCAACCGTTAGGACATATCCTTCTGGAATATTATGGATGAAAGTTGCGGCTACCAATAAAAAACCAAGATCTGTTGATGATTCAAATGAGCTGGGGATAGCAAATCCTTCAGGAAAATCATGCAAAATCAAACCGATCGCCAAAAGATAGGACATTCTGACCATACATTTTCCGTCACAGTCTTCAATCGCTTTAACAGAGTGGATATGAGGCAATATTCTATTTATTCCCCAAACTACACATGCGCCGATTGTTACCCAAATCAATGATTTAAATTGAATGATAGAATAAGCGCCAGGTATCAGTTCAAAAAAAGAAATCAAAATCATAACACCGGCAGCAAAGGCAGTCCCGAAAGCAATATGAGTGGCTGACCTTTTGCCATGACTCCCAAGGATCACACCCAGCAAAGTAGCCAATCCTGAAAGAAAGGCCAAAACTAACACGGGTAAATTTTTTACGATAAACTCAAACATGTATGAATCAAGCTCTTCTTTTGGTTGACTTTTTTGTTTGGCAGCGCGGACGGGATTCGAACCCGTGATCTCCTGGATGAGAACCAGGTATCCTAGGCCTCTAGACGACCGCGCCATAAATTATAATTTACTGTAATATTTTTATTTAAGTACCTCTGCTCGATGTCTTCGGCCGCTGAAATTTTCTGCTGAATTATGGTCAAATTGACATTTGCCGCTGAAATTTTCTGCTGAAAATTATAGACTTCTAGACGACCGCGCCATATGAAGTAATTCTAGCAAAAAAACGATAAAAACTCAATATTAATTTGCAGATGAAAAAACCACTAGTTTCCTAGTGGTTAAATATCCCCATATATGTAAGTGACATTTCTACCGTCACTTTAGCGATATTGGTAATGTAGATCCCGGAGAGCTGACTCGGTTTGCCGAAGCAGTTTCTCTGTATCTTCCACGCTTTGCTTGCGTGAAAGATGATAACAGGATCTGACCCGGTCAACATAATAGGCGCGGCAAAGTTTACAATATGCCATGCCTTTTTTATCGATACAATCATGGCAGAGCTTCTCATGAAGAAGCCCTTTGCCAGCGCAAAGAGCACATTCACCGAAATATAATTTGCCTCGGTTCTCTAGTGCCGTCCAAGATGGTATCATCCCTTTCATTAGTCTCCTCCTGTAATACAACTAACGAACTTTCCTAACGTGCACTTGATATTGTACTCTTTTTTTAAAAAATGTCAATAGATCAAGCCTTCTTTAGCAGAATCTGACTATCAAATACTACAAAAACAAAAGCCGCTGGTTAAGAACCGGCGGCTGCATGATTGTTAGTTGTGCCATGGGGATGGCGGCTGTTCGAGTTTTTCGAACTGTTTGTATTTTTCGAGGAGGCTATGGGCTGAGGAGATATCGTCACACAACGCAACATACTTGTCCATTTCGCTTATTTTGAAGATCTTTCGAAAATCAGGAGAAACCACAACGATCAGTCGATTTACGTTATGATTAATTAACCAAGACATTATCCACTTAACGCAAATTGAATCGCAGTAAGTAGCTTTCGAAAGATCAAAAACCACAGCGGAAACATTACCAATCTCCTTTTCCTTTTCTCCCATCTGTTCAAGCGACGATATATCGATTTCACCAGTAAGAGTAACTACCGGGATGTCCAGATACTTAGAAATCTCAATACCAAAATTAGCCATCTCATCCTCCTTCTCTGACATGGCTATACTAATAGATCAGAAATCATATTTCATTATAGAAAGAGACAATTTTAATCTTCAGTTTTGTTTTTTGAAAACCAAAACAGCATCGGCGAAAATAAAACTTGCCCCTAAACCAATAAAGAAAGCCAAAAAACTATCAAGATTGTCATTCTAATATTCTATAAGCTCAGCGTACCGCCAAACGGAATTTTTAATAAATATTTGCCAATACCTGCAAGCCCCGTTTCTTATCACACTATTTATCTTCCATTAACACCACACCTCAAAAATATTTTCATTAAGCTTTAATCTTTGTCATACGTTTGTCACTTCTTGGTTCTCAGCTCAAGATCAAAACAAAAACAAACCAACATGTGGCTTGTTTTTGTTTGGCTCCGGGACTTGGATTCGAACCAAGATACCTACCTTCAGAGGGTAGTGTCCTGCCGTTAGACGATCCCGGAATAATTAATTGCTTTTCCGATAAAGTTCTCGATACATTTCTAAGGTTGAGGCAAAAAAACCCTCGGCAAATCCAGATACGTTATTTATTTCACCTTGATATTTATTTAAGCCCAAAATTGCATCGTCATAATTTCTTGCCTCTAGTTGGCTTACGTTCATCCTCATCGCTTGTTTTTTAGATTCAAACTCTTCGTCAATTGGAACTAGGCGATTGACATAGATCGGGGTCCAAACTTGATACGCCCAAATTTCCAAATACTGATCAAGTTTATTTAAACTCATCAGAATTTTATTGACCGCTCGATGATCGGGGTGATTATCTAAAAAAGAAGGCACAAATATTATATCAGGTTTAAACTCCTCAATCAACTTGCTGAGCGCTTTAACTATAATTTTATCAGCTTTTAAATTACCATCTTCGAAACCAAAAAAAATTTGTTTTCGTATTCCTAAAATTTTAGCTGATTTCTTTACTTCTTTTCTTCTTATTGCTGCAAGTTTTGGATCTTTTTTAGTTCTTCCGTCTGTACCAGCCGATCCGTCACAAAAATAAACAACCATGATCTTGCTGCCGTTTTTCGAAAGTTTTTTAAGTGCGCCGCCGATTCCAAAAACCTCATCATCAGGATGAGGCGCTAAAACTAAAACTTTTTCATAGAGAAGATCGTTGATTTCTTCGACATGAAAGTTAAATTTAGTGGCGGAAATGAACTTACCAAAACCGACTGCTTTCCTTAAACTATTGAGAGATAGCAGAATTTGCCACAACTTGTTCATAGGTTCTTTCTAACTCGACCATCATATCTTTGATATTAAATCTCAATTTTGCTTCTTTCTGTGCCATTTCCCCCATTTTTTTCGCCATTGATGGATGCCTTAACATTTCCAATATTGCATCTGAAAGCGTTTCTGAATTCGATGGCTCAACCAATAGACCGGATTTACCCTCCATCACAACTTCGGGAATACCACCTGTGTTGGTAGCTACAACTGGCAAACCAACATCCATTGCCTGGACCATCGCCAAACCAAAACTCTCCGAAAGAGAAGGCTGAACATAAAGGTCAAATTTCTCTAAATACTTAACTGGATTAGGAACAAAACCGGTAAACTTTACATAATTTTTAAGCTTAAGCTTTTTTACCTGGTCAACTAAATGTCGACGATATTCACCATCACCAATAATTTCTAATCTGATTCCAGGAAATTCCTTAATGACTTTTGGAAGTGCACCAATTAAATACTGAACTCCTTTTTGCTGATTTAATGTCCCGACGGTCGCCAAAAGAAATTCTTGTTCACTTTGAAAAATCTTGGCCTGATGGCTTGTAGGCTCAATCCCGTTATATATGACTTTGACTTTTTCATAACGAGAAATACTAGAAGAAACCATAAATTCTTTTACAGCTTCCGAAACAGCAATGTTTAATGTTGTAAAAATATCTAAAAACCAATTAGCGCTATAGTGAACAAAGTTCATCCATTTACTCTGCAACTTAAATTGCTTGGTCCAAAGATGTTCAGTGTAAATAACTGGTTTATTGGCACCTATCGCTGCCAGTCTCCCTAAGACACCAGCTCGGGTTCCGTGAACATGAATAATTTGCGGATTAGACAGTTTAATTTCTTTTCTAATACGTCGAATTGCTTCCATATCAAAACGGTCATTCATCGGAATTACTTCCAAATCGATGTGTCGATGTAATTTTCTAATTTCTCCGGCTAGAGGCCCAGGAGGACAAATGCAGTGAAGCGCAAACTTTTCCGTATCTATGTTTTCCAAAATACCTAAAAGATGACGCGGCGCGCCAGCAAGAGAAGAGTCTCCAATAATTTCTAAGATACTAATTTTTTTCATTATAACAATCCTTAGAAATTTCCTCGGCAAACAGCAGTTTGCACATAATTTCTAAGATACTAATTTTCTTTGCCATCTTACTTAGAGTTTAGCATATCAATAGCGGTTTTAATACGTTCCAATGTTTCGTTTTTGCCAAAAAATGAAATCAATTCGAAAGTACCCGGGGAGGCAGCTTTGCCTGAAAGAGCCACGCGAATTGGCCACAAAACCTCCCCTGCCGAAACACCAATGTTTTCAGCCATAGCTCGTAGTAATTGCTCAATCGAGTCACGAGTAAAATCAACTTCCTCAGTTAAAACTTTGTAAGATTCTTCAAGCGCTTTCAAAGTTATTTCTTTGGTGGATTTTTTAGCAATTAAAAGCTCGGCGTCATATTCAGGCTTTTTAAAGAAAAATTCTGTCAGCGCTGGTGCTTCAGATAGCTTTTTCATTCGTTCTTGAACCAGACCAATTACGTCTAATAATTTTTCGTCTTCTTTTTTAACTAAACTGGCTTTTTCCATATAAGGCAAACATCTTTTTGCTAATTCTCCGAGCTCCATTTGACGAATATAATAACCGTTATAAAAATTTAGTTTTTCCACGTCGAAAACGGCTGGGCTTTTCCCTACTTGTGAAAAATCAAATTCTCCCACTAATTCATCTAACGTAAAAAACTCTTTATTAATCTTAGGCCCGCCTGCATCAGCTGTGCTGGAAGCACTGCGGGCAGGCGTCCATCCCAAAAAAGCCATGAAGTTGATTACTGCTTCTGGCAGATATCCTTCGTCTCGAAAATCGTGAGTTATCGAAGTCGGATTTTTACGTTTGCTCATTTTAGTTCGGTCAGGATTCAATATCATTGGCAAATGGCCATATTCTGGAACTGGTAAATTCATTGCATCTGCTAACATCAACTGTTTTGGCGTGTTAGCTAAATGATCATCTCCTCGAACTACATGGGAAATTTTCATTTCAGCATCATCGACAATGTTGGATATTAAAAAGATCGGATCGCCATTTGGTTTAACGATAACAAAATCGCCAATCAAATTGGAATCAAATTCCATGGGTCCGTGAATCAAATCTTTCCATTTGATAGTTTTATTTTCCGGCACCTTAAATCGGATTGCCGGTTTTCTACCTTCTGCTTTGCACTTATCAGCATCTTCTTTCGACAAGTTACGGCATCGGCCAGAATATTTAGGCGGCAACTTTTTTTCTTCCAATTCCTTGCGTTCTTTATCTAATTCTTCTTGAGTACAATAGCAATAATAGGCAAAACCATCTTCCACCATCTTTTTGGCAAATCTTTCATAAATAGGAAGTCTTTCGCTTTGGCGGTAAGGACCATACAGATCAGGTGTTTCCGGACCCTCGTCCCAACCCAAACCAAGCCAAGAAAGTGCTCCTTCAGCGTCTAGTTCATATTCTTCAGTGGACCTCTCACGGTCAGTATCTTCTATTCTCAAAATAAACCGGCCATCATGTTTTTTAGCAAACAACCAGTTAAACAAAGCCGTTCTTGCACTACCAAAATGAAATAAGCCTGTAGGTGATGGTGCAATTCTTGTTCGGACTTCTGCATTATCTATCATAATTTCCCCATTAAATTTTATGATTCCTCGACCGCATTTACAATGTGTGTGATGCTTTCATTTTCCACATTTATAGCCACCACGTCAATTCTGACCGAATGACTAGGATAAAGTTGCCAAAGAGCTTTAGCTAATTGAACCAACTTTTTCTTTTTAAAAAAATCTACCATATCTTGTGGTGAGCCAAATTCATCATTGGTTTTTGTTTTTACTTCACAAATCACGAGATCATCGCCGTCTTCCATCAATAAATCGATTTCGCCACAAACAAGCCGCAAATTCTTTTTGACAAATTTATAGCCCTTTTTTACCAAATATTCTTTGGCGAGTTCTTCACCTTCGTTACCTAAACTTTTGCTTTGAAAAGTCATTAATTCTTCCTAACGAGAGATAGAGTTATAAAAGAATAAACCGAGATCGATCTTACTTAGCTTCAGGAGTTTCAGCTGGCTTTTCTTCTGTTGCTTCTTCTATATGAGAGGCGACCGCCTGTTCAAATTTATCTTTTAGCTTAGCTTCTTCTTCGGCTTTTTGAGCTGCTTTTGCTTCTGCTAATTTAGCTTTTTCAGCTTCAATTTTGGCGACTTCTTCTTCTCCCATCGCCTCTTCCCAAAGCCCATAGCTCTTAATTTCAGACTTTCTCTTTTTCTTTTTGCCAATTAAGTCGCGTAGAAAATAAAGTTTTGCTCGAGAGACCTTCACGGATTTAACTTTTTCAAATTTAGTAATAAGTGGCGAATGTAGTGGAAATGTTCTTTCAACACCTATACCGCTGGAGATTTTGCGGACCTTAACGGAACCGTCTAAGCCTTTACCGTGCTTTAAACCAATACACATACCTTCAAAAATCTGAATACGGGTTTTATTACCTTCAGTGATTTTGAAATGAACTTTAATGGTGTCACCCGGACGAATTTCCGGAACATTTTGCTTGCCGAATTTTTTGATTAAATTTTCTGTCTGCATTTTTACTCTATTATTTTTTATTAAATTCTTATTTTTATTTATTTTAAATTCTTATTCTTACAACTAATTTTAACACAATTCAATTGTTCTGTCCACACCTTAAGAAATAAGGGCGGCGGATCGCGTATTTTTACAATCCGCCGCTAATTAAATATGGACATAACCTGTCCAGTAAACGCTCGAATAAACTTCAAGAAAAACGAATTACTCGAAGGTTTTTCGATGTCTTTCTCGGCTCTCACCGGTGTGAAACGGGCGACCTTTCGGACAAGGACAGACACTAAATCCATCTCTGTTCCGGCCAAGATTCGACTAACTGTTTCTGATGCCAAATCAAGGCAGGTCATCACTAGCGGATCGACAGACGGGCCCAAGTCATGCATCAGCCAAAGCTTGGTCGATACTTTCTTCTTCGTCCAGACCGATGGAAGAACAGTACCTTGAAATGATACAACTGAATCACCGCCTTGGCTTAAACGAATCGAATCAAGCACGAAGCGGCTAGAAGCGATTGTCAGATATTCAATCGCTCTGGGAATGTCGAAATTATCGATTGCATCATCTTTACTAACACCATTAGTAATATAGTAATACGATCTTCTGTATTCAGATGGTAGTCTTTCCACTATTGAATAGATTGTCTCTTGGACTTTTTGCAAATGACTTTCAGAAAAGATCATATTTCGGTCTGATTCAACCGATACTATCATTCTATAAGGCATTCCAGGATCAAAACCCTCTTGCCATTCACCCGGATAATCACGAAGCAGTTTAATTATCGGCGCACGATTTATCAGACGCCTTGATTTTGCTGCATAGCAAATTATCGGTTGAGATGCTATCACATCTTCTGCGACCATCTTTTTCACCCCCTTTGCATGAAGAGAGGGGACGGCGCATCGCCGTCCCCTTTTTCGCTGGATCGCTATAGGATCTACTTACTTAGTCGAAGGCCGACCAGACCATCGTACTTACGTACATGGTCTGCAACATCGGCTGCGTAGAGTTCACTAGAACTCGTGTAGTTTGTTGAAAACGCTGCGTTCACCTGAGTGATCGCACTGGCTGACCTTCTTGACCTCTCGTCTGAGATCATTTGTCCTTGTCTCGGATCTTGGCTTTTGTCTCCATGACTTATTGGCTGTATCCAGAAACCAGATTTTTCTCGACTGTAAATTCCATCCTTCATAATCTTCCTCACTTCATCGTTCGTAAAATGCAAAATACATTGTAAATGCTAAACGACGAAGCGAGTCACGGTCCCATTTTTTCTTCCATGCTGACGCATAGACCCCCTTCCTGTCAGATTGCTCCCCTTGTTGTTTTTCAACGTGCGACCGATCTTGTGTCGGTCTATACCACAGTCATGTCAGATAAAGCCAAGGCCCCCTTGACCTTAGGTTCGATCTGAATGCTTTATATTTACTTAACAGAAATAAAAGACTTTTGAATTTTCATACCAGAAAAACGTTTGACTGCTTTTTTCTCGAAAGAAACAGTCCCCGCTTTTTTGGCATATAGAGTATCATCTTCGCCTTGACCGACGTTTTCACCAGCATAGAACTTACTGCCGCGTTGTCGAATCAAAATCTGGCCAGCGAGGGTTTTTGCGCCACCAAAAATCTTAACGCCTAAGCGCTTTGCCTGACTATCGCGACCTAATTTAGATGTACCCTTGGCTTTTGTATGTGCCATATTGAACTCCAAACTCGTAATCCGCCAAACGGCGAAATTTATAAATATTTTTTAGAAAAAACTCACAAACGATATCTCAATTAAATCATATTTGCCCTCTGTTGTCAAGAAATAGTAAATCTTATTTACCCATGTTAATATATTCATATACGTTATGCCAAATAAATACATCGCTAATTTTTTATGAAAAATTTCGTTCACCTTCATGTTCACTCTCATTATTCTTTATTAGATGGTCTGGGAAAAATCCCCGATCTAGTTTCGCGTGCCAAAGAAATGGGTATGGATACCTTGGCGTTAACAGATCACGGCGTCATGTATGGGGCAATCGAATTTTATCAAGAATGTAAAAAACAGGACATAAAGCCAATTATCGGTGTGGAAATCTATGTTTCTCCTCGAAAAATGACCGATAAAGAACCGGGGATAGATAAAACGCCTTATCATTTAGTTCTATTAGCCCAAAACGAAGCAGGCTATTTGAACTTACTTAAAATTACAACTGCCGCTCATCTTGAAGGATATTATTACAAACCGCGTGTCGATAAAGCATATTTAAAAAAACATTCCGAAGGATTAATTGCCACAACCGCTTGTTTGGGCGGGGAAATCCCATCGCACGCTAAAAACGGCAACATAAAAGCCGCTGAAGATGCCCTTTTAGAATATTTAGAGATTTTCGACAAAGATCATTTTTATCTTGAGTTACAAGATCATCCGAAAATTCCTGAACAAAAAAAGGCCAACAAGATTTTAATTCATTTAGCCGAAAAGCATGGCATCGGACTCATTGCTACTAATGACGTTCACTATATAAATAAAGACGACGCCGAAGCTCAAGATGTTTTGCTTTGCATTCAAACCGGTAAATTCCTCTCCGATACCAACCGCATGAGCATGACTGCCGGCGGAGAATTTATTGATATTTCCTTCCGGTCACCGGAAGAAATGATTGAAACTTTTAAAGAAACGCCTGAAGCCATAACAAATACCGTTAAAATTGCCGAGAGCTGCAATTTAGAAATTGAACTAGGCAAATTTAAATTTCCACCTTTTCCCCTACCGGAAGGCGAAACTTACGAAACTTATTTAAGAAAGCTAATTGATGAAAGATTACCAAAAGTCGTCGATGTAGTCACGCCGGAAATGAAAGAGAGAATTGATTATGAGTTCGGTGTCATCAAAGATAAGGGCTATCTGGGTTATTTCTTAATTGTTCAGGATTTTTTTCACTGGGCCAAGGAACATGAAATTCCAACTAATACCAGAGGTTCGGCCGCCGGTTGTTGCGTTTCGTTTGCCTTAGGGATCACTGCACCAAAATTAAATCCGCTAGATTTCAACTTGCCGTTCGAACGTTTTTTAAACCCTTTTCGCCCATCTGCACCTGATATTGATATTGATATCGCTGACTCAGGCCGTGATGATTTGATTGCTTATGTGACGGAAAAGTATGGCGCCGACCGTGTCGCTCAAATCTGTACTTTTGGAACAATGGCGGCAAAAGCCGCGATTCGTGATGTCGCCCGTGTCTTGGGTTTCCCTTATGATTTTGGTGATTATTTAAGCAAGCTAATTCCCCTTTCGACCCAAACTCACTATATCGGCATCAAAGACTCAATAAATTTGGTTGCAGAATTAAAAAGTAAATACGAAACTGATCCAGACACCAGACGAACTCTTGATCTAGCCGCCAGACTTGAAGGCTGTGCTCGACACGCTTCGGTTCATGCCGCTGGCATCGTGATCGCTCCTGAAGAAATTACTAATTTTACGCCGCTAATGCGTGATAACAAGGGTGGCCGAATTGTCACACAGTACGAAATGCATGCTGTCGGCGAAGATGGCGTTGGCTTAATTAAAATGGACTTTTTGGGCTTAGCCAACCTTACAATTATTCAAAATGTTTTGAAAATTATTAAAAAAACTCGCAATATCGATTTGAATTTAGACGATATTCCGATTGATGATCCAAAGGCATTCGAACTTTTAGCTCGAGGCGAAACGATTGGCGTTTTTCAGCTTGAGTCTGAAGGCATGCGCAAATATATTAAAGAATTAAAGCCGACTACCATTTTCGATATTATGGCCATGGTCGCGCTTTACCGCCCTGGTCCGATGGCTTTTATTCCTGAGTATATTATGCGAAAAAGAAATCCGGCGCGTATTAAGTATTTGGATCCACGCATGGAAAAAATTCTAAAAAACTCCTTAGGTCTAATTGTTTATCAAGATGACGTTTTGATGATCGCCATCGAATTGGCAGGCTACAACTGGCAAGAAGTCGACAAATTCCGTAAAGCTATTGGTAAAAAAATCGTCAAAGAAATGTCCGCCCAAAAAGAAAAGTTTTTCTCCCAAATCATTGAGCGCGGGATGAAAGAAGAAATCGCCATCGATCTTTGGACTCAAATCGAAACTTTCGCCGGCTATGGTTTTAACAAATCACACGCTGCCAGTTATGGTTTAGTCGCCTATCAAACCGCATATTTGAAATCTCATTTCCCGTCCGAATACATGGCGGCGCTACTTACTTCAGAACAAGCAAGAGACTTAGACAAAGTCGCTTTTGCTTTACAAGAAACTAAGAGAATGAATATTGCCGTACTTCCGCCAGACGTAAATAAATCCTTTGTCGATTTCGGCGTTATTCCAGAAACTTGGGAAATTAGTTACGCTTTGGCATCAATTAAAAATGTGGGTAAACAATCCGCCGAAACTATTGTTGAAGAACGCAAAACTAATGGTTTATTTAAAGATTTTCCTGATTTCCTCCAGAGACTTGGCGGTAAAGTTCTAAATAAAAAAATTATCGAGGCCTTGGCACAAGCCGGCGCTTTAGACAGCTTAATCGAGCGTAACCGGGTTTTGGTTAATATCGATATTATTCTAAAATCCATTTCTGACCAAAACAAAGCCGCTGCCAATCAAATGGGGCTTTTCGGAGAGACAGCCTTACCTAAAGCGGAACTTCATTTGATCGATGTCCCTCCCGCCGATAAAAAACAAAAACTTACATGGGAGAAAGAGTTGTTGGGCATGTATGTTTCCGAACATCCCTTAGAAGGCTTGGAAAGATTATTGATGCAAGCCGGAACACCGATTATCACGTTAAAAGAGAAGAAGAAAGACGATCAGGTCACAATTGCCGGTATGATTACGATGGCTAAAAAGATCACCACTAAAAAAGGTGATCCGATGCTTTTTGCTCAAATCGAGGATCAAACGGGTAAAATTGAAGCCGTAGTTTTCCCAAGAGTTTTGGAAAAAGATCAGGATAAGTGGGTTGCCGATAAAATCGTGGTAGTTAAAGGACGGATTAGCGACAAAGACGGCCAGATTAATCTTATTGCTTCATCTATCAATATTTTGGATGAAGATCAAAAAATCGTCGAGACAGCAGAGCCAACCAGACTCTTAATCCATTTGAGCAAAGATGCCACGAGAGAAAAATTAGCCGAAGTCAAAGAAATTTTGGCTAACTATCCCGGCGAGTTAGCAGTCATCTTAAAGGTAGCGCAAAACGGTGGATTTACTGAAGTCCAAACTAAAGCTAAAGTCATGCGCGACTACACAATGTTGCAAAAGCTAAAAGATTTATTACCTAATGGGAAAATTATCTTTGACTAACTGTTTGACAATCTTTTAGATTCAATCTATGGTAAAATTAATTTAGTGATACTATCACAAAAAATAAGTCCATTTGGACAAAAGGAGGTTTATGGAAGAACACCACACACCATCTCAAAACAGTCTCGACCCTAAAGTTTCCGCTTTGCTTTGCTACTTAATTGGTTTTGTCGGGGGCATTGTCTTTTACGCTATTAGCAAAGATAAGTTCGTTCGCTTTCATGCCATGCAATCGATCTTTTTAAGTATAGCCGTAGCCGTAATCTTGGCTCTTCTCTTTGTGATTTCAATTGCTTTGCCTTTCATCTTTTTATTGACTTGGCTGTTTAATCTTGGCGTTTTCGCTATTTGGATTATCATGATGATCAAATCTTACAGCGGTGAAAAGTACAAGCTTCCTTTTATCGGTGATATGGCCGAAAAATACGCTTAATTTATTAGTAAAAAAAATACGAAAATTCTCCGATTCAAGAATGTTATAATGTAATCAGATTTTCGTATTTTTTTAATTTAAATTAAAAGAGTAAAAATGCAAATAAAAGTTTATTCTACTCCAACCTGTCCGTACTGCGTTCAAGCAAAGCAGTATTTCAAAAGTAGAAACATCGATTTTGAAGATATTGATGTTTCTCTTGACCATGAAAAAGCCCACGAAATGATTGACCTTTCCGGTCAAATGGGCGTGCCTGTTATCAAAATCGACAACGATGTAATCGTCGGTTTCGATAAGGCAAAGATCGACCAACATTTAAAATAATATTTTATTTTTTGAGTGCTCTCTTGCGCATTTCGGATATTTTGTTATGGACAAAATATGGGTTTTCGATGTTTTTAACCTTAATACAATCTGTATAATCGCCTTCAGTCGTTAACTCAATCGTGCCGTAATTTAATAAACTCGCCATCGGACCTTCAATCTTGTATGTCATATTGTAGATATTATCCAAATCGACCTCCTGCACGATTCGATTAAACAAAGAACCCTGATAAACGTTGATCACTCTTTGATTAGTGATAACAAAAACTGAGTTTTTATAGAGAAAGCCTCGTAAGAATCCGTACAAAATTATGATCAATCCGGCCACCGAAAGAACTATCCAGCTAGCTAAAGCCGTTTTCCAAACTAAAAAGGTGGCAACGACCGCTCCAGTTAAAATTATTAAAATCAGTCCCGCTTTAGCCAGAACCCAAGGGTGCTGATGACGTACCAAAATAATTTCCTCATCACCACGTTGATCCTCTAAATCGTAACCCTCATCATCGATTGGCTCGTCGCTTAGTTCTTCTGAGATATCGGTGATCTCTGATTTGTCTGCCATTACCCCTCCAATTAAGCTTGCTTTGTGTGCTGCTCGTTCATCTTGTCCCAATTCCAAGAACGATCTTTATTGTTTTCCATCTTATCTAAAATACTTTTTTCTATATCAATATCTAAAACACCGCATAGGTGCAAAATTCGCTGAATTGCATCACCTAGCTCTTCTTTGAACCCGTCTTTGCCATCGATATTCTTATGGCGATAGGCTTCAAATGCTTCTGATACTTCTGAATGTATCAGTGCTATTTTCTCTGCCACATTGATATCTTCCGACTTTGTTCCGAATCCTTTTTCTTTTGCTTGTTGCATTATAATTTCGGTCAAAACGCGAATCGAAATATTTTCCATTTTTTCCTTATTACCACAATTCTGTAAAGAATGGCAAAATTGTGCCTAAAATTAGTACTGCGATTACTGCAATAAAAAACGCTCGCTGGCATGATTTACTCTTGAACACTCGTCCTCCCTCTTCTCCATTGAAGAATAAGTAATACAATGATTAATATGGCCATAATTCCCAATAACCAAAATAGCGCTTGAATTTTTTCTTCCGTACCAGAAAGAACTGCCACGACCCCAAATGCGGCAGCCGCGAAATACAAGATAACAACTGCCTGACGCTGAGAAAAACCAATTGCCAATAACCTGTGATGAAGATGCATTCTATCGGCCACAAACGGCGATTTTCCGTGAGTTAAACGGCGTAAGACCACCCAAACGACATCAAGTAACGGTATGCCTAATACCAAAAAAGCAGTGGCTAGTTTTCCACCGGAAATTACCGATAACACTCCGAGCATATAACCCAGAAACATGCTGCCGGAATCCCCCATAAAAATTTTGGCCGGATTAAAATTCCAAGGTAAAAAACCAAAAACAGCGCCTGAAAATATAATCGCAAGTAGCGCTGCCGCCGGCTGGCCTAAAGATAAGCTTAAAAAGAAGATGGCGATGCCGGCTATTAAACTTACACCAGACGCTAGGCCGTCTAATCCATCTAAGAAGTTCATCGTATTAATCATTAACACAATCCAAAAAACAGTTAACAGATCGCCAAAAACCACAAAGTGATATGTATGTGTAAATAATGTTATTGGATAAACAAGGTTAGTGAGTTCAACATGTAAGCCACCAGGCAGGCGAATGTAATTCGTACTTACGCCAAACGCCACCACCATCGCCGCCGCCAAAAAATGTCCGATTAATTTTTGCCAGGGTTTCATCCCGCGTATATCGTCAACGACACCAATAACCAATAAAATCAAAATACCGAGGAGTGCTCCGAATAATTTTTTATCAAACATAAAAATATGGGCTGAGCCAAAGTTTAAACGGGTTGATACTAAATTATAGCCAATCGCCAAGCACAAAAAAGCCACCACAATCGCTACTCCACCCAATCGCGGTGTTGGCGTAGTGTGAACTTTACGAGGTGAAGGAAAATCAGCCCACCCAAATTTTTGCGCCACTTTGATTACCGAATAGGTTAAGCCGCCAGAGATTAAGGCTGCAACCACAAAAGGCGCCACATAAAGACTTGTTACCATAATTACTCAATAATTATTTCTTAATTTTTCCCCAATTTTTTTCGTACAAAACGGTTTCTGTAACTAGATCGTAATTTAAAATTTCACTTGGCGTAAACCAAATTTTGATTTCTGCTTCCGCTTCATCAGCTGAACCTGAAGCATGAACTAAGGTATGAATTGCGCGTTCAATATCGTCAGCCATTTCATAACTTTCAGTGCTGTAGTCGCCACGGATTGAGCCCATATCTGCGAGCAAAGGATTTGTTGCACCGGCGGTCTTTCTGCCTAATGCACAGGCGTGTGGACCTTCCCAGATCATCAAAATAATCGGGCGGTCAACTAAATGTTCAATCAAGCGGCGGCGAGTTCTCTTCGCTAAATCGATCGGGCCCATTCCCGGGTCGATTCCTCTGGCCTGGTAATTTTCAAGTGTCTTGGTGCCTGAAGAGACATACCACTCTTCGTCATCGGGATAGTGTTTTTCAACCTGTTCTTTTGTCGGCGCCACCATTTTACTAGCGATTAATTTCAAACCCCGTCTTTCGAATTTTGAAACGAATTCACCAATCAAATGACGCTGAATTGACTCAGGTTTTATAAAAACAAGTGTGCGTTCTTTCTGCATTTCTCTCCTCGTCAGAAATCGCTGAAGGGATGTATTTTGCGAAGGCCGGCGTCCCGAATGAAATTCGAGACAGGGCTTGGCGTGGGAGGCCGAAAGCAAAAGATATCTCGAGGCGATTTCGTTTTTTATTTAAACTTTTTTAATAAACTCATAAATTTTTCTTCGCCAACTGGCGAATTCTCAAATGGTCCAATGATCGCTAAATTCAAATTCTCCGGTTTCATAAACTCATTGGCCAAATTCTTCACATCTTCCTTGGTCACTTTCTGCGTTTGCGCTACGACTTGATCTGGATCATCGATTTTATTCCAGAACATTTCCTGCTCGGCTAAGAAATGGGCCACTGACATCGATTCTTCTAACCCTAAATATAAATGCCCCTTCATATTTTCTTTAGCCCGTGTCAATTCTTCGTCGGTTATATCTTCAGTTTTGAGTCTTTCAAACTCTTTCAAAATAACTTCGATCGCCTCTTCGATTCTTTTAATATCAACTCCGGCGCCTACATACCAGAAACCAGTGTCGATATAATCCGCCATATCTGACGAAACATAATAGCAAAGACCGCGCTTCTCCCTCACTTCAATAAACAGTCGCGAAGACATTGTTCCGCCCATTAAATTGTTCAAAACTTTCAAAATTGGACGGCGAGAATCTGTTCTTTTTATCGCCCGAAAACCCAACATAAAATGAGCCTGGTCAGTCTTCTTTTCTTCGATTTTAATCTTGGGTTCTGTTTGAGCTTCTGTTACTTTTTCTTCGACGACCGTACCCATTTTTGGTAAAGCGCCGAAAACTTTTTCAATTTTCTCATTCCAGGCTTCCCCATTACTTCCTGCTGCCACAACGACAATATTTTCCGGGTGGTAAAATTTATTTTTAAATTCAACAAACGTATTGCGATCGAATTTTGTCACAGTCCCCGGCACGCCAGTGATCATTCGACCCAACGGCGTGTCACCGTATAGCAGATCCTTCATCACATATTCAATCTGTGCCTGCGGCACATCTTTAATCATGTTTATTTCTTCTAAAATCACGCCTTTTTCCTTGGTGATCTCCGTTTCGTCAAATTTTGAATGAAGCAACATATCGGATAAAACATCCAGCGCCATATCAAAATGAGAACTTTCAGCACGGATATAGAAGCCAGTGTATTCTTCCCCTGTAAAAGCGTTAAAACCTGCCCCAACGGAATCTAACTCTCGAGCAATATCCACTGTATTCGGACGTTTGTCTGTGCCTTTAAAAAACATGTGTTCTAGAAAATGCGCAATACCATTATTTTCTTTATTTTCGAATCTGGAACCGGTACCAACTAAAATAAAAAGACTAACCGCTTTGGTATTTTTAAGTGGGGCCGTAATTACTCTTAAACCATTGTCCAGTTTTTTGATTGAATAATCTAACATTTATATGCTCACATTCTAAAATATTTTTTGTTCGCATTTTCAATATACCTCAATAAATTTATATTTTCAATCAATAATTTATACAAATATCCTACATGATAACCACCAGCGATGCTGGTGGTATCTAACCTGCCGGCTAATCACCGGCGAAAAGTATTCTCTTCTCCCCTGTCATTCCAGACTGAATGGTAATATCAGATCTGGAATCCAAAAACAAGGCCATAAACTGGATTCCCGATGTCGGATTACAATCCGACTCGAGAATGACAGATTAAATCAATGCTTTAAAACGCACACACCGGCTAAAGCCGGTAGTATTTTCTTTTAACAAAAAAAGGCGCTGTTCGTGAGATAAGCGTCTTTTTTTGCCCTACTTGAGCGAAGGCTGGCTTTTATATTTTCCATCTTATTTTTAGTGGAGAAATCCGCAGATTTTCAGCTTGGCTGGAAATCTTACTTTAAGGCCGAACCTTCACCGTTTTCGATCCCGTTTTCTTGCTGAATAGTTCCGTCGGCGGATAAAGTGTATTGAATAGCTTCGTCAACTTGTTCAATTTCTTCTAATTGTTCCGCAACCGGTACTCTATTTTCTTGTTCCATTTTCCTCTCCTTTTTTAAATTTTGTTTTTGTTTTAAGTTTCCTGCCCTTCCTTTTTTTGAGCATTAAACCATTGTAGCAAAATTTTCAGCGATTGTCAAGTATTGAGGTTTTAGGTATTTGAAAAGGACCGCTCGTATGAACGGTCCTTTTTCGATAGATGAAATTATGATTCTGAGAAAGCTTCGTATTCTGCAACCAATTCTGCCGCAGCCTTACCGAATACTACACAGGTTAGCACTACGACGGTGATCAGCGATGTTGAAATTGCCGCTAGTATCATTGTGTTCACCTCCGTTTCGTCTTCGAATATTCTCTGTAATGCGGTCTCGGTCCTCACGCCGGGAAATGATTGATCGATAGAGGCAAGTGCCGTAAACTATCAGGCACACCAGTATCGGTATCACCTTCAGGGTTACCGGAACAAAGCTCAGATAATATGAAACCAATACTCTACCTCCTCCATCACCAGATTCTGCTTCCGTAAATGAAGTAAAGTCTGGGATGAAGGACTAACTTTGAAAGGTTAGTCCTTGTCTCTTAGTTCTTGGTGGGGTTAATTAAAGTCTTTCTTTCCAATATGCATCTCGGCTAGGAAGATACTTGGGCATTTCTTCACTGACGATCGACTTTGACTTGGTTCTCCCTTGCCAAAGAATTATATCGGCAATGAAAAGTACTATCCAGCCCCAATACTCATACTGTGGAACGGGTTGCCAGCTAACCGGATATTCAGCAGGCATACTCTCAAGCTGGAGGAAACATCCAACTAACAAAAGAGTTGTACCAAACCAAAAACCAAAACCGCAATCCTTTTTACGCTCAATTCTTACAATAAATAGCATTAATGCCATAAACGTTAGGAAAATGAACATACCCTACCCCCATCGCTTTTTCGATTTCCCACCCTGGAAAACACCTAACTTTGCAGCCGTTCTCCAGGTTGGGAATTCGATTTTTAAGGTTCAAAACTATACAGTATAACACATCTATTGCCAAAAGTCAAGTCTTATAACAGGTTCATTTTGGGCTTTTTTAGCCTAAGTGTCAATAGCCAGGAAAATGCTGATTTTTTCCCTCAATAATTGCTTTTTTTAGCGAGGGATTATATGATTAAACTGTACATTATTAAGGAGTTAAACGAAAGCAAAAAGAGACTAAAATGTCCTGAAAAATTAGCTTTAATCTTTTTAGCTTTCAACCCACAAGGAGGTTTTTATGGCTTACAATCCGCTTCGAGTAACGCTTTCCAACATTATCCCGCTTACGGAAGCAAGGGATCATTTTTCGCAGATCGTAAATGAAGTTCAGAAAGACAAGCTTTATGTTTTAACCAAGGGCGGTAAGCCGGCTGTGGCAATTGTTGATGTTAAATATTTAGAACAAATCACCGGCGGCAATGTAAACACCAGTCATGTTGAACAAGAAATTCAAAAGAACCCGGCTAAAGTTGGCCGACCTGAAATGTTAAAACACGAGCCAACGAGGACAACATCTACACCTTCAGTTTCATCGTTCACCCCAACGCCGCAAAATACTCCACTATCTTCGTCAGTTACTCATCCAACTCCACCTGCTCCACCAAAACCTTTTACTCCACCACCGGTACGACCAAAACCCTTTACGCCGCCGCCAATGCCGCCGAAACCGGCTCCGATGCCACTAACACCGCCAATTGAACATCATGAAGCACCTAAACCAGAATTTCATCCTAATCCCCCACAAACACCAGTATCGTCTCCAACCGCACCACTTAGTTCATTTCCTTCCACTCCTCCTGTTCCAAGCCAAGTTATTTCACCTAAACCAGTCGAAAAGCCTGCAGAGAATAATACAACTTTAAAAATGCCACCGGTTGTTAATAATGCAATTCCTACTTCCCCAATAGACAAATCGTCAACAACTATGGCTACCAAGCCTGAGATTATGGCTACTAAGCCTACGACTATGATTGATGTTCACACTATTGACGACGAAGAGGAAGAGGACAAAGACACTTCGCGCAGTGACAATAGTCGAGTCGAACCAGACGATAAGCCAAACCCGGCTCAATACTCAGGCGGTTCAGCGGTTTCTGGTCATCCAGAACCAGATGACATGCTGATCGATTAGATCAGATAAGCTGATCGATAATTAATATCAAAAAACCGGATTTCTCCGGTTTTTTGATAAACAATTATTTACTGAGAGCGTTGTTTTAAATGTCTTCTAACGTACCAAACTATGCCGACAATAATTAAGGTGAGAATAACCCAATCCAACCCATGAAAATAACCACGAAGACTTTCCCAATTATCGCCTAATTCTTTACCAAAGTAAGCCAAGGCTAAGGACCACGGGAGAGAACCTAGAAACGAGTAAAGAAGAAATCGGCCAAAATGCATGCGTGAAATACCGGCCGGGAAAGAGATAAATGTTCGTATAACCGGAAGAAGCCGACCGACAAAAACCGTCATCTCGCCTCTTCTTTTAAACCAGCCGTCGGCCAAATCTAAATCATGATGAGAAATCAAAATATATTTACCATATTTTTCAATTAAAGGTCTGCCGCCAACTGCGCCAACCCAATAAGATAACGCCGAACCCCAGGCGCAGCCGACTGCTCCGGCGAGTCCCACCAACCACAAATTCAATTCTCCTTTAGAAACCAAAAAACCGGCAAAAGGCATAATTATTTCGCTTGGCAAAGGAATATTAGCTGATTCGATTCCCATCAACAGAACAACACCGCCATAGCCTAAGCTCGAAATTACTGACATAATCCAAGATGCAACCGCTCCTAATATCGCTGAAGCCATGAAAAACCTCCTTTAAAAATATTTAAAACCCCAAAAAACTACGGCAGTTAATATAAAAGCGAGTAGTGATCCTGCCAACGCTTGTAAGATAGTGTGTTTTTTTCGATGCACTCTGGACCAAGCCAACGGAAGAAGCAAAAAGTAAAACCAAGCAAAATTATATCCGAACAAGATTACAGCGACCGTAATAATAGAGGTCAATAGCGCCATGTGAATACTGATTTTCCAATAGGCAGTAATAACAGCTACAGCCAAGGCATTAACAGCATAAGTTACAGCCATAACGATCACTGGACGGGCAGCGCCTAAAATAATTAATAATACTGCGCCAATCGTTGAAGAAATCCCGGCAATTAAGAAAGGTATTTTTCGCTCATTCCTATCTGAAATATGAATGTCGTGAATTTTTTCTGTTTCCATAAGCCATAAAACATATATTCCAGGGATGATGATGCCAAAAACTAGGAAGGTTAAAACCCAGGGTAAAAACTGCGAAAGATTTTGTGAATAGTTATAAGTTAATAACACTACAAAAAGAACAGCTACGACATATGGGCTAAAAATCGCCGAAATGCCAAAGGCAAGGAAATCTTCCCAAGTTTTAAATTGTTTACCTTTAACGTTTTCTTTCATGATATCCTACGCCAATCTAATTTTTTTGGCGATATTGATTAACCAGTTATAGGCTACATCCAAATATTCATCAAGTAATTTAATTATCCAAGCGGAAAGAAGTCCAACTACAACACCGGCTAAAATATCTGTTGGCCAGTGAATACCGGTTGCGACTCGGAAAAAACAAGTAACCGCAGCAATTGCAAACATTGCATAAGAAAGCTTTTTGTAACCGGACAGATAAAATGACATCGCAACAGCAAACAACGCAGCTGCGTGATCTGACGGAAAAGAAACCGTTGGACGGTGAAAAATCAATTCCTGAACGCCTCCGGAATTAAACGGTCTGTCCCGATTAACCAACTTGCCGATCGTTGACGCTAAAATTGGCCAGGCTAAAATCACCGAAAAACCGGCTCTTAATGCCACTTTCTTCGCATTTTCCGGCCAAAACCACAGAGCGATCAAAATCAATGGTAAAGAATAAGTTAAATATTCGGCAAGAAATTTATTTAAAAAGCCCCAATTAGCAAAAATATGATTCAATTTTAATAAAACTTTCAAATCTAAACTTTGGATCTTATCCACAAAAGCTCCTTTTCTTTACTTTATCAACAATCTTTCTTTTTGACAATCAGACTCCATGCGTCGTAAAATAAGCATTGAGCAACACTTTTTACAAATTGTCGCTAAACACCCTTGGATTTTGCAACGCAATTAATATTTCATCGCAAAATCCAAGCCAATTAAAGGAGGGTTTTATGACTATCTCGTCTAGCATTATCGATTTTTTAGAATATATGGAAATTGAAAAAGGGCGGTCTCTCGCCTCGGTCAAAAACTACGACCGTTATTTAAGAGATTTTGCGGGTTTTGCCAAGCAAAACGAAATTATAGACCCAGAAAAAATTGATCAGGATATTGTCCGAAAATATCGACTTAACCTAAATCGTAAAGAAAAAGTAATCTCTAAAAAAACTCAGAATTATTATTTAATCGCACTCAGATCTTATTTAAAATTTTTAAACCGCCGAGGCATTAAAAGTTTGGATGCCAATCAAATTGAGTTGGCTAAAAGCGATGGTCGACAAATAACATTTTTAGAGGTAGATGAACTTGATAATTTACTTTCAAAGCCTGACTTGAGTACAATTCAAGGTGTTCGCGATAAGGCAATTTTAACTCTACTCTTTTCTACCGGGCTACGTGTTTCAGAAGTCGCCAATTTAAAAAAAGATGATATCAATTTGGAAAAAAAGGAATTTTCGGTTAAAGGCAAAGGCGGCAAGGTTCGCGTAGTTTTTATGGATGAAATTGCTCGCCAAGCTTTAAAAAAATATGTCGCTGTGCGACACGACCCATCTGACTATTTATTTATTGGTTATGGCCACACTAATCATCCCAACGATAATATTGTTGCAAAAGAAGAACGAATTACGTCCCGTTCGATTCAAAGAATGATAAAAAAATATGCCGCCGAAGCTGTCATAACTAAAGATGTGACGCCTCATGTTTTGCGCCATAGTTTTGCTACTGACCTTTTAATGAATGGGGCCGACTTACGCGCAGTTCAATCACTGCTAGGCCATTCATCAATCACAACAACACAAATTTATACCCATGTTACCGATCAACATCTGCAAGATGTGCATGAAGCTTTTCATGGTAAACGCCAAAACCATCAACAGGAAGACGATTAAGTTTTTGGATGATTTCGATAGAAATCAGCGATTATGTCTTCGGCAGTCTTAACATGCGGCTTAGGTTTTTTCGCTTCTTCTTCCAACACTTCATCCAATTTTTTGTCTCTTGCTTCTACTGTTTCTTCTAAAAACACATCCATTTCAACTTCATTTGACTTTGGTTTGCGCACCAATTTCTTTTCATCTTCCGCTTCCATTTGAGCACGCCAAACTGGATCCTCTTCAAAACCAAAAGCTGGTTGTCCGTTTTCTCTTGACATATTTTACTCCTTGAGTTTAATATAACATGTATTTTTCCCCAAAAAAACGATCTATTTCCATTTAAAAAGGGCGCCGAACGCCCTGCAGTACTATTAGATTTAGATTGTAAGATTAGCCGCAAAGATATGGCCAATTTGTGCCTCTGAGTAATCAGCGAGATTAAGAAGAATCGTTCTCCCCATCCCACCGTTTTCACAGTCGACTGGGCGCTCAGGTAGCTTAGGTTCCTTCTCAACTTGTTCATAAGCCGTATTACTCACTGTAACTGTATAATGATTTTCGACAATAGAAATGACTACAATTACCAAACCAAATCCATGCCGAAATGCATTTGTCACAACTTCACCGATTGCAATTTCTGTAAACTGGTTCTCGAAAGGACCTAAGATTTGCTGAATACGCATCCTTACAGTATGAGAGCGTTTGTGATCCTTAGAATTACGTTTTTCCCAATCCCGACGGATTGGGTAAACATAAACACCGTGATCATCTCTTGCAACTATAGAACCCCGAAAGAAGCCCCCTGTTCCTACGCTAGCAAGCATCTTCATGCCTCCTATAAAGGTTCGTTCGGACTCTACATTAATAGTACTCTACTGCTTAGAAAATAAATATTTTGTCAAGAATTTAAAAAGCGGCTCTCAGCGAGAAACCGCTTGTATTTGACTGTTAGATAGTAGACTTGCCCTCCAAATATTCCTTGCCCTTACCGACCTATTTGGTAATAGGAACGCCGTCTTTACAAAGCGGACAATCCGCTGCTTCGTAGGATTCCATATCAACCTCAATTAGGTTAGTAAGGTTAGGGGCATCGATCATTTCAGCGGTCACCTTGCCGCAATTTGTCATGCAGGCAGCGGCCACTACGATACCGCCAATCTTTTTGACAGCACTGATCACTTTGGCAATAGTGCCGCCAGTTGTCAAAATATCGTCGACAACCAACACGCGTTTCCCGACAATCAGCTTGTCATAGCCTCGCTTGAAGATCATTGTCCCATCATCGATCAGGACAGTTTGGCCTGGCAATACTTCTGTCACTTTCTTGGTGGCAGATCCTTGAGTGATGATGACGTGAGCGCCAGCTGCTCCTTTATAGAACGCCTGTAGATTCTTCTCAGCGAAAACCGCTAACACCTCTCGACCGTACTGATTTGAAAGGTGATAAGCGACCCACTGAGAAAGAATTACGCCGCCAACAGTTGGGCCAACGACCACATCTATGCTCTTGTCGTCCACTATCGCGGCAATATATTGCCCCAGCTTGGCGATGTCGTGGGTATGCGGATACACCGCATCTTTGTTGACATAAATCTGACCATGTTTGCCAGATGTGTAAACAACGTGCAATCCAACCATCATTGCCTTACACTTTTCCAAAATCTCTTCTGCTTTACCCCTGATTACACCTAACAATATTTTCCTCCTGCTCAGCGCGTTAAGAAATCTCCCCTTACTCACTGTTAGTGACAGATTAACATAGCAATAAGAAAATTCCAAGATTTACTCTTCAGTTAACCTCTTGACAAAAATTTGATTTCAGGTTTTTGTTTGCTACAATCGCTTTGTCCGGACTCTACTTTTTGGAGGATTTGAGATGATAACGGGCATTACAGAAATAAGCGTAAGGGATATTGGGGAGCTTTTCTGCGTCGAGACTCACGAGAGCGATGTCGCCAACTACACTTACTACCTCTATGTCGGCATCGGTGCTGAACTGGTTTTTCAGCATCAGGACTACAGAAGATATCACGAACCATTCAACTGTCGACCCAAAGAGGGCGACAGGAATTGGCCAATCGTCGTTGGCAAAGACCTACCCATTTTCACCGACGACAGTGGCAGGGAAGTTTTTTACAGGGGAAAGGTTTCTCAGATCACTCAACTCGAAAAGGGTGATGAAGCAGCCGTAAAAGACTGCCGGCTCTTTGACCGCATTTAGTGAGTCATTTTCCCCATTTGTCATTTTATCTCAACCGCCATCTGGCGGTTTTTTAATATATATAGAGATCAATTATTCTTTCACTTCTTTGTAGAAAAACACAAAAAAGCACTTTTATTATTATGTTACAATTTTTACTCGCAGCTTAACAATTTTTTGCAGTATAAGTTATCGTCTCTTGATGATAACCAATCTGTTTGCAAAGATTAGCTGCGGAAGGAGGATGACATGAAAAAGCGTCTGTTAGTTATTTTCTTGCTAATTCTATCCACTCCTCTTACTGCTGAAACGATCGACATTGCAAAGATTCAACACGAAAATCACTTTAGCCAATCGGTCCGCCAAAGCGAAAATTATCAGATTTGGCGTAAAATGGGTCATTCCGCGCTAGCTGCTTGCCACCGAGGTGAGTTGAATTTTAATGCTAAACTTCTAGCCCAAGCCATTCAACACTGTGAACTTTCAGATATCTGCCCAGGTTTAAGTCTTCCGGAAACACATAAATATCTTGCAAAAGATTGTTACTATCAGTGTAAACAAGGGAAATTTATCGATAATGCCAGCAATCTTCAAAAATATATTCAAAAGCTTCACATTCCGCTGACCAAGATCGATCGGGATTTTAATCAAAAAGAGTTGGTGTTTTTCCTGTCCAGAGAAAAAGCGATCCCTCAATTGATTCAAGTTGAACCAAAAAAGCTTTCCAGTGAAGACGTCGTGAACTTCCTAATCGCCTTTTCTATTCCATCCTATATGTTTATACACGTTTTATGTAAATACGGGTTAAGCCGCAAAAACCGACGCCATGCCATAACTATATTGAAATATAACTTGAAAAGATGGGCTGAGCATAAATTTCATCATACCAACTGGCCAACCAGAGGAATTTATTTCCGAGTTTACCAACAGCTAGAATGATAATAGGAGGATCTATGCAAATCCTGATTATTGAAGATAAAAAGTCAAAACTTAGATTAATGAAAGACATATTTGAGAATGAAATTGGAGTTCCTGCTAATGAAATATCTGTCGCGCTAAATTTAGAAAGCGCAAAAAGAATCATCAGTGAACATTTCGCTTCTCTAAAAATCATTGTCTTCGACGGCAGAGTCCCACTATCAGAGCTAAATTACGAGCTGGTAACCACAATCGCATTAGTTGAGGAAACCGCCAAAAATGGCTTTCTCGGACTAATGATAGCCAATTCAGGCGATCTTAATAACTCCCTTCTAGTGGCTGGCTGCAATATCGCTTTCGATTCCGTCATGTTCGACACTTTTAGCATATTTTTGCAGACCATCAAAGACTCCTTAGCATAACCATCCCGCCGGCGCATAACCGCTTCGGCGGTTTTTTAATCTTTTTCGAATGTTGGTTAACTGGTTGAAAAACTTTAATTTAAAGAATATAATGACTTTATGAGCCTATCCATTGGCATTGTGGGTCTACCAAACGTGGGTAAATCCACTTTATTTAATGCCTTAGTCAAAAATTCGCAGGCGCAAGCCGCCAATTATCCATTTTGTACCATCGACCCAAACGTCGGTGTAGTTGAAGTACCTGATAAAAGGCTAAAAGTTTTAAGCGATATTTCTCACTCGGCCCAGATTGTTCCAGCCATTGTAGAATTCGTCGATATCGCCGGATTAGTTGCCGGCGCTTCCAAAGGCGAAGGCTTGGGCAATAAATTTTTAGCTAATATCCGTGAAACCGACGCCATCTGCGAAGTCGTTCGAGTTTTCGAAGACGAAAAAATCGTTCATGTGGCCAATAAAATTGACCCAATTTCCGATATCAAAGTTATTGAAACAGAACTAGCAATTAAAGATCTAGAAACTGTTGAGAAACGGTTACAATCTTTGGAGAAAGACAAACGAGCTGGCAACAAAGAAGCGATCAAACAATCTGAGATCTTAAATAAGATCAAAGTCTTGCTTGACGAGGGCAGGATGGCTCGAGAAACTAATTTAGATGAGGATGATGCTGCAGCTATCAAGGAACTCGGCCTTCTGACCCTAAAACCGGTTTTCTATGTTTTTAATGTTTCTGAAAAACAACTCGCTAATCCGGTCATTGCGAGTGAAACGAAGCAATCGATTGAAAAGATCGCCGCGGCCTCCGGCCTCGCGATGACAAATATTATTATTTTATGCACCAAAATTGAAGCCGAGTTAAATGAATTATCGGATGAAGAAAAGCAAGAATATTTAAACGAATTAGGCATTGAACATTCAGGCATGGAAGTACTCGCCCAAAAAGCTTATGATGTTTTGAATTTACAAACCTATCTAACCTCTGGTGAGAAAGAAACTCGCGCTTGGACAATTAAAAAAGGTGCCACTGCACCTCAAGCTGCCGGCGTTATCCATGGAGATTTTGAACGCGGCTTTATTGCGGCTGATATCGTCAAATACGACGATTTTGTCGCTAATAATGGCTGGGCCGGCGCTAAAGAAAAAGGGTTGGTCAAAACCCAAGGTAAGGACTATATCGTTCAAGATGGTGATATCGTAATCTTTAAGTTCAATGTTTAAATGATGCAATCCGCCAGCTGGCGGAGGCGGCGTCGTTCTATTCAAATTTAACGTTTAAGTACTCAAACCTGTAAACACGCCTTGATTTTTGCACTCTTGAGGTTTAATATGTTGACATAAGGGGGTGATTTCGTTGCAGATCACAAAGCAAATTGATCCGCCGGTTTTGCCTGTCAAACCCACTTTATACAAATCGGATGCACTGGAAATTGTAGTCCGTATTATTGAGGCGGCTTTATTCCTCTTCGGATTGTTTTTGTTTTCGAGTATTCTCAACCGCCTCCATACGTTCGGAAGAAGCATGGTTATCTTGATGGTGCTAATCGGTATTTTTGCGTTGGATAGGTTCTTCGACTACTTGTTTTCATTTTTTCCCGACAACCGCGAAAAGTTCAATGTCTATCGCAACAAGAAGAAAAAGATTCTTCAAGATCACCAGCAGGACATCGAAGTCAAGACACAGCAATTCCGATCGATCATGCACCCTTTGGTTTGCTGGGAATACTACCCTCATTCTTTTGCACCGCACTACGAGGTGACCTGGTACTTTGGCGGTAACGAACCGGAAACTAATGAGTTCGGTGGCGTCTACGTCACCCGGGTCAAAGGTAATGGCTCAGTCCAATTCCCCGAGGCATATTTTGACCGTCAAGGCCAACTTAATCTGGGGAGCAAAATTGTTCTTTATGTGAAGTCAGAAATTGGTGATTTTACCGTTCCTCAGTCCATCATCAACAACATCACTGTTTTTAATGACGACTCAACGACAGGAAGAAAGTAATTTCTTCCTTTTTTAAACTTAAAAATTTAGTACTTAAAAAGGGCTAAATAAATAGCCCTAACGCTCTCCCCAAGATAGATCTGGGTGTTCAAAATCGATAAATTACTTGTTCATATATGGTTCGACCTCAGTGATCGAAAACTTCAAATCCCCCGAGTGACACGTACATCAAAGGCCAAATGAGCTAATGAATCAGGCATTGTTAAGTTCCTCCCATCTCAACAGAACAACTAAATATACCAAACTTTTATATAAAGGTAAAATAATAAGCCATTACACTTGACAAATTATCTCTACGGGTATATAATATTGGCGCATTCTACGAACGTGTCTAAAAAGGAGGATATTATGATTGGTTCGTTCGGGAAAAGAATAGAATGCGCGATAGAGTGCGACGGCAAAAATTGCATTGTGATGATCAGCCATGACGGGGTTGGCTGTGAAACAGTGCTTGAAGCCTTCCAACGACTTAAAAGGGTGGCATCGCCCCAACAAAACGTCGTTTTGATCGTCGACGATGATTGCTGTGCCGGTGAGTGCATCGCCGGATTAGTGGTTAGCATAAGACGATGGCAAGGCGGCAATGGCGGCCGCACTATAATCGCCGCCGATTCATCCGCCTTTCGGAGGAATTTCGCTCACTTCGGTTTCAAGAATATCGGAATTCCTGTCTTCAGAGACACTTGCGAAGCATTCCAATTGCTCGCATAATATATTGACAAGCCTACCAACAGGTAGGCTTTTTTAGTTGACAAAAATTTTCAAATCATTTAATAATGGAATATAAAACATTTCGATCGCTTTCTGATCGGATATTCCACTGCCGCTCGGAGGTAAGCCATGATAAAGTCAGGTGAAGGCGAAGACGGCGACATTGGCGTCGTTACTAGTAACGAATGCTCGCTGTATTCGAGTTGTACCTATAGAGACCAGAAGAGACCAACCCCAACCGACAACCAAGCTGGCGAGCAGCTTGCCGAATTTCACTACCAAAATACCGGAAAAATAGGCTGTCGTCCGGAGACTTGTCCTCATAACCCTGATCGTCATGTTGGCAGCCCTGGAGATTTTGGCCACCCGTAGTTCTTTACTTTCTCTCCTATCCCTCCCCGCGTTCTGCGGGGTTTTTTAAATCAAAGTATTGCTAAAGAAAAAAATATATGGTAGAATCGTTCTAGATTGCATATTCCCGTTTTTAACAACAACGGTTCCATTGTTTACTTTTAAAGTAAGCAGATAGCAGTCAGAAAGGACAAATGAACAATTACGAAATCACGTTTATCACCCGTGAAAATTTGGGTGAAAAACCAGTTAAAGATGTGTTGGATAATTTTTCCGGCCACATCTTGGGAATCTCCTCAATTGGCGAACGACAATTTGCTTATCCGATCCAAAAAGAAACTCGCGGTGTTTACACTACGATTCTTTTCGAGTTGGATCCGTCAAAATTTGCTGATCTAAACCGCAAATTGACTTTAACCGAAGAGATCCTGCGATTTCTTATTACGACCAAAAAGCCATCGGCAATGAAGGCGTTGGAAGAAGTGGCAGCCGAAGTTGAGCAAGCAGAAATTACAGCTCCTATCGCAATTGCCGCACCTGCAGAAATTGCCGCACCAGCAGAAATCAAAGAAACTATCATAGAAGAGCCAAAGGTTGAAGTTGAGGTCAAAGAAGAAGTCGTAAAAGCCGAACCAAAGAAAGTCACGAAAGCCAAAAAAATCGAAGCTCCAGTTGAAAAGAAAGCTTCAAAAGAAGTTAAAGAAATAGAAGAAGAAACCGAATCAGAAGAAGATCGCTTAAAAGAATTAGATAAAAAATTAGACGAATTATTAAAGGATTAAAGGAGAAATATGTTTAGTTTAAATCGTGCTCAAATCGTTGGCAATTTAACCCGCGACCCCGAGATGCGATCCACTCCAAACGGTCAATCCGTAACCTCCTTTTCCGTCGCCACTAATCGCCGCTGGAAAGACAAAGACGGCACCACCCAGGATCAAACAGAATTTCATAATGTTGTGGCTTGGGGCAAGCTTGCCGAAATTTCCAGCCAATACTTAAAAAAAGGCAACAAAGTTTATATCGAAGGCCGCCTTTCAACCAGAAGTTGGGAAGGCCAAGATGGCAGTAAGAAAAACCGCACCGAAATCGTTACTGAAAATATTATTTTCTTAACGCCAAAAGGCGCTGCCGGCGAAGCTGTTCCTTCTGCTCCAGACATGGAAGAATTTCCGATCGAAGAAAAAGCTGCTGACGCACCTAAAAAAGATAAGAAAGAAGCCAAGAATCCGCCAGCTGGCGGAAAATCTGACGAGTTAGACGAAATCAACCTAGACGATATTCCATTTTAAATAAGGTAAATTATGGCCAAGCTACCACTTGGCACGGAATTTTACAGAAAGTAAAAATAATTGGCAAAAGCCAATTTCTGAAATTTAAGGATTAAATTATGAAAAAAACATTTTCAAACGTAAAAAAACATTGCTATTTCTGCAAGAAAAAAATTGACGACATCGACTACAAAGATACCAATCTTTTAGGCCGATACATTACCGCATGGGCAAAAATGAAGGCTGGCCATGATACCGGTGTATGTTCCCGCCATCAACGTCGCTTAGCAGAAGCGATCAAACGAGCCCGCTACATGGCTTTAATGCCATACGTCAAAAGATAAGTTAGTTATAGGCTTTCAGACTTTAAGGACTGAATTATGCTGACAATTAGCGATCTAAAAATCGGTACAAAGATTATTTTTAATGATGAACCACATCAGGTTATTTTTGCGCAACATTCTAAACAGGGCCGTGCTGGCGCAGTTTTGCGTAGCAAATTAAAAAATTTGCTTAACGGTGCAACAGTTGACCATACCTTTGCCGGCGCAGAAAAAATCGAGGAAGCGGAATTACAGCTTAAAAAAGCTCAATATTTATACAAAGCTGAAGAACCACCGGTATACTTTTTTATGGACCCAACCGATTTCGAGCAATTTTCCTTAACTCAAAAACAGGTTGCCGAAAACGGTAAGTTTCTTAAAGAAGGCGAAGAAGTTGATATTTTGTATTATGACGGCGAAGCAATCAATATTCAGCTTCCAATCAAAATTAAAATGAAAATTACATATACAGAACCTGGTTTTAAAGGCAATTCCGCTTCCACGGTTCAAAAACCAGCCACACTCGAAACCGGCGCTCAAGTTAACGTTCCCCTTTTCATTAAAGAAAACGATGAAGTGATAGTCGACACCCGTGATGGAAGTTATGTCGAAAGAGCTTAAACTTTAGATTTAGATGTTCTCTAAAAATCGAGTGTCGCCGCGGAAATTTCTAGCGAAATTATCATCGATACTCGTGACGGAAGCTACGTTGAAAGAGCTTAAAAAAAAATTAGACTAAAAAGGAGCATCCGTAGATACTCCTGTACTATTAAAATCGCCGATTCAAAAATTGTTTCTGCTTAACAGGTGGTTCCTGAGGACCGGCCTCGGCCATTTGAATAACTGAATTAACCCTCTGGGCGTAATCCCCGCCCAGTCTTTGAAAATCCGAAAGAACTTTCTTCAGATCTGCGACCAGTGCACGGCGGATTCTCGGGTTTTCGCTGCCGGCAAAGTAATCCATTTCCTTAATACCTTTTTCAAAAGAGCCCGCCAACATTCGATGATATGCCCGAGAAAAAAGAGACTGTCTACGCCAATATTTTTCCGCGGCTGTTTGCGGATCAAAATTTATCCGACTTTCCGCTTCTGCCGCGAAAATGGCATGAACACGGTTCCAGCTCCTTGGCTCAATTTCTTCCATAAGAACCGGACGAACTTGGGGGTTCATGTAAAAAAGATGTTCACCGACTTTTTCAAGTACACCCAGCGAGATAAGTTCCCGCCAAATCTCTTCCTGCTCATGTTTTCGAAAGTGGCATTCGCTCGTAAATACGGCGAAAGCTGCTGGGGAAGTGAAAATAATACCGGCTGAAAGTAAAACAGCCGTCCGCCTAAGCCTGGAGTCTTTTTTCAAGGTATTCATCATTTCGCCAATTTCCATCAGAAACCTCCAACGATGCGAATTCGTCCAAATCTTAACAAATATTTTGTCAAAAGTCAACCATAACCCAGCTATTTTAATGTGATATAATAAGATCGATTTAAATGCAAAATTTCACTAAAAATAAATTATCGAATGTTTATCGAAGCAAAAAAAATTATTGGTTTACCAATCGCTGCCATGGACGCAGAAGCAAAAGTTGGCGAAGTCCGTGACCTTGTTTTTGATCCTAATAATGGCAATTTATTAGGATTATTGGTAAAAATGGAAGGCCTCCTTGGGCCAACCTTAGCTCTTTCCTTTATCGATATTTTGGAATGGGATCCGAACGGCATCGTCACCGAAAGCTTAGAAAATCTCGTTCCGGCTTCAGAAATTGTTAGAATAAACGAAATAATAAAGAATAAAATACGTTTAATCGGCATGTCTGCCAGAACTGAATCTGGGAAAAGATTAGGTATTGTTCAAGATTTGCTTATCGACACAGAATTAAGTGTAATTGCAAAGTATTACCTAAAAGATTTAATTTCAGGATTAGAAAGAGTCTTACCAGCTGATAAGGTTGTAAGAATCGAGAAAGAAGTAATTTTTACAGACGATTCGGCTATTATTCCTACAGGAGTCCAAAATGCCACCGCTTAAAGCGCACTCCAAATTCTCAATCGATGTTATAAATATTGTTGCCCAAATCCCCAAGGGCAAGTTAATGACCTATTCAAAAGTCGCCGAAAAAGCCGGCTCACCTAGAGCCTATCGCGCTGTCGGCAGTATTTTAAATCGTAATTTTAGGAACCAAGGTAATCAATTACCTGGAATTTCAGGTATTCCAATTCCTTGTCATCGCGTGGTTCGTGCCGACGGTCATATAGGTGACTATGCTAAAGGGCCTAAAGAAAAAGAAAAATTGCTCGAGATTGAAGGCCATGTCGTGGAAAACGGCAAACTAAAATTAATGAATTTAGCTTAATTTATACCGAGTCAACGCTCTAGAATAATTGACTTTAAAGCCGGCTGTGTTAGGCTCTATTTGGAAACTGACAAGGAGGTGCACCTTATGAATTACAATGACTGGCATTCATATCGGGTGTTTTTTATGCCGGCTAAAAATCAGTCTGGATTTGATATTTATCTGAAACATCTAAAAACCCTCGACACTACACTTGTAACAAGTAAAAGCATAATTCGTGATATCATCTGTTGGCACAAGAAGACCCAAGGCATGCATACGACTATCCTTGATACACGTGATTCTGTTTTAATCAAAGTGGAGTGCAGTCATCAAGAAATCGAAGTGATTTTTGCCAAGACCTATGTTCCAGTAAAAACTGCTTCTTTCATCTCGATTTATGATCCGCCCGAGACCCTGAATTTTGAGGATTTTCTCAGGAGCCGTACGGCTATCCTTGCCTCAATGTTCAATGACGCAGAAACTTTTTGTCAAGCGCTACGGACCAAAGATTATTATCTGAAAGAAATTAGAAATGCCGGCTATCAAGTTGTCAGCATCAAACTTTCATGACCCGCTGTTATTATTAGCGGGTTTTTACTTGACTAAAACCATTTCTTACCATATAATCGCACTAACGCACCTTGTACAACGGAGGACCATAATGTCGCAGTTCTCACCTAGAATCGATGTTCCAGTTATTGGACTTAACCTTCGCTCTCCTGGGCAAGGAGATTCAACCATTTTTGCTATTCATATTGGAAATATAATCATCTCGAATGGAATCAGCGGACTTGGAGTTAAAGAGTCGCTTGATCGTATAGCTCATGCCGGCGAACTCAGTTGCGGAGGCAGGCTATACATTGTCCGAAATGAAAATGGGACAGTTGATCTAGTGTGTCAGAGATGTGCTACCAGAGTTTTGCTGGGCATGACGCCTAAAGTTGCGTATGGCCACTGGGTTAGGCTTTCGGCCATCATGAGTTATGTTACATTTGGTCCAGACAATATATCTCATCCGGCTATGAAAGCTTCTCGCATTATCAAATGCTCAGATTCGCTGAGTAAATCACTAGGAGCCAGCCATGTGATTTACTTCTCATCTGCCGATAAGCCTGGTTTTGCCATCGCAAAAATTATTGGCAAGAAATTACCACAAGATGTCTGCAACCGACATTTTCCCGGTGTTAATGTGAACCCTGAACCACAAATCGCGCTAATCGAACAATCAATCTAACCCGCTCCGGCGGGTTTTTTCATACAAAAAAACGGCCCGCCAGGTTAAGCATGGCATTTAGGCCGTTTTTTTCACTTATCTTTTATAGACTACATCATTCCTGGCATACCCATGCCGCCACCCATTCCTGACATATCGGGCATTTCCGCTTTCTTTTCCGGTAAATCAGTAATAGCCGCTTCAGTCGTGAGAACCGAGGAAGCAACTGAAGCTGCATTTTGCAAAGCAGTTCGCGTTACCTTGGCCGGATCAATAATCCCGGCCTTAATCATATCTTCATATTCGTCTTTAGCCGCATTGTAACCAATGCCTTTGTCCATTTCGCGCACTTTCTCAATAATAACTGCGCCTTCTTTTCCGGCATTTATAGCAATCTGTCGCATTGGTTCTTCCATTGCTCGGCGTAAAATCTCAATACCGATTTTTTCGTCACCGATCACAGTAACATTGTCTAATGCTTTGATCGAATCAACCAAAGCCACGCCGCCGCCAGCGACAATTCCCTCTTCGACTGCAGCCCGAGTTGCATGGACCGCATCATCCAATTTATCTTTTTTCTCTTTCATTTCAACTTCAGTTGCAGCGCCAACTTTAATCACACCGACACCGCCGGCTAGCTTTGCCAAACGCTCTTCAAGCTTTTTCTTGTCGTATTCTGAAGTGATTTTTTCTATCTCGGCTTTGATCTGCTTAACTCTTTCTTTAATCTTGCTGGCTGTGCCCTTTCCTTCAATAATCGTAGTTTTATCTTTGTCTGAAGTCACTTTTCGGGCTTCCCCCAACATGTCTAAAGTAGTTTCTTCTAACTTCATACCGCGATCTTCGGAAATCACTTGGCCACCAGTTAAAACTGCAATATCTTCCAAATAAGCTTTGCGAGTATCCCCAAAGCCTGGGGCCTTTACTGCTAAAGCGTTGATCGTGCCACGAAGCTTATTTAAGATTAAAGTTGCCAAGGCTTCGCCTTCAACACCTTCAGCGATGATGACTATTTCTTTTTTTCCGCTTTGAGCTAAGTTTTCCAAAATTGGCATGATTTCGGCAATGGCCGAAATCTTTTTATCGGTAATCAAAATTGATGGGCTTTCCAAAACTGCTTCCATTCTGGCGGTATCGGTCATCATGTAAGCCGAAACATAGCCATTATCAAATTGCATACCTTCAACAATTTCGTTAGTCGTTTCCATCGTTTGAGATTCTTCGATGGTAATGACACCATCACGACCGACTTTGTCCATTGCGTCGGCGATCATCTCACCGACTTCTGGATCGCCGGCTGAAATCGAAGCAACTTGAGCAATTTCCGCTTTGCCTTGCAACGGTTTCGATTGTGAACTGATCGACTTAACAACTGCTTCCACACCTTTTTCTATACCGATTCTGATTTGTAAAGGATCAGCGCCTGCTGCGACATTTTTTAATCCTTCGTTAATCATGATTTGCGCCAGCAATGTGGCTGTGGTCGTACCATCTCCTGCGACGTCGGCAGTTTTTTCTGCAACCTGTTTAATTAACTGTGCACCCATATTTTCGAATTTATCTTCAAGATCAATTTCTTTGGCAATCGATACACCATCATTGGTAATTGTCGGCCCGCCGTATCCTTTGTCCAAAATCACGTTGCGGCCTTTTGGACCAAGCGTTACCTTAACAGTATCGGCCAAAATATTAATGCCTCTTTTTAAACCCTCTCTTGCTTCGATTGAAAATTTGATTTGCTTAGCCATGAAAACTCCGTTTTCTAGTTAAAAGTTTTTAAGTCTATCAAGTCTGTAAAGTTTTACCTTAAGGACTACACGGACTTTTTAGTTAGACGTTATCCTATAACGCCGAGTATATCTTTTTCTGACAAAATTATTACCGTTTCGCCGTCAAGCTTAAATTCGTCACCAGCGTATTCTTTGTACAAAACTTTGTCGCCAGCTTTAACATTCATTTCCATCAACTTGCCGTCTTCGATTCTACCTGGACCGACAGATAAAACTTCACCTTGGTGAGATTTCTCTTTGGCGGTGTCTGGAATAAACAATCCAGACTTTGTTTTCGATAGTTCTTCAATTGGCTTTAACACCACTCTGTCTGCAAGCGGTTTGAGTTTCACTTTGTGTCCTTTCTTTTAATTTATTTATTTTAGTTCAAAAAAACTCCATCCTTGAAGTTTTTTATAAGTGCTGGGAAGAAAAGCCAAGGGGGATAGACTTCCCTCCCAGCACCTTATATTCTATCCTATCAGGGTATTTTGTCAAGGTTTTTGCGGTTATTATTCTTTTATTGGGTGAAAACAGAGTTCCTTGTCTGAAACTCTGATTCGTCCTTTGGGCGATTCCAATGTTCTTTTGTCGGTTAAGATTCTTTTCTTCTGAATTTTCCCCAATATCTTCTCTAAATTATCTCCAAAACTTCCAGATAATATTTTTTCTCCTAAGGCTCGAATAGATGGCATGATCCTACTTTCAGATACAAGTGATCTATTTTCAACAACCGGAAAATTTTCTTTTTTCATCCAATCATTCTTTTTCAAATATTTACTATATGTATTATCAATATCGGTTAACGGGATTAGCTGGGAAAAAACTCTGGCGTGATATTCGTTGTGGGGTTTAACGTCTAAATAATCCGTTGTCTGGTATCTGTTCAAGCAAATCATTCCCGCCACTTTCTCCCCTTGCCTTCTATATCCTGAAAGCTCGGTAATTAAAGTCACAAAAAAACGACAAATCCAAATGCGATGTTTTTGCGCAATAATTAAAAAGTCGATGTCGGAAGTTACCTTGGCTTCACCTCTTGAGAGTGATCCATTTAGACCAACCATCCGAACAAAAGGCGCCAGCTGTAACCAATAGGCCACCACTTTCGCGCGTCTTAAATATTCTTTTTCAAATACTTTCATATCTATCTTGTATCATATTATTGGAATTGATAGAATAGGATTGAGCTTGTCAATTTAAACCTAGGAGTTTGCGATGAAAATATTTTCGGGCATTCAGCCATCTGGCGTCGTTCATTTAGGTAACTATTTGGGCGCTATGAAAAATTGGGCCAATTTACAGAATTCGCCAGCTGGCGAAAACGAAGCCATTTTTTGCGTCGTTGATTATCACGCCATTACAGTTGATTATCCAAAAGACGAAATGCCGCAACGAATTATTAATGCTGCCAAAGATATTTTAGCCTCCGGCGTTGATCCTAATAAATCGACTTTATTTCTTCAATCCGACATTCCCGAACACACCGAACTTGCTTGGTTATTAAATACAATTACCACTATGGGTGAACTTTCGCGGATGACCCAATACAAAGATAAAACTGCTAAACACGAGGAGCGTGCCGGCTTATTCGATTATCCTGTCCTCATGGCCGCCGACATTATGATCTACAAAGCTGAAGGCGTTCCAGTTGGTGAAGATCAGGTCCAGCATGTCGAGCTGACTCGCGATTTAGTCCGACGATTTAACTCTAAGTTTGGCGATACTTTCCCTGAACCAAAACCACTATTAACTGAAGCCAAGCGAGTTATGAGTCTTTCGGGGTCAGGTAAAATGAGTAAATCCGACTCCCCTTCAACCTATATCGCTATGACCGATGAACCGGATGTTATTCGCAAAAAGATATCGTCCGCTGTTACCGACGACGGACAATCCGATGATATTTCGCAATCAACTATCAACTTGATTAATCTCTATGGCGAATTTGCCGGCCAAGGAGAAGCCGACAAATTCATGGAACAAAGAAAAGCTAAGACCATTAAATATTCAGAATTTAAACCTGCTCTGGCCGAAGCCATCATAAATGAACTTGAACCATTTCAAAAACGCCGCGCCGGAGTAACAGATGAAGAAGTTAAAAAGATCTTCACCGATGGTGCTGCCAAACTTCGTCCAATCGCCCAGGAAACATTGAAAGAAGTTAAAGAAAAAATGGGTCTTATAATTTAACAAGGAGTATAATGTCATTAGAACAAAATGATCAATCTCAAGAATCAGAACAAGACCAAAAACCGATCGTGGTTGAAAGTGAAGATTTTGAAATTCAGGGCGTTCGCCTACAAAAACAAAACGAAGCCATTGCAGAATCTCTCGATTCCAAAGGCCGAAAAGCTCTAGAAATATTGCTCACGTCTCCTTATGAAGAAGGGCTTGCGACTGATCGAGTCAGTTTGCTAGGAATTCTCGTAAAATATTATCAAAACGCAGAAATACAAAACCCCGGTTGCTTAGATGAAAAATTAAATGAGGCCTCCGCAAAAATTATCGAGGTACAAAAAGAAATCGCCACGTTAGAAAAAAGTGTCGAAAAATACAGCGATAATCCAAATATTTCTGTGACTTTCAAGGGTATTTTAGATCAACGAAAAGACCTTCTTAAGTCCCAAGAGGCCTTTCTCAAGGCAATGCAAATTTTAAAGGGTGAAGAAAAAGCAGTCTAAAAAGAAATTTTTGCAGAAAGGTGTAAACAAATTACTACCTTTCGCGAAAGCCATGCTTTAGAGGTTAAGAAATGGGTTTTATAATTTAATATTTATTATGAATGATATTAAAATCGAACAACTAAAGAGTCTAAATAAAAAAGATTATCATGATTGCATGAACTTATTGCCCCAATTATTACCTACGGTAAAATTGCCAAGTTATGCTGAATTTGAAAAAATTATTAAATCCCCAACTACAAATTTATTTATTGCAAGGGAAGAAAGTTCCCAACAAATAATCGGTATGCTAACTCTGATTTTTTATCGAATTCCTGTAGGCCTTTGCTCACGCATAGAAGATGTAATTATTGATGAAAATCATCGAAGAAAAGGGCTTGGCACTAGTCTTTGTAATGCTGCCATCGAAGATGCTAAAAAAGCTGAGGCAATGAAAATCGATCTTACCTCAAACCCATCAAGGGAAGAGGCTCATCGCCTTTATGAGTCGCTTGGATTTTCCATCTATAATACAAGTGTTTATCGATTAGTCCTTCACTAAATCTAATCAAAATTTATTAAGGAGGGATTTTGAATAATCCTGCAAATTTTAATCAACCAGAACAGCAACCAGCTTCCGCCCCGGCACCAGTGGAGTCAGTTTTGGTTAATGAGCCAGTTCCAGCCCAGCAAATCCCAGCCAAACCGCTTATTGATAAAACAAAACTAACTAAAGTTATCATTATTTTGTTGGTTATCTTGATCATAGCTGTCGGTGGTGGTTTAGTTTATAGCTCATATAACAATAAGGCAAAAGCTAAGGACGCTAAAATTCGGGCTGATCTTCAAGAGATGAAAGTTTCTGCAGAGAAATATTACGATGAACATACAAATTCTTACAAAGATTGGACACCGGATCAAGGTCTAATTGCAGATGTAAAGAGCCAAGGCTCGGAGATCCAATCCGAGATTACCGATCAACAATTCACTATCACCGCTTTACTTCCCAAAGCAAAAAATTATTATTGCGTTAAAAGAGATGCAATCATCGAAGTGGACCAAACTACTCTCCAATCACTCTGTCCAATTACCAAATAAGAGATTAAATGAACAATCAAACTGATCAAATACTAACCCAACAGCCAATTAGTACCCCTCCGGTGAAAAAGCCTACGAGTTCTACGGCCGTTGTCTTGATTATCATTGGATCGATCATAGGGGTAATGATTATAATCGGTATTTTATCTGTAATGGTAACCGCTTCACTTGGCGGAGCAAAAGACAAAGCCAAGGATGTTAAAATCAAATCTGACGTGCACCAATTGAGGGCAATGGCCGAAACCTATTATAGCGATAATAAAGATTCTTACACTGGCTGGAAGCCAGACCAAGGAATCTTAAGCGATTTGGCCAACCAGAAATCAACCTTACAATTTGTCGCCAAAGACCAAAAAATAGCCCTCTTTGCTAAGCTAACAACTGACAATAATTATTACTGCAGTGATGAAATTCACTCCATTGTGGTTTCAGAAGTTACGCTTGATAAGGGTTGCCCGTTGCCCGTTATCAATTGACAACTCAACCATAAGACTTTAAAATGTACCTAGATCAACACAAAGGAGACGATCGTATGAAAAAGGTATTTTTAATGTTAGCCGCGATTGCCGTCGTTGTTTTGATATGCGATGGCGTCAAAAAATTCGCCTTAGATCAAGCTGATCTTGGCCTGGAAATGCTGGACGCATAAGGAGAACAGGATGAAAAAAGACGCGGACATTTCTTATTGGACTGCCTTTTTATGTCTGGCTTTCATCATCGTTTCGATTTTTATCGATTCAGCTAATAGCTTTCTAAACCGAATCCTTCACAAAACCGCTTAACTGCGGTTTTTTTAATTATCCTCGAATTATTCCTAGCACTTCGTCCTTTTTTTCTTCCATCAATTCTTTGGATTTTGCCTCTAAACACAATCGTAAAAGCGGTTCTGTGTTTGACGAACGAACATTGAATCGCCAATCTGGGTACTCTATCGAGATGCCATCTAACTCGTCTTGTTTGCCGTCGGCATATTTTTCTTTAATTTCTTTGATTTTTGCCTGAGCATCATTTACTTCGGTGTTAATTTCTCCTGGCATAAAGTATTTATCAAAATATGGTTTCAAAAGCGCATCTAAGTCGCCTTTTTTTGAAACCAATTCAAGAACTAAAAGTAGTGGGATAATACCGGAATCTGCATACCAAAAGTCCTTAAAATAGGTGTGTCCCGAAGACTCGCCGCAAAAAATGCCGTCTACTTCACGCATTTTTTCTTTAATAAACGAATGACCCACCCGTGAAACAACTGCGTTCCCCCCGTTTTCTTTTGCTGAATCAATTATTGCCCAAGTAAAGCGCGGATCGTAAACAATTGTGGAGCCAGGTTTTTTCTCTAGTTGTAATTTGATTAGCAAAGCGTTCAAGTAATAAGGCTCGAGAAAATTTCCGGATTTTGTGCAAAAGAAAACTCGGTCAGCATCCGCATCCCATGCTACCCCAAGATCAGCATTCGATGATTTAACAAGTTCAACAAATTCAGGTCGATTTTCCGGTCGGAACGGATCTGGCCGGCCCTTTGGAAAATTACCATCTGGAGTATTATTTAAGCCGACTATTTCAAGCGGAAGATTACCGGCTTCAATAACTTTTTTTAGCACTTCTCCCTCTAAACCAAAATTCGGATTATAAACAAGCTTTAATGGTTTAATAGCGGAAATATCAACATACTTTAAAACAAATTGAGCAAAGTCGACCATTATATCTTTCTTTTCGACTGAACCCTTCGTATCACTGTCCACTTTCTCTTTGCCAGCGATGATCAAATCTCGCATCTCGTAAATACCGGTATCAGAAGATATTGGCTTTGCTTCTTCTCGAACCATTTTTAAACCATTGTATTCAGCCGGGTTATGCGAGGCCGTTACTTGTAAGCCACCCTGATAACCGAAATTGCCGACAGCGTAGTAAAGCATTTCGGTTGAGATTAAGCCAACATCAACAACATCTATCCCCGCATCAGTTAAACTTTTAATCAAACTTTCGGATAGTTTTTCAGACGAAAGACGAACATCATGACCAACCGCAATTTTGCCGTTAGGCTGGACTACTTTGACATAGGCTTGGCCGATTTTGTAGATCAAATCCTCGTTTATTTCCGACGGGTAAATCCCTCTAATATCATATGCCTTAAAAATTCCGGCATTAATTTCTTGCATTTTTTTCCTTTCAATATTTTAAGAAAATTCCGCAACAAGCTCAAAATTCACCAAAAATTTTCTTTCTTGGCTATAGTTTCATTTTACTTCCATGAGAATCATTTTACAAATATGAAAAAGCCGACGAAAATCCGCCGGCTGTCTCTCAAGTTCTAAGCAATCGGGACGACTTACGCGTTTTTTTACTCCGTGCGCTCGAAGTGCTTAAAAATTGAGGATGAAGATCCGATTGTAATACAGTTATTGCATTGATTGGCCTGTACAGGTCGGATCATCCCTGTTACAGGCTAAGACGATACTTTGAGTCAGTCCAAACCTTTTTCTGAGTTACGTATTCGGTTCGACCGACCCCAAAGGGTAGAACACCTGACGAGGCGGGCCTATCAATCCCCATCAGGTTGAAACGATCAGCCAAGTTTGCAACTTGCTCCGCTTGAAAGCCGGGAGCCAAGGCAACATGGCCGGTCGTCCAGACGAACCCTACCAGGCTAAGACCGTAGAAGCCCGATAGAGCGAGCAGGTGGAACGGGGTGAGCGACTCTGAAGCAACGAAATACATCCGTAAACCTCCCGCGACCAGCTCGGACAAGTGATAATTTCGGCACTCGATTGCCGACATCGGAAATGATCCGACAAATCGAATATAGATTTTTCGCTCATCAGTGTCAAGATCTGTCAAGCGGTTATTAAACGCCAAACTCGGTCAGGTAGTTGTTGGCAGCTGTAATGGCCAGAAAATAATCATCTTTGTCTGACATCATCCCGTCTATTTCAAAACACATCGAGCTCTGCAGGTCGATATTATCTCCATGAATACGCGCTTCTTGCCCTAGATATATTGTCTTGAAATAACCTCGTTTCATTACCTCATCGAAAGATTCAGGCGGCAACTCAAATGTATCATTAATCATGATCACTTTCCCGTCGGCCCGGATATCTATTAGAAAACCAAAAGCACAGTCATCAATCACGGCGATAAATAGGTTGCGGGAAGGAATCAGGCCACAATTTGATAAGGCTAACTTCTTGATTTCGTCATACGTCTCTTCGTCCAACCCGCAATAAATTCCTGGACCGGAATTAGTGTTTTCATCTCCTTCAACACATTCGAGGAAGGCCAAAGTTTTCTCGGGTTGAGTCGCAATCAACATGTCTACACCCCCTTACCAAGATCTTAAACCTAATATTTTAAGTTCGTCAAATTTGACAAATGAAAATACCATTGCTAAGTTGAAGATAACAATGACCAAATATATCTTTGTCACCGGAGGCGTTCTCTCCGGACTCGGCAAGGGGGTAACAGCCGCCTCTATCGGTAATCTTTTGGTCTCTCAGGGATTCAATGTTTGGATGCAAAAATTTGATCAGTACTTAAATGTCGATGCCGGGACCATAAATCCCAATAAGCATGGTGAAGTTTTTGTTTTGGATGACGGCGCTGAAACCGATCTTGATCTAGGTCATTACGAAAGATTTATCGATACCTCACTAAATAGAACCTCTTCAGTTATGACCGGTCAAATCTACAAAGCTATTTTGGAAAACGAACGAGCTGGCAAATATTTAGGCCAAGACATTCAAGTGATTCCTCATGTCACCGATGAAGTGAAACTCCGCATCACTCGAGCTGCTAAGGAAAGTAAGTGCGATATTTTAATCACGGAAATCGGCGGCACGATTGGCGATTACGAAGGTATGCATTTCGTTGAAGCTATCCGCCAGATGCGACACGATGTCGGTCAAAACAACGTCCTTTATGTTCACGTTGGGTTTTTACCTTATTTAGGCGCCTCGGAAGAATTAAAGTCTAAACCAATTCAAAACAGTGTTCACGATCTTTCAGGGCTTGGCATCCAACCGGATATTTTAATCGCCCGTGCCGATCATCCGGTCGAAAAATCGATGATTAAAAAGATTGCCTTATTCACTGGAATCGATGTTGAATCAATTATTCCTTTAGAAACAGTTGATTCGATTTACAAAGTTCCTCAAATTCTACAGAAATTTAATGCCGATAAGATTGTCGCCGCCAAACTAAAACTTAAAATAAAAAATGGTAGCAGAACAAAATGGAATGAATTTATTAAAAAAATCGAGATAGATAAAAAGAAGACCGTAAAAATTGCTTTGATCGCTAAATATATGGGGCTGAAAGACACTTATTTTTCAGTTACCGAAAGTCTGAAAATCGCCGGAATTTGGCAAGGGGTCAAAACTGAAGTTGATTGGATCGATTCCGAAGAATTAGAAAATCTTCCGCCAAAAAAGATCGCTGCAAAATTTAAAGAGTACGATGGGATTTTAGTGCCAGGAGGCTTTGGAAGCCGCGGAATTGAAGGGAAAATTAGCGCTATAAAATATGCACGTGAGCATAAAAAACCGTTTTTAGGGCTGTGCTATGGCATGCAACTAGCAACAATTGAGTTCGCCAGACACGTGGCAGGTTTGAAAGACGCTAACACTACTGAAGTTAATCCAAAAACATCTCATCCGGTTATTCATATCATGCCGGACCAAGAAAAAAAGATGCTCAAAAACGACTACGGCGGCACCATGAGACTTGGCGCATATCCTTGTAAAATAATAGATAATACAAAAACTGCCAAAGCATACGGAGAAAAAAATATTTCCGAGCGTCACCGCCACCGCTATGAATTTAATAATGAATATCGCGAGATCTTAACTAAAAAAGGCCTAGTAATTTCAGGCACTTCGCCCGATGATTTATTAGTCGAGATTATAGAGCTAAAAGATCATCCCTTTTTCATTGCAACCCAGTTTCACCCAGAATTTAAATCCAGACCTCTAAAACCCCATCCTCTCTTTTACGAGTTCGTCAAAAGTGCTTTAAAGTAAAAATTGTTTTGCCATTGCGAGCAAAGCGAAGCAATCTTTTTTTGGATAGCAAAAAGCCCGCTGGTTAAAACCAAACGGGCCTTTTAAGTCGAGGGTTCGCTAGAAACGATGAAACTTAGTTATGATGGGCTGCGTCTGACCAGTACAGGGCTTTTCTCCGCTAGCATACCAGCAGAAGGTAGGGCCCGCCGAGTCTTCAGAATACATTGTGGCCAAAGTTATCTTTCGGCCTTCTCGGACTACTGAAGATCTTCTCGTATCTGCCTTTATACCTTCGTATTGAGTTCGCTCTGCTGGCACATAGACCATAATATATGGCTGCTGATCTTGAGGCATCTTCAATAGTTTTGCAAGCTCAGGGCCAACGGCATCATCGCTAAACTCAAACATAAACAAACCAATAGGCTCATCTTTTCCCATAGTTTCCTCCTCCTATCTTGTGATTGCTTAATTTTTTCAAGCAACTGCATATTCTAATACATTCTTGCTTTTTTGTCAACCATAAAAAGACCTATTTGGTAGGTCATTGAATCAAAATTTGTAAAAATTTTATTCGCTCGGCGGCACCATGAGACTTGGTGCATATCCTTGCAAAATAATAGATAATACAAAAACCGCCAAAGCATACGGAGAAAAGAATATTTCCGAGCGTCATCGCCACCGCTATGAATTTAATAATGAATATCGTGATCTCTTAACTGATAAAGGTTTAGTTATCGCTGGTACTTCCCCTGATGATTTATTAGTCGAGATTATCTAAAGAATCATCCCTTTTTCATTGCAACCCAATTTCATCCAGAATTTCTTTCTCGTCCTCTTAAGCCTCACCCTCTTTTTGTTGAGTTTTTGAAAAAATGCTCTAAAGTAAAAATTGTTTTGTCATTGCGAGCAAAGCGAAGCAGTCTTTTTTGGATAGCAAAAAGCCCGCTGGTTAAAACCAAACGGGCTTCTTTTAATAGTTTATTTACCCTTTTCAGGGCATCAAACCTTTTCCAGATCACCTTTGCTGTCGATAACCCAGCCAGGAACACTGATTGCCCCGCTGGCGATTGCTGCTTTGAGGAAATTCCCCTGCAGTCCGTTCTCGACGCCCGGAATATGAGTACCGGAGAGCTTCTTTTGTAGCTCTTCGACGAGCTGCTGCTCAGGCTTCTTCTTGTTTCGTCCGAACATTTCTTCCTCCTAATCCCTGCCTCATCTAAAGCTGCGGGAATGCCAGAACGGCATTGAGAAATCTGGTACAAAAGCCAAAAAGGCATTAAGGTACAAATTGCGACTTTCATCGCCGAAACTTACGATTTTCGTCACAAGCTTCGGGACGAGGCCGTGGGTCAAAAGACCCACGGCCGCCTATTTAAACCCTGCTACTCAGGAACAGGGCAGTAGCCCTGTTTTTTCCAACCCTCCCAACCTTTTTCTGGTCGGGAGGAGATGCAGACATACGTCCGCTCGTCCTGCTTTCGCAGGGCTTCTTTTCTAAGCGCCTCGATTATCAGACGCTTGTTCCTGACCACGTCGTCCATGCTGATACTGTTACCATCGATTTTTACAAAAAGATGGTCGTTTATCATTCTAGCCGTCACAAACTCTCCCTCAGCCACCTTAAAGGTAACCCGAGGATAGAGATCCCCTGCCGCCGGAGATGTTGTGCTGTGTAGAGACAGCACTAAGTTATTTTTTTTCATTTCTTCCCTCCGATCCGACTTTAACTGCCACACTGGGTCAGTTGCATTTTGATAGATCAATGCCATCGAACCGATTCGAAGATTTTGCCCTGCTTAGCACGGCGTGGCCAAACATTTACCAAAGTAAATGCTCGACACATACTGCGCTAAATCTAAAATATATGATAAAAAACTTATTACAATAATTGCCAATTTAACCACCAGTTACACCTGTTAAGATATAAACCTGGTCATACCTGTTTAGCCTCGCAAAAACGCCATTTTGGCATTTTTTAAGACCAATCGTACCATATTTAACCTGTTAAATTGGGCATGAGTTGTCAAAGTTCTTTGCAATCTGCCTTTTGGGCTTCCGATTGTCCAACAAGAAAGTATAACACAAAAAGACCAAAAAGTCAAGCCATTAACAGGTTAGATTGGCAATTTTACATTAGTGCTTTTTTGATCTTATTCGCTCGGCGGCGTATATCCTTCGCCATACAAAAATGTATTTGGCACTGGGACATATTTACTAGTAAAAGTTTCGTTCTCTAAAACTTTGCCGTCAGCAGCGGTAACTTTATATGTGAAACTGGCGGTGCAACCGTTGATTGCTTTCTCAACTTGTCGAACCGCACCTGGTGCCATCGTTGCAGAAAAGCTATAAACGGCGCCGCCTGGCGTGGTGTAGTTTCCAACCCATGGAGTACTTATTTCTGCTGTTCGTCCGTCTTTTGTGCCGTAAATTTGAAATTCCAAAGTATTTTGACCGGCAATCGCCCAAATCAAAATCGGCGTACTCATATTATTTACAAATCTAAAGTCTGGGGCTGGGTCATAAATTGTCGCGTCCATTCCAACAGGCGGCTCATAATAACTTACACGAAAAGAATGATTTGTTCTTTGAGTGATTTTTAGACCTGAATTTAAGGCGGCCCGAAATAAAGTGGTGGAAACTTGACATAAGCCGCCGCCATATTCCGGCGCAACCTGAGTGCTGTTTTTTATCACAAGCTCTGGTAAAAACCCGGTTGAACCGTCAATCACTCCTATAGTTTTAATCGTCGAAAATTCCTGACCAGGCTGGATGATTGTTCCGGAAATTTTTTGCGAACCAAGCGTTAAGTTATGAATTCTATTTGATGGTGAACCCTTCCAAGAAGTTTTGCCTTCCCCTACTAATTCGCTTAATCCCATTTGCTCGGCTGAATCAGAGGTAACCTTGGGCTGAGTTGTTTTTACCGGTAAGCTAACTGTTTTGGCTTGTCCTAGGATCGCCTGAGTAATCATCTGAAAAGACTTTGCTTTATCTAATTCATAACCTGTTTGAGAATTTTGGAATGCGGTTACCTTGCCATCTTGAACTTGGAATTTAGCATCTTTAGCTTCTTGATTTATGCCGCCAGCAATTGAATCAAGATATTGATTTATCTTACTTTGATCGGTAGTCATTACAAGTATCCAATTTTGATCGTTATTGCTACCTGTACTTTTTAGATCGATTTTATCCGTTAAGACATTCCCTTGTTTCACTTGACCCGTAAATTTCAACCAACCAGCAAAGTTTTCAGGTTTCAACTCAAAATTTTGCTTTTCCGTTTTCAAAATAACAGATGTGACCAATGATTGGCGAACTTCGCCAATCAAAGCTTCGGCAGCGGCTTTTTTTACTTTAGGCTGAATGTCAACAACAGAAATTTGAAAAGTTGATTTTTCTTTTAAGTAACCGAAAGAATTTAGAACGTCGTTAACTACTTTACCGAAGTCACTCTTCTTGCCGGATTTCTCTTCGACTACTATTGGATTTAGATCTTTTATCTCAATAGTGGCATCTCTTTCTGGCACATCAATTTTATTAGTAATTTCCAAAATTTGTGAATTCAGCTTTGTTCGATCGTAATTAAAAACAATACTCTCCCGATTACCTAAAAACAAAGCTCTGAGTTGTTCCTTAATAATCTGATTGAAACTGCCTTCTCGACCGATCCGCCAAGCTTCATCAACTGAAGAGTTAACATTATAGTTAACATTAAAATCATTGGAATTGATTTTCCAATTTTGGTCTAAGTAGTTTAATTGAACTTCTGAGTGGCCAACATTGGCAATTTTGCTTTGCAAAATGACAGATGCCTCAGCCTTAGTCTTGCCGCCCAAATTCACATCGCCAAAATATGTTTTTGGCATAATCCTATTCTGGTATGTCAAATTAAATATAAAAATAAAAAGACCAACAAAAATTAGAGCTAAGCCAATTGCCAAACCTAATTTCATTAGGTTCTTGTTTTGACTTAATTTAACAAAGCCTGCCCGCAACGTTTTCGGCGTTGCTAATGCCGGCGAGTCGATCTCTTTCCCTAATTGGCCTTTTTTTTGAGCCACCTTGATGTCCCCTCTACTTACCGTTCAATATTTCTTCTAATAAAGATTTAGCTAAATTCCTATCATCCACCCCTGGACTTCTGCTTGAATACAAATATAGGTGGCATTGATCCTTTTCTTTCAAGCACGAAGGAAAAGAACTGGCAGGTAGACTAACTTTTCTGCCTTCAATTTCCACCTCAATCTCGTCCCCGGTTTTCACACCAATTTTGCAAGTTAGTTTAGACATATGTAGCTATACTAATGTCGTAGGGATATTTGAGTGAAACCCGGTTGAAAACGAAGGACCATCCCCGAGACATTTATCAATTATTATTTCAGGAACTTTACAATCAACAAGGCTACGATGTTTAGAATCTTAATCATCGGATTAATGGCCGGGCCGGCAGTATCTTTGTATGGATCGCCAACAGTGTCACCGGTAACCGCTGCCTGATGAGCACGCGAGCCTTTGCCGCCCAGATTACCTTCTTCAATATATTTTTTAGCATTATCCCAAGCTCCACCTCCGGAAGTCATTGAAATAGCAACAAACAAACCAGTGATAATCGAGCCAACCAATAATCCGCCCAAGGCGACTGGGCCCAAAATGAAACCAACTAAGATCGGAGTAACAACCGGGATCAAGGCTGGAACAATCATCTGCTTAATAGCGGCGGAAGTGACAATATCAACTGTCTTGGAATAATCTGGCTTGGCTGTGCCTTCCATAATGCCTTTGATTTCTTTAAACTGTCGGCGTACTTCTTTAACAACTGCACCGGCGGTTTTACCAACAGCTTCCATTGAAAGTGAAGCGAAAATATAAGGTAACAATCCACCAAGGAATAAACCAACTAAAACTTTTGGATCAGTCAATTCAAACACAAGGTTACTACCAACGTGGGTATTTTTATAATCCTGAACGTAAGAAGCAAACAAAACTAAGGCAGCTAATCCAGCCGAGGCAATAGCATAGCCTTTAGTAACAGCTTTAGTTGTATTACCAACAGCATCCAATGGATCAGTCACATTGCGAACGGACTCTGGCAAGTCGGCCATCTCGGCAATACCACCAGCATTATCAGTAATTGGACCGTATGCATCAATTGCTACCACGATGCCAGTCATTGAAAGCATTGAAAAAGCGGCAATGGCAATGCCGAACAAACCGGCTAATTCGAAAGCACCCAAAATAGCAACGGAAATAAAGATAATTGGCCAAGCAGTTGCTTTCATTGAAACGGCCAAACCTTGAATGACATTTGTGCCATGACCAGTTTCGGAAGCGTTGGCAATACTTTTAACAGGTGAATATTTGGTTGAAGTGTAGTATTCAGTCACAATTACCATCGCAACCGTCAAACCAACACCGATCAAGGAACAGTAGAATAAAGATAACGGATTCTCAACTAAACCACCCATAATCTGTTTGGTGGCAAAGTAGAAACCAATTGAAGAAAAAATCGCAGCCGCGGCTAAACCTTTATACATGGCGTTCATGATTTTTTCACCTGAGAGTCTCACAAAGAACGTTCCCAAAACAGAAGCGATAATCGAAATGCCACCTAAAACTAATGGGTAAACAATCGCATCTGGCGAGGTAAAGAGTAATGAGGCAAGCAACATGGCTGCAACAGCAGTGATGGCATAGGTTTCAAAAAGATCAGCGGCCATACCGGCACAGTCACCAACGTTATCACCAACATTATCAGCAATAACAGCTGGGTTTCTCGGGTCATCTTCTGGAATTCCAGCTTCAACTTTTCCAACTAAATCAGCACCAACATCGGCTGCTTTAGTATAAATACCACCACCCAAACGAGCAAAGATTGAAATTAACGAGCCGCCAAAACCTAAACCGATTAAAGCGCCAACATCATGAGTAAAATAATAAAGTCCGGCTACGCCGAGCAAGCCCAAGCCAACAACGAGTAGTCCTGTAACAGCGCCACCACGGAAAGCCAGTGACAAAGCTGGGGCCAAGCCATGGCGGGCTTCTTCAGCTGTGCGAACATTGGCGCGGACAGCAACATTCATACCAATATAGCCAGCGGCCGAAGAAAATATTGCGCCGACCAAGAAACCGATAGCGGTGTTTAGACCAAGAAGAAAATAAAGAATAACAACTAATACGACAGCAATGATGCCGACCGTCTTATACTGACGGTTTAAATAAGCTTTCGCGCCTTCTTGAATTGCTGCTGCAATTTCCTGCATTTTTTTGTTGCCCGGCGATTTCTTCAAAACTTGCCAGACTAAGAATAAACCATACAAGATACCGACGGCGGCAGAGGCAAACGCAATAAGGTACGAATAATTCGTGATAGACATGGGGACCTCCGGGTAGGTTAATAGGTTTACAGAAGCGTTAGAAGCTATAGAAACATCAGTATTACTGTTGCCCCTATCGCACCTGTCGCCTCTTTAAACCTGTTTAATTATTTTTAATGTTTTTTCTGCGGTTTTTTGCCAAGTAAAACCTTGAGCGACGACTTTTCCTTTTCGAATCAAGTCAGCCCTTAAGGTTTCATCTTCTAAAACCTTTTTTATTTTATCACTTATCTCTTCTGTTTTAAAGGGGTCAAAATATAAAGCTGCGTCTTTGTAGATTTCCGGCAAAACCGAGTTGTTTGCCGCTACCACCGGTGTCCCTGCTTGCATTGCTTCAAGTCCTGGCAAACCAAACCCTTCGTAAAGAGACGGAAAGACAAAAACAGTCGCCAACTTATACCAACATGACAGGTCTTCGTCTGTGACGAATCCCGTCAAAAGAATATCATTTTTGACTCCACTCTTGTCAATACTTTCAAAAAGTCGATGGTGCTCCGGGTCTACTTTGCCAACCAAAACAAGCTTCGACGGAATTTGCGACTTCACTTTGGCAAACGCATCCACCAAAGTGGGCAAGTTTTTATGCGGCCTGTACTGTCCTACATACAAAACGACCTGCTCGTTGATTTTATACTTTTTCTTTAGTTCCTCGACATTTTCTTGCCTACATTCCAAGACAGATTTATCGTCCGCAGCTTCATAAATGACCTCTACATTAGCCGGATCGATATGAAAAATATCCACAATATCTCGTTTTGTGTTTTCAGATATAGCGATAATCTTAGCCGCATTCTGACAAGCACTTTTAATTACATAATTAAATGCCATTTTTTTAATCGCATTTGTGCGCTTAGCGGTATCGGGAAACTTAATTAGCGTCAGGTCATGGATTACAGTGATAAATTTCTTTTTGTAATTGACTGGATGGTTGAAATTTAAAAAAAGCATTAGATCCGGTTTTTCTGCCTCGAAAATTTTTGGCAGTTTAAGCTGCTCAGCTAAAGAATAATGTTCAATCTCTGTAATTACTACTTCAACATTGGAATTTTTACTTTCGTTGGTCAGTAAAAATTCATCAGCATCTTTTTGCGTCATAAAAAAAATATACTCGTTTTTTGAATCGAGCTGTAACAGATTCTTGATTAAGTTTTGGCTGTATCGCCCAATCCCCGCTACCTCCGAACGATACATTCTGGCATCAATCCCAATTTTCATGTTGTTACCACTGTTTCCTTAAAAACCCAGAATTTATTGGCAGAAAAGTTCCAAACCATCACGACTGCAGTTGCAATTAATAACCCGTAAAAATCAAAGATCCGTAAAACTGAAACGGTCAAATACATAATTGAAAGATTTAAGCCGAAACCGACCGTGGAAACAATTAAAAACTTTCCGAACTCTTGAGTCTTTTGCTCATTGGCCGATTTAAATGTCCATCTACGGTTCCAGGTGTAGGAGTTAATAACTGAAACCAGGAATGATACGCCTTTGGCCACTATATAATAAATACCCAAATACCGGGTTTCAACAAAATAGATCCCGGCATCAACAATAAATGAAGAGAAGCCGACAACGCCAAATTTCACAAACTGACGAACCATTTTGCTTTGCAAAAAATCTTTCATAATTTCCTCAGGAATTTACGCGCAAAACTTTAGTTTTACTATAGTCATAATATATCTTATTTACTAATCTTTCTCAAATTAAAAATCCCCCTGCAATAATGTACAGGGGGATAAATAGCTCCGATCAGACCCATCCGTGAATCAGATGGTGAACTCGAACCAACTGTTCACGCTTGAGCCAAGCGGCTCGGTTACGAGTGTGCGGTTGGATAGACTCGTTGTCATAGACTTCAGAGTCCCAGACCGCCGCTGTCTCAATGCCTTCTACCGCCAGCATCCGGACAATCCGGTTGGTCATTCCCGCGTGATCCACCAGGTAAACGGATTCATCGGATTTGATGAACTGCTTGCCTAACTGAATCACGTTTTTAGACGTGAAGTACTTCTCGGGATCCTTGGCCGGTGGCCAAATGCCATTTATTCGGTGGCGATTGGCATAAAACCAATACCGATCGAGGCCAAAGAGAATTTCCCACTGGCAAACGATCGGCAGGATGAGCTGCGCGGCAATCTTCTGAGCTTTTTGACCAAAAAGCCGATTAGGCTCTCCGGGATCGAAACTCAATCTCATTGCCTCGACTGTCCGATAGTCGTCGCAACCATTGGCCTCGTAGATTGCTCTGACTTTCCCTAAATCGGCGTCTGTGTAAGTGTTCCGGCCAAAAGCTTGGCCAAAAACTACTTTGGCGTCACGAGCACACTGTCTAGTCGATGGTCTCATATCTAAGACGTTCAAATATGCGACTAGCCCAACTGTTTTCATCGTCGCTGCCTCCTTTCAACCATTGTCTGCGCTTTAATTAGCGACATAAAACTATAGCATCTAACCTGAGGAATGTCAATATGCTAATCGTTATTTTAGTACTTTTTTGCCCAAGTGTTTTTTTTAATTATCCAGAGGTCGTTCAAAGTGGCAAAAGTCATAAAATTTGTCACTCGAGAGTTTTCAACATTATACCAGTCAACCGCCACTTCTTTAACCTTGTAGCCATTTTTGCGGGCGATCACTAGTAATTCCATGTCAAAACCCCAGCGATCGATGGTTTGTTTTGGAAAGATATCGAGAACTGCTTTTTCAGAGAAAAGCTTGAAACCACATTGAGTATCTTTTGATTTTATTCCTAAAAATAAGCGAATCAGTAAGTTTCCCCCTCGAGAAATAAAACGGCGAAATAGTGGCTGGGCCGTCTTAATTGAATCTTTTCTAAGGTATCTCGAGCCAACAATTATTTCACTTTGTTTTATATATTTCTGTAATTTTTTAATTTCTGATATATCAGTCGAATTGTCAGAGTCCATCATTAAGCGCCACTGTCCTTTGGCTGCCAACATGCCGGTTTTTACCGCATACCCCTTGCCGCGGTTATTTTTATAAGAAACAATTTTAAAATTTGGCCAGGTCTTGATCAATTCGTTAACTTTTTTACGAGTATTATCTGTTGAGCCATCGTTAACGATAATTACTTCACCATCGTATTTTTGCTTCTCCAAAAACGCCTTAAGGATAATTAAGGTGTCAAGCAGCCTTTTTTCTTCATTGAAGGCCGGCAAAATAATTGATAAATAAGGTTTATCCATAATTTCTTTCTAAGAAATTTCCGCGACAAGCTTTAGCTTGGCTATAATTTCCAAAAAAATTTCCGCGACGATCAAGCTTGTCTTAACTCAAAACTCTATCATATTTTTTTAATTTTGTCCAGTAGTTAAATAGTCCCAATAATAAATTGTTTCAAATTGGCCAGTTGGCGTTTCTTTTAAAAACCATTTAAACGGAATACCTTCTTCATTATGGAGCTTTAAGAAGTACTGTTGCGCACACATGGCAATCAAGCCGTTAACAGGTTTATCCGGTAAAGATTTTACTTTGATATCCTGAATTGAGAGCGGCCAGGACGAGTAACAGTCAAAATAAACTTCGTTAATATTTTTTTCGCTTAAAACCTCTGAAAAACGATTTAAATTTTGCCCCCAGTCGTAATTAGAATCTGATATCTGGAGAGTCCCGTCTTTAATGCCAGATTTGTTCATAAAGGAAAGATAGTCTGGAAAGGTTAGAAGATTGGTTAAAATAGCTGCAATCGTTAAAATTAATATCACAGCCTTAAGCGATTTATTTCTGGTCAAAATCAAACCGCCGGCAAGAATATAAAGGAATGGATAGATAACCAAGATATGTCTAACCCCAATATCGATATGCCCCGTCATGCTAAAAAGAAAATAGAATAACGGCGCTAAGATTAAAAGTAAAACCGCATGCTTTTTGTGATTTATTTTTCTTAGATTTTTAATTACTGATAAAGCTAAAATTACAACAATAGCCAAGGGCGTTTTGTACCAAAAAGCATAAGGAAAATAGTCCCAAAAACCCATTTGGCTAAATTTGCCATTTAGGTAGGCCAAATGACCGTATTTATTGTGATCGGTCACCATGCCAAAGCCGTCCCAAAATTTCATTAGAGGTAGAATAAACCATTTGGCCAGGTTTTTGAACCAACTGAGCCCGAAGAAGTTGTGCAGATTATATTGGTAGAAGGACCAGCGCCAATCAAACCACATGGAAACAATATAGATCAACCAAACCATAAAAAAGGCAATCGCCATACTTACTAGAAGCTTTGATATTTTATCCCAATCCAGTTTTTGTTTTTTTAAAAAGATAAATAAGAAATAAAGCAAGGCAGCGAACAGTAAAACAGTGAGCCCTGAAAATTTGCTTAACAACAGTAAACCCGTCGCCAGTCCAAAATAAATGGCGTTTTTCCAAGAAGATTCTTCAATAAAGTTACAAAGAAGATACAAATTTAACAAAGCACTGAAAGTGATGATTACATCCGTTGTGGCCAAATGCCCGTTCGCCAATAAGTTGGGGCAAATTGCCGCCAAAAAGGTTGAAAACAAAGCTCCGTTGGCCCCCCAAAGTTTCTTTGACCAGAGGAAAACCATCGCCATCGTTGCCAAAAACAACAAAATCACTGGAAAACGACCCCAGAAAATTATCCTTTCGGCACTATTTCCCATTTGGTAGATAAATTTATAACCGTAATCATACTGATCGAGAGCGCCTGGCGGCTCTTCCGGAAGCTTAGGATTTACAAAAACTTTAATAAATATTCCCGAAAAGTCGTTCATTAAAGGCGGATGCTCGGTATTATATTTATAGCTACCTTTAACTATATGCAAATAACCTGCAGACAGATGAACAGGTTCATCAGCGGTAATAGAGTCGGTTTTGGCCAAATAAATCATTAAGCCAAAAGAGGCTACAAATATTAGAGCCAGAGTAATCTTTTGCCATAACTTCATGAGTCTAATCTATTACTACTTTGAGTATTTAGCAATAATCGTTTGAAAAACGCTGTAGGCTTTTCTATTAGCCACCATTTGACCAACGCCATTTGGACCATCATCAGCTTGGATCAGCCCATAGCGGTCAGTGTAGCCACCCTTAGCGTGATTAGGAAGATCAGTTAGCTCAAATGCGAAAAATCCTTTTATCGAGCCTGAATTATAAGCCCACTCTGCCATATCGCCGATAAACTGAGCTTGTTTATCCTCATTCATTTTAAATTCGGTACCGTCTTTATCCGGTCTTTGACCAACTTCAACCAGCATAACTGGTTTATTAAAAGAATTTAACCTATCCAAAATATTAGTTCCGTCGGCTAATTTATTATCTTTCATTTGGCCCATGTCAGAAAACCAATCCCAGCCGATTATATCGTACATAACCTGTTTTTCAGCCATGATCTGCAAAAAGGCATATTGAGTCCATTGCCCCGAAATAACTGTTTTAGCTGCAGGATCACCTGCTTTTACGCCGGCGCTCGCCCCTTTTAACCATTGGCAGATCTTTTCGGCCTTAGCTAAATTATAATGATCGATTTTATCTCCTGAAAATTCCGCGCCTTTAAGTGACCAACTTGTGATCTCGTTCTCTAATTGATAATAATCGACTCTACCAACTTCTTCCTTGGCGATACTATAAGCTAAATTATAACCATCGGTATACGGATCAGCCGAACGAGTCATATCGCCTTTTTGGTTAATCATTATATATGGACGCATGTCTGTATCTAAAATCTCGTTAATAATGGCATTATTGACGGCTAGTGGATCTTCTTTGCCATTAAGTACACCACCCGGCTCCCATGTCACCCGAACATAATCGAGATTTAATTTTTTGGCTTTATAAATTTGCTCGGAAAAAACTTTTGGCTGAAAATTTGGTACCAAAGCAAAGGCACGAGTAGTTACACCCCAAACAAAAGGTTTATTTTTTCTAACAGTTTTAGCCACTTCCGTCGAGGTGGTCGATGTATTGTTATTGCCAGAAAAATACCGCCATAAAAACCAACCAGCGGCCCCAACTATAACAATTAAAGATAAAACAATGAGTACTTTTTTCATGCTCCTCCTTTTGAAAATTTACTAATCAATAAACCTATATTTTATTAAAACCCAAATCGCTTGCATACCGTCACGCCAGGTTATTTTTTTGCCATCTTTGATCGATCGGCCATGATATCTAATTGGCACATCAACGATTTCATAGCCACGTTTAGCAACTTTTGCCGTCACTTCCGGACAAAATTCGAAACGCTGGCATTTTAAAGGTATTTTTTTAATCACTTCAGACCTAAAAGCTTTGTACGCTGTCGCCTCGTCACTAATATGAGTTCCATAAAGCAGATTAGCAGTGAAGGTCAAAATCTTATTAGCGACAAAATTTGGCCATCTCATACCAGTAATTTCACCTTTAAATCTTGAACCAAAAACCACTTTGGCGTTTTCTTTGATAAACGGCTCCAAAATCGTCGGATAGTCATCTACAGTATACTCCATATCAGCGTCTTGAATCAAAATTATGTCGCCGGTAGAGATTTTTAGGCCTTTTCTGATCGCCGCACCTTTTCCCTGATTTTTCGCTTGAAAACAAATTTTAATTTCTGAATCAAGCGAATACCTATTAATTAATTGTTTCGTCTGATCGACCGAGCCATCATCAACAATAATAATTTCTTTGTCCATGGTAATTGGCGCTTGTCTCACCGCCTTGATAACCTTCTCGATATTTTTCTCTTCATTATAGACAGGAATGATAATCGATAATTTCATGACTGGATAAGATTCCTCTCAATTTTATGGAGCGTTTTTTGTTTTTTTGCCAAGTAAAACCCTAAGACAAACAAGGCTACAAAAATCACTATCCACAACAGGTTAAGGTTTAATCCTAATTTGTGCTGAAGCGGAAACCATTTTTCAAAATCATATGGAAAGAAGCTCTTCATAATATTCAGATTATCATAGAGATGTTTATTAATAACTGAGAACGGATCCATCTTTCCTCTTAAGCCAAGCATAAGAGACGGCACCATAAGTAAACCAAAAAACACTCTAAAAAACCACTTAAACGGCAAAATTAAAACCTCTGCCAATGCCGGCGCTAAAACCGGTAGAATTGTCATAATCATTCGGGCCGTTGGCGCCTGACCGCCGCTCCAATCACTGAAAATGCCTGTCATAAACCAAAGAAAACCGGCTAAATATGTGACTTGCCAAAACAATTTACGGTTATTAACGAATAATGCGCCTAGGCCTAAAAAGGCCGCCAAATAAATTGGCGCTGAAGCAATTAATCCATCTTTAAGGTTAACTAATAGCCCGATCAGGCCTTCATACTGAGAAAAGAAACTAGAGGCTTTTTCTTGGCCAGAAAAGATTGAACCATAAGCGTATAAATTAAACCCAATCACTAACAAGATACTAGCTAAAAATAAGCTAACCAAAGTTTTGTTTTTAACCCCTAGATTCCAAAAATCCTTTAATTTATTTAAACGAAATTTACTGAAATCTATGCCCGGATAAAGAAACAAAGGCACAAAAATCAAATATTTAATATGAATCCAAGGTAAAAATGCTACTGCCAAAGAGCTCAACCAATTAGGTTCTTCCCATTTCCTCAGCGCGTAAATAACACATAAGGCAGCAAGTGGTTCATAAAACAAAAAATAGGTTTGAACGGCGATCGGCAATGAGAGAGCCATAACAAATGGCACGAATAAAGATAAATAAAAACCATAGCCTTTTTCTCTTAACCAAAGAAAAACATTGGCTGTTAAAGTAAGAACGATAATATTCTGCAAAATCACCAGAAAAAGTCTGGGATTATTCGAGAGGAAGAAAAACGGAGTTAAGATTATAGGCCAGCCAAGCCCATGCTTTGGAAAATGTTTGGTATCAGAAATATCAACTGAGTGAACCTTAAAATCAGGTGACGGAAAAAAATTTAAAAAGTGTTTTGTGTTCTGCTCTTGAATTAAGTTCGCTGTCTTAAAGGTGGCCAAGCTGTCGGCAATAGACATATAACTCGGTTCGTCACCGACCAACGGAATAGTATTAATAAATCTTCGATCCCATCTTAAGTTAAACAAAAAAAGAACCAGAAAAACTGCTCCAATAAAAACCGTTTGAATTATTCTTGTTTTTCTTTTGTCCATCTGCTCAAGGATAACATAAACCCAAATAAAAGCCAAAAGATCAAACTAAGATCATTTTTGAAATATGGGGTGTCCACTAACCCCTGCAAAACCAGAGCTGTCATGGCCGCCAATAGCATCTTTGATCCATCGTTTTTGAATTCTGAAAATCCAGTTCTATAGAAGAAAATCAAAAGCCCAATAAAGGCAATAAAACCAAATAAACCAGTTGTTAAGTAAAACATTAGAAAAACATTATGAGAAGAAAGTGCTAAGGGCGAAATAAATTCTTTAAAATTAACCCGGTCTTTCGTTAAATCGGTAAAAGCATTTTGATAGCTTCCTAAACCAACCCCCAGAATCGGATGGTCTTTAATCATTTCGATAGATGTTTGCCAGATTTGCCAGCGTACATTATTACTGGAAACAACTCGGCCGCCCGAAGCCTTAAAGTTTGGTCTGAAAGCATAAGCGCTACCTAAAATTGCGATGGCGATAAGAATAAATAATCCGATTCTAAGATAAGATTTAGCTTTAATTTTAGACCAAAAATGCAAAATTAATAAAAAAGTTATACCTGCAACAGTTGCAAGAAGACCAGATCTTGAACCTGTTAGATAAATACCGATGATGTTTATTAAAACAACGGCGCCGGCAATAATTGCCATTGGATATTTTTTCTTTTGCAATAAACCTACGCCGTAACCAGTTAGCAAAACTGTAAGCGGCGTCAAAAATAATGCGACATAGTTAGGATTATAACCAAAAATACCAATCACTCGCCCATCGACCGTCACATTATGCATCAATTTTTGCACGATACTATAAACACTAACAGCAAGACTTGAGCCCATAAAACCATAGATTGTCCAACGAAAATCTTTCGGTTCTAAATAGCACATGATCAGCCAAAAAACCAAAATCGGATCAAGAAAATAAGCTTTAAATTGACCTAAAGCTGCAGATTTAGCAGGGCTCACATACACGGAAACCATAGCGGCGATCAACAAAATACCGATTATTAGCCAAACGCGTTTTTTTATCTTTAACATTTGGCAATAACCTAAATTAATTAGACCATAAAAGAAAATTATATAGATGACGATTTCTAAAAGAGTTGTCGGAATCCCGCCAAAAATGTCAAAACGGATTAAATAAGTAGGCAAAAGAAGGGCGATTAGCCCTATCAAATATTTCATTCTATATCTATTCTACTGCCGTCATTTTTTAATTGCAAAGAATTAAAAAACCCCATATCTTATGATACAGGGCTATAAATAGTTAGCGATCATCTTTCTCCGAGATGAATGTGTTTCACCGCCGGCGGAAGCTTTGGCTTGCCGTGCGGCGCCGCAACTTTCTTATTCAGATCGCTCACAAAAGCCTTGGTTGCTCTCGACACAACAAGACATGTTATGACGATCGTCATGAACGCCAATAGAACGAATACGAATACCATCCATCGCTTTACACTTGGTGTCATCGCTCTTCCTCCTTTGGATCACCGGCTTATCATTTGATCTGTAAATTCGCTAGATAAACTCCGCAGACAGCAGAAACTATCAAAAGTACTGCTAAAATAATTTCTCCTATCGTCCATCTGTTTCTCCAAAATTTTCTCACCCAAATTCCTCCTTAACGCGTTTTGTTTCCTAAATTGTCAATAAACATTTGTAATAACTTACAACCCTACAATATAATTACCCTTTTGTCAAGATTATATACCTTTTTATAGCAAAAGCCCCCGAAGCATATAGCCACGGGGGCTCTCTTGGCACATTAGCGCCGTTATTCGAAATGAATGTGATCTTTGTAGATCCTATCGACGTAAACTGTCAGATTAGCCTCGCCATTCTTGCTGAAAGTCGCCGCAGTTGAAACTTGGTCTGATTTTCCCCAATTCTGGTGATTCTTAACTTGGCCAGTGATTGTAATTTCCTCTCCTGGATTTCCAGTCAGAATAAGGCAAAACGAAGATCTTGCCCTCTCTGGGAGGAGCAATAGCATCAAACCCGGATAGATACATGATTGAGATGGAAATTGCCCCATTCTATCACCAACGGGTTCAATTGTGACCAAGACGCGCTGGACTCTACCTTTTATCGTTAATTCCAAACTCGGTCTCTGCGTAACCGACGGGTGAAGCACAATCTTCTCGTTTTTCTTCGCTTGAAGAGCGTGGTCTGCGATCCGATTAATCATTACCGGAATGACAACAACCAGTAATATCATAACAATCAAGACCCCGATTGTACCTTCTTTATTGGTAATGCCACGATTGTTTCCAAAACCAGATTTTCTCATTTAGATGCCTCCTACATTTGTCTGATTTTTTTGTGTTTCTGGCAATCTTCCGCCAAATTGTTAACACAAAACTATACCCCAAAAACGTCGCTTTGTCAAGACAGATAGAGCATTAAATCTTGAATTTATCTCAAAGAATCAATTATAGATACCGGATCCGGTTGCCAACCGATCCGGTATGACATTTTATCTAAAAACTTGTCATCCCGGACCGGCTGCAGCAGGATCCGGGATCCAGTAGACTTGTCATCCAGGGCTTGACTTGGGATCCAGATCTTCCCAGCCCGGATTATCTTTTTCTATTAGTTCTATCTTCCATATCCTTTCCCAATTTTTGAGCTGTTTTTCTCTTTGAAGAGCTGATTTTATGTCATTGGTTTCTTCAAAATAAACTAGACGGTTCACATTATATTTGCCGGTAAATCCATCTGAAGTTTTAGTCTTGTGTTGATAAATTCGCTTTGAGAGATCGGATGTGACTCCAATATACAGAGTACCGTTTCTTTTACTGGCCATGATGTAAACATAGTAATGTTTCATGGTTCTTTCTTTTGTCATTCCGGACAGGTCGACGCATGATCCGGAATCCAGGATAGATACCGGATCCTGCTTTCAGCCGGTCCGGCATGACAATTCAGTATTAGGCTTTTTCGCCGCGTAAAATGAGGTTTTGGACAGCCATTAAAAGACCGACGAGAATCCAAATATGGATAATATATAAGGTTGAAAAGAAGTTATACTGAACCATTACTCCGACAAATGCCGCAAAAAGCCCGAACATAGTGGCGCGTAAAAACGGCTCTTTCGCCCGCTTTAAGGCTGCGAAACTTCGCCAAATAACCACCAAAAGGACCAAACCATAGGAAATCGCCCCAACCATACCAGTTTCAGCCAAAAGCTCGATAAACTGATTATTTACAATATCCCATCCTGTTTTAGGTGCAACTGGCGGATAGTCTTTGGCATATGGACCATAATTGCCGATTCCGATCCCCAAAACCGGATTTTTCTTAAAAGCCGCATAGGCAAAATCAAAAGTACTTAAACGCCCTTGGACAGATTCGCTGCCGGTTTTCGCATCCTGCAAAGTGGCATGGGAAATAAAGTTATTTAAAGCTCGGCTTTCACTCTTCAGAAGAGCAAAATAAACTCCGCCTGCCACCGCCAAGAAGATGACAAAGATTGTAACTGTTTTACGGGTAAAAATTTGTTTAAAATAATAGATCGCAAAAAGTAGCAATGTGACTGCCAGCCCTAAATATCCGCCTCTGGAAACTGTTAAAACAAAATTAAGGAGCAAAACTGCCATCAAACTGATTAGCCACCAGCGCTTAAAAATGTTAACGTGCCCAAAATAATAAGCGAGCGCTAGTGAAAGCGGAATCAAGAGATAGTTGGCAAAATACAGCGGCTCCATTGAAAGAGCTTGAATACGTGGAAAACCAAAAACCTTCGAATCATAACCGACCTTTAACTGAGTAATTGAATTTGGAAGTCCAACAACATTACCGCCAAATTGGAACAAGCCAAAAAGACCAATAAAACTGGCCGAAATAAACAAGGCCCAGATTGTTTTCTCGAGAGCCGATTTATCTGGAATCATATTGACAGTCATAAATGAGAGAACGATGGTAAATAAGGAGAAAATTATCACTTCGATGCCGCGAGACAGGTTCAAAGCTTGGGTCAGTGAAAGCATTAAAGCAATAATAAACAACGATATTGGCCAAGCCAACGCATTCGGCTGAATCTTCCATTTTTTACCGTTAAACATTGAAGCCAAAAGCCAAGTTAGGATCGTTAAAAAACCAAGGATTGTATTAATTTTGACATCAACTCCCCCAAAAGCCAGGGTAGGAACACGTTCAAAGGGCAAGAAAAAGACGATGAGCAAAAATCCCAAGAATGGGTTTCTAAAAGTGAAATAAGATAAGATAATACCACCCAATAATAGCGGTACCAAAGCGTAACCGAGAGATCCGAAATGAGCCAGTGTAAAACCTAAAACGAGCGCCATAACTGCGCCCAATCCTAAAAGAATAAGTTTTAAAGACCACTTTTCTTTCATCGGTTTGAGTATATCAAGATCATCTTTTATTTGAAAGTATTAAAAATGACCAGAGGCTTAAACCCATGGTCATTATTGTGAATACTTTCTCCGACATTCATCGCATCGTGCGATATGAAGCCGGAAAACCGGATTGTCGGTTCTACCGCTTTCATGCAGGATTTTAACCTGAGCACATATTTTTCCCGTCTTGTTCTCGGTTACGACAGCCTTTGCAGGCCGGTTACCAGGTTCAAACCGCTTGTCCATTAGGACCTCCCTCCAAAGCAGCTAATTCAACAGCAAATTTACTGGCTGTAAAATCAGGCGGCAAAAAAAGCTTCCCGGTATTAGGATCCTGATCGTACATAACTTCAGAAGTTGAGACCAACATCCAGTAGGCTCTTACCTGAAGATCAGGATTTTTAAGCCTCCATAATTTATCATATTCCCTGGCGCTTGTCAAGAGTAGATTACGTTGTCTAATCTCCTTTGCCTCGTCTCTGCTATAGCCATTAGGGTTTTCATATCGATCAACTTTTGTACCTGATAGATACATCATAGAGGCACGGGATTTTATCTGGACCGCTAACATATTGTTACCTTTCTTCACCCAAAGATCGATTTTTTGAATAGCATCTTGTTCAGGAAAAGCCATATATGCTTCCCATCCTTGACTTTCAAAAATTTCCATACTCGCCTTTAAACCCAGAGCTCCGTTTTTAATTGCCTTAAATTCCTCTGGATCATTGCCTAATATCTCTTGGCCTAATTCGTCAAACTTTTCCCAATAAAACTGAAGAAAACTTTTTCCCTCTTCAGTTTGTTCAAGTATAAACATCATTTTGACCAGTTGATTTTGCCATTCCGCTGAATAAATATTCAAATGATCTACTTCAAGAGATATCTTATCCATTTCGACTGAGTCATGATTGTCTTTTGCCTTTGCAAAAGCTTTATCGAGCTCCCTTCTCTTAAAGACTTTGTTAAAGATTTCTCCCATTTTCCAGCAAGCCTCAGGGATATCTTTTTCTAATTGGGTCAGTTCTGTCGGTGATCCCTCTTGTAAATAAACTACTTCATCTACCGCAGCCTCATTCATCTTAGCGGCTATCTTATTTCTGTCACCACGGTAATCTTCAATTTGAGTGCCAAAAAAATTATCTAACTCTTCTTGCGCCAGGTCGGTCTCTAATACGAGTTGGTCGTGATCAACTGCGCAATGCTCTGGTTTTCTTTCGACATTGATTACTTGTTCATAACTAAATTGAGGCATTGGATATAGCTCACTCACATTACTCCTTAATCAGAATTAATAGTTCTTTCTCTATTTTTATCACATTTTTCTCTGCATCAAAATTTTCTAAGATATAAGGTCTGGCTTTTTTCGCCAGTTCTTCTCTTTTTTCGTCATTTTCAATCAGTTCTGACATGCCATCAGCCAATTCTTCCGCGTCGCGTTCCGGAACCAAAATCCCTACTTCATCAGTAATATACTCTGGAATTGCCCCAGAAGTGGTCGTGAGTACCGGTCGGCCACAGGCTAAACTCTGCAAATTAACTGTTCCAACCTGTTCTTCCCATTTTGGCATGGTAATTGAAGGATAAACCGTAAATAAAGCATTGGCAAAAAAAGGTGGAAGTTCCGCATTCTTCATTTGGCCCATTTTTTGCATCTGAGAGCCTTCGATATCAATATCCATCTCACCACTGCCAATAAAAACCAATTCTACATCAGAAAACTGATGTTTCACACTATTCCAAGCGGCTAAAAGATAAGTAATACCCTTATCCTCGATAAACCTGCCGACGTACAAGATATAGCGTTTGCCCGTAATAGCTGCTGGTTTAGAATATGCCGGTCTAAAAAGAGAAGTATCCACTCCCCAGACACCATATGGCTCTTGTTTAAGTTTTTTAGGATCTACTCCCGCTTCTTCGAGATTTCGCTTAGCTCCTTCATTTAAATAATAAATTGCTGCCGCTCCGCCAGCGTAATCTTTAAGCACAAATTTCAGAATTGGCGCCCAAAAGGGACCGAATCTGGCGCTAACCGGTCTATTTTCAAACATTGGAAAAATATAAGGTTTTTTTAGCTTTCTGGCGACTTTTTTGGTCACTCGGCAAATTCTAATAGCAATTTTGGAAGCATATGGTTCGGCGCCTTGAATTAAATCAGGGTTTAAAGCAATTAATTTCTTCTCTAAATCGCTAAAACTATCCCATTTAATCGCATTACCTAAATCTACCGTCTTTAAATCACCATAAGGCGCATCAAAATAAAAATGTTTGACCTCGAATTCCTGGAAATACTTTAAAGGAAGATGGTTATCCATCCTAATCGAATGCGTAATAATCGCTAAAATCGGCTTAGCCATTTATCGCCTCTTCCAGTAGCTTTATGGTTTCTTTTGCCGTCTTTTCCCAAGAGAACTTCTTAACTTGTTCTTTACCTGCTTTTGCCATCTGAGCGCGACTAATTTTACCCTCTAGAACTGCCTGTAAGCCTCCACAAATTGACTTAGGATCGTCAGGGTTAACTAATACACCCGCTGAACCTGCTACCTCTGGCATTGAGGAGAGCTTCGATGTCACGACTGGCGTGCCGAATTGCATCGCTTCAAGAATTGGGAAGCCAAAGCCTTCATATAACGACGGGTAAGCCACCACGGCCGCGTCTTGATATAACCTGGACAAATCTTTATCGCCGACATGTCCCAAAAAGCCGATTCTGTTTTTCACTCCTGTAGCCATAAGCGAATTGTAGATTCTGTCGGTATTCCAACCTTCAGCGCCCACTACCATTAAAGGATATTTTTCGATTAGTTTCGGCGGTAGCATTCCGTAAGCGGCAAAAAGAGTAGTTAAATTCTTTCTTGGCTCAATCGTACCGACAAATAAAATATAGCTTTTTTTCTTTAAATCTTTAGGTAAGTCTTTAGCAGGTTCCGCCAATTGGTTCAAACCAGGATAGATTGCCTTAACCTTATTTTCTGAAGTACCGGCAATTTTTTCGATATCTTTTTTGGTCGATTTTGAAACGGCAATGATTTTTTTACTGCCTTTGAGCGCCAACAAGGTTTGCCTGCTCAACCTTTCGGAAACATCTTCCCCGCGTTGCTCTGGGAATATGAAGGTGGTCATATCGTGAATAATAGTCACTTGAGGTATTTTTAACCCGTTTTTATACTCCAAAAACGATGGCGCTAAGAGCACGTCTGCATCTTTGTATAAAGCGTTGTATAAACCGGAATTACCCCGCCACAGGGTTTCTTTAAGTGCACCAGGAATTTTAGCGGTTCTTATTTCGACGTTTTCTCTCCTGAAAGCTTTGATCGCCTTTTCTTTATTCTCATCATTTCTAAAGTAAGTGAAAATCAAAATATATTTGTTTTCCTTATCTTGCTCTAACAAATTTTCCACCAATCTCTTGGTGAAACGTCCTATTCCAGCCGATTCAATAATTGCTCTCGAAGCGTCAATTGCAATTGTCATTTAACCTCAAAATAATGATTTCTACCGTTTATAATGGCCGAATACATTGTTTTAAACATTTTCTTGTCTCGTCTTTTTAGGGAAGAAGTACAGGCCCAGAAAAATTTATCGATAAAAAACAACGGGAAGGAAACTTTCGGGTAATTTTTTAGATAGAAGACTGCACCATTATGGATTAGCCAATACCTAAATTCATAAATATCATTGATCCGATTGCCGCCCGAACTGGTTCGGACATGACGCAAAATCGCCTTAGGATCAAAAACTAATTTGTAACCGGCACGCTTTACTCTTAAGGAGAAATCAGTTTCTTCCATATGGGCGTTACCCTTATAAATCTCTCCAAAACCACCCACTTCCAGATAAACCTTTCTCAAACAACTGAAATTGCAACCGTAAGCATGATCGATTTCCTGTCTTTCGTCGGAATTAAAGTTGGTTATCTCCTTCAAACCGAAAAACTTCAATTTACCCGCTTCTTTCTTGATTGGCGGTTTTTCTTTAAAATCATATAGGACCCGCCCTCCAACCAAACCTACTTCTGGATCAGCATAATTTTCTAAATGATATTTAATAAAGTTCTTTTCTCTTATTTCCACATCGTCATCGACAAAGATGAGCAATTCTCCGTTTGCCTTTTTCACTGCTAAGTTTCTCGCGGCCGGCGAACTTTTAAGGTTGGTGCGAAAGTATTTAATAAGATTCTTATGCTCGTTGACGAAATTTAATACCTTAAGGCTCGGCTTCTCGGTTTGATCAGTTATTATTATCTCCATTGGGCTATATTCAAGGCTAACTAGGTCAGATAGCGTGTTTAAAAGAGCCTCTTCTCGTTGATAGGTTGGAATAATAACGGAAACTTTTGGTGACTTATTTAGCATTAAAAACTTCTTTGTAGACCTCTACGGTTTTTTTGGCCGTTTCTTCCCAAGAAAATTTACTGGCTTGCTCTAAGCCTTTTTCGCTCAATTCCTTGCAAAGATTAACGTCTGAGGAAAGTTTAACCATGGCATCGGTCCAGCCTTTCGAACCATGTGGGGGCAGCAGCATTCCTGCTTCGCCCACAACTTCCGGAAGCGATGAGGTATTAGAAGAAATAACTGGTGTACCACAGGCCATCGCTTCGAGGGGCGGAAAACCAAACCCTTCATATAATGACGGAAAAGTCAGAGCTGTCGCACCAGAATACAACGCCGGAATATCTTTATCTTCAGCATAGCCTGTAAAAATAACTTTACTAGACAGCTCAAGTTTACCAACTAAGCTGAATAAATCATCGTAATACCAGCCTTTTTTACCGACAATGACCAAATTTTCCTTGATCCCTTCTTTTACCGCTGATGCATAGACTCGAACCAAAAAAGGTAAATTTTTTCTTGGTTCCAAGGTACCCACGTGAATAAAGTATTTTTCGCCGGTATTATACTTCTTTTTTACATCTTCCACCTGTTGAAGATCAAAAATCGGTCGAAAATCATGAGACACCGCCCAATACATAACTCTAATTTTTTCAGGGGCAATATTTAAGTATTCAACAATATCTTTTTTGGTATGCTCCGAGTCGACAATAATCATATCGGCTTTTCGGTATGAAAACGGCATCCATTTACTGTAAAAAAGACGACTGGCTAAAGGCAGGTTTTCCGGGAATTTTATCGAAATAATGTCATGAATAGTGACGATAATTTTACCGCGATAAAGAATTGGTGCCGAAAAACAGGGTTGGTGTAGTATATCAACCTTTGCTTTTCTGGCCCTTTTGGGAAAACGAAACTGATCCCATATGAAACGCTGGGGAGTAGAAAAATCTTTATCTGTATCAGGGGCAATCAGAATATATTCGTTTTCGGGGTCGATTTTATTGAGATTTTCCACTAAATTTTTTACGTAGAAACCGAACCCACTCTTTTGGCCAAGGATAGTTTGAGTGTCTATTGCAATCCTCATATCTCTCCTCTTCCACAAGCGGTTTCGCGGAAATTTCTGCTGAAATTATAGAAACCGAACCCACTCTTTTGGCCAAGGATAGTTTGAGTGTCTATTGCAATCCTCATCTTTCTCCTTGTCTATTTGGGTTTCGCGGAATTTTTACTTGAGTAAAAATATAAAATCCGAAGCCAGATTTCTGACCTAATATGGTTTGTGTGTCGATAGCAATTCTCATTCTGTCTCCGTTTTTTTACCTGGAAGTAAACTGGTAAACATTTCTTGGTTAATACCGCCGACAGCATAGAGAGCAACACCGTAAACCAAGGCGGCTAAAACCATTAATAGGATAATATTGAGTGAATCCGCGGTAAAATACAAGAAAACGCCTAAAAATACACTGGCAAAGAGAACTTTCCATAAGATTACCAGGCTAAGCTTGATCTCTAAATATTTATGCGCCACCCGCCATGAAAATACTAGCACCAAGATCTCTGTCATAACTGTTACAGCGGCGGCACCGATATAAGAATAGTGAGGAATTAAAATAAAATTAGCAATAACATTAAAGAAAACCAAGATAACATAGGGCCAGATCATTTTTGATTGTTTACCCAGGGCAATAACCAAATAGCCAAACATATAAGAGATAAAAGATAAACCAACAGCACAGACTAAAATTTGCAAAGCCGTTGGCGATGTCGCCGGCAGCCCTAAAACAGGAGGAATAGTGTGTGCTGTGACAAATTCTTGACCAGCCACAATTCTGATAATTCTCGTAGCAGTAAAAATGGTGCCAACAACTAGCGGCCAACCGAGAATAGTTAAAAAGTCAAAAGCTTTTTGTAAGACATTTTGTAATCTTTCATCCTTAGTTAAGATATATCGAGTCATTATTGGAAAAACGTTTCCCATGAAAATCGCTGGCAAAAACTGGAAGATTTCTAAAACCTTATAAGGAGGGCCGTAAATACCGATGTCGGTCGAAGTTTTCATTAAAGAGAGCATAACACTGTCGATTTTAAAATAAATTAACCCTAAAACTAGGACAATTCCCATTGGGACCGCTTGGCGAAAAAGTTCCCACCAATATTTAAAATCGAAAGTCGGACGGAAATGAACATAAATTTTGCCAAGATAGGCGCTAGCAAAGAAGTTAATCATGTTGCCAATAGCATATGCCCAAAGAATTAGGTTCAAACCATAATTTTGCTTGATAAGGTATAAGGTTAAAATCAAAATAACGGCACGGCCAATTACGTCGGTCATCGCCGCTTTATCCATTCTTAATTTATTCTGAAAAACACCCACATATGTCGAGTTCAAAGCTTGGAAAAGAGAGGCCAAGGCAGTAATACCAATGCCGAGCCTAAAGCCGTCATACTGCGGCACAAAAATCGCAATCAGAGTAGCGAGTCCAAAAACCGCGATTCCGACGACAGTTCTCAAGGTTAAAATATTAGAGGTAGCCTTATCAATATCTGCGTCAGGTTTGGCTATCTCTCGGACAAAAATCCAAAAAAAGCCAAAGTCGGCAAAAACGCCAAAAAAAGCAAGGTAAGCGAAAATGGTTGTGTATTGACCAAACCCCGAAACACCAAGATGGCGCGTCAAAGAAGCAACCAATACCAAAGAAATCAAAGTCGTAATTACTTTGCCAACAATCTGAACAATCGTATTGTATGCCACTTTCCTCGTTAAGCTCATTGCCTTAATATTACGCCGATTTTACCTTGAAGGCAAATGAAAAAGCCGACAATTAACTCGCCGGCTGTAGGTCTTTTATTATTTTCACGAGATTTGCGAAGCCGGAAGTCTTGTCGTAACCGGCATCCGCTTGGAAAATTCTGGCCCTTGCTTGGGCATCGTCTTTGTTACTAAAATCACCACTCATCAGAATGATGGGGATAGAAACTTGTGCCTGCCTCAGGGCAGAAATCATCTCAGGTCCAGTCATTACTGGCATTTGGAAATCGGTCAGGATTAGATCGATATGATTTTCCTTCATACAATCCAATCCTTTTTGGCCGTTTTCTGCGGTCAGGACCTCATAACCTTCTAACTGCAGGCGCGTTTCAAGCATTTGCCGGATTTCTGGCAAATCGTCGACGAGCAGTATCTTCATTTCTCTCCTCCATACGCCCAGTGTATTTATCTAGTAAATTTTATCTGAAAATAGTCATTTTGTCAATCAAAAAAACAGCTTAAAGCTGTTTTTTAATGGTGCGCCCAGCAGGATTTGAACCTGCGACCTTCAGATCCGCAATCTGACGCTCTATCCGCTGAGCTATGGGCGCGTTTTGTATCAATCGCTCTTTAATTGCGTAGCAATTATTCTTATCACTGAGCTACAGGCGCATATATGTTGATGTGCGCCTTGTTATTCCAATTCCGAAGGAATTGAGCTTTGCTACAGGCGCATTAATACACTTAATCTTAACCTATTTTATCTTATTTTTCAAGACTTGATTAATTCTTCCTTCAATAAAGGGACCATTTCCTTGCGCATCATAAATCCTGACCTTGTAGCTACATGATTAGTAAAATGAATATCCAAAACTTTAGAAAGAATTTTTTCTACTTCTTCAGTTGGAGCTACTATTATATTTTGATCCGCTTCGAGATCAATAATGGTTAAGAAAACAACATCAAGACCTTGTTCTGACATAATCTTTCCGAGTTCTGACACAATCTCATCTTTTCTAGCTAAAGCCATTTCCTCTCCGCCAATCATTTCTATTTGGGCTGTTCCTAACTTATGAGAGCCAAAATTATGCCCTGCAAACCCAGCGAAGTCACTTCTTAACATCTTAATTAGTCTATCACCTGAAAGATCTGACTTGGATAAAAACATCTTACGAGCAAAATCAGCTGGGAAATTATTTTCTTCATTTAGCCAAGCAGCAATTTCCCTATCTCTTTCAGTTGTAACTTTTGCTTGAAAATTAAGAGTATTTGAAATAATCGCACCATAAACCAAGGTAGCAATCTCTTTTGGCATTGAAAGACCTTTTTCTTTAAATTTTTCTGCAACCAAGGTGGCAGCAGCCCCAACTAACTCAATTTGAACCTTGGCATTAGGAAATTTCTCTGACATATTAATCTTGCGATGATCGACAATTTCGGTAACTTTTTCAGGATTAATTCTCTTGTCAATCCCATCCAAATCGCTTGAATCAACCAAAATAATCTCATCAAAATATTCAGGATTTTCTTCCTTAATATTAAAATTAAGACCATATTCCATTAGCACATGGTCAGCTTCATCATGATGTCTACCTGAAACCGAAGGAACCGCTTTCATTCCCAATTGATTAAAATAATAAGAATACGCAAAAATACAGGCAAAGCCATCTAAATCAGGATTAATATATCCAGTAACTAAAATTTTGTTTTCCATAAACTCATATTAGCACATCTTTAATTATAGATGTAAGTTTGCTAAAATGGGCAAGTAAAGATCAAAAATATGAAGATAACATTACCAAAATTAAAATTTAAGATTTCTGAAACTGTGAAAGACGCTCTATCGATCACTTTACTGTTCCTCGCGTGGCGAGGCGCTCTTTTTTTAGTCGCCTACTTTGGCTATTTTGATATTGCTCCGGCAAATGGAAACTATTTAATCAAAGAGATCCATCCGGCAATTTCGATGTGGTTGGTTTATGATTATGGCTGGTTTAAAGATATTGTAGCCAAAAGTTATGACTTCAGCCGCCATTCTATGGCTTTCTTTCCCTTATGGCCGGCCACGATTTGGTTATTCAGCAAAATATTTTATTTTGTTAATACCCATATAATAGCATTTGTTCTAGCTAACTTAATTACTTTGGCAGACTGCTGGATTTTCTACAAATTAGTCCAATTAGACTACGACAAAGATACGGCTTACCGCTCGGTTAAATATTTTCTTTTCTTCCCAATGAGCTTGTTTTTAGCCAGTGCTTACTCTGAACCATTATTTTTACTCGGCGTGCTTTCATCTTTTTACTTTATTCGAAAACAGCAATATCTCTTAAGCGGGTTCGGCGGAATAATTGCATCGGCTTCCAGATTAGTTGGCAGCATCATGCTTTTACCTTTAGTTATTGAAGTCATCAAGCAGAAAATTACAAAAGAAAATTGGTGGAAAACCCTCGGGATTTTAATCGCCCCGCTTGGTTTGTTAGGGTATATGTATTTTCTAAAAACAAATTATGGCGATTGCCTTGGCTTTCTGCACGCCTATCAAAACTCTGACTGGAACAGAGGGTACGGATACAACGCTTTCAATCTCTTTTGGAATGATATTAAAATTATATTTTCCTTTCACGGATTTGGGCCATCCAAGGATTATGTCGACGCCATGATGACTACAGGTTCAGTTTTAGTGATGCTAACCGTTTTACTCTCTAATATTAAAAAAATCAGACTTTCCTATTTTGTCTATGCGATCTTGATAATGCTAGTTCCCCTCTTTTCCAACTCTTTAGACAGCTTAAACAGATATGTTTTGCCAATTTTTCCGTTTTTCATGGTTCTAGGTATTCTTGGTAGAAGAAAATGGGTCGACAGTTTAATCACCGTTACCTTCTTGGTTCTTTTAGGACTCTTTACTGTTATGTTTATCAATCGCTGGTGGGTTGGCTAAAAACCTTTATTTAATACGCAAAATTTGATAGAATAAGGTTAGAAAAATTTGGAGAGGGTCGCATAATAACATTGCTGATGCAAGAACGTTGTGTAACCTTCCTCGTTACATTCGGAAGGGTCGCATAAGCGAGCTTGTCCGACCATGGTATCGTAAAGTTTTGACAAACAATTTGTGGAAGGGTCGCATAGTGGCTTAGTGCGCTGGTCTTGAAAACCGGTAGGCCTGCAAGGGTCTCGTGAGTTCGAATCTCACCCCTTCCGCCAATCCAAAGGAGAGAAATTAATAACTGGTGTACTTATATCTTGCAATGTTCAGACGGCACCTATTATACTGGGATAACAAACGATATAGAAAAGCGATTACTAGCTCATAATTCCGGTAAAGGTGCAAAGTATACATCCGGTAGAATTCCAGTAAAATTAGTTTATCGCAAAGAAAATCTGACCGAAAATCAAGCAAGAAAAAAAGAATTTACTCTGAAGACTCTTAGCCGAAAAGAGAAAGAGAAAATTATACACGGAGAGGTCGCACATTAACCATATTTGACCCATGACTATACAAACAATTCACGGAGAGGTCGCATAACAACCTGCTGACGCAGAACGTTGTGCAACATCTCCTTCGTTTCACTACGGAGAGGTCGCATAGTGGCCTAGTGCGCCTCACTGCTAACGAGGTTACCCGCAAGGGTTCGAGGGTTCGAATCCCTCCCTCTCCGCCAAACAAAAACATCCAATTCATTGGATTTTTTTGTTTGTTATTGACTCACCCCAAAAAATAGTCTAAAATACAACCATCTTGGAAGACGGGAGAATCAACAATGGTCTATTTTATTAGCGTATTAATTCTCCGCGTGATGGCATTCATGTTTTGGAAAATCGATTGGCTTAATACTTCATCTATCCCGAAAACTGGGGCCGTGTTCTTCGTGAGCAAGCACAGCAGCTGGAAGGACATAATTATCATCGGCTTGGTCAGCAAGAGACCTGTACACTTCGTCGCTAAGGTAGAGCTATGGCAGATCAACCGTTTTATATCCTGGTGGCTAAATGCAGTCGGAGCCATTCCGATAGACCGAGAACACCCTGACCCGTCGACCTTTAAGCGGGTCCGAAAACTGCTGAAAGACGGTGAAGTTGTCGCCATCTTCCCAGAAGGAACCCGAAATGATGAGAGGAAGATCACTCATTTCTTCGAGGGAGTCGGAGTCATGTCGGCCAAGATCGACATGGTTAAGTTGGTGCCTATAGTTCCTGATCATAAAGAATCCATCAAACGTTTTGGATTTGTTCCAGCTTTTCATTCCGTTGTGACGGTCGGCTGTGCCACAATCGCTGACAACCTCAAATCGAAAGATATAAACGACGCGATCGAAAGGAATCTAAAGGAACTCGCGGCTATCGCTTTCAATCTCGCATAACCCATCATCCGATGGGTTTTTTATTTGGGCAAAAGCATTGAACTCATGTAATTTTTATGGTACAGTTTACGCATAAAAAAAGAGACCACTATAAGACCTCTTTTCATCGCATTTTTTACAATTCAGGCAGAAAGGAACCGGTTATGAAAACACTACCATTCAGCGAGGCGGAGATTCGAAGAGCCGTAAGTCAATTCCCGACACCGTTTCACCTGTACAACGCAGAGGCAATCCGACAAAACGCTCGACGCCTTATGAAGGCATTTGAGTGGGCCGGAGGATTTACGAACTTCTTCGCCGTCAAGGCCTGCCCTAATCCTTATGTCTTAGAGATACTAATGGAAGAGGGCTTCGGCGCCGACTGTAGTTCCGCATCAGAACTTGTTTTGGCTGAAATGGTCGGAATCACCGGCGAGATGATTATGTACACGAGCAACGATACATCAGCCAGAGAACTTGTAACGGCAGTCCGCGAAGGTGTAATCGTCAACCTTGACGACATCACTTTCATACCTTTTCTCGAAAAACATGCGGGTATTCCAGAATTACTTTGTCTTCGTTATAATCCGGGACCACTCCGCGAAGGCAACGCTCTCATCGGCAAGCCTGAAGAGGCCAAATACGGCTTCACAGGGAAACAACTCCTCGAAGGCTATAAGATTTTACGTGATAAAGGCGTAAAGAGATTTGGCCTTCACACCATGGTTGCAAGTAATGGGTTAGATCCACAATACTTTATTGCAACCGCCGAGATGCTTTTCAGTCTCGTGGCCGAAATCAGCGAAGAACTAGGCATTTGTTTCGAATTCGTCAACCTCGGCGGCGGCATTGGCATTCCTTATATGCCCGACCAAAACCCAGTTGATTTGGAAATCGTTTCAGCCGGCATCAAAGACCTTTACAAAGATATCATCATAGGTAATGGTCTTGATCCACTTAAGATCTATATGGAGAACGGACGTATGATTGTCGGCCCGTTTGGCTGTCTGGTCACAACTGCGATTCACCCGATGACGAAATACAGGGATTACGTTGGGGTGGATGCTTGTATAAACGCACTGATGAGGTATGCACTTTACGGTTCTTATCACCATATCACGGTCGTCGGCAAAGAGAACGACCCGCTCACCAAGACATACTGTGTAACCGGCTCGCTATGCGAGAACAATGATTATTTCGCAACCGACCGGCTACTTCCAGAAATCGTCGAGGGAGACATCTTGGTGATTCACGATACTGGTGCACATGGTCATGCCATGGGTTCAAACTACAATGGTAAACCTCGCCCGGCCGAAATCCTAATGGATCCAGACGGATCATTTAGACAAATCAGACGAGAGGAAACGACCGCAGATCTGTTCAAAACGCTTGATTTTTCAAAACTCAGAACGAAGAGCAGATAAGGGAGGATACGTAAGTGGCACTGAAAAACAGCTATTACGAAAGGCTAGCAGGTGGATATCTTTTTCCAGAAATTGCCCGGCGGACCAAAGAGTTTCAGGTCTTCCATCCTGAAGTGAAGATTATGCGTCTGGGGATCGGCAATACGACAGAACCGCTGCCTCAGATTGTCGCAAGCGCCATGGCTCTTGAAGCAGTCAGGTTAATGAATGTCGAGACCTACTCTGGCTATGGCGACGAACAGGGTAACAGTAAGTTGCGTCAGGCTCTTTCTGAGCGCTATAAAAAGTGTTTCGGCGTGAGACTTGACGCTGACGAGTTCTTCATTAGCGACGGTTCCAAATGCGATTGCGCCAACATCAGCTCGATCTTTTCACACGAAAGCATCATCGCTGTTGAAAGCCCGGCCTATCCGGTCTACGTCGATAGTAATGTCACCTCGGGCAAAACCGGTCAATTCAACAAAGGGAAAATGCAGTACGAGGGTGTGTATTATATGCCCTGCACCGAGATGAATGACTTCTTCCCAGAAGTCCCAAGTGGCCATGTCGATCTGATTTACCTCTGTCGGCCTAACAACCCGACAGGGGCAGTAGCAATGGCCTCTGACCTTCAGCCATTCGTCGATTATGCTCTCGAGCACAAAGCTGTCATCATCTATGATGTCGCCTACGTCGACTACCAGAAGGAAAGAGGCCTAGTCGAAAGTATTTACCAAATCCCGGGCGCCGAAAAATGCGCCATCGAGATTGGATCTTTCAGCAAATGGGCTGGCTTCACCGGCGTGCGATTGGGCTGGAGCATTGTGCCGAAGGAACTGGTCGTCGAAGATACGGTGCCAGGCGAACTCCACAGGATGTGGAGCAGACGCTACACTACCGTGTTCAACGGCGCGAGCAACATCGCCCAAGCTGGCGGACTGGCTGTTCTTTCGGAACTTGGCCAGCAATCCTGCCAGGAAGTAATCAATTACTACATGTCAAACGCACGTCTAATCAAGAATGGGCTCTATGACATGGGATTGACTGTGTACGGTGGCACAAATGCACCATACATCTGGCTCAAAGTGCCGGACGGTATGTCCTCATGGAATTTCTTTGACAAGCTACTGAACGAAACCAACGTGGTTTGCACACCGGGCGTCGGCTTTGGCCCTGATGGCGAAGGTTTCTGTCGACTCTCGGCCTTCGGCCACCAAGAAAACATCACTGAGGCAATCGAGAGCATCAGGATGAACCTACGAATCTAGTCTGACAAGCCCCTTTCGAGGGGCTTTTTAAATACAAAACATTAAATAAGGGTTGACTTATTTGCCATTCTCCGAATTTTACCCGTATAGTTAAACCATCATGAAATTGGCAATTCTAATCCCCGCTTTTAACGAGGAACCCACAATTACAAAAGTCATCAAGGCGATACCCAAGAAAATCGTCGGTATTTCTGAAAAAGAAATTTTTATCATCGATGATGGCTCTGAGGACCGGACAGGAATTATAGCAAGAAACGCCGGGGCTATGGTTTTGACTCATTTGGTAAATCAAGGTGTTGGCGCTGCCACCATCACCGGACTAGAAGCGGCTAAACTTTATGACGCTGATATCGCCATCACTATCGATGCTGACGGACAGCATGATCCTAAAGAAATTGAAAAAATCGTTAATTTGATTGTAAAAAAGAAGTACGACGTAGTAATCGGTTCCCGACTTTTACAACGCAAAGAGATGCCCAAGTTTAAAGCTTTTGGTAATTTCTTGATGAACTGGGTTACTTATGCCATATATGGCCTATGGGTCAAAGATTCGCAATCAGGATTTAAGGGCTTTTCCAAGAAAGCTGTTCGAGAATTAAACCTAACATGCCGGGGATATGAAATTTGCTCCGAAATTATCGGCGAAATCAACCGAAACAATCTAAAATTTGTTGAAATGCCAATCAAGACAATTTATACCGAATACTCTAAAAAACGTGGTCAATATCCTTTAAACGCAGTTAATATCGTATTAAAACTAATCATTAAACTAATCCTTAAATAATATGCTATTAGTAAAAATTTTATCCTTATTTTTCGGTGTAATCGTCATTGCCAAAACAATGACAGATTTTAAAAAGAAAGAAGAAAACTGGCAGGTCTTTCTATTTTGGATAATTGTTTGGCTCGGTGTAATTTTTGTCGCTTTTAATCCGGCTATCATCAATGAGATGGTTTTAAAACTAAGCAATAGAAGTATTACCGTCGGTCAAATCGTTGGGATCGGTTTTGTTTTTATGCTTTATATATTGTATCGTGTTTATGTGAAAGCTCACCGACAAGAGAAGCAATTTAGTCGATTGATTCGAAAAATTGCTTTGATGGATTTAAAAAGCAGTAAAATTGTCAATAAAAAATAATTATGTTACTTTGGGTCTACTAGTCTAAAACAGGTTAAAACACATGCTAAACAACAAAACAATTTTGATCACTGGGGGAACCGGATCGTTTGGAAAAAAATTTACCGAAAGAATTTTGAAGAGCTATAGGCCAAAAAAAATCATTATCTATTCAAGAGACGAGTTCAAGCAATATATGATGCGAAAAGAATTCGCCAAGCATGATTCAAAATTGCGCTTTTTTATTGGTGACGTTCGTGACAGGGAAAGATTGCATCGCGCTTTCGATGGTGTCGACGTAGTTATTCACGCAGCCGCCTTAAAGCACGTACCGATTTGCGAATATGACCCAATGGAAGCGATTAAAACCAATGTTGATGGCGCTAAAAATGTTATTGATGCAGCCATCGATAAAGGCGTCAAAAAAATTGTCGCTCTTTCAACAGACAAGGCTGTACACCCGATCAATCTGTATGGCGCCACAAAATTTGTTTCCGATAAACTTTTTATTTCCGCTAATGCTTATGCCGGCAGTAAAAATACCAGATTTTCCGTTGTCCGCTATGGTAATGTCTCCGGCTCCAGAGGTTCAGTTATCCCCTTCTTTAAAACCTTGCTTGATAAAGGCGAAAAAATTCTACCTGTCACCGATGTAAGAATGACTCGCTTTTGGATTACTTTAGATCAAGGAGTTGATTTAGTTTTTAGAGCCATCAAGGAAGCGAAAGGTGGCGAAACTTATATTTCCAAAATCCCTTCTTATAAGATTGTAGATCTAGCTAAAGCCATGAACCCAACCGGTAAATTTAAAGAGGTCGGCATCCGTGAAGGTGAAAAACTCCATGAGGTAATGATCACACCGGAAGATTCAATGTTTACTTTTGATTATGGCGATCACTTCATTATTTATCCGAACCTTGAGTGGTGGGATAGCAAAAAGAACGCCAAGAAAGGCGGCAAGAAAGTTAAAGAGGGTTTTAATTATTCTTCTGACGATAATGATAAATGGCTCGATGAAAAGAAAATCGTTTCAGGACTCAAAAAAATCGATATTGTGCACTAATTCGACAATTAGTTGTGCACTAATTAAAAAGCAGCCACTTTCATGGCTGCATTAAGCTTCCCCTGCTATTGATTGAGATTCTTTCTCAAAAAGGATATTTCTGCTGACAGATCATCGACTGTTTTGTATTCACCTTCCAAGATTAATGAAACGCTCTTTCTTGCAAGAACTGTTTCCAAAAAACCAAGGATGGCATCTGAGTTAGACGATCTATGAAGGAGACAGTGGTTACTCTCTTGAGACTCGCCACTTACATGCAGATGCGATAAACGGTCTTCCAGGCCTTCGTACAAATCATTGGCATATTTCATCGACGGATCTTGCTCATATGCGTGCTGGACATCGAGCACGAACTTAAGATCAACCGAATGAGCCACCTGGACAATGTCTTCGACGCGGATGCCACTATCTCTGCTTTTGTCCATATTCTCGATAGCTAAATCTACCTGCAAAGGCCTTAACCCGTGCTGAAGCATTTCGTAAACCGCAATTGGGTAATCAGCGCCAACTTTTTCTAGATGCGCGACTGCTACATTTGGCTTCTGATGATCAATTACGTGCTGGATATGGCTAATATCAGGAACTCTATCTGTAATTGGCGGAAGGTGGATTGAACGAAAACCAACTGTTTCTGAACCAAACTTACTCCTTGTCAAAGCAGTTGTTCTCTTGTCAGCCCAACCATCCAAACATATCTCAAAGATATTAGCACCTGATGCTTTTATAAATCGTTCTTGTTGTCCAGTATCGAAGACACCAACAGCAAAAAGCCAGCCGGTCGATGGCCCAATTTTCATTTGTATTCCCTCCTGACAATATGATAACACAGATCTTTCAATTAAAAAAGGCGAAGAAATAACTTCTCCGCCTAACAAGATCTACAATTTACTAATTGCAATGATGATGCCACCGATGATGGCGATAGAGAAAACCAACTTTTCAGATTTATCCAGACCTTTCACCTCTTTGAAGAAGTATAGCCCGATCAGTGTGGGCAAAATCATCTCGCCAATAAGGAAATAAGGCTGGACGACATTTTGCGGTGCCATAGAATAAGCTTTGTAGGTCAAGGCTAAGGAAACAAATACGCATGAACTTAAAGCTAACATCCACGCAATATCTTTTGTCTTTAGCGCGACTGTGATTGCTTTTTTGTCTACCCGTAGCAGGATGATAAAGGCAGCCACAAGCGCCCCAAGATACCAAGGAGCCAAAAATGCTCCAATAGACACATTCTTGACGCCCAAATATCTCATAGCGAAAGTTGCCAAGCCCCAAATTATACTGTAAAAACCGACATACAGATAGAACTTGAATGGCACCGCCTTCGCATCAGGATTGCTATGAATTCTCTGTTGATAGGAATGGATGGCAAAGAAGACCACGGCTCCGAGACTTAAAATGATTCCCGTGTAGACTCCCGCATTAAGCTCTCTCCCTTCATGGAGAATCAGAAGGCTCAGAGCCATGGCAATGATATCGTCCCAAAAAGTGAAAAGCGATGTGCGGCTCAAGGAGATATCTATTGCTTTCCATTGGGCAAAGGCAGCGAAACCATTAAAAAGCCCGATAACAAAAATAATGATTGCTGTATGACTTATTGACACATGATGAGTTGCTATAGCGACAATTAAAGCAAAAATAGTGCAAAAGAAAAACTGTAGTAAAAAGCGTCGGGTCCTTGATGGTAATCCGACGTTTTGTTTCAGAATAACTGGAAATAGCCCATTGCCAACCAAAACTCTACCTAATACAGGTAATAACCAAAGCGGCATTTTCCTCCTCCTTTTACCTTATTAATGTACCATAGCTAAAAACCCTCGACAAATTACTATACAGGTTTAATCTTTAAAGATCAATTATTTTCTTGCATATCTGATCTATATCAGTTATATTTTTAGCATAATGAACATTCCTTACGGCAAACAATGGATCGACGAAAAAGACAAAAAAGCAGTGCTTGATGTGATTGGCAGTGAGTTAATTGCGCAAGGACCGAAAGTTGAAGAGTTCGAAAAGGAACTTTGCAAAACAACAGGCGCTAAGTATTGCGTCGTTGTTTCAAATGGCACAGCCGCCTTACATTTGGCGACTTTGGCTTTAGATATTAAGAAAGGCAGCGAAGGCATAACCACGCCCAATACCTTTGTCGCCTCAGCAAACTGCTTAATCTACAACAACATAAAACCAGTTCTCGCTGACATTTGTCCTGATACATATAATATTGATCCGGTTGAAATTAAAAAGAGAATTACCAGAAAAACCAAAGTCATTATCCCCGTTCATTTTGCTGGTCAAGTCGCTGACATGGAAGAGATTCAACAAATTGCAAAAAAACATAATCTCTTTGTAATTGAAGATGCTGCCCATGCGATTGGCTCAGAATACCCTGATGGCGGAAAAGTCGGCAACTGCAAATATTCCGACATGACTACTTTTTCTTTTCACCCTGTTAAAACCATCACGACAGGAGAAGGCGGAGCTATCACGACTAACGATAATATGCTTTATAAAAAGCTCTTACTTCTTCGTTCTCATGGCATTACAAAAAATCCTAAGGAATTTAGTCAAAATCCCGGATCTTGGTTTTATGAAATGCAAAATTTAGGTTTCAACTATCGATTAACCGATATTCAAGCAGCCTTGGGTATAAGTCAGCTCAAAAAATTAGAAAAATTCATTAAATTCAGAAAAAAAATCGTTAAAAAATATAACCAAGCATTTCAAGATTTATCTTCTTTGGGAAATGTCGTCTTACCGTTTGAAAAAACGCCAAATTCCTCGGCTTTTCATCTCTATGTTTTGCAAATTGATTTTAGAAAAATAGGACAATACGGTAAATCAAGAAAAACTGTTATGAACCAATTAGCTAAAATCGGCATCGGCACTCAAGTGCATTATATTCCGGTTCACTTCCAACCTTATTACAAAAAACATTTTCACTTTAAAGACGGGAACTTCCCGAAAGCTGAAAATTACTACGATCAATGCTTAAGTTTGCCTTTGTACCCTAAAATGACGGATAATGAAGTTAACTACGTTATAGATTCTGTTAAAAAAGTCCTGAGTTGAGGTGAATTATGGCTCTTTGGAAAAAAAATGTCGCGCTCTTAATCGTCGTTATTTTGATTGTCTTGGGTGCTCTCGAAAGAAAAAATATTTATAAAATATTTCGCAAGGAAAAGGTGAAAAGCTCAATTCCTATGGATCATTCTTCTGTTACTGAAATAAAAAATATCGGTCGGCCGATCTCTATAACTAAAGATAAAGACGGCAATTTTTATACCTGTGATTTTAGCGGTCATAATGTAAAAATTCTGGATTCTAACTTTTCACTTATCAAGCAAATCGGCAAAGATGTCAAAGGAAGTAATCCTGGCGAATTTAATGTGCCTCACGCCGTCGATTTCGACGCTGCCGGCAATTTTTATGTTACAGATTATGCTAACAAAAGAATCCAAAAATTTTCACCAAGTGGTGAGTTTTTATCGATAATTAATTTCGAAAGAGCCCTTGCGGGCCCAGCGACAGCTTATTTTGATAAAAATTATAATCTTTATATTTCCGATTTTGATTCCAATAGCTTAATTAAATCAACGAAAGATGGAAAACTTCTTGGTTGGATTGGAGCTAAAATTGACGGAACACTGACAGATGGATGGGAACTAAGTGGATCGCCAGCACAGTCAGCGGAACCGGGAGGATTTTATAAATTGCACTCAGCAAAATTTAGTGATGATGGGATAATGTACGTAATCGATTCACATAACAACCGAGTCCAAAGATTTTCTGAGGATGGGAAATTTATGGGTTGGATTGGAGCCAAAGAAGATGGCTTGCTGACAAACGGTTGGGAGATGACAGGAAAAGCAATCTCTACTGACGTACCTGGCGGATTTAATATCCCTGTTGCCATGGATTTTATTAATGGCGAAGAAATTGCTATCTTAGAATATGGCAATCCCAGAATCCAAAAATTCTCTAAAGACGGTAAATTCCTTGGCTGGTACGGCGGCACGCAAGATAGTAAAGTAACAGACGGTTGGCAAATCACCGGCTTACCAAGAGAAGGCACGGATGTTGGTGCATTTAAAAACGCTTATGATCTTAAAGTCTATGGCAATAAAGTATATGTCGCTGACACCGGAAACTACAGACTACAAATTATCGATTTTCACCCATAAATATTTATGAACCAATCTTTTGAAAAAATAATATTCGATCGAGCTTTAAACAGACACCCTGAATTTTGGTCGGAGAAAAAAGAAGACCTAACCAAGACTATCACTGAGATAATCGATGAAATATCTGGCTTTGAAGCTGTTGATTTTGATTCGATTTCTAAGGATGAAGCAGAAAACATTCTGGCGATTTGGTGTATTTCTGGTTCAGGGTCTTTGACGTCCGATTTTATTGATTCGCCATCGGATGATAAATACAAAGATAAGAAATGGTACGGCGGAACCGATCGCATCAGACTACGGTTTTCTGAAAAAATATTTTTAGCTATCGATAAGAAAAAAAGCAGAAACCTTTTTCTGATTTACAATGGCATACCAGAGCAGGTCGTAACATTACTCCAAGAAGCTGGGAAAAGCTTTACAGTGTTAAAACAACAGATATACGTTCCAGACGGAGAAATTGTAAAAACTCTGGACCAGGTAGAAAAATTTAGTCTTCCGCCGGCGTTAAAGAAAAAAAGTGGCGATCTTGTAATTGTTTCTCATGCCGCTCACTTAAGCCGTATTTTGCGGTTTATGAAAAAACATGAAAAGCTGTTCGAAGGCTTAACCATAAGACCTTTGGCCGCAAGGGTTGACAATTCATCTGATTTTGTTGAAGCAGAACTTTCTGGTATATTGGATTACGTAGCAACTGGACAAGCGTCAGATAAACCAATCGATTTTGAGAGCTTTTAAATATGAAACAAAAAAACTTGGCTATAATTCCGGCAAGAGGTGGAAGTAAGAGGATTCCAAAGAAAAATATCAAGAAATTCTTTGGTAAACCAATTATTGAATATTCAATTGAAGCTGCTTTGAAATCTGGGAAATTCAGTGAAGTAATGGTTTCAACCGATGATCCAAAAATAGCCAGAATTGCCAAGAAAGCCGGTGCTTCTGTCCCTTTTTTAAGAAGCACATCGACAGCCCAAGACAAAACCCCAATTTCTCATGCCGTGGTTGAAGTCTTAAATGAATATGCTAAGCAGGGTAAAGAATTCGACAACTTTTGCTGCCTTTTTGCCACAGCACCCTTAGTTTCAGTTGAAGACATTAAAAAAGCGATGCAAATTTTATCGAAAGAAAAGAAAACAAGTTCAGTATTCACCGTGGTTAAATACGATTATCCAATTCAAAGGTCTTTCAAAATTAAAAACGGCTGGCTAAAAATGCTTTGGCGAAGACATATAAGCACCCGTTCCCAAGATTTAGAACCGATTTACCACGACGCCGGCCAATTCTACTGTCTGAAAACCAAAAGATTCTTGAAAGAAAAGCAATTTTTCTCTAAGAAAAGCCAAGCTCTGGTTCTGCCAGAAACAAGAGTCCAAGATATCGATACTCTGGAAGATTGGGAAATCGCCGAAATTAAATTCAAAATGTTAAAGAAAAAGAAATAATAAGGAGTTACATGAAGTATTGCAAAAGATGCGTCATGCCTGACACAAAACCCGATTTGTTTATTGATAAAACTGGCGTTTGCAATGCTTGCCGCAGCTTTGAAAAAAGAAAAAAAACAAACTGGGACAAAAGAAAAAAAGAACTCCTCAAAGTAGTAGAAAAATATCGCTCTAAAAACAGCAGTAATTGGGATTGTATTGTTCCAGTTAGCGGTGGCAAAGACAGTACCTTTCAGGTTTACAAAATGCTTCAACTTGGTCTAAATCCTCTCTGTGTTACTGCCACCACCTGCCATTTAACCGAAATCGGCCGAAAAAACATCGAAAACCTAAAGAATTTAGGTGTGGATTATATCGAGTTTTCGCCAAACCCTGTTATTCGCCGAAAATTAAACCGTATTGGATTGACTCAGGTTGGCGATATCTCCTGGCCTGAACATGTTGGTATTTTCACTATTCCGGTTAGAGCCGCCGTTCAATACAATATTCCTTTGATCGTCTGGGGCGAAAATTCTCAAAATGAATATGGCGGGCCGGCAACCGACAGTGAAAATAATGTCTTAACCAGAAGTTGGCTGGAAGAATTCGGGGGACTTCTAGGTCTCCGGGTTTCAGATTTAGTGGGCCTTGAAGAAATCGAAAAAAAGCATTTGATCCCTTATACCTATCCAACTGATGCAGAGCTAAAAAAAATCGGGGTAACGGGTATATTTTTAGGCTACTACGTTCCTTGGGACGGATATTCAAATGTCTTGATTTCTCAAGCAGTCGGCTTTAATTCGTTTCCAAAACGTATCGAAGGATCATTTGTTAATTATGAAAATATCGACAATTATCAAGTTGGCATTCATGATTATTTTAAATTTTTGAAGTTTGGCTTTGGCCGAGCGTCAGACCTTGCTTCATTGCATGTCCGCCGAGGACGCATTAGTCGAGAAGATGCTGTTTCTATTGTTAGAGAAGTTGACGGAAAATTCCCTTGGACATACATGGATAAACCTATCGAAGATGTTTTAAAGCCTTTAGATATTTCGGTAGAAGAATTCATCAAGATTTGCGATAAATTCACCAATAGAAAAATATTTAAAACAGACTCCAGGGGTGATTTGATCAAAGACAAAAACGGTAATTTAACTAAAATCTTTCCTTTAGAATAGGATAAAATGAACGTCGCGATTATTGATTATGGCATGAGTAATTTAGGATCCATAAACAACGCCTTGATTGAATGTGGCGGCGAGAACGTTTCCATCATTTCTAATCCGGAAGATTTTAAAAATGCCACTCATATTATTTTACCAGGTGTCGGTTCGTTCAAAGACGGCATGACTAATCTAAAAGACCTATGTTGGATAAAACCGCTCAGAAAAACCGTAATTGAAGATAAAGTCCCACTGTTAGGCATTTGTCTTGGAATGCAGCTCCTTGCCGATAAAGGATTTGAGGGTGGTGAAATTGATGGATTGGGTTTAATCCATGGTACTGTCGAAAAATTAAAACCAGTCGATAACAAGGAAAAGATTCCTCATGTTGGCTGGAATGAAATTTATAGTAAAACAAAAAGTCCAATACTTGAGAACATCCCTGATGGGACCGATTATTATTTTGTTCACAGTTACCATTTTATTCCAAGAAGTGTAAAGAACATTTTAACCACCACCCCATATTGCGGCAATTTCGTTTCAAGCGTTATCTCGGATAATATTTTTGGCACTCAATTCCATCCGGAAAAAAGTCAGAGACCAGGCTTTCAATTATTAAAAAATTTCTTAAACCTGTAATTCCGAAAATTCTACTGAATTTATAAAAACATGTTAAAAGTAAGAGTAATACCAACTTTATTATGGAAAGACGTCGGCCTGGTCAAAGGCATTGGTTTTGATAGTTGGCGAAGAGTCGGTAGTTTACTTCCGGCCATCAGAGTTTACAATACTCGCCAAGTGGACGAGCTAATTTTAGTTGATATTACGGCAACCGCCGATAATCATAAATTGGATCTTGAGACGATTAGCGAAATGTCTTGCGAATGCTTCGTCCCTTTCACCGTCGGCGGCGGAATTAAAAAAGTTGATGATATCAAACAGCTTCTCCGAGCTGGCGCAGATAAAGTTGCAATTAACAGCGCCGCCTATGATGATCCGACGATTATTACTGAAGGCGCTAAATTATTCGGCTCGCAATGTATTGTAGCCAGCATCGATGCTAAAAAGAATAAAGACGGAAAATATATCTGTTATAGTCATGCCGGTAAAAAGAAAAGAAATATCGAAGTAAGTGTTTGGGCTAAGAAACTGGAAGAATTAGGTGCCGGCGAAATATTGATCACTTCAATTGAAAAAGACGGCACTATGGACGGCTATGATATCAACCTGATTAAAGCTGTTACAAACGTCGTTTCAATTCCAGTAATTGCTTCTGGTGGAGCCGGATCTTATGAAGATCTATACCAAGCTATTTCTAAAGGCAAAGCATCTGCCGTCGCTGCCGCCAGTATCTTTCATTACACTGAACAAACGCCAATGGAAGCTAAGGGATACTTGCATAGCAAAAAAATTCCAGTACGCATTAACAGGATTTCATAGTTATTTTCTTAATGTTAAAGAAGGCAAAATGCCATTAAAAGTTTTTAAAGCTAATAAAGACGATCTTGTCGATCTTTTTAATTTAGCCAATGATCCATTAGTTCGAAAAAATTCTTTCAATAAGAAAGAAATAACAATGGCCGAACACAAGCACTGGTTTGGCAATCAAATAGATAGTAACAATTCTTTAATTTTGATTGCTAAAAAAGACGGTAAGTTTGTCGGTGTCGTTAAATTCAAGCTCGAAGACGAAAATATAATTGGTATCAGCATCGCCAAATATTTCAGGGGTAAAGGGTTAAGTAATTCAGTCCTTACCGAAGCCATAGAATATCTCAAAAAAGATAGGCCTGAGATAAAAATAATTACCGCATTGATTAAAGAAGAAAATATCGCGTCAGTTAAAACCTTTGAGAAGTCAGGGTTTAAGTTTGATCAAAAGATAAAAGTAAACGAATCCCCGTCTTTAAAATATATTTACGAGATTTAATAAATGTCATCAAAAGAAATAAAATTTAAAATTGGTAAACATAATATTGGTAAAAATGAACCTGTTTTTGTTATTGCCGAACTATCTGCTAACCATGGCCACAAGTTTAGCATTGCGGCTAAAACCATCAAGGCCATGAAAAAAGCTGGCGCCGACGCGGTCAAGCTTCAGACCTATACTCCAGACACCATCACAATCGACTCAGACAACGCTTGCTTTAAGATCAAGCAAGGAACCATCTGGGACGGCAAAAATCTCCACAAGCTTTACCAGGAGGCCTACATGCCTTGGGATTGGCAGCCTAAGCTGAAAAAGATCGCCGAAGATTTAGGTATGATCTGTTTTTCATCGCCTTTCGACAATACTGCCGTGAACTTCTTGGAAAAAATGAAGGTTCCAGCCTATAAAATTGCTTCTTTTGAAATTACTGATATTCCATTGATTGAATATGTCGCCAAAAAAAATAAACCGATCATCATTTCAACCGGCGTGGCTGAACTTGCGGACATCAAAGAAGCAGTTGCCGCTTGTAAAAGAATGGGTAACCATAAAATTGCTTTACTAAAGTGCACTTCTTCTTATCCGGCTTCTTACGAAGAGATGAATTTAAATACAATTCCTGATATGCAGAAGAAATTCAAGACAATCGCTGGTCTTTCAGATCATAGTTTAAACATCGAGATTCCTGTAGCAGCCGTGGCTTGTGGCGCCAAAATAATTGAAAAACATTTTATACTAGACAAAAAAATCGGCGGGCCGGATGTCGCCTTTTCCCTTGAGCCAAATGAATTTAAAGCCATGGTTCAAAATATCAGAAACACAGAGAAAGCCTTGGGTCAACCAACCTATGTTTTATCTGGAGCTTCAAAAAAGAACCGTGAATTTTCGAGGTCTCTCTTTGCTGTCGAAGACATTGGCAAAAATGAAAAATTTACCGAGAAAAACATTCGCTCAATTAGGCCCGGATTCGGTTTGCCCCCAAAATATTTAAAAGTAATTTTGAACAAATTAGCCAAAAAAAACATTAAAAGAGGGACACCGTTAGACAAGGAAATGTTCTAAAATGAATATTATAATTAACGGATTTCTAGATAGAAGAACCAATCATATAGCCCAAAAGGTACTTTCATCGATCAATGTTGAAACTTTCATTTTCACATATAATTACTTCAAACCCAATTTTGGTCGCCTTAACTCAAAGGCAATACTGATTAATTGGCGAAAAATAAACTTCATGGGCAACTATGACATTGACTTCAATAAGCTCGAACCGTTGGATGAAGATCTAGTTGACGCCATGAGAAAATATGAATCCATATTCATGAGAATGGCAGATAGATTGGAAACCTTCAAAAATTATTCTTACCGTGAAAGAAAAAGTCTCTATTTAAAACATCTTCGATATTGGAATGACACCATTGAGAAGAAAAAAATCGATCTCTTTCTTTCACAAAACGTTCCCCATGAAACTTCGGATTTCGTTTGTTACTGCCTGTGTAAGCTAAAAAACATCCCGACAATTATTCTTTGTCAAACGCACATTCCGGACACTTGTTTGATTTTTGATGACTGGGAAAACACTGATTATGGACTAGTTGATGAATTTAAAAAACTAAAAACAAAACTATCGCGGATCAAAATTGACAGAATCAATCTTTCCCCGCGATTTGAAAAGTATTATTTATTACAGACTGACAAAAGCAAAAATATTACTCCCTTTTATATGAAAAAGAACTCCTTAATTAAGGTTGGTACAAAGAAAATTCAAGCAATTTGTAGAAAATTAAAAGAAAACCCGACTGTCTATTTCCATGAGGGCGGGTTGATTTGCAGATCTTTGGCCCGTCGATCTATCGATAAGATAATGACCAAGATTTTAATGAATTTTTATGAAAAAAACTGCACGGAATTCAAACCTAAAAGCAAATATATTTTCGTCGCTCTGCACGTGCAACCTGAAATGTCCACTTCTCCCCGAGCGGATGTCTATGTTAATCAGATTATGATCGTTCAGTTGCTGGCCGCCTGTGCGCCAAAAGATGTAAAAATCTTCGTAAAGGAACACCCGAATCAAAGAGCTTTGGGTCGAACAAAAGAGTTTTATCAAGACATTTTAAGCCTCAAAAATGTCAGCTTGATTAGCCGAAAAGTTGATTCTAAGGATTTAGTAAAGAATAGCTTAGCGGTCGCCACCTGTGTCGGTTTAGTCGGGTTTGAAAGCTTATTCCAAAACAAACCGGTCTTAATGTTTGGCCACGACTTTTACCAATATGCCCCCGGCGTTTTCTCAATTAGAACCAAGTCAGATCTAGAAAATGCGGTTAAACAAATAAACAAGGGGTCAACTTTCAAACCCAAGGATTTCAAAATTTTTCTTAAGGCCATGGACAATATTAGCATCAATGGAACAACCGATTCCGACTATCTGCCGACCTCCAGCCTCACAATAAAAGAAAACACTCTCAATATCGCTCAAGCAATTATCAAAAAAAATAGAAAAATTTCAGAAAAAAAATGCTTAAACATTATCTAAATATCTTAAAACAAAAAAGCGTCAAGAGACTGGCCGTCAATTCAATATGGCTAACCGCCGATAACGCCTTAAGAATTTTCGCCGGCTTTTTTGTCGGAGTCTGGGTTGCACGGTTTTTGGGACCGGATAACTTTGGCCAGTGGAGCTATGCTTTGTCGTATGTTTCAATTTTTGCCGTCTTAATCGGTTCATCGCTCAATAATGTGGTTGTGCGAGAATTGGTTAAATTTCCTAAAAAAAGAAATAAAATCCTTGGCAGCTCTTTTGTGTTGAAATTTTCCGGGGCTATAATTGCATTTTTACTAAGTGTCTTTTCGATTTACTTATTCTCCCATCAGGCAAATTCAATTAAGCTGATGGTTTTAATTGTGGCTTCTGGTACAATATTCCAATCTTTCGAAGTCATAAATTATTGGTTTGAATCTAGAGTCGAATCAAATTATGCCGTAATCGCACGCTCTATAGCTTTTATTGTCTCCAACTTATTGAAAATATTTTTCGTGCTCAGTCATTACAGTATTGTCTGGTTTGCTGTCGCCAGTGCCGCGGAGATATTTATTTGCGCCATCGCCTATCTCAGCGTATATAAAGCCAGCAAAAGAAAAATACTGGGTTGGAGATTTGATAAAAAAGTTACCAAAAAGATTTTTTTAGCTGGTTTGCCTCTAATTATCGCTGGAATATTAGCCACGGTGTACTCAACTGCAGATAAAATTTTAGTCGGTTCTTTTATCAATGATGCAGCTTTGGGCAATTATTCAGTCGGAACAATGCTAACTAATTCTTGGAGTTTTATCGCTACAGCCATCACAATTTCAGTTTATCCATCGATCATCTACACTAAATTAAATTCTGTTCATCTATATGAGCGCAGAATGAAAAAACTTTACAGCTTAATGGTAATTATGGCAATATTTATGAGTCTGCCAATTTCTGTTTTTTCACACCAAATCATTTATTTTCTCTATGGGCCAAAATATGACTCGGCGGCAATCGTTCTCTCAATTTATGTTTGGACGGCCGTCCCAGCTTTTTTAGATATTGCCGGCCAAAAATGGCTATTTGCTGAAAACCTGCAAAAATATTTACCGATCAAAACCTTGATCGGATCTACTGTAAGTATTGTTCTAAACCTGATTTTTATTCCGAAATATGGAGTTGTCGGAGCGGCGTTTGTAGCTCTCCTTTCAATTTCGATCGCGACATATTTCTCAAACGCGTTTTTTAAGGAAACCCGCCCCTTGTTTCGCGCCCAAACCTTGGCTATTATTAAACCGAGGATACTAGGTTAAAAAATAGATCCGCTTTCGAGCGGATCGCGGAAATTTTCTAAAACAGGGAAAATTATGAATATACTCTGGATCACCAATAAATATGTTGAAGGTAAAAGCTTAAGCCGATACTATCCCGATTTTCTTAAGTTTGTCGAGGAAAATGTCGATAAATCTGGTAACAAAATTAGCTTTATATTTTTTTCTAACGCAATGGTTCCAAGAATCAAGTCAAAAAATAACTTTTTCTTTGACCCAAAAAAAATAGTCTTAAAAAATGATAAACTGATAAAAAAGACAGCGGCAAAGTTAGAGGACGAATACCAGTTTACTTTCAAACAGGCTTATTTCCCTGATCTTATCCAGGTTTCCAAAAACCAAGATTTTAGGAAAATTCACTTAACCGAAAAAGAGTTTTCCAGTCTCGGCCATTTGGTCCACAAATTTTTATTTTTAGAAAATATTATTGATCAAAAAAAATTGGATGTCGTCTTCTGTGATCAAAGCCCTGAAGTGGAAATGGAACTTGCTAGGGTCATTTGTTTAAAAAAGAAAAAAATATTTCTACGTCAAACCGAGTCATTTTTAGGCAGATGCGTGTTCCATCAACAATTCGCATTTGGAAAAGAGAAAATTGTCCTGGCAACTCTTGATAAGAAAATCACCAGATCTTTTGCAAAAAATTTTGTTAACGACTTCGCTAGACATAACAGACCCGCGTATCCACCAGTAGAGCATCTTAAAGCTGATTTTAAAGAGTTTTACTTACAACGGCTAATCCATTTCTACAAATATCCGCAATTTATAAAATTGTTTTTTTTAAAACCTTATTTTCTTTTCGAAGAAAAGATACTTAAGACTCTGATTAGAAAAAAATTTTACAAAAATAGGCCATATTTTTTCTTCGGTTTTCATTTACCGACTGAATCAACGGTCTCACTGCGTGCCTTGCCTTACATGAACCAATTCTCACTAATTGAAAGTATCAGCCGTGTTTTACCTTTTGGGTATTACCTATATGTTAGAGAACATCCTGGGTGGAGAAAACGTTTCTCCTTCTCTTTCCTTAAAAAAGTTGGAGCCTTGCCATGCGTTAGACTTATTTCCCCTGATATCCCAATCTCCGATATTCTTAAATCCAGCCGAGGAATTTTAACTTATAATGCGACAACCGGGATAGAAGCGCTAATGTATGGCAAACCGATTTTGTCTTTTGCGCCAAATCTTTATCATAATCTTCACCCGGCCGCTGATTATTGTTCCGATCTTTATAACCTTGGCATGCAATTATCGAAATTGGCGAACGCTTCAGTAAACAAAAAGGATACGTATGAATATATTTACAAAATGCTTCGATCATCGAGCAGAGTTTCAATTAGAGCCGGAACATTTCTATCAAAAAAAGACAGCGTTGAGAAAGCGTCAGTTTTTGCTAAAGAACTATTAGCGGCGATAGAGTACTGCGAAAAAAACTAATCCTTGATATTCGTTAAAATAAAAAAGTTCTCGTTTTCAAAAAATTTTGTATAGTCTGTAAAATGTTCGTCTTGTTTTATACTCTCGATACTAGATTTGATGGACTTTTCACGCGCTTCAAACTTTTCACTGTAGTTTTTAAAGCCCTTATCAGTTGAGGCTGCACCTTGGGACAAAACTGGATCAGGACGTAGTATCTTTTTTTCAAGAATTAATACCGAATTATTGTTTTGTAAATAGTCGGGTTTTAATTCTTGCAAGGTAATGTTTTGAGCTACCATGCCGAGCTGATAACTACTGGTGATTAATGTCAAATTTTTATCCGTATATTGCTTTGCTAACCGACTAATCACTCTAAATTCTTCATCATAATATGATCTGTAAAACTTTGGCGGTAAAAATAAACCAGATGCAGAGATCAAAACAGAGCCAACTAGCAAATAGTGATACATTTTTTTTGAATAGATTTGATCAACAAAAGTTGTTAGGCCAAAAATTGAAAGCATTAATAAATACCATCCGCTTCTACCTCTGTAATTGCTCATTTCAAAAATTCCTGTCTGCGTGCTTAAGCCGTATACCAAGCTTGCAATAGACAAAGTCAAGAGTAATGCGTTTTTTTTACGTAAAGCATAAATAAAAAGAAAAGTTGAAAACCCAATCCATAAATATGAACCTAGACCGAGTATGGAATTAATTGATCTAACATTTTTTACCCTTATTGCGTCATAGCCAGTACCAAGCATGGGCTTCAAATATGGATTTTTTTGTACATATCCCGGCATTTTGAGATCTTCAGTAATAGCATCATTTGTGGTTGATTCCTCTCCGACGGTCACTTGAATACCTGGAAATCCATAATATCTTTTCAAGACATTTGATTGAATATAAACATGTCCAAATGAAGTTAGAAAACCGATAAACAAAAATAGATTTATACACAAAAGATAGCGAGAGTACCCTTTAGTAAATTTTTTATTGAATACAAAAACCGCAAGAAAAAGAACTGCGGCTGTGGGAAGTAATGAAATAAAAAAATATGGCACAGACAGAGCTAGAGCGACGGAGAAAATCAGGAACAAAACCAGATTTAGTTTTCTTCTTTTAATTTCTTGATCAGAAATTAAAACAATAAAGGCAGCAAAATAGATAAAAGTTAAAGAAGAGGAGAAAAAACCAATCGTCTGTAATGTAAATTGATTATAAATTGGCAAAACCAGTAATGCCAAAAGAAATACAGTTAATACCTTATTTTTTAGGAAATTGTGAATTAAAAGTATGAAAGCGATAACAGTTACCATTCCAATAGCAGGCCCAGTGAACCGATAGAGATCTGCAAAAGATATAATTTTCGCTAGAGGCATTAGTATTATGTGAAAACCAGGAGCATAAAAGCCATTGCTCAAATAGCCAGGGCTCAATAAATTTTTTACAAAAAATAGATGATTATAAGTGTCATTGCTCCCAGGACCAATGAATTTAAAACTGTCAAAATAACGGGTATATATTATAACTATTGATAATATTATTACTGAAAAGATTGCTAACCAATTAAACCTAACTTTTCTTAATTCGGGTAGTTTTATTTTATAACAAACCCATAAGTTAGCTAAGACAACAAAAGATAAATAAGACTCAGGAAAGTATCTCATCGTGCTAGTGCAATAGAATATATAGCCAATAATAATTTCCAATGACAGAGAAAAAGGAATGGCATATCTTAAGGCTATTTTTTCATCTTTCATTAAGTGCTTTAAAGGTAAAAACATAGCAAAAGAACTTATTAAAAAGAGAAAAAAAATGGCTACAGAGATTATAATATTATGTATCATTATTTTGTATTATAGATGTCTTTAAGAATTATTGCTAAGTCTTTAATATTATAACTCTCTGCTAATTTTAAAGCATTTTTCGATAATTTAGAATGCAAATTGCCATCTTTCAAGATAATCTTTATTGATTCGGCCGCTTTCGATTCACCTTTTACAACAAAACCTGCCTTAAATTTTTCAACTGTTGGCAAATTTGACTCAAGAGAGCAAACTATAGGTAAGCCAAGAGCAGCGGATTCAAGTAGCGAGGTCGGTAAACCTTCTGACCGCGAATTTAAAAGAGAAAGATCGGCGCTTTTAAGTATCTCAAGCTTTTTAATGCCCGATAATAAACCAGTAAAAATAATGCGGTCTTGTAATCCAAGTCTTCTTGCTAATCGTTCAATGTTGGCTCTTTCCCCCTCGTCTGGACCAATAATCAAAAAAGTAAAAGATAATCTATCTTTAATTTTGGAAAGTACCTTAAGTGAAATATCCAGCCCTTTTTGCCTGTGGATTCTACCAATAAATACAATGATTTTATCCTTATGCGGAATACCATAGCTTTTACGAACATCGGCCGGCTTAATATTCCAATATTCACTCAAATCGAGACCATTTGGAACAATTTCAATCTTCGATTTAATTTGCGGCAAGATTTCCAACACACCTTTTTTCTCCTTCTCATTAAGAACAATAACAGCACTACTATTAAGAGCCAAAGATGCAAATCTTTTTATGATAAAATTTTTGATTGTATAGAACTTAGACTTTCTGGCTGCTGAAAATAATGACCCATGAGGTTGAAAAACATATTTCTTGTTAAGTTTGTGGCAAATCCTACCAGTGATAATTGATTGATAAGTAAAAAATTCATGGATATGGATTACATCATAATTCTTAATATTTAAATCCAGCCACTTTTTCATTCCCACAGGGATATAAAGATTAAAATTCTTTGCCAACTTATTATTAAAGTTTTTAAATCGGATAACCTGTATGCCTTCAATCTTTTCTCTTAACTTTTTATTCCTTTGTTTTGAATCCAAAACATCAGTTGTTACCACAGTGACAGAATTCCCCATTCTTGTCAGTTCCTTTGCAAAATCAAAAGTTACCCTAACAGGGCCGCCGTAACTCCATGCCGGCGCAAAATAAGGGATTACAAACAATATTTTTTTATTTTCTGAAGCTTTATTCATTTTATTTCCAGCAAAACTAATTTTCATCGTAACATCGCATGAGTAATTCCGCAAACAACAGATATACTCGGTAATATTATGTTATCGGATGTCTATATTCATACCTTTAAAAAAATCGTTTAGATAACTTTATTAAATGTAGTGACAATACTTTTTGTAATTAACTTTATTCCGTAGCTAGTACGACACAAAGAAGAAAATAAAAGGGAATATATTTTTGTTTACATCCTTGCTTTAATATGATTAATTTAATTATGCAATGGCTAAAACAAAAATCTTAATTTTAGGTGCTTCTGGTATGATCGGCAATACCCTCTTTCGAAAGCTATCGCAAAGTAGAAAATACGAAGTATTTGGGACCGTGCCAAATGAGACTCAAGAAAAATTAATTGCCGAAAAATACAAAAAACAGATTTTCAATCATATAGAAATCGAGAACTTCGATTCTGTTATTCGTGTTGTTGAAGTGGCCAGGCCAAGCATTGTCATTAATTGTGTAGGTTTGATCAAACAAATGTCTAATGCCAATGATTTACCTGTCGCCATTTATATGAATGCCCTGTTTCCACATCGGCTGGCACACCTGTTAAGCGCGGCCAATGTAAGATTAATTCATCTTAGCACCGATTGCGTTTTTTCCGGAATAACAGGTTATTATTACGAAAAAGATCTAACAGATGCAACTGATACCTATGGTAAAACCAAATTTTTAGGCGAAGTAACTAACTATAAGAATTGCTTGACACTACGAACCTCTTGTATCGGTCATGAGTTGCAAGGCTATAAAGGAATCGTGGAATGGTTTCTATCGCAGTCTGGGAGCACCTGGGGCTATAGAAAGGCTATCTATTCCGGCGTTCCCACAGTAGAACTGGCAGAAATTTTAACAAAGTTTATTATTCCAAATCACCAGCTATCCGGCCTTTACCATGTTTCCGCCGAGCCAATCAATAAAAATGATTTATTAAACCTGATCGCCAAAGAATATAAGAAAAAAATTAAAATCAAACCTGATGATAAAGAAGTGGTAGACCGATCCATTAACTCTGATAGATTTCGCAAAAAAACAGGCTACAAGCCACCAACTTGGAATGCTTTAATCAAGAAAATGCACAAAGACTACGCTTCTAGTCATATTTATCGAAAGTATGAATCATGAATAAACTAATCAAGATTGGTATTACTGGCCAAAGTGGCTTTATCGGTTCGTCACTGAAGAATTATATTCAAAGAAACTCAGACGATGAATTTGATGTTATTGAGTTTAAGGATGTTTTTTTCCAAAGTGATAAAAAATTGGAAGATTTTGTCTCTAAATCAGATGTAATCATCCATTTGGCTGGTATGTCTCGGGGTGACGATTCTGAACTCTATCAAACAAATATTGATTTAACCAATAAATTGATTAGCGCACTAGAGAAAACCGGCAACAAAGCGGGCGTTATTTTTGCTTCGTCAATTCACGAAAAAACCGATAACGCTTTTGGTAAGTCAAAGAGAGATTCGAGAATGCTCTTAAACAACTGGGCAAAAAAAAATAAAACGAAATTTTCGGGTTTATTAATCCCCCATGTTTTTGGACCAAATGCCAGGCCTTTCCATAATTCAGCTCTGTCAACTTTTTGCTATCAACTGACTCATGATCAAAAACCAAAACTGACGAATGATAGTGAATTAAAACTAATTTTCGTTGACGATTTGGCCGTTAAAATTCTTGATATCGCCAAAAGCAACCAATGGGTAAACAAAATCGATATCAAACCTTATAAGCGAATTTTGGTTTCAGAGTTACTCAAGAAATTAATGCAATATAAGCGTTCATATCTCGATAAAGATATAAAACCTGATCTTAATACCCCCTTTGACATAAACCTGTTTAAAACCTTATACTCATATCTTGATAAAAAAGATAGCCAAACAGAAGGAAAGCAAGTGCCTCAAAAAGCTTCAAAAATAAAAGTCATAGATTTGCTCCCCGAGAAATCGCGGAAATTTTCAAAATTGAAAATTATGACCATTGTCGGTACAAGACCCGAAATTATTCGTCTCAGCCGAGTAATGCATGAACTAGATAAACATTTTAACCATGTCATTGTCCATACCGGACAAAATTACGATTATGAGTTAAATGAGATATTTTTTAAAGAATTAGGCATCAAAAAGCCAGACTTCTTCTTAAATGCCGCCACAGAAAATGTCGCCGGCACAATCGGCAATATTATTAACCTATCCGATGAATTATTTGAAAAAGAGAAACCTGACGCCGTTCTCCTGTATGGTGATACAAATAGCTGTTTATCGATAATTTCCGCTAAAAGAAAAAAAATCCCCGTCTTTCATATGGAAGCCGGAAACCGTGCCTTCGATCAACGGGTACCAGAGGACATCAACCGAAAGATTGTTGATCACTTAAGTGATATTAATATGCCATTGACCGAGCATGCGCGAAGACATCTTTTGGCCGAAGGAATCAAACCTGAAACGATTATCAAGACTGGTTCACCGATGATGGAAATTTTGAATTTCTATATGCCTAAGATTAAAACCAGTAAAGTTCTTACAAAATTAAAATTAACCAAGAAAAAATATTTTGTAGTCAGCGCTCACCGAGAAGAGAATATCGATTATCCAGAGAACTTTGATAATCTTCTTGATTCACTCAATGCAGTTGCCCGAGAGTATAAAATGCCTGTAATTGTTTCCACTCATCCAAGAACTCGTAAAAAAATTGAAAATCTTAAAGATAAAGACTTCGATAAAAGGATCCAGTTTCTAAAACCTCTCGGTATGTTTGATTACGTCAAACTTCAACAGAACGCTTACTGTGTTCTTTCAGATAGCGGTACTCTTACAGAAGAATCTTCTATCCTAAACTTTCCAGCTATTATGATCAGACAAGCCCATGAAAGACCGGAGGGTATGGATGAAGGAACTTTAATAATGTCTGGACTTAAACCTGCAAATGTGCTTCAATCAATTCAAATTATCACCAGTGACTTTTCTTCCAAAGAACGGGTGACTAAAACTGTACCAGATTACGATGTTAAAAACGTCTCCAAGAAGGTGGCCCGAACCATTATGAGCTATACCGACTATATTAATCGAACTGTCTGGCACAAGAACGAGATCTAATTATTTAGCAATTAAATTCACACCGTTATCTTTTTTTTCTACCTTAAAGAGCTTATGGTTTTTTGACGTGGCTTGATCAGAGAACAAATCACCATAATGCGTCCAGAAATTATCATCCGCCTGGGCCAAATAAACGTAATCAAACTTCTCGTTAGTCAGTCTATAACTCCAATTTTCTTTCGAGGCGTTATTTGTCCAGACGTCGCCAGAACCATATTTCTCCCCCAGAGACCAACTGCCATCGCCTCCGTTCATGATTCTTGGAGCGATTTCATATCTCACCATCATACATTCCCATCCGTTTGTGTTCTGATATATCAGCCAAACCTTGCTTGATTCCTCGGTTCTAGCATTTATATCATCTGAAAACGGTTTAGTTTTTTCCCGTACCACTTCAGTTGATTTAGCCATAATCTGCGGCGGAACTATTAATTGATAAAAAGGAGGTGTATGAAAAATAAGAAGAAACAGCAAAATTATATCTGATATCCAGCCTAATACCTTCTCGTATTTAGGGTTTTCTTTCATAAAAACTGCGAGCGAGCCTATAGTGATTAGTGCCATGCCTAAAAGATAAGAGTTGATATAGCGGCTCATTGAAGCCAAATTTACACCCTCAAATTCAGAAAAATAAAAAGTGTAAGCCAAGAGATGCAGAAATAAAAAGACAGAAAGCCCAACTACAAGAGATATATACAAGCTCAAGATGCGAGAACGATCATCTTTCTTGCCAAAATAAATAATAAACCCTAAAGGAATTGTAAAAATTAATAGCCAGATCGGTATAGTTAAGCCAGGTTTGTTAATTTTCTCGGTGAAGGTTAAATAAAATTTGATGATTCTTTGTTCAGACTTATAACCCCCATCCTGTTGATTCATCGGCATTTTAACAACAGCCTGTTTAAAATTACCGATGATTGTCTTTTCGCGTGTCGTTGCGTTTTCTGAAAACGCTTCATTAATTCTTGATGGACTCGGTATTGAGCTGGAATCGACGATCCCTTGACCCTTGACATAAAAATCCCAACTCTTCATTGGAACGACTGCCGCCAGCCCCATTAATATGATTATCCCAAGCATGTTCTTCCAGTTATTCAACTTTAAACGATTTTTAATTTTACTCAAATTCTTAATTAACAGATCCAGACAAATAATTAAAACAACAGTAAGTGATAAAGCTATACCTGTTATTTTAATGATAGGTAAACAAAAAATAGCCGGGATAAGCATTAATTTTGACTTTCCGGTTCTTAAAATATAAACCGAGGATAAAACAGCACTGGCGAAGATTACACCAATAATATGATCATTTGTAATCGATAAAAGACCTGGCCCAAAGTAAAGCAAGGCGGAAAAAGTAGCTACAGTAAAGACTATAAGTTTTTTCCAGTGCTTGCCAACTAGATCGAAAATAAAAGAAATCGAAGAAAGAACTAAAATACCTTGAGCAAAATACAAGACCGCTTCGTTGTATCTTGAGAACCTCAGGAAAAAATACTGAAATAAGGCAATCCCAGGTGGATAATTGATTTTGCCGACTAAGATAGCACTTTCAGTTGTATAAAAATTATCGGTATGTAGAATTGCTTTGGTGAATTGCCCCCAGAAAAACTCATCCCAGCCAAAAATACTTGCTTTAAGAGTAAAAACAAACCAAGCCAGTCCTGAAAATAAGAGAAAATAGAAGCCGAAGGGTAAACTTTTAATCTCTTGCCAAGTTACCTTTAATTTAAAAATCGAATACATCGGGAGCAGAAAGCCAAGCAAAAATATCACAAAACTAACAATCAGCAAAATTTTAAAAAACCCGGCCACATACAAGATAGAAATTAATCCAGTTGCCACCAAAAAAGGAAAATATGGTGCGTATTTTTTATACCTTAAAGATAGAAAAAATGACCAACCTAATAGAGAAACAAAGCTTAAAATATATAAATAATTCATATTAAAGTTTGCAATACCTGTTATTCCTTGATACTTTATTTTTGTCCATATTAATATTCTATCGTATTTAATTGGAAAGAACAAAATGAATATTTTGGTTATTCACGAGACCGAATATGTTAAAAAAGTAGTCTATGAATTTCAAATAATTCCTGAACTCCTGGCTTCAAATGGCCATCGGGTTTTTGTAATCGATTATCCGATGGCTTGGAAAAAAAGTAATTTATTTGATTTAGGCAGCTTCAAAACAGAATATTACTTGAATGTTAAAAAAGCCAATAAGAAAAAGGGGGTAACTCTAATTCGCCCTGGCATTATTAAAATTCCGGGAATCAGCCGCTTATTTGCCTTTTTTTCTTATTTTTCGTTAATTAAAAAAACAATAAAAAAATATAAAATAAATCAAATAATTCTTTATTCTGTTCCAACCAACGGCTTACAAACACTTTATTATGCCAAAAAATATAAAATCCCAGTGCATTTTCGTATGCTCGACGTCTTGCATCAACTGGTGCCATCTAAATTACTTTCTTGGCCAACTTATTTGATGGAGAAATATATCTATAAGCGGGTAACTGAAATTACTGCCATTACGCCTCGACTGGTAAAATATGCCATTAAGATGGGGGGCGACCCTAAAACCACCTCTTATCTACCGACTGGATCAGATGCTGATCTTTTCTTTCCCCAGAAAAAAAATATAGATCTTATTGAGAAATTTTGGATCAAAAAACAGGATAATGTTGTCCTGTTTGCGGGTACTCTATATAATTTTTCAGGTTTAGATATCTTAATAAAATACCTTGGAGAGAATCCGAAATTGAAGCGAAACCTTAAGATGATTATTGTTGGACACGGTGAACAAGAAGGTTTGCTAAAGAAAATGATTAAAGAATATAACCTCGATAAAAATGTTTTCTTGACAGGTTTTATCGATTATTTGGAACTCAATACATATATCAACTTAGCAGATATATGTATTAACTCATTTCAAAAAAACAACATCACCAATATTATTTTTCCTAGCAAAATTTACCAATATTTAGCCTGCGGTAAACCTGTTGTCGCCACCAAACTAAAAGGGCTTTTAGAGCTGTTTCCTGTTGGGAACAAGAATGTTTATTATTTCAACCTTAAAAAACCTGGAGAGTTTTTCTATTTAATCCATAAAATAAAGCACCAAAAAATAAATATTAAAAATCAATCACTTCAAAAAATTATGACAGTTATTGAAGAAAAACTAGAACAAGTTAACCGGCGAGTCGGCAATTAACATAAAAACGTAGATCAAAATTGCCAACATCATACCATATATCAGCACTCTGAGGGACGAATATAGAAATCTCTTTCTTGGGATGTTTGAGTAACAGGTTATATTATAGACTTCGGTAATGTAGGCATCATAAATCTGCCGTTCGTCGTCTAGCGCTTTGTGAATTTCTTTACGATACTCATCTAAATCCATTGCGTTGATATGATGATGGTAAAATAAACTTTCCTTCTGGCCTTTTTTTGTAGTGGTGTGAGGCGGTTTTAAGGCAACAATAGCCAGAAAAAGTGAGAGGATTAATGCACTAAGCAAGACCCAAAAAACCGGATTGCCGTCGATATTATCGCGGAAATAAGTAACCAACAAAACAATCAAGGCTGAATTAAACCCGATGACAATATTCGACCGGACATCAAGCATGTTGCGGATTTCCGTTTGTTTATCTAAAAGTGAGTCCATAAATGTGACTTTACTTAAAGTATCGATTTCGTTTTCAACCCGCTCAACTTCACTTTCAATTTTTTTGTCGATGGCTAGATCTTTTTGATCTAATTCAATAGTATCTTCATTCATTCCACTCCTTTTATTTGTCATTCCGGACCGGCCGTCGGCAAGTTCCAGAATCCATTTTTAGTAATATTAGTATATCAATTTGCTTTTGTCATTGCGAGCAGAGCGAAGCAATCCTTACTTTCAACTTTTTACTATTCCTGCCCCCAACCAAGCGAGTTCAAAAATAGCTCGTTGCGTTTTAGCAATCGATTCCGATTCGATGATTACCGCCAAGAGTTCACCTTGTAAAGACATGATCGCCACCTTGTTACCATAAATATCGATCTCGTTAGTAAAAGGAAATTTGTCGGCCGGAACAAGACGAGTCTTGCGTAAATGTTCTCTGTTGTGAGAAGCATATTCTCTGTTAATCGGCGCATCAGGTGCGATATTTCTAGCAGTGATTCCTTTAGCTACTCTTTTACTGAGATATTCTATTACAAATTCCGGTTCTTCGGAATACAAACCTTCAGCCGTTGCATAAGCGACGATTTCACTTCCTGATTCCTGGTTTAAAGTGTCTTCCAAAGCGAGTTTAATTCCTTCAACACCTTTGAAAAACTGAACCTTTGGACTTTGGCCGGAACTTTCTAAAGCTCGTAGCTCTGGCATAATTTCTTCAAATTCACGTAGTTTTTCTGTTTGGATTCTTTTAAATTGCTCAATTGAAACGCCGCTGTATTTTTTAACGCTAATGTCTTCTACCAATGAGAAAAACCCCATCTTCACCAAGTCCTCAACCACGTCATAAACAAAGGTTCTTTGAATCCCTGATTCTTTGGCGATCTGACCCACAGTGGCTTCGCCTAATTTTAAACAAGCCAAATAAATTACGGCTTCTTGCGGTTTCAATCCGAATTTCTCCAATTGTTTGATAAATTTTTGGTTGTTATTTAAATCATTCATTAACTAAATTGTATCTTTTTTTACGACAATTGTCAAGAAACTTCGCTATATTAGACCTCTAAATTAGAGTCAAATATCTGTATTAATATATTGACAAATTAATCTGCTTATGCTACAATGGCTTGTTACCTAATAGGGGTAACAGATTAGACCTTTAACAATAAGGAGAGAAAAAAAATGAGTAAAGTGCAAGATTATCTACCTACAGTTTCAATATTACTGTTAGCCCTGATTATGGGTCTTTGCTTATACAACGGCAGCGAAAGTGGTAAAAAATGGATACTGCCGGCTATCGCTCAAGTCCAACTTGATAAAGATGAGGAAGCTACCTATAAGGAGGCTCTTGTTAAATTTGCTCAAGGAGATAGCAAACTGCTTGACCAGTGGATTGATCACCTTCGAGCCAAAAAGAAAAAAGGCGTTTTGCCCAAACTTCCAAATGGCTATGACAAAGACGGTTTGATTATCGTCGACGGTAAGGCAGTTTTAATTCCTAAAGATCAGTAACAAATTATGTGGCGGCACCGGCCCTGACAGGTGAGGAGAAATATGTTTTGGCAAATAATGGCTTATGGTTTAGGTCCAATACTTGGGATAGTTTTATTCCATAAAACTTGTCCCAGCGTTTCATATGCCCTTTCGGATGTTGTTATTGTAGCTGTTTGCTCTACACTAAACTGCTATCTGATTGCAAGATCGTATATCAAGCCCTTTGAACGAAAGAATCTTCTCCTGGAAAAGGGCTGGATTTCCTTATCAAGGAAGCCGAGATGGGCTGCATGGGCACAGCCGGCAGATATGATCGAACATGAAAAGGTTATAATTGGTTTGCCCAATGAGCCTTCCATAAAGGATGGTATATGGTCAATTCCAGCCATCGAAGGCTCTTTTGATCAAGTAAACTTCTTTGAGATTAAGTTCGAAAACAGTACCTTGATTGTAGATAAGAAGATTTACGAACGGTTTACCTCGGAAGGACAATGGGAACTGCGCACCCAGCTAGAAAAGTGGGCAAACGGAACCTCAAGGCTTCTCGTCGAAAAGTAATATATGACACTTCCCCGTCGGATTTTATCCGGCGGGGATTTTTTATTAGAGATCGTAAGGGAACAAAAGGGAAGAGAATATAAGGGAGAAAACGAAAGGGGAAAAACAGATGGGATACATAAGAGGAAACAAAAGAGAATCAAAAGCTTATTTATTCTTATTATCACTTTTATCTAAAATATCTTTTAGATACTCATCAAAATCTTTCTCAATTTTAGCTCTATTTTTGAGTTCTTTTCGAGCCATATCATTGCCACTAACCGTCTTTTCTCTATAACCCTTTTCTTCCAAACTTTTAATCTGTTTTTGCAGCATTTTAGCTTCGCCAACTCCCATTTGTATCCCTTTTGCACACCCTTTTGGATCCCCAATCTCTCCCTTTTGGCAATACTTGAAATCCCCTATGAGTTCTTCCAGAGATCCGGCCGAAAATCCTAGGAACGATATATATTCTTTGGTCGAAGTCCTCAAATACCCTTCTTCGATATTCCTGACTACACTTCTGGCCGAACGAATCATCTGGTCTTTTAAATCGGTTAAATATTGACCGGTTTTTGGATGCTTTGACGGAAAAGATACAACGAATTTTTCAGTTAATTCAAATATATCGTTGGCTTGCTGCCAGGTTAACAAATTGCGATATCCCAAGGGGTTCGAATGGGATAACATAAGGGTCTCCTATGCGAATTAAAAATTAAATATTCCCCTTTTGATTCTCTTCTGATTTTCCTTTTGATCTTCTTCCCCTTTGTCACCCTTTTGATTTCCCTTTTATTCCACCTTCTTAGTTCTCCCGTGTAAAACGGTATCCCATAAGATCCGCAAACCACGTGGAATAAAAAAGAAGGCATATTTAATAATCGCTAAAATCGTCCATTTATCAGACATCGCCCGGGTTTGATGTGTTTCGATGGCTTTACGAAACTCGGCGGCTGTTTCCCCTTCAAATAAGGTATAACCCTTCCCAATTGCTTCAAGAATATGAGCGTCGGAATTACCTAATTCCGCCTGCAAAATAGTTTCGTTAATCAAGGCGGCCCTGATATTTTCGTCGCCAAGAGTCGGAGTGGCGTTAATTACTTCAATGCCATCTAAATCTTTCCCAACCCTCATCAATGTTTTTAAACCAATGCCGTTCATCATTGGGCGGTCTCTGTTATTCCATCTGGACTGTTCGAACGGATGACAAGAAACAACCAAGCCACCTTGGGCATGCACTCTTTTAATTACCTCGGCGGCATCCAAGTTGGCCTCAATCGGCTCTTTTAAGAATAAACCCAAGAGATGGCCTTGAATCGAAGTTATTTCTTCACCTAAAACGAGATCAAAGCTGTATTTTTTCTCTTTCACCAATTTTTCAGCTTCAAAAGCCCCGGCCATGGTATCGTGATCGCAAATAGCAATAACATCAAGATTGGTCTGATTTTCAACGTAATCTAAAACTTCCGGCACTGTTGGACGACCGTCAGAATTCACGGTGTGGATGTGAACATCCGCCGTCCCCAACTGAGTAAATTTTTCAATCGCCCTAATACCTTTTTTATTCACAATTAAATTATAGCAAATAATTACTGCTAAGAGATTGACATTACCTCAATTTTCTGGTATTATTTCTCTCGTCCGCTATAAGTGAATTTATTTACTTTTGTGGGACGAAATCAGTGAAAGATGAGGGACCAGAAATTGGCTAAGTCAGAAATTGAAGGAATGGGACAACCGGAAAACAAAGACAGAACAGAAAACCAGGTAGCAGAAGAAGATACACCGGTAGTGGTCACGGTAGAGACTCGTGCAGACGATCAACAGGGCGCGGCTGAAACAGAGGCAGTTACTGAACCGGAAGCTGTTGAACCAGAAACAGCACCTCATGTTCCACCATCGACACCGGCACATGAGACCCTAGCCAGGGCGATTGAAGATGTGAAAACAGCTTCGTGCCCTAGGGACGCAGACGAGGCATTGACGGCGCTCGCTTTGCAGTGCGGAGCGCGTAAAGACGACTTCTTCCCGGACGACGTCCGCGGCAAGCTAGCCGCAGAAGCCCTATTTGTGGGGATCATGAACAACAAGCATGGAATCGTCTACGACCCGATCACGGAGTTTGCCGTGAACCAGATCGGGCTCGAAGAGACAAAGAAGTTCGCCGATAAAATGGGTATGGCTTTTGTCGATTGCTTCCCCGGGTGCCCTACCTGTAAAGGGCACATTGCGACCAAAGAACTGGCGGATCAAATACGGACATCAATTGAATCATCGAACATCCGTATTCCCGAAGAACTGGCCGCAATGTTTGGACCAGAGCTTACAGCACAGATCGAAGATCTGATAAGGCAAACGCCAGCTACCAGCGGCACTATCGAGATCTTCAGCGTCGAAGATCTCGACCGCATTCCTGGAAGAACTTCCTTCGAACGGATATTCGGTCGTCGACGGCGCTTCTAGTAGATCCATTATCGAACTAACATACAAGAAACAGCCTTGGGTTTTCACCCAAGGCTGTTTTTCTTTTTGGGTAGACAAAAAACAACTCATGAGCTAGTCTAAGATGGAAGAACGTACATCACAATTGAAGGAGGTCATATGGCTGCCACTGCTACTATGATACCAACTAATCTTCGTCGACGACGAGCTGCAAAACAAGTAAGAAAGTTGAATGCTAAAGATGATGCCGTATCTAAACATGTCGGCAAAACCATAACTGACCTCTACGAACTGAGTCAATCCGGCACTGTTCCGGTAAACATAACCTTCGCCTTAAGATTAAAGCCAGACACCAGAAGTCCAGAAGAGATTAAAGAGAGCTTTGAAACCTTTACCCAGGCCATCCTGAAACTCTTACAAGATCTCTTTTGCACTTGTGGCGGAACATGCACAGTTGATTCATACGTCGTTAATCTAGCGGATCACATTGAATCTTGCGTTTTTCGCTATGATCCCACTTTACCTAGCCCGAATTAAACTTTCGGGCTTTTTAACTAGTTATATTTAGAGGACGGGATCCCCGCGGAGTAGTTTATCCACATTTTGTAATTTTATAATCTTTGTTTTACTATTAAGTAGATCTAAGTTGTTTTTACCGCGAAGTCCCCTTGCCCAGAAGGAGGCGCGGCTACTCGAATCCCCATTCTCACAAAATGGTTATTATTTCAAAACAATTTGAGGAAGGATTGTTTTGATTAAAACTATTTGAGAATTGTCGTGTTTATGGCAATTCTGCATGTGGAAGGATAGTTTTAAAGAATTGTACTGTGAGAGATGGTCGTTTTTTAGTATTTTTTATTTTTTAAGGTAAAAATAGACGATCTTTCGATTATTGTTTATTGTTTTTTAATTTTGTTACAATATAAATGTTCTAGCGAAATAGAAACAAACACTCGTATTTCCATTCTCACAAATGGTTGTTAGTTCAAAACAATTTGAGGAAGGATTGTTTTGAAAAAGACTATTCGAGAATTGCCTTGTTTAAGGTAATTCTGCAAGGGAAAGGATAGTTTTAGAGAGAATTAATGTGAGAAGTGGAGGGTTTTTTATTTTTAAATATATGATAATTTGCAGTAAATTTAGAGTGTTTTATAATTAAATGGTTCTATCTAATATATAAGCTCAATAATTCGTGGACTGGTGGCGCCTTCAGAGCTTAGTCAAATACTCTCGGTTTCAACGCTCAAATACCTTGGCTGTTGTATTGTTGAGGTAAAAGGAGGGGTGTCGAATACGATTTTTTAGTACTCTTATCTTGACAAAATACTATTTATGAGATACAATGCTCGATGTACCTTAACATGGGTGAGCAGGAGGAGAAAACCATGGCGAATTTGGAACGAGTTTTTTATGTATTGGATGGTGTCAGGAAAACACTTTTTCAGGTTCCTGACGATAGATTGGCAATGTGGCAGGGTTTCAACGACCCGGACAACTTTGACGACATGGGGTATCCGGGCGATATTATTGCTAAAATACTCAGCCGTGATCCGGAAGTTATCAGAAAAATCATGGCAGAAAACCCGCCGACGACACTCGAGATGCTTCAATATAAGCTCTCGGTGTTAAACAAAGCAACTGATTGGTCAAAGGTGGACATCTGTGCCGATATCATTACCGGCTGGATGTTCAAAAAAATCACAATCAAGGACTACGTTCAGGCTTTGAAAAGCCTGGGTATTACAATACAGTCTAGCTTACTACTCGTTGCGTTTGAAAGTAATGAGTCGGGCCCAACCTTCTTTACGGCCCAAAAGGTTCAGGAAGACCTTGCCATGACGTTTGGCATGAATTCAAGAAAACAACAGTCCTTCCTGATGAAAGAAGAAGCGAGAATGGGCTCGCTGGAGGATTTCTTAAACTACACACTTGAATTAGTGTGTATAGCGATCCTTAAAAATCATGATGTTTGGGGAGTCCTCTCGAACGCATTTCAGTCGAATACCACCGTGAAGCTTTCGAATTGCATCTATAAAAGCGAAGAACAAGCGGAGCTTAGCGGAAGACGGCTGCTTCTCGAGATTGATCCCGCGGCGTTCTATGACCGAACCAAGCCGCTTATCATCTTGAAATCCGTGCCTGAACCAAAATGGCATGGAAGCATTTTCACAGTAAGAAGCATTTAGCCCTTCGTAAGAGGGGCTTTTTTAATCCCTTACTCTTGACAACAGCTCAACTATATGCTATAGTGGCAAGTTGTGTTCTTTTACAACTAGTCTTAAATCCAAGCAATCACCCGGTTTCCGGGTTTTATATAGTCACTGCAATTTCTCTAAAAAATCAACTATGGAGGCAGTTCTTATGAAGCGAAATACAATAGCAGTACTTGGAATGGCACTTCTTCTGGCGTTTTGTACCGTACCAGCACAGGCAGGCGGACCTGGCGACAGCGGCACCTATGTGACCGCTGACGTCTTCAACCCCTCGAGTATGAACTTGGACGGCGTAGATAACACATCGACTTTCTTCCCAACCGACATCCTCGGCAACGAGAATTTCAGAGAGAAGACATGTGCCGTCATCGGCGTGAATCACGCCAACATCGGTGATGCTGAGTTCGACGGCAACAAAGAAATCGTCGTTTATCAGCCAAATCGCAAGTTTGCCGTTGGCATAGCCCGTTCATCTGTCGACTCAAGTCGCTGGTCAGTTAACCCTGACAGCACTGGTACGATGGAAACATCGGGCCATTGGATGACTTTTACTAGCGCATATCAAGCCAGTAAGAAAGTGGCAATCGGTCTGAGCATAACCAGCGGCAAGGCTTATACAGCCACCACTTGGCCAGGCTTTAGCTACATAGATAACGAAACAGATAACGTGCATAGTTTCCCTGGCGGAACAGACCGAATGACCATCAAAGATGGCACGAACTTCGTCCTTGGTGCTGACCTAGCCGTCAACTCTGAATTCAACGTCTTAGCCGCGTGGAACAGCCGTTCCGGCGAACTAAGCATGTCAACCGTCATGGACGACGGTAGTGATCCGGGTTATCCAGGAATGGGCCCGCTATCCTTTAGCAAAGATTCTATGACGATTGCTGGCAGATACCATAAGGGTAAACTGCAAGCGACCGTCGGTTTCCAAGGGATTCAGAATGACGGGGCCTACATGGAAACCGACAAGACGATGCGCAGCTTCGCAGGAGTGCATTACCAGTTCAGCAAGAACCTTTCGGTTCGAGCTGGAAGCTGCTCTGGAAGCCGCGACATTGGTGCCCTCTACAGCGACAATTGCTGGGTCGTCAATGCTGGGTACCTCAATAAGGGCCTCAATACGAGTAACAACAACTCGATGTGGCTCCTGAGCGGAGGTAAGCTGTTCTAGGAACAGCAAACTAACGAACTTATCGAAAAGGCGGTGGAGATTTCTCCCCCGCCTTTTTTAATACTAAATTTATTTGACTTGTCCAAAAAACCAGTTCTATACTTTATCTAAGAGCAGACGGAGGTGAATATGGAAGCTGTCATAGTTCTAACCCCTCTTTCTTTCGATCAGAGATATGGCATTTTCTACTATAAGGACAATAATTCCCTGACAATTGTCTTCTCTGGCGATGTAGTACTGAATAGACTCTTTACTCTAGAGCTAAGACCAACAACTATCTTCGTGGACATGCTTGGAATTAATTTGAGCGATCTAAGAAGAATTACTATTAACACCCAAGCTCTTCCGACGCAAGGCTATGACAAGGTTCTGCCTTTCCTTGGCCTTTTTGCAGCCTATACCAACAACGCCCTTAACATCGATCTCTTGATCTTGGCTCAGAAATCCCTTTACAATACCGACCGGGGTTTCTCCAAGTTCGATCTTCAGGTTTTTCCTGAAGGCAGCTAGCTACCCGCCCCCTGGCGGGTTTTATAAATTTAGTATTGACCATTCGGTTATTTTCTGATATAGTTTCGATGCATCAAAAGCATAAGGAGGATCAATATGTATGTGCCCGCAGATGTTATTGGAGTAAGAAGAGAAACCGAAAATGCTCTGAGTAGAGCAAACATTAACCATAAAATCACGATCGCAAGAAGAGTAACCGTGTATTTTAAGGGCAGCGGCTCAGGATATCTATATGCAAAAAGTGGTTTGGTTGAAAATGTAATGACAGTTGTTCCCAAGCCAGGATTTGGGGCAGCCTATGTCGTCATCGGCTTTAAGGTAGACGACAAGAAGGCCGAGATGGTTGCCTACTCAACAGGCGAGACCAAATGGTCCTATGCAGACAAATCCCTAACCCCCTTCTGGGCCGAACCTGAGAATGAATAACGATCGATCTCACAACCCACTGATTTTGGTGGGTTTTTTAGTACTAAAAAACCCAGGATTTCTCCTGGGTTAACTGTTACTTGATAGAATATCCAATCCCGAAACCGACAAAGCCGTTATCACCGAACTTTGTACGAAGTTCCGGAGTAAAGTCCCTGTAGGACTTAGATGCTCTCAGGTAGGCAGCTTTGTTGTTCGCTGCCAGATCGATGTTTGTGCCCTTCTTGGTTTTGAAACCAATACCTACAAAAGGTTTTGACCTCTCTTCAAGAGTTAGGAACAAATTGACCTTTCCTTTATACCTGAATCCGAATTGGATTGGTTCTCCTTCAAGAGACGCGATCATACCAATCCCGAAGTGATTAGCTTCGTAATCGAACATCAAGCTTTCGCCCAATGTCGTATCTGAGCATTCTCGCTTGTAGTTGGCGATGTAACCAGTTTGGAACCGAGAACCAATTCTTTGAGCAATCGAGAGCTCGTTGGTCACACTCGCCTCATCATCGCAGCCATACCATCCAATAGATGTATTTTTAGCGACTTGCCGGGAAGCGTAAAACCAAGGATCATTTTCAACTGCCACCTTCAGAAATGTTCCTGAACCAAAAAGGTAGCATGCCGTCAGATCCGCCGGGTTAGCAGCTTGAACTGGAACTGAGTAAAGCAGCACGATTGCTGCCAAGATCGCAATTATATACCTCATTTAGTTTCCTCCTTTTGAATGTGTCGGAGGAAATTCCCCCGACTACCTAAATTGCTATGCAACCAAGTAATCGGGAAGAGGCACATGAGCGATCTTATTCACTATATCTGGCAGTAAAGCCGACTGATCAGCGTTCGCAAGCCTTCCAACAAGAGAACAAGATTCAAGTTTAAGCGGTGGGGTTATCCAACCGTGTTGGCTTGTTTCAAATTGCTTTTGCTGACCGCTGCTTAACCAGATCGCTTCTATTGGACCCGCCCGACTGGAAATCAAGACTTTCGTCTTTTCCTTCTCTGTCGATGCCTGCGCAGATGAACTAAACCAAGGCAGAATAAACAAACACAGAATTGTCGCGGCCAAGGCCAAGGCAAAACTATGTTTGAAATTCCCTGTATTTTGGTGACAATACTCTTTGCGCCAAACTTTGTAACCTGTAGAGCCAGCGATCTCATCGATCACTTTTTTCTCATGTCTTGAAAGCGGCGCTAGAAGTTTATCTTTTATCCGTCGCAGCTCTGTCTGAACTACTATTTCTCGGATGATATTTCCCGGATAGCAGAACAAGCCATAAGGCCAGAAAAGTATCGAGAAAACAAATTTCTTCTTGTCAGCCAGAACTGTCGCCAGAAGTCGTTTCTTCCGTTTCCAGATTCGAAGCGCATACATCAGCAAACAAACAGGCCAAGTCCGCAAGAAAAGGAACCAGGACCATGTCCACCAGTTGACGCTTTTAAGATGTGCGCCGAGTGTTTCTGCCCCGGTTTTTGGACCAATGTTGTATTTACTTTTCCATGAGTTGTAGCTCATTTCCTCGGGCCATCGTTGCATTTCCATTTCACGATTGTCTTGGGTGTTACGAAAACATTGTTCCATCAACGCACCTCTGGTACTAGATGAAACAATGCCACCACCATTCGGACAAATCGGAGTTGGAAACCCTAGTTTCTGATCCAGACGGTCAATCTCGCGCAGATCGCTATAAAGCGTTTTGGGCGTGTAATTTCTGCCCAACTTATGCGCTCTTCCTCCGATCTTACTACAGAGCGCGGCCACCCGGATTCCGGCTTTCTTCTGATACTCATAGTCTTGGCTAGCCTGAGAAAATGTTTTAGGATGCTGCTGCATCTGACAAAACGCCCAAAGCAGCCAAACGACAAAGAGCACAAAGCCGATACAATCAAAAACTGTAATGCGGTCGTCCTGTCCGTCATTGTAATAACGCTGATTCGGACGATTTCTCATTCTGCTTAGCGCCGTGTAATACTCGTGATCCATTCATTTCACCCCCTCTTTTGGCTAGTTGCCAGATTCAATTGTTAAATTTCATCGCATAGTACGAACAGGTGAGAATACTACCAATAAAGCAAAAAGTCAAGATACTAAAAACCCCGAGATTTCTCTCGGGGCAAATAGATCTACCAGTTGGCCCTCTCATCCCAGAACCCAACGTGTTTCGGCCATCGGTACGGATCACGAGGATCATCTTCCCAATTCGCCTCAGTAGCCCAATGCCCACGATGAGGTTGATGACCATCGGGGTAATCCTGTTCTTTATACTCTATATAATCATCTTCTTTAATTACATCCTCGTTCTCAGCCATATCAACTACCTTTTCCTCCTTATTTTTTTGAAACCTTAAACTTTTCTGTTTCCCAGTCTTTGAGAATTCCAGCATGCTCTATTCGCTTATAGGCAGGTCTAAACTTTATATTGTCCCCCTTGTCGATGACTTTGAAATATGCGGTACACTTTAAAACGCATTTTTCCTCTTCAGTGAAACCAGGAACAAGAATATCCCAGTGATATTCAGCGGCGGTTGGAATGCTTTCTTTTTCATTTTCAACACAATACACCCGGACGGATTGTTTTGAACTAACTCCACAAACCGCTTGGTGATCGGGATCATAGTCTGCAACCACAAGGCAATACTGGTCCGCAGAATAACCAAACCGAGTCCCAATAAAACCGATTTCCATTTCTTGGCCCATGATTGCAAACAATTCAATTACCACCTTCAAAGCGAGTCTCTCGTTTTTATTGAAATAATGGTTGTCAAACATAATCCCTCCTTTTGATTGTTAATATCCGCCCTCTCGCGAACAGATGATGGTATCATAAGACTGTTATTTAGTCCTATTTTTTGACATATTGATATATACAATAGAGTTTGTTATCTTATATTTAAATAATGTTGTCCATTTTTTGGACAAAAGGAGTTAGATGGATATTAAAATCGAGGGTTTAGACGAAGAGGAATTCCATGTCTATAAAGCCTTACTTTCCCTAAAAAGAGGGACTGTTTTGCAATTAGCAGCCATTTCCGGCGAAAAGCGAAGCAATCTTTACCGAATCTTGGACAATTTGATGGCCAAACGTCTGGTCAGCGAAATTTATGAGGGCAAAAAACACTTTTATATCGCCGAATCGCCAAAAGTTTTGATGGATTTTATTAATCAGCAAAAAGAGCGAATATCAGAGATAATTCCCGAGCTTGAGACAATCGAAAAAGAAGCGCTCGAGCGGCCAAAAATTAAGTTTTATGAGGGAAAAAACGGCATCAAAAATCTTTATGACGAACTAATTATGCCAAACCAGGAAATTCTCGCCTTTGCCTGGCCGGATAAACTACTGGATAAGATTGATTTTCACAATGAATTTGTCAAAACCCGCTTAAAACATAATATGCCAGTCAGAGCAATTTACCCTGACAACAGGGCGGCCCGCTTAAGAAATACGGGCTTAAAAGAATCCAAATATTCTAAAAAATTGCCAGCTTTTGACGCCACCATGCTAATTTCAGGCAATAAAGTAGTTTTATTTTCCATGAAAAACTGGATTACAGGAGTACTGATCGACAACAAAGAAATCGCCGACTGCCTAAAAGCTTTGTTTGACGGATATTGGGGCGAATTAAAAAAATAACAATAATTCACAACTTGCCATTATTTTTCTATCTACAAGGCTCTATGATCCACTAGAAAGCGCTTTCTAGCCTCTTGCCACAACCAGTCCCCAAACTTCTTTTACACCCGCATTTTTGAGCACTTTGGCGCACTCGTTTAACGTCGCGCCAGTGGTTGTGACATCGTCAACTATTAAGATCCTTTTGCCTTTCAGACTTTCGGCTTTATGGACTTTAAAGACTCCCTCCAGATTAGTCCTTCTCTTTTTGCCGGATAATCCGACCTGTCTTTTGGTATATCTAGTTTTTACCAGTAATTCCTCGGAGGGTATCTTAATATTCTTTGATACCTCTTGGGCTAGTATTTCTGCTTGATTGAATCCCCTTTCTGCCAGTCGTTGATGATGTAAGGGGGCAAAAGTTATGACGTCGATTTTCAGATCAGCAGGCAAAGCATTCACCATAATTTTAGCCAGGTTTTTCTTTAGTTCCAATGCATGATTATATTTGAAATTATGAATCATTTCCTTGATTGGCCCTTCTTCAAAATAGGCGCCAACCAAAACGCCATTTATTTCGAAATTTTTCGCACATTTTTGACAAATTTTTCCATTTTTATTTAATCTTAAACAACTGGGGCAAACTTGCTCACCAATTTTTATAATATTTTTTTCGCATTTTTTACATAATAAAAAACCCTCAGTATTACAGCCAACACAAAACTGAGGGAAAAATAGATCTAAAAACAATTTTTTTATTTTAGCAAGCGACTTTTTCATCGAATCTTTTTCAGCGAATCTTGTGAATCGACGCACTATCCTCAAAAGTTTTAACGTTTTGACTTTCTTCCTCTAAACTTTCAATCACTTTTTTATAGTTTAGATAGTTAGCGTAAGCCGGATATGCCGATGGATCAGTATTACCAGGCGGATTAACGTCATCTAGAACATAAGAAATATTTTTATATTTTAGCTGAACATCTTTAATTAAATTTTGATAATTCTTTTGTATTTTCTTATCATCTTGATGCTTTCGATAGTTCTCAACCACTAAAATCTGCTCTTCTGTCAATTTCAGAGGTGTCATCCTTATATTGGTAGTTTTAACAGGTAAAAACAAGTTTGCGGCCGGATTATAAAGAATTGGAGCATCTTTGGCGATATTTGAATCTATATAATCAACCTTAGCTTGATCTACCGGCCAGAACCAAATATGGTTGGTAAAAGTATTAGGAATTTCATTAAAACCATTGAAAATGACCGAGTTAATGATAACCAAATAACCAATCAAGCCAAAAACGAATATTTGTCCAAGGCGAATTCTATTAAGGTTTAATTCGAAGACATAGCGCCAAAGAAATGCAAGGGAAACAGTCAGCGGTAAGGCTAACTCTCTGGCAAATCGTCCAGGTACACTTGATTCGTTCAGCCTAGACATGACATAAAAAAATATCAGCCAAATAATTACCAATTGTTTGGCTTTTTTATCTGTTTTTGTCGAAAAATTCGTCATTAAAAGATATATAAATCCAGCCAAACCAAAACACCAAACCAAATTTCCTGCAAACGACGGATAATCATTATAGTCCGGAAGAATATTTAAGTAGTTATTCTTTAGAAACGGCGCATTTGTGAAAAACCCAATAATAAAATTGGAAACCATGCCGCCGTATAGCAACTCAGACAAAAAGTATCCGGCGATTAAGAGAACCAAAAATATTCCGGTGCTCAAAACGACTTTGAGCGAAAGCTTTATTTTGCATGTAAAAATCTTTTGATAGAGCTGTATCAAGCCAAACACAAGTAAAATACTTAGAACATTAAAAAAAGTGAAATGGTGAGTCAAGGCAATAAGCAATAGAAATAATCCCGACCAGACAAGGTTCAATTTTTTATTGGTTTTAAAATAACGGATTAAGAAGGCGAAAAGCATGACGGCAAAAAAACCGTAAGCCAGCATATCCGGGTAATTGCCGTCGATAAAACCATACAGGGGATATCCTGAGCTTAGGAGTAAAACAAAAGAGGTTAAAACGGAAACTTTCAAACTGAAAATTTGGCGCAACAAGAAAAACATGGCAAGCGTCGGTAGAATAATTAAGATTGGAGTTAAATTGGTTAAAACCCACCATATATCTCGATGAAAAAGCTTGCTAATGCCTATTACAATCAAATGAAAACCGGCAGGATAGGCGGAAAGATTAACTTTTCCGGCCACCATAACTGTTTTAATTAAATTATAATGACCGACAACATCGTTTCCCGGAGGTACCAAAAAATGACGATGCCAATAAACATAGTAAATAATAAATATTTGAAGACTTAAGGCTAATAGCCCAATCCCAATCCAAAAATAGCGATAGAGTTTTGATCCTTGCATTAATAACCCCTTAGATAACAAATTTCCCAATAACTTAGAGGACCGTAATATCCCAATAAATTCCAATGTCATTTAACCAGGCAATACCATCGACAACCGGACGGAAATATTCTTTATAAGTACCTGGTACCATGTTGCTTGGAGCGGCCATCGTGAATCGAAATGTTGCAGTTTCACCTGGAGCAACGGAACTTTCCAACATGGTAATACGATTTGGCGATGACCAATTTTCTCTTCTGACAAAGCCGGTAATGCGATCTCTGCCTCTGTCGGTGCCTAAATGCATACTGGAATCCCAAGTGGCCGTGCCAGTATTTTTGATTTTTAAATTAAGATAAGCTGTTTCATTACGATTGACTGCAGGATAAGCACTCTGAGAAACAAAGCTATATTGATATCGATTTGGGACTTGAACAACCGGAGCATTTGCAATATTAATATCCCAATAAATTCCAAGGTCATTCATCCAAGCAATCCCATCAACCACGGGTCGGAAGTATTCTCGGTAGGTTCCTGGAGCCATATTACTTGGAGCGGCCATCGTGAATCGAAATGTTGCAGTTTCACCTGGAGCAACGGAACTTTCCAACATCGTGATTCTATTAGCTGATGACCAAGTGTTTCCCCTAATGAAACCTGGGACACGATCTCTGCCTCTGTCGGTGCCTAAATGCATACTGGAAGTCCAAGTGGCCGAACCGGTGTTTCTGACCGTTAAGTTAAAATAAGCCGTTTCATTTTGACGGATCGTCGGATAAGCGCTTTGTGAGACAAAACTATACTGATAGATTGTGCTCCAAAGATTAAAATAAGTAGTAAAGTTTTGTCCTAAGTGAGGAGTATATCTATAAAGAGAAGCTGTAGCTCGGTTAGAGTATGTCACGCTTTGACCATCGATCGTAGCTGTCTGTCCAACCTGATAATCGGAAAAACCATGTCCTTGAGCTCTTTCGTAGTTGTACCTTAACTGCCAAGCAGCGTTTTCTATTTGCTTAGTAAAACCAACATAAGCGTCATTACAACCGCCGCCATCTGGACAACCGTAACCCATGGCCGCGTTCAAAGCTGATTGATTTAAAGTTACAGAAGCTCCACCTGTAACCAAACCTTGCTCTTTTTGTAATGTAGCTAAAATAGCAACCGGATTAATAGTTCCGGTTGAAGAATTGATATCAATTCCATTTAGCGCGCCAGAGGCATCGCCATAACCATGAGCGGCGTCATAAACTATTCGAGCGGCCGAGCGGCCATTTTCCGAATAAGTTTTTAGAAAAGTTCCGGTCGTGTTAAAAAGATCCTGTATACCAGCGGCGCTAATCCCTTCAACATTAATAAAAGCTGCATCTGCCACAAGATTATTGGGATCGAAACTAGCTTTGGCTGTTTGATTTTGCGAAAGAGGAGCACCAAAATAAAAGGTGGTAAAAATCAGTGTGACCAATAGAACAATATGGACAATTTTTTTCAAAAACCCCTCCATTATTAAAACCGCTAAGTTATTTAATTTTATCAATTTATGTCTTATTGTCAAATCAAATCATTGTTGCCAACGTTGTCTAATTGTAATATTATAAATTCAAGGAGGCAAATAAAATGGATAATTCAATTCTCAATAACTCCAATCAAGATTGGATGGAAGACTATGAGGGTCAATTGGCCATCGATGTTTTTCAAACCGCGGAAGATATCGTTCTAAAGGCACCGATCGCCGGTGTGAAACCCGAGGATTTAGAAATTTCGATTACAGATGAAATTATTAATATCAAAGGTGAGCGCAAAGAAACTGCAGACGGAACAGCGGAAATAACTCGTGATAATTTTTTTGCTCAAGAATGCTATTGGGGTAGTTTCAGTCGCTCGTATGTTTTGCCCATTGCCGTTAATTCAGAAAAGGCAACTGCTTCACTGAAAAATGGGATTCTAACTATTCGTATTCCAAAACTGGAAAAAACAAAAACTAAAACCATCGAGATCAAAACGGAAGATTAATTATGTGGCCGTTTGGCAAAGTTCAAAAAGGAACACAAATGTCAACAAATAGACCAAAAATTCGAAAAGCCGTAATTCCGGCTGCAGGTTATGGTACCAGATTTTTACCTATGACCAAAGCCAGCCCAAAAGAAATGTTGCCAATCATTGACAAACCGGTTATTCAATATGTCGTTGAAGAAGCAGTGGCTTCTGGAATTGAAGATATTATTATTGTCACTGGATACAATAAAAGAGCCATTGAGGATCATTTTGATCACGGCTTGGAGTTGGAAAACTACTTAAAAGAACGCGGCAAGACTGAACAACTTGAAGAGTGTCAGAAAATTGCAGAGATGGCTAACTTTATTTATATTCGCCAGAAAGGCCCCTATGGCAACGGCACGCCAATCTTAAACGCCGAAGCAATTATCGGCGATGAGCCGTTTGCTGTTTTATGGGGTGACGAATTTATCTATTCCGAACCGCCTCGATTAAAACAAATGATCGAAGTTTATGAAAAATATGGTGATCCAGTTATTTCTGGTGTTAGGATTCCAAATAAAAAAGATTTAAGCAAATACGGCATTGCCAAAATTCATCCGGTTGAAGATAAGGTCTTTGAAATTGAAGAGATTGTTGAAAAACCTGAACCGGACCAAGCACCGTCGGATTTAGCCACTCATGGCGCATATATCCTTACGCCGGACATATTTGACGCTCTGAGAAGTATCGAACCAGGTAAAGGAGGTGAAATTTGGCTAACAGACGGGATTAACGCACTAAAGAAAAATCATAAAATATATGCTCGAGAAATTGAAAACAGTAAATACTATGACACTGGTAACAAACTGGAATACCTGAAGGCAAACGTGGACTTCGGTTTAAAACGCGCTGATATCAACGGGGATTTTAAAGAATATTTAAAAAATTTAGATATTTAGACTAAAAAGTTGGAGGGTATTTTGAATAACATGACTAACGCACCCATGAATACAGATGGGTCAAACCCAGGACTTGGCGGCCTTCTAAAAGGCCGGGGATTGGTACTTACTGGCGCTGGCTTACTCATTGTTATACTAATTATTGTTGTTATTGTAATCGGGAGTAGCGGTGGAAAGAAAACGGCAACCACTGTAAAGAGCAGTAATTCTTTGGTTATTTGGGGAACCGAACCCTCAGCGAACTTTGATGGTCTTATCACCAACTTCCAGAGTAAAAATACGGGATATAAAATAACGTATGTTCAAAAGGACTCCTCAACATATCTTACCGACTCCCTCAATGCCATATCGAGTGGCACCGGGCCTGACGTTTGGGCAGTCCCAAATACCTGGATGGCAAAATATCATACTAGCATGATTCCAATGACAACTGACTTAATTGCCGATAAAAAAGCCAAAAAAACCGATGCTGATGTCTATAAAACCCTTTTTCCTAAAGTTATCGTTCAAGATAATATAATTGCTGACAAAATCTACGGCATTCCGATGTCTATAGATAACCTAGTACTCTTCTATAATAAAACAATCTTAACAAAGACACTCAACGAATATTTTGCCGCCGGTAATAAAGATTTGGATGGCTCTATTGCTCAGATGTTCACAACCGGACCTAAATCTTGGGACGATTTTGTAAAGCTTTCGAAAATGGTAACCAAAAAGGAAGGCTCAAATATCACACAATCAGCCATCGCTCTAGGCACACCCGATAACGTTAGAGCAAGTGCTGATATTTTAACTCTTTTAATGCTGCAAGACGGTGCAAAAATGGTTTCTAGTAATTTAGATAGTGCCAATTTTGCTAATGCTGAAAATGTTTTCAATGGACAACAATTTCCTGGTGCTCAAGCGCTTAATTTTTATACCGCTTTTGCAAATCCAGGCAATAGTCTTTACACGTGGAACAGCTCCATAACCGATAGTCTGCATGCCTTTGCGAACGGGCAAACAGCCATGATGATAGATTATTTAGCTGCAACCACCGATGTTAGCCGAATTAATCCAAATGCGAATATTGGAACATTTTCAGTTCCCCAAGTAAAGGAAACCTCTAATCCTGTGGACTATTCTTCTTACATAACATATACAGTCCCAAAATCATCCCCTAATTCTGTTTTAGCCTGGCAATTTATCAACTTTATCGCTAATTCGGCTTCAACAACCGCCTATACCAGTAAAACCCAGTCGCAACCAGTACTTTTGAGCTCTATAACGTCTAATTCTGCGAGAGGAAAACGCATTATCAACTCACAAACTTGGTATATGCCTGATCCGGTTTTAACGCCGCCGATTTTAAAGAATGCTATCAAGCAGGTTAACGACGGTAAAAATGCTCAAACAGCGATTGAATATGCAGCTTCGCAAGTTACTGATTTACTTAAGAAGTTAAAGAATTAATATGATTAATTTATTAAAAGATTTACCAATAATTTCCAGAGCATATGCTCAACCCACGGCCGTTGTTACAGATATTGGACACGCAGTTAATTTTGGTGATTATATTAATAACGTCATAAATGTGATTACTCCAATATTAGGCAGTATTGCTTTGTTGGTTTTCATTATTGCCGGCTATCTCTATATCACCAGTCAGGGAGATCAGAGTAAAATTGGGCTTGCCAAAGAGTTGATTATTGGAGTAATCACTGGTATTTTACTTTTATTTCTAATTAATGTTCTTAAAACTCAAATAGGATTTTAAATGCAAGATTTGTTCATTTTTCTTAACCAAGCTAAGGCACAAAGCGATACATTAGTTGGTGTCACAGAGGTAAGATCGTCGGCATCAAACTTTTCTAACGTTCATGAGGTTGTAGCAGGTGCTATTACCTGGATAACCGTCATTGCATCGGCGCTTTTACTTATTGCAATTATTTATTCAGGTATAATGTATATAACAAGCGGCGGTGATCAGACAAAGGCAGAAAACGCCAAAAAGAATTTACTCTGGGCAATTATCGGTATGTTCGTGATTTTGTTTTCGTACACTGTCATTGAATATCTACCTAATTTTATAGAAAGTGCACCATGAAGATAATTGCGTTAAAAGAAATCGCGCAAGCGACTCAAGTTATTCCCAGCGTACCCGGTGGATCAGAAAACTTTGACTGGGGTAATTCGGTGAGCCCGCTTATTCAGAATATTACAACTATTGCCTTGGATATCGTCGGCGGGATAGCAATGCTATATATGATAATTGGTGCTATTCAATATTTCACTGCCTATGGTGACGAATCAAAGGCCACTGCAGGCAAAACCACCTTACTTTGGGCAATCGTTGGTTTAGTTGTTATAGTTGTTTCCAGAATAATCATCGGGTGGGTTTTCAGCTTTGTTACAACAACCTCAGCCTTCTAATTTGACAAAATAGTCAGCGCAATTTAAGATGTAGTTAAAGTATATAACAAGGAGGTCGAATGTTTAGTTTTATCGAACGAGCTCATGCTCAGGTATCAACAATACCGAGTCTAGCACCAACAACTACCCCGTTAAACCCCTCGCAATTGGCTTTAAACATAGTTAACTGGATTCTTTGGGCAGCCGGTTTCATTGCTGTTGCTTATCTTGTCTATGGTGGTATTCTTTACATTACGGCCGGCGGGGACGCAGAAAAAGCAACCAAGGGCCGCACAGCCGTTATCAATGCCATTATCGGTGTCATCATCATCGTTTTGGCAGTAGCTCTTGTAAACTGGGCACAAGATGCCGCAGGTTCTAATTTAACACCTGGTCAGTAAACTTATCTAAGTAAGAAAAAACCGCCCCGGATTAACCATGGGCGGTTTTTTTGTGTTCGATTCAACGGATCTGGAGTGTGTCGCCCGACTGGGGCCGACATTTTTCCATGTCCGCAGTAACTATTATATGGTCGCCGTCAATATCTCTCACTCGATAGCGAGCGATCACTTCGCAACCTTTCTTCTTGAAGACAAGCACGGTCGAACCGTTATTGTCTTTTACGAAGACATTCCTCTGTTCTCTCAGAACAAAGGAGGTTACCTCTTCGTAGGAGCCATCGGCGCACGATCGTGCGACTGTGTATTTACAGTTGGCTTCCAATGAGAAACCCTTCGCGTTCTCCGTGTTCCAAGGGTTATTACAGTAAACCGGGGCCGCTTGATGAACAACTACATTCTGCTGCGGTGCTACTACTATTTCTTGCTGAGGAGCAACGACTACGGGCTGAGAAGTATAGACGGGCTGTTCCTGAGGATAGTCATTACATCCAACAGGAACTCGCTCGTCCCAAGGCTGGGCTTTGTGACCAATATTCACATTGATAGTGTCGATATTGATCTTCAACTTTGGACGATTGCTTCTGCTCTGTTGCCGATAACTATACCGGGGCTGAGGCTGATACCTGTTGTCATGGCCATAACCTCTGTCCCCACGGTCATGTCTATATTGAGGCGCATAGAACGTATTGCGAGCAATCGGAGCATGAAACGTGTTACGAGCGATAGGCGCATGAAACGTGTTTTGTGCAACTGGTGCACGGTATGCGCTAACAGGGGCGACCATCAAGGCCGCCAGAAGAACTACCATTGCTACCATAACTGAGATTCTCATCTGTTTTCTCCTCATATAAGCAAGATAGGTGCCGAACCTGTTACACAGGTTCAAACACCTTATCAAACACTGAACCATATTCAGTTTTTAATGAACATGTTATCATATCACAAAAAACAGGTTTTGTCAACCTGTCGTAAGTCATAAAGTCTTCAAGTCGAAAGTCAAAAAAGTGCTTTCTTTACGGACTTTTAACTTTAAGAACTTTTGACTATTCTACTGCTTAGTGACGCGCTCTATTTCTTCTTTGGTCGTTAAACCCTGCGCCACTTTTTCCATTCCGTCTTCATACATTGTTTTCATGCCCAAACGATGAGCGGTTTCTTCAAAATCGCGAAGAGGCGCTTGTTTTTGAATTAGGTCATCAATCTCGCGGCTTGGGGTTAGAACTTCAACAATACCGATACGTCCTTTAAATCCTGTTTTATGGCAAACCTCACAGCCTTGCCCTTTACACTTTTGACAGATTTTTCGTACCAATCGTTGAGCAATAATTAAGTTAATAGAACCAGCCAAAAGATAAGGCGGGATCCCCATTTCCATAAGACGCGCTAAAGCCGCCGGCGCATTGTTTGTGTGAAGCGTGCTGAGCACTAAATGTCCCGTCAGCGCAGCTTGCAAGGCTGTGTTTGCGGTTTCTGCATCGCGAATTTCCCCTACCATCAGAATGTCAGGATCTTGTCTTAGACAAGCTCTTAGCGCGTTAGCGAAAGTTGTGCTTTCGCGATTTGTTCTTTGCTCGCTATCTTCAGTACCTTCACTGTTTTTCATCTGCGCGCTTGTGTCGCCTGTTTCAATTTGAATTTGTTCAATCCCGTCAATTCTATATTCAATCGGATTTTCTAAAGTAATAATTTTTTTACCCGGTTCGTTCAATTTTTGCAAAATTGCATACAGAGTAGTGGTTTTACCTGAACCAGTTGGACCGGTATTTAAGACTAAACCTTGTGGTTTGGAGATTGCTTCTTTGATCACTTCCATCGCACCCTTGTTAAATCCAAGCGTTTCCAAGTCCACAAATTTTTTCTTTTTCGGTAGTAATCTCATGACAATCGCTTCGCCATAGGATGTTGGCAAAGTTGACACACGAATATCCATCGTTTCTTCTATAACCGTTACTTCGAAACGACCATCTTGAGGATTGTTAACATCTAGTTTTAGCTTGGCCAAATACTTAATTCTGGCGGCGATTGCATGGAAACCTGATGGCGGCAGCTTGGCCACATCCTGCAAAACTCCGTCAATACGATAACGGATTCTGAAATCATTTTCTTGTGGTTCAATATGAATATCTGTTGCATCATTTTTGACAGCACCGGCAAAAACAACATCTAATAATTCAGTAGTCGAAACTTTCGTAATTTTTTCCTTCAGGTCAGAAAAAGATTGAATTTGATCTTCAAAACTTTTTTGATTGTCGGCGGTGACGGAAACCTTATCATTTTTTTCAATTTCAGGGAGCAAAGTTTGATATAAAGTCAGCCCGTAACGCATCGAGGTATTGGAGCAGAGGGATAGCACAATTTCGTTTTGAGTCGCTAATTTTAGCTTGGCGATGTATTCCTTTAAACCAGGGTCTGCCGGCCGATCTGAAACGACTCTAATAGTTTTGCCCATTCTTAAATAAGCAATTACTTCATGAACAAAAGCCTCTTCTTTTGGGATAATATGCAAAACATCAGGAGCAACGGGATAACCTATAAGATTAACGTAGTCCATCTTCATGTGTTCAGCATTTTCTTTGGCGTGTTTTTCCTCGTCTTCTCGAGCAAATTGTTGGAGTGTCAGGTCAATATCTGCCATTTATAGTCTCCTTCGAAATTTAAATCTAATTTAATGATAGCACTAGCGCTAAAAAACTCCAAAACCTTTTGCACGCCAATCCTACTTATCTTGACAGATTCAATTAAATATGATAGTATGTTAGTTGTGCTCGAGTTGAGATTGGCAAATTAGCTACAAGATTTAGGTTTTTTTAGCTAATTTGGCTCTCTTGACTGATTTCCTGCGGAGAGAGTAAGAACGGACCCAAGTGGTCTATTCAAGGGGAAAGTACGTGAAAAAACTAGTTGTTTTATCGCTCGAGGTTCTTCTCGTTGTCTTGGCGCTTTTATGCGCCATCGTCCCGACAATGGCCGGTGGACCAGATTCCCAGTTTAACGGCGTTCAGTTGGGCTTTGCCCAGCAGGTCTGGGGCGGTTGGTACGCAGCCGAAGTGTCGCCGCAAGGAATCGTCGTCCATCAGGGACAAACAATACTTCTCGAAGCTTGGGATACAGACTCAAGCAAACTCGAGACCGAATGGAAACCGGTCTTCATAGATCAGGGAATTTTCGGCAGTCTCTGGGGGTTTGTAACTTGGACCCCCACTGTTGTAGGCAAAGGGCAAATGTATCTTTTTGCCAAGAAACATCCTTCTCCCGCCGACACCATCTCTGCGGTTTTTGAGCACGATATAGTGGTGGCGCCGGCTTTCGACCCGAGCTTGAAGATGTTCGCCCAGGCGTTTTACAATCCTGGGGATTACAGATATGCCAGGATTGAGGTTCAGATCTGGAATGAGACCATTAATCCAACCGGAATAATGTTCAAACTCCAGGATGACGGCAATGGATTCTTCACGATCTTTGCCAGGAACACTCTTGGCACAGTCGTGAGCCAGTACCACGTATATGTCCAGCAACGCGATGATATCACGTATACAGTGAGTGGTATCGTCGTCAACGGGTACCGAATCAGTAATAATACGAAGTCATGGCGGACCGTTACGACTTCACAGAAGAAGACAAACCTGCCAGCATCGGTGAAAATCGAGCTATCTGGCGGGGTCTACTAGAAACTCAACCGCGATTCGTCGCGGCCATCTCTATCAACATCCCCAGGTCATTAGATCTGGGGATGTTTTGTATCTAGTTGAGGTTAATACCATCAGGAACGTACCCGCGTTCCTTTTTTAGTACTTTTAAATTAATGGTTTATTCTGGTTTAAACCCGATTTGCTTTCTCCTTTTTTCCACCGGGGTTTCGAGTTCTCTGATTATTTAGAAGACAATTCTAAACTGTCTATCATAGTTCTTCTCTAAACTTTCGATTTTTTTGAGTAAATCAGCGTCAGTCGAAAGCAATTTTCTTAACTTGATAAAAGTTCTGAATTGTTAGCTGATTTGGATATTAACAGCAATGGCGCGATCGGAATTTAAAACACTCGATAGCATCGCGATGCCGTGTTCTGTAAAAACATATGGTAAAGTTCGGCGTCCACCTCTCCCTTTTGGACTGCTTGAGGTCGCAATTTGCGACTTCAAAACTATATCTTCTTCATTTGTTAATTTGAAAGCAAAATCTTCGGGAAATCTCTTCTTATTCCTTTTAATTTGTTCATTTAATCTCTTCGTCGTCACTCCATAAAGCTTCGCCAAATCAGAATCGAGCATCACCTTTTGGTCGCGAATTAAGAAAATCTTTTGTTCAATTAATTCTGCTAAAACGAGTTCTTTCATAAGATTTATTTTTTATTAAAATTGAAGCCCACAGGATAATTGTCACAATGCGGAAGGGGTGGGATTTGAACCCACGAGACCCTTGCGAGCCTACCGCTTTTCGAAAGCGGCGCAATCAACCGGGCTATGCGACCCTTCCGCATTACAACAATTATTTAATCATTAAATAAATATTTAATTCTTTCTTTGCCTTTCCCTGATTTGAGAAACAATTCTTCTCGCAAAGCGTCTGTTTTATTAGTAAATGCCTCGTAATAAATGATATTCCAAGGACATCCGGATTTAGTCGAGGTTACTTTGCCTTGGTTATGCTCAGTGAACCTTTTTTTTGATATTTTCTGTACTACCCTTATAAAACTTGCCAGTCTTTTCACTTTTTAATATATATACATAAAACATATCTTAATTTCGCCAGCCCAAGGCTGGTCGTCCTCGGGACGAAAACCGGCGCAATTGGGCCCGAGGCCCACCGGCCCTGGGCCGGCAACCGGGCTATGCGACCTCTCCGTAGCGAAGCGTAGGAGATGGCGCACAACGTTCTGCGTCAGCAGGTTGTTATGCGACCTCTCCAAGGCCTGTTTGTCAAAACTATAAGACAGTTATTGGTCACATATGTAATATGCGACCTCTCCATCCTTCTCTTCTTTTAAGACGAGCATAACGAAGTCTACTCTTTTGGCTTGATCTTAATAAATCTCATTGGCTCTTCACCTTCAGAGACAACCTCAACGCCTTCAAAATCAGTTAAGACAGTATGAACAATTCTTCTCTCATAAGCATTCATCGGACGAAGATCTTGAGCGTATTTCGAGTTACGAACGTTTTCGGCGGTGGCCAAAGCTAATTCTTCCAATTCTTTTTCTTTATTCGCCTTGTAACCTGCTACATCAATTACAGCCGATACTCTCTCATCCATGGCTTTGTTTAACATCATTCTTATAACATATTGTAGCGATTCTAAAGTTTGACCAAATTTTCCAATCAACATGCCCGAGTCTTCGGACACAATATTGATGCGGATATTGTCTTTAACCTCAACCTCAACTTTTGCATTAGGATCAATGAATTTTATAACTGACAAAACTAGTTCCTGCAGTTCTTTTTCAGACAATTTTTTTGGCATTTTTTCTCCTCACTGTTACCTCTACCCCATGTTTTTTTGTGGTTTTAGGTTTATCAATTTCACTTTCAATTCTTTTTACATCGGATTCAATTTGCTTATTAACTTTTACTTTGTCCGATTTTTCTCTAAAGACATACCATTGTTGGCCAATAGTAAACAAGTTTGTAATTATCCAGTACAAAGGCAAAGCAGCTGGAAGTCTACCAGCAATAAAGACAGTGAAGATCGGCATTAAATACATCATCTGCTTGCTCATCATGGCCTGCATATCAGGGCCTTTTTTCGGATCAGCAGCCTTGGTAATGCTTGGCATTAACTGTTTACTTTGAATAAACTGCAAAATACCGGCAATGACCGGCAAAATATATTTATCTGGCTGGGCTAAATCTATGCCTAAAAAGACAGTCTTAATAAATTCAGGTCTTGGTGTAAAATTATAAAGCATATCAAAGCGGTTTACGCTTAAACCGTCTTGAAAAACATAATAGAGCACAATTAATATCGGTAATTGAACCAATAAAGGAAGACATGAACCCAACGGATTGACTTTATTCTCCTTATAAAAAGCCATCTGAGCTTGAGCCAATTTTTCTTTCTGGCCCTTATATTTTTCGGCTAAAGCAGTTAACTCGGGCTGCAGATCTCTCATTTTCTTTTGTTGCCTGGCAGCGGAGAGCGAAGAAGGCAATAAAATTAATCGAATAATAACTGTTAGACCGATAATTGCCCAACCAACATTATGATTCGGCACTAACCAAACCAAAAATATTAAAGCGTTAAAAAGTGGTTGGCGCAAAATTACATTAATAAGTTGTTTCATATATACTTTCTACTTTAATTTTGTCAGAAATCAAGCTCTGCTTATGAACTTTTGACTTTAAGCTTTTTACTTAACCGGGTCTTCCCCGCCTTCAGACCAAGGTGTGCAGCGCATAATGCGGCGAAACCCAAGATAACTGCCTTTTACGACACCGTATTTTTCTACCGCGTCGTAAGTGTATTGACTACAGGTCGGGTGAAAGCGGCAAAAACCTCCAGGGTAAAAAGCTTTCATCGGGCCATGGTCAAACGATAGGGTTTTTTGGTAACCTTTGATAAGTTTCAAGGCGATCCACTTCAATTTCTTTGCCTCACTAGTTTAGCATAACAAATTTATTTAACGTTTTGAAAAATTTTCTTGACGGTCGAATCAATCATCGCTTCATCCGGTAATTTTTTAAAACTAAAAATAAAATCGTAATTGGTTTTTAAAAGCATCAAATTTTCAGTAATTGCTTCCGTAGTTTTTCTTTTTAAACGAGATCTGTTAACGGATTTTGCCACCACAGCTTTAGGAATAATCACCGCAAAGCGGCTATGTTTGGCAGTGTTCGGTAAAGTTCTTACCAATAAAAAATCCTCAAAAAAACGATTGGATTTTTTGTAAACTCGATCAATTTCTCTCTTTTTTAACCGAAAAGATCTCGCAAGCATTTAGTACCTACAAAATCACCTGTTTTAAGGTGTTAGTCTTTTTCTGCCTTTGGCGCGTCGTCTTTTTAAAACATTACGGCCGGCAGTAGTCGTCATTTTTAATAAAAATCCGTGGACTTTCCCTCTTGATGCTTTTTTTGGTTGATATGTTCTCTTAGCAGCCATCTTACTCCTAATATTTATTCAGTAACTAAAAATAGTATACCTTTAAATTGCCTAAAAGTAAAGACTCGAGTCAATTCCCTTCTTACAAAACCTTTTCCGCTCCAAGCCACATTAGTTCAAAAGCCATTTTTTGCATTTGAGCGATATTAACATCTTCAATCAACAAGCCAAACAAACCGCTTTTATAGGTTGTGATAATAACCTTATTGCCATAAATATGAACATCGGCCGAAAAATTATAATCGTCTTTAGGAACTAATCTTATTTCTCTAAGTTCTGTTTTGGCTTTGTCATGCCACTCTTCTGATTCACGAGAAACTAAGGCAATTATTCGGGTTTTAATTCCTGCATCGATTCTTCTTTTAATATAATCGTCAACCCATTCTTTATCTAAATACTGATACAGATTGATGATTGAGGTGTAATTTAAAATGTCCTTGCCTTCACGAATCGTGTCTTCATACATCTGTTTGATTTCTTCCGGACCTTGATAGAAATAAACCTTCGGTCGTTCTTCCTGTGAATTAAATAAACTCATAAGCTGCGGCAAAGCTTCGGCAAAACGCTTTTCGCGTTCTTTTATCAAAGTAACTACGGTTTTTGGACTCTCCGCTAAATAAAAATACTTTTTACCCACTTTTGCTCTTTTTATTAATCCCTTGTTTTCTAAAGCGGGAATAATTTCATAAACAGTAGAGCGCTTCACTTTTGAATGTTTGGCGATTTCTAAAATTGTAGTTTTACCTAACTCTAAAGCCGCCAAATAAACATCGGCTTCTTTGTCATCTAGACCAGCTTCAATTAATAAATTGTTTAATTTTGTGCTTTGCATAAGATTTCCTGTTTTGTCGATTTTGTCGACATTATTTATATCTATCATATATTATTATCTTTAATTTGTCAACATATTAGTGTCGAAATACTTGACAAAATCTTAATTATGTGCTACAATATGTTGTTACAAGATAAGGAAAGCAGACATGAACCTTAACAACTTGGTTTCAACCTCCTGAAGAACTCCATAAGGAGAGCTTTAGGAGAGTTGAACCTTAAAACGCCATTTTAGCCAGAAAAAGGAGAAAAAACAATGAAAATCATGAATCGCTTCACTTCTGCAGTAAATGTAGACTACACTCTTTCAGTTAAGGAAATGGGTAATCGGGTTGGTCTTCTTCTGGACACCATATTCGACAAAGACGTTGACCTTGATGAGGTCGTGGTATCTGGCGATGAAAATGTCGAGATTGTCCTGATTGAAAATGAGATCGGGATGTCAACCTTTGAAATTCTGGATGACATTGATTCCTTGGGATATAGGGCCGCAAACATCATGGAAATGATGGCCTATGTTCTTAAAACTGATGAAGAATTCGTCGTTGCCTTGGGCACAGAGATTAACGGTAAGTTCGGTATTTACTGGGATGATCACGCAACATTGGGTAACGCCGGTTTAAGTGGTTGGAAACGCTTTTACTTCGCAGCTGTTAAGAAATAGCAGTAACATTACCCCGTTCGAAAGAACGGGGTTTTTATTTTGCTTTCATTCAAAGGTCAAATAAAAAAGGACCTGCATTTAACAAGTCCCGAAAATGTCTCGCAAATCACTTAAGGCTAGTCCTCAATCGATCAAGCCGCTGCTGTTCTTTGTCTCTGGCACTATTATAGTCTTGGCACATCGACTCATACTCTTTGGCTTTACGTTCCCATTGGTAAAAAGTCTTTTTGCTGACCAGTACCAGAACACCATTGTAACGGGTGCCGTCGATGTGACAAACAGCATCACGACCCTCAAGAGCAGTCACCACTAGTTTGCCTTCGCTAACATTAACATCACTGTCATTCGGCGCTAAACCTTTGCCGGCTAGCACAGTCGGACAAATTGATGAGTAACTGTAATCAGTGCAAACACTAGCGATGTTAAAGTTGTTACCTGGCCTGATTAAACAGCCTTCATCTACAAGCCCTACTGTGATGGTACAGAGAAGAACAATAAAGATAAGTAATTCTGGGATAGTGATATTGTTCCAAAACTGTCTCATTTCGGTTCCCCCTTCTCCGATTTCTCAGATTTACAGCAAAATAATATCAGAAATGTGCCCATCTGTCAATTCAAGTCATGGCTATCAATAAACGATTAAATTATTTCTCGTTTCTTTTGCATAAATAAATCATATATATTTATTTTTCGGGAATTTCCCAAAGTAAATTAAATCGAGATCTTTCTTCATCAGCTAAGGTTGAGTTCTCTATAACAGTCGCAAACGGCTCTTTTTCGCTATGCGCTATATAGGCAATTGATTTACCAAAAATATTAACTTCGGTTTTTTGTTTGAATTTTTCTATCGGTAAGAATCTAGTTTCTCTTAACTCGGCATCGTCTCGCTCAACTATTTTTCTATTATCCAAAGTATCTGGCAAAATAGCCCTTACTTTTATTTTCTTTTTAACCCTAGCTTTCAGATAATCTGCAATGAATTCCTGATAGGAAGTTTCCACTGCTACATTACCGTAAATTAAGATTTCTTCTTCTTTGCCCAAATCTAAGGTTAAATTATAAACCTCTACTACACCGGCTTTTCCCTCGTAAAGACGAACGTCTGGCTTAAACGATGATTTACTAGCCAATCCTTCTAGTTGATTTAGGGTTTTTGCGAGTTTTTCCTGTCGTCGATTAAATGCGGATAATAACTGCTTAGGTGACGAAACTGTATAAATGTGCCTTTTTCCGTCAAAAGTACTACTGGCATACCCTTTAAACATCAAATTATTCATTAGCACATAACAGGTTGGGCGCTTAATGGCGCTTTTTATGGCAATATCCCAGATAGAGCTCGGCCCTAATTCAAGAGCAGCCAAATAAACCTGAGCCTCATTTTCATGAAGACCAACCCCCTCTAAACTTGATAAAATGTCGTCATTTGTTGTTGTCATAATTATTAACACTATCATATCATATTGACGATATTATGTCAATTTATACCATATATTTTCAATATATCGCTATGATAATTAGAGTCATAACTATTGACAATTAGGCCAATTAGTGGTACAATAGCATGTTAGAAAGATGAGGAATCTGCTAACAGGTTAGAATCTGAACCTTAATAATCTAAAGGTGGCACCGATCCTTAACGTGGTGCGCGGAAAATAATGAGTTTAATAAGCGAGTACGATGAGTTAGTTACAGGCAAAACGATTTCTGTTGAATTAGAAAATAGCTCGTCAAGTGACAAAAAAACTATCAATGTCCATGTCGGAATTTACCGACCAAGCTGGCCGTACGGTGGCTTTTACAAGCAATACAGAAGATACCCCCATTGCACCGAGTATATCCTTTTTCGAATCTTCATTAAGATCGAAGATAACGTCTGGAGTGATGATTTATTTCCGACTGGCGGGGTCAAGCATGATCCTAAAAAAACTGCTGCCGAAAATTGGGTATCACAAGAAGAAGTATTAAATCAAGCAAGAGACAGGATGAATGAGATTGCGCAAAGTATACGTCAGGAGATTTCTCGTCTGTATATTGACGGCACCCCTCTTGTTAAATGGTTGCAAGAGAGACCTGAGTGAAAGTTATAAGTGTATCGAATTATCGGGTTAGCCAATTCGGCTAGCCCCTCTTTCCCTGATCGGATTGCCGATTAGAAACGAGAGAATTGCACACCAAAATTTATAGGTGGCACCGATCCTTAACGTGGTGCGTGGAGAAAGTTGCGAATACAAGAAAAACCGATCGGCACGTTCAAAGTAAAAAGATGTGCGTATATCGAGTATGGTGTGGAAATCCCTGGAGTGATACCAGGAACTGTAACAAGCGATGGTAATTTAGGAGTCACATTAGAAGGCTTTACTTTTTCTGAAAAATCCTCTGGTCACGATGATCCAAACGGTTATTGGGTAGTATCTGGGTTTTCACCTGACAATACGAGTTGTGTGGCAAGTACTTTCGGCGACGAAAGGAAAATCCATCTATATGGATTAGAAAAAATATAGTAGTTATTTTGCTCGGCTGGTTCTTAATTGAACCAGCCATTTTTTTATTAAAACAAGATTGCTTCGCTTACGCTCGCAATGACAAACTCCTTTATCCCCAGTTTATTGACGCGCTGTGGATAACTAATTAATATAAGGTTAGAGTGGTTGTGGACAACTTCCCTGTGGACAACTCTAGACCTTTAGTAGATAGTGAGGACAGAAGTAGTTAAGGAGTGGTATGAAAACCTTAGACGAGAAAGAAACTTGGCAAGCGGCGCTCGGCGAACTGGAAGTGGTTTTTTCCAAGGCTAATTATTCAACTTGGTTTAAAGACACTTTCGTTTTAGAAATCGCTGAAGATGAGATTACGGTCGGCGTACCAAATGCCTTCACTAAAGAATGGTTGGAAAATAAATACCACCCGCAGATTTTTGAAGTCTTAAAAAAGATTCACCCCAATTTGAAAAACGCGACTTATGCCGTCGCCACTAATTCCGCCCGGCAAGCGCCTAAAATCGATAGTGCAGACAATTCAGATATTAATCTAAAACCGACACAAAGTTATACTCCGACTCAAATCCCTGTTGCCGACAAACCTCAACCCGCTTTCAATCTTAATGCGCATTACTCTTTTGATAATTATGTCGTCGGTAATTCAAACCGTTTAGCCATGGCCACCGCTCAAGCGGTTGCCGCCAACCCGGGCACTGCCTATAATCCCCTGTTTATTTATGGCGGCGTCGGTTTGGGTAAAACCCATTTGGTTCAAGCCATCGGTAATGAAATTATTGCTAAAAGTCCTAAGAAGAAAATTGTTTATGTTTCCTGTGAGAAGTTTACCAATGATTTTATTGCTTCGATATCGGATAAAAAAACGAATGAATTTAAGAAGATGTATCGCGATGCCGACGTTTTAATGGTTGATGATATCCAATTTATGGCTGGAAAAGAAGGGACTCAGGAAGAATTCTTCCATACTTTCAATGCGCTTCACCAAGCCAATCGGCAAATTGTTATAACCAGCGATCGCGTGCCGAAAGCCATCCCGCAGCTCACTGACCGCCTTTCCTCGCGTTTTGGCATGGGAATGGTCGCAGATATCCAACCGCCTAATTTAGAGATGCGTCAGGCGATTTTAAGAAACAAATGTGCAGAAAAGCAGTGCAGTTTAACCGACGACGTAATCGATTATATCGCTCAAAATATTGAATCCAATATCCGTGAACTCGAAGGCGCGATTACCAGAATTCTTACTTATTCTCAGATGAACGATGTTTTACCTTCACTCGCCATAACCACTAAGGCCTTAGAAGATATTATTTCCAATAAAAATAAAATTATTTCTGTGGAAAAGATGTTGCAGATGACAGCTGATTTTTTCAATATCACCACTGTCGATCTTATTTCCGCTAAAAGAAATAAAGAATTAGTGAGACCCCGCCAGATTGTAATGTATTTAATGCGCCATGAAATGAGCCTTTCTTATCCTAAAATTGGCCAACATCTAAACAAGAAAGACCATACGACAGTTATACACGGCGTGGAAAAAATCGAAAAAGAAATTGCACGCGATGTGGAATTGCATAAAGAGCTGACGGCATTAAAAGAAAAAATGCACGCATTCAATTAAAAACTTGAAGAAAATGGCGTAGTTGTGGATAACTTGTGGATAACTTTAGAAATTTGCGTCTCACGTGTGGATAAGTAAGTTTATAAAGTTCCAATTTTCATCAAAGACTGACTTATACACACGTTTTCCCCCTGTTTATACACAGTTTATACCCCACTTTTCCACATGCAAAACACCCGTTAATCCCCACAATCCACAGCCCTTATTATTACTGCCTTTTTTCTTCTTTAAGAATTATTAATATATAAGTGTGGATAAGTCCGGATAAATATTGAGCAAATAACAAAGAAAGGAATTAGATGATAGTTTCATGTACACAAGAGAATTTAGCTAAAGGATTAGGTTTAGTTGGACGATCAGTCGGAACGAGAACGACTTTACCGGTTTTAAATAATATTTTAATCAAAACAGAAAAAGGCCGGCTTAAACTTTCAGCCACAGACTTGGAAATTGGGATTCATACGTGGGTTGGCGCCAAGGTTGATGAAGAAGGAGCTCTGACAATTCCGGCCAAACTTCTATTGGATTATATTAATACCAATAATGATAAGACAATCGATTTTTCTGCCAAAGATTTAACTTTGCATTTAAAGTCGGAGCATTATAAGGCAAACATTAAAGGTATAGATGCGGCTGAATTCCCTCTTATTCCTGAAGTTAAGAAAGCGGAAAGCTTGGAAATTCCGGTAGCCAGCTTTTTAAACGCCATCACAAAAACTCTAATTTCGACGGCTTTAGATGAAAGTCGCCCGGTACTTGCCGGAGTCTTCTTTAAGGCCAAAGGTAACACACTGAAAATGGTTGCGACTGATTCTTATCGCCTTTCAGAGCAAACAGTTATTTTAAATAAGAAGATTGATAATGAAGTTGTATTTATTGTGCCACAAAAAACTTTGGCTGAAGTTGGTAGAATTCTATCCAATGCCGGTGAAGTAGTTATAGTTTCTGCCGGGGAAAACCAGGTTGAGTTTAAATTAGGCGAAACAATTCTAGTTTCACGTTTAATCGAAGGTACTTTCCCTGATTATGAACAAATTATTCCAAAAACAGTGAAGACAACTGTAGTTGTGAAAGCCTCATTATTTTCTAATGCGATTAAAATGGCGTCATTATTTGCCAGAGAATCTGCCAACAACATCAAGTTAAAAATTGAAGCACCAGACAAAGTTTCCGTTTTAGCTGTCTCCCCTCATTTGGGTGATAATACTTCAGAAATAACCGGTCAAGTTAGTGGCGAAGGAATTGAAATAGCATTCAATGCTAAATTTTTAAGCGATGTTTTAGCGGTGATAAATTCGGAAAACGTTAAGTTGGAACTATCGTCAAACTTAGCAGCTGGATTGATTAAGGCTGAAAAAGACAATAACTTTCTCTATGTGATCATGCCGTTAAGAGTTGATGAATAAGAAAAATACTAAAATAATTACTAGTCATTGCGAGTGCAACGAAGCAATCTTGGAAACAATAGATTACCGCGCCTTTCAGACACTTATCCACGGACGCAATGACATTAGTAATATTTTTCGACTAATATTTTTATGAAAATTACCTCTCTTAAACTCGAAAACTTTCGTTCTTGGCCAGAATATCATTTAGATCTTACTGATATTACTATTTTAATTGGTAAAAATGGCGTTGGTAAAACTAATGTCTTGGAGAGTCTATGGTTTTTAAGTAGTTCACGTTCTTGGCGGACTCGAGAAGAAATAGAATTGGTGAATTGGGGTAAAGAATATACCAGAATATCAGCCAAGATTGAGGTCGAAAATACACCTCATGATTTGGAACTATTTTTTTCTAAAGGTTCACCTAATGTAAAGCCGGGCAAGCAACTAAAAATAGACGGTGTTAAAAAACGCCTGATTGAAATTGTCGGCGGCTTGCCTTCAGTCTTGTTTAGCCCAGAGACAATCGATTTGGTTTCCGGCGCGCCTGGCGCGAGAAGAAAATTCTTAGATATTCTCCTTTCGCAAACCGACAGACACTACGTCTTGGACTTAATAGAGTACGGCAAGGTTACCAAAGAGAGAAATAAGTTATTATTGCGGTTGAAAATGAAACGGGCGAAGCCCGATGAATTGGATTTTTGGGACAAAAAATTAGTTGAACTAGGCACCAGAATAATTAAACAAAGGTTAGAAGCAATTAAGTTTTTTAATAAGTATTTGAGTGAAACTTATCATAAGATTGCTAATAGCGACGAAGAATTAAAAATAAAATATCACCCGTCGGTTGACGAGGATCGCTTTATGGATATATTGGTCGCCGGTCGTGAAAGAGATATAGAACAGAGCGCCACCAATTACGGGCCGCATCGAGATGACTTTGGCGTTTATTTGGGCGGGCGTAATATCGCCTCTTTCGGTTCACGCGGTGAATATAGATCAGTGGTTTTATCTTTAAAGATTTTAGAGCTCAAGTTTTTAGAAGAAAAAAGGGGTGAAAAACCCATTTTATTATTAGATGATATTTTTTCCGAACTCGATTCTGAACGCCGGATGCATTTAGCAAAGATTGTTCAGGATCAACAGACGATTATAACGACAACAGATATCGATCATATCGAAAAATCTTTGCGGACTAAGGCCAAGATTGTGGATATAAAGTAAACAAAAAACCTGAAAGAATAAATCTCTCAGGTAATACGCTTAGCCGCTTTTTGCGGATTTATCGTCGAATATAAACATCTGACAACTTGGGTAATCAGATTTGTTTTCGATGGGAATTTCCGTGATGGAGCAGATTACTCTCTCTATTTCATCTTCGTTATCTATCTCCAGTTTGCCCAAGGTGATATCCTGAACCACTGGCCATCGATTGGTAAACAAAAGGCCGAGTTTGTCAGGGTTTTCTTCGGTGTGAGCGAGAAACTTGTGAACGCAGAAAACGTCGATAAGTTGCATAATTCGGTCGTCATCTTCGTAAGGACAAGTGCGGATATAGACCGTCTTAAGCAAACCGCTATCTCGCAGTTGTTTTAGATAAAAAGGATTTTTTCTCCAGCGACGAAAATGACGACTCTTGTGCGTGTCGCGATCGACCAGCTCTATTTGGAATGTCTTGTTTGTATCTGATTCATCAATACGTGGAGCAAAAAAGAAACACCCGATCTTTCTAAGCCAGCAAAACATCTTCAAATCCCCCTCCCTCAAAATCTATCTAGGATTATATATTATTTTGGCTGCCTGGTCAATCATGGTTGACTTCAATTATATTTTTATTTATAATCTGCTCAATTGGTGGCAATAGCGTCACCGACTCGGAAGGCTAATGGTGGCCCCGAGATTTTGCTCTAATAGCGGAGCAGAAGGATGGTTTAACAAATGGGAAAAGCGACAGAAATGGATATTGTGGTTCAGCTTTTTGATAGGGTAAACAGTCATTTGATTGTCCCTAAAATCATGGATTTACGACGAGCTCTTAAGTTCTGTGATAAGGAAATTTCTCAGACCACTCTTGAGAAAATGATCGACAGTCTGATCTCAGAAAATGTAATTTCTGGAAGAGATTTTGGTTTAGAGTTGAGGTCATACAGTATTCATGCTCATGCTGAGAATTCTGATCTGTGTGAAGATAAATTCGGACAACTTGTTAAGGCTTATGCCAAATGGCTTCATAGCCATACACAAGAATCTCATTCCGAAGAAACGTCTATGAAGCTCCTGATGTTGGCTATCTGGATTTACGATCAGATTTCAAATGATGATGCTGGCATGGTGAATGAAATTCTGCGTAATCTTGTACCTAAACTTCATAGGACTGCTGTTGATCAAGTCTATCTAGATCTGACAAAAAAGAATCATCCCGCGGCAGTTCCAATCGCCGAGGGTCTGGTGAAACTTATAGGCGTCAATAATTTGTTGACATCTCATTATGAGAAGAACTGTCCGTGCTAGTGAATATCCCGCATCGAACTTTGTTGCGGGATTTTTAAATCTCTTCTTTCGATACCTTCCAAAGCTGTTCGAACCAGTTGCGCATGGATGTCGCGTATTCTTTGGAAGTGATAACAGTACCGAAGGACTCTTGGCTAGTGGTTATAATGGCGACATTGTCCTGATAGATCACAATATGAGCTGGACAGTCAAAATCTTTGGGTGCAAATCTGTAAGTTCGGAAATCTTTTGGTTTAGGTTTGTTTATCTCGCCTTCTACTTCCCATTCCTTAACTCTAATTGAGCGAGATGGTATTTTTTTATTTATGCGTTTTTCGATCCATTTTCTTAAATATTCTTCGCCGAAAACATCAGATATAGTGTTGGTATTGGCAACATACCAAATATTGTCTTTTTTTTCGTCAATTTCGAGCATTTCTTCGTAAATTAGCTTTATATCCTCACCTTTAAAGAAACGAACGTTGGGTTGGAAAGGCGAAATTTTATATTGCCGATCGAGTTCTGGCAGATTCTTTTTTAATTCATCAATACTTTCATCGATATTCGCTTTTTCATTATTTAAAAGTGTAATTACTGTTCTAATGGGACGGGCTTGATAGCTTCGTCGAGTTTGATTGTCATTAATATTAATCAAGTTTTTCTCTCTTAAGCGTTCCAAAATATAAAAAACCGTCGTTCGCGGTAATTTAAGCTTACTGGCAACCGGCACGATGTGCGACTCGCCTATCTCTAAAAGGGCGAGATAGGCCTCGATTTCCTTATCTGAAAGGTTAAGTTGTTTTAGATAATTTCTGATGTCCACAATACTCCTAAACGTCTAAATGATTCGTCGACACTTATACTATACCACTATCTTATTAACAAGTAAATAGATATATAACGTCTAAAAGACTTGACATTTGGGCTCGGTTGTGATACAATATCATGTAAAGAAAATTAGTTAAACCAGTTAATCAGGTTCACCAGACAGCCGGCACCTTAACAATTTGTTCAACCTTCTGCCTACCTGTTTAACAGGTTGGTAGAAGAGTTGGATATAAAAAACACCAGTTAAAGGAGAATAAATCAGATGATTCAGATAATCAAGATTAACAAGGATTATGGCATCGTATGTTTTCCAGGTGAGACTTTCGAGGATTTCTATGCAATCAATACCCGTTTGAGTGCCGAGGGTTTTGGTCAAGATAAACGAACATCCTATTCGGATTTCGGCGCCATACGGAAATATTACAGTTTTAATCGATTTAGATTCCGACAGCTTCTCGAGACTAGTAACCTGAAATGGGCGTGCGCATCGAGTTTAGATGCAATCTGGCACTGGCATGGCGATGGACCCTTATGTATAAATCGCTACAGCCACGAAATCGGTAACTTCGAGCACGGGGTTTATGATAGCTTCGGTGATCATAATGGCTTTCTTGTCCGACTCTAGATCTTTATGATCTTTCGCCCGCCGCTTTTATGGCGTCGGGCGCTTCCTTCTGGATATCTATCTAGGTATTCAGAAGAGTTGAAAAAACATTTCACTTTCAGAAAAGGAGAAAAATTCAGATGATGAACGCTGTTGAAATGCAAATTGGTGAAAAGAAATATGCGGTCGTTTGGTTCCCCGATGAGAAGATCGAGAACTTCTTGGCTGCCGATGTACGTCTTACCGCAGAAGGTTTCGATCCCGAACAGCGGGTCGGAGAAGACGAAGTGGATGACGATATCCTTGAATCAGAGTCGTTTTGGGAACATAGCAGCGAGATTCCAGACGTTGTTTCAGCCAGCAAAACTGAAGAATTCTGTGGTTTTGAATTCGTGCACGGAGTAGCGCTTCATTGCTTCCCATATTTGGAATCATTTAGGACTTTCAGTCCGTCCGAAATTTACGATAAGGCGGAAATTTGTTACATTGTCCGGTTCTAGACCTTATGGTCTCTCGCCCGTTCCTTCGTGGCACGGGCGCTTCCTTCTGAATATCTATCTAGGTATTTAGAAGAGTTGAAAAAATACATCGTATAGGAGAGTGTTCAGATGGAGATGATAAAGCTTAACGATCAGTACGCGGTAGTCTGGTTCCCTAGAGAGTCATTCTACACACTCAAGTGTGTTGTAGTACGCCTGACTGCTGAAGGCCTTGGGCTAGAACAACTTACAGCTGTACCAGATTTGAATATCCTTAGGTCGTATTCTGACGACATTTGGCAGAAGTACCAGAAAGGCGAAGCTCCGGCTTCAATTTTCGCCACTACTATGCAAGGTAAAAAACGCCCCTATTGCACACCCTTTGTAAATGTTCACCCACAACGTCGCAGGGTAAATACAAACTGGCTGACGATGCGCTTCAATGATTGCTGCGGCTTTCTTGTCCGGCTTTAAGTCGGCACAAACTTTTCCCCAGGTTAAAACCTGGGGATTTTTTTATCTCATAAAGAGGCTTGACTAAAATCCCTTTAACTGGGATAATAGGCTGTCTTAAGTGAAAGAGATAAAGGGGGTGGGGACATAAAACAGTGCGACTTTCCTGGTTGCGTAAAGATGATCGACGAACGAGCCAAGATGTGTGTGGATCATCAGTTGCTTTTACGCGACTACGATGAATTAGATCGGAACTTTATTCTTGAACATCTCAGGGGTTGTCACTACAGAACGTTAGCTACCTTTCTCGGGAAATCTCGGCAAACTTTTTGGGAGTATATTACAGTTGGTCGTCTCAAGACGATCGAGCCGGGATCTTTCATCGTTAGACCTGATTCGATGCTTTGGGCAATTGACTTGGTAAGAAACTGGGTTTGTGTCGACCGCAAGTTGATGGCGCTTACCGAGTACAAGAAGTATGAAGCCTTTTTGAAACTTGTTCGTGATGAAAAGTTTGGCGAGACTCGAGAATATCTCAACGGCTCGCTTGCTATTCATAAATCTCAGATTTCACTGATTGCTGAGAGGTGTCGGAAGATTCGTCTTGCCAATTCAAATAACAATGGTATGACAACGAAGAAGTATTTGCGCAAAGGCGAGATGAGTCCGCCGATGGCAGCGAAGAAGCTGCGCTGTTTGGAGAAAGAGATTCGTCACTGGATGAAAACAGGAGATCTTAAGTACTCCAGGCGCGGAGAAGGCAATATCAAGTGGCATATTATCAGGCAAAACGATTTCTGGTTGTTTGTGAAACTTGTTGCTGACGGAACAAAGAAAGACGCCTCGACAGAATTTATCGATCAGTGCAGGCGTGCTTACAAAGATTATCAAATCAGCATTCCTAACGTCATAAAGATGGTTATGAAAAAGAGCTAGGCTCCGAATCAATATGGTTCGGAGTTTTTTATTTATATAAGGTTTGTTATGATGGCAGCGATGGATCATATCAATAAACATTTCGACCACATACCCAAATATTTCAGGCTCCAAAAACCGCTGCAAGCGGCCGATGTTTGTGGTAAGGCGCGTGAACTAGCCGATGGTCAATACGACGTAATCTCATTCAATGACGGGCTTCTGACGCTTAGCACTACGTCATCAGCTGCCGCTTCTAATTTAAGAATGAAAACTTTTGAAATACAAAATGAAATCAACGAAAAATTAGGCAAAGAACTCGTTAAAAAAGTGAGAATTAAGATACAATAGTCCTTAAAGTCGAAAGTTCATAAAGTCGAAAGTCGAAAGTCGAAAGTCGAAAGTCGAAAGTCTATCAAGTTTATAAGCGAAGCTTGCAAAGCCAAATGCTTTATAAAGTCTTGATTAAACCAGAAAGAATCTTAGAAATTTCAATAGATTTATTATAGATTAAATCAAACTCTTTTTTTATCTATATACTTTAGTTCAAGCGCTAAATATAACATCGATCTTACTTCACCGCACGATCCTTTAGAAATATATAAAAACTTTTTAAACTCTTTATCTCCCATTCGTTCATAGCCTTCGGCAATATTATTCATAACAGAAACACTGGCCCTGTTAATTTGGTCTTTGAATGAATAGTCCTTAATACAGCTAAAATTTCTATAACTTAGTAATGTTAATTCTTTTGCTTTTTGCCAAGCAATTATATCTTCAAACTTTTCTATCTTCATTTGCTCTTTATGACTTTATAGACTTGATGGACTTTATAAACTTTGTCCTAATACGCCACGTGAACTTGAGCCCAAGATTCCGGCATAGCGAATAGGCCATAGTTTGCCGGCCTGGTTTTGCCGTATAAAGCATTTAAGATTGAACTAAACGGTATGACGTCGCGTTCTTTTGAATATGTAATTAACTGCGTAACTCTATAGGTGCTGGTATTGCCTTTGTCGTAGGGAAATTTCAATAACTCGGCAATGACTTGATGAACTTTTTTGCGTGCTTCTGGTTGATAAACCGAATAAAATACTCTCGGATCAGTTGAGGTTGATTCATCAGACTCGGCGCTTACATGTGTGACTGTTGGTTTGCTGTCTTGCCATGTGACTTTGATTGGAATAGCTTTTTTGCCGGCAGGCTGGCCCGGAAGGCCAGTACTGACGAGGCCACCTTCACAGCGCAATCTTAACATTTCATTGTCACCGCCGAAGAAACCGCCAAAACCGCCAATATTTCCTAATAATCCATCACTTAAGCCAGCGAAATTACTAAACTGGTCTAGGTTTAAATTATCTGTCAAAGCTCCTGTAACTTGATCAAATCCTGTGTTGATGCCGCCTAAATAATCATTAAGGCTATCCAGACCACCGATCTGAGAGATACTATCAAGATTGGTAAATTGTTCAAGCGCGGAATTAATGGTATCAATTTGCGCGTTTAGCCTATCAATATCACTGTTGATATTATCGATGTTGCTTTGCAGGTCGGCAGTTATTTGATCCATCTTAGTTTGCAAATTAGTAATAACCGTTCCCACACCGGTAATTTGGATTAAGGAAGTATTTAATTTTTTGGTTAAGTCGTCGAGCTGTCGATTATATTCAGCCTTTTGTTCCGGAGTCAAAGAACTATTATTAACAGCTGTTCGAAAAGTCTCAATTTTTGGTTTCACTGTATCCATGTTTTGGGTATATTGATTGATTCTGTCACTGTCTTGCTGGAGAGTGTTTTGTAAATCACCTACATTATTTGTTGTGTCGTTAACTTCATTCCTTTCATTTTGGCTTAAGGAATCAATGTTTATTTGATTCAATTGATTCAATAAATCTTGAGCTGATCCGCTTAGATCTGAAAACAGACCGCTTGTCGTGAAATCTCTGCCTGTCGGTGCTCCGTCTGCTCCCGAAACGTTATCTGGTAAGCCATCGGAGTAATAAACCACATCGTTCATTGGAGGAGTTCCGTTTGCACCACTGCAAATATCTCTGTTTGGTTCTAATGATTTATAAACAAAATCGATTTCAGCGACATCTGAAGCCAATCCATCTTTATGTGCAGAAACATTGTTCGTTAGTTGAGAATCTCGTGCTGCTCCGGATTCCGGATCATTAGGCATATCTTTATACCCAGAAATGATATGGCTGGTGCCAATGCGAAGATGTCTATCTGATAAATACTTTAGCGCTTGGAGTAGGCGGTAGTCTGCATTACCTTCATTAACATAGGTCTTGTCTTCACTATTTAAGTAATCAAATTTATGAAAACCAGCTGCATTAATTACGCCTGCCATACCGCCGGCAGCGGCAGAATTGATTTCTTTTATTTCCGATACATAAGTGCTTCCTGCAGTTGCCTTGGTTGGGTAGGTTTTTCCAAAATAACCGTTTTGAGCGCTACAGGCGAGACCAATAAAAATAAGCATTAGAACAATAAAAATAGCTAAACAGATAAGTAAAACTGGCCAGCCGAAAAAACCTACTACTGCGGCTAACGCCGCTTCTAAAGCTTCAGAGGTAGCAGTCAAAGCTGCTTTTGCCAACACTTTAGCTCCTTGTTGGATGCCTTGTTGAGCTGCTTTTTCCCCAACTTTTTCAGCTCCTTCTTTTACTAATTCGTCTTTAGCTTTGCTTTTGGCCGCGTCGCTTGCGCCAATATTAACTTTTTTATTTTGAAAATTTTCATCTAGTGATGGGCTGATATCACTCTTTCCTTCTACGGGACCTGGTTTTTCGCCTTCAGGGGTTTTTTCGCCCTCACCTTTTTCTTCGTTTTTCTCCGTATCTGGTTTTTCTTTATCTGATTCTTGTTCTTTCTTGTCTTCGGCTTCTTTTTCGTCTTTATCTTTATCTTCCTTTTTTTCCTCTTTTTTGCCGGTCTGATTTTCTCCTTGAGATTCTTCTTGTCCTTGATCAGTTTGTTCTTCTCCTGGGTAGCTAACCGTTGGTTTGTTGCCAGGTTGGGTTTCTTTTGTGTCGACCCCGCTACCTGTGCCAGTAGATCCTGTACCACTGCCGGATATTCCGGCGCTAGAAGTTCCTCCCCCGCCAGATTGGTTTTCAGGCTGGGTGTTTCCGTCACTGAATGATCTTTCAGACTTTTGCTGTGGGATTACAACAGGTTTGATATTTTTAACATCTTGTGCCGGCTGGCCTGCGTTTTCCTTTTTTGAATCTTTAACCGGAGTCTTGTATTTATCTGAAGATTTTCCGGCAGAAGATTTGTATTTAGAACTGGTTTCTTGCTCTGTTGTTTTTTTAGTTTCTTTTTCTTCTGAAAATTTATATTTCATTTTTCCCTTAAAACGTGTCAGCTTTAATTAATCTCTACAAAACTTTTTTGTAAAGATTGTTACCCGAAGTAAAATATAGAGTTTTACTGTCAGATGTAACCATTAGATTTGTAGCTGAAATATCATCGCTGCTTCTTATCTTTAGTTTGGAAGGTTTGTTTGTATCTAAGTTAATGATTTGAAATAAATCGCTGTTTCCATATGGTCTTGACGCGGTATACACAGAGTTATTTTTTGCTGAATAAACCGCTTTATCAACACTAGAGGCTGGTAGTAGACCAGTTATTTTTTTAGATTTTGTGTCTAATAGGCTTAGTCCAGGATTTGCTGATTCGGAAGTTGTGCCATCTATCAAAAATTTGTTTGTAAGTATATTTGTTATATCGCCTAAATAGTATTGATCGGCTATTTCAATTTGTTTTTTGGTTTCAGTAGACAATAAGTAAATAATTGCCTTAAATGTTTCGGAAGGAATATTGTAATAAACTAAATTTTTATTATCTGCCCAACCAATTTGAGCGTTTTCATATTCGATATCAGTTATAATTGATTCGCTGTTTCCATCTGGGTTAGACGTAGCAATCCAGTCTGCATCGTCTAAATTCCAGTCAAGGTAATGATAGGCAATTTTCTTACTATCAGGAGACCAGCTTACGTTCAATATATTATCACTTAGCTTTTTTACCTCTTGTTTAGTATCTAAATTAATAAGAAATGTATGATGATCCGCTGCATTCGAAGGATTTTCTGTTTTAATCAGTGCCATTGATAAGTCAGGGGAATAAATAATATTGTTCGTATCTTTAAATGAAAGCTTCACTATTGTTTCAATCGAGTTTTTTTTAAGATCCCATTTTTTTATCGAGTTACTGGTATTACTGTAATAGTAAATAGATTGATTGTCCTGTAATAATTTGGGAAAAAAAACTTTTTCATTATTAGGATTATTTATAAGTGCCACCTTGTTTACGTTATTGCGCCAAATAGTTAAAATAATCGCTGCTATAAGCAATGCAATTAAAATAATTCCTATGATGATATAAGATTTATTAATCTTTGTTGGCATAATGACTCCTGTTAATATTATAACGGTTGGTGTTTATGTTTCTGTAGAGCTAGCACAATCCCGTGTTGGTCGGTATAAACCATAAAATCTACTGCCACGGCCGCCGCCAAAGACATTGTAAGTGCTGACATGAGGACCTCCGCCGGAACCACCTGATTCATAAATTATTTGTTTGGTGCCGCTTTCTCCTCCGAATAATACAATATGGGAAAAAGGTGTTTTTTTGGCAGGCCCAGAGGCACTTCCCATACCAAACAGTAAAAAATCACCTGGTTGCCATAGTGTTTTGGCTTGTGCTTGTGTTGTAGCTATCCTTTGGAAACTACTTGAGGAAGCAAAAGAAACAGTATACAAACAAGTGTTCATTGGAAGTAGTCCAGCATCGCGATAAACACGACTTGCATATCCTGTGCAATCCATATAAGTGACACCCGCTGCTCCTTTACTATTTGCGGGACCACACCTTCCCCCTTCCTGACTGTATCTAATTCCCTTATTCAAATATGTGCGGGCAGCAGTGATAACATCGCTGCATCCACCAGCGACAATCGGTGCATCAGTTTCTTCTGACGAACCGCCCGGGCTCGATGAGCCTGATCCGCTGCCAGTTCTATCACCTATCATTGCTGCCGCTGTTACCATCATAATAATCAAAATAAACGCCATAGCGACAACCGCTATTAAAATCCAAACAACTCCGCGGTCATAATGAATTTTAAGTTTTATTTTATTCATATAAATAATCTAAACACCTGGTGTCTGAAGTTGGCCGGTTTGACCGTTTGCTTCGTCTTCTTCCTTTTCTTCAGTATTCTTCTTGGTTTGCATTTCCATTAATTGTTTTGGATCAGTTGTAATCATCTGATCCTCCGTATAAGAAGCGATAACCTTGATGGCAACATGATTTAGGCCGGCAAAAAATAGTCCTTCTCCAACCTCGCACTCAAGCAGTAAAAATTTTTCGCCTTCAGTTAAGCCGAAAACTTGAGCGATTTTTTCAACTGAAGACGGGGACTGCTTCATAAGAAGCTGCATGGAAGAGTTATTAATAACTGATCGGCCATACTTTGAATCCAAAAAGTCTTCTACATCTTGTGAAATAATGGTTAAACCAAGGTAATATTTACGTCCACGTTTGGCTAAGGCATAAAGGAATTTACCGGAATCTTCGTATTGCATCATCCACCAAGCCTCATCAATAACTAGCATTCGTCGGCGAATGTTGAAACGCACTCTTTGCCAGATATAATTCAAAATCATATACATACCGATTGGGCGAAGAGCGTCTTCAAGATCACGAACTGAAAAGACAATAAAACCGTTATCCAAGTCAAAGTTAGTCGGTTGATCAAATAAACCCTTAAAAGTACCTTCGGTATATTTCGAAAGCTTTTTGACCATACTTTCAGTTCCTGTCATATTTTGTAAAACTTGTTGAAGATCGGAAAGTAGTGGTGGCTGGTTACTGTGTGTAGCAGGATCGACAGTAATGTCTTTTAAGGCATATACTTCATATAAAGCCTTTTCCAAGACTGCGTCTTCTTCCGGTGTAACACCACTCATCATTAAAGACAATAACCCTGAAAGCATTGTGATATTAGAGCGCAGAATGTCCTCGCCGTTACCTTCAGAAGCGGCGCTTTTACCGGCTTTTGGTAAATCAAACGGATTGATGCGTTTATCGGAGTTCAGGGCAATGTTTAAATAGTTACCGCCAACTGCCTCACAAAGGTTTTTATACTCATTTTCAGGATCAATTACAATTGCGTCTGAGCCGAGCATTAAATATCTTAAGATCTCGAGCTTAATAGCGTAAGATTTTCCCGAACCGGATTTTGCAAAAACAACTGAGTTAGCATTTTCCAAATTAAATCTATCAAATAATATTAAAGAGTTATTATGACGATTTAGGCCATAAAGAATTCCCTCGTTACTGGAAAGTGTTGTAGAAGTAAACGGAAAAGTCGTGGAAAGAGAAGCGGTATCTAAGTTGCGTAAGATTTTGAGTTCATCGATAGCCATCGGTACGGTTGAAGTAAAGGTGTAAATTAGCATTCCGCCCAAAGTCGATTCCAGCTGTTCAGTAATGGTATTTAATTCCTCTTCATTTTTACCGTAAATGGTAAAGTATAAGCCAAATTGAAAAATACGCATTTCTCCTCGTTGCAAGGTATTTCTGAGTTCTTCGATATTCTGTATTGCCGTCTCTAGTTCTGGGTTTCGCACCAAGCCTTTTTCTTGTTCAATGGCAAGTGAAGATTGGAGCTGGCCGGCTTTCTTGCGTAGTTGAGTCATCATTTCTTTGGAACCGATCGGATGAATAAACATGGAAATATCTAAAGTAATATCATAGTTAATGATCGGTGCTAGCCAGTTAGTCTGAACATAACTTGGGTATGTGAAGACAAAGAGTGTTCGTGCCAGCATGTTTCCCAGTCGGATATAGTTTGGTTTAACCTCTAGCGCTGCCGGTGCAATAATATCTAATACCGAAGTCATGCCTTGTTGATAAGTTTGCTGAGGGATTGCCATTTGCATAACTCCTGTCTGTGGAATGGCTACCGGTCTGCCAGCCGCGGCCATTTGATTGGTGGCTGCATAGTTATTATTCACCGGGATTGGTCTAGGTGGCATTTGATTTGCAACAGGAGGCCTATTGGCCATAGCAGGACTCGCCGTCATTGGTTCAGGTTGAATTACCTGGTTAGACTGCTGATTGTTTTGTGCCGCCCCGGGCGTTCTTGGCAGCAATTGATCCATCATGTTTTGGGCAGGATTAATTTGAGTTGCTCCGTTTGGCACAGCTTGTTGGTTAGCCCCTGGTTGTACGTTTGTTTTGTTCACTATTTTGCCTCTCCTGATTTTGCGGCTTCTTCTGGATTTAAGACTGCACTTTCAACGACTTGTGAAGTAAGATTATCAATCTGAGTGAGTTTTTCTTTACTTGATTCCTCGGGATTATATATTCCGTAAAGCAATTCAATAATTTGTTGGCTGCCTAATTGAGCACAGCGGATACCGATTGAACCGAGGCCACTTTCAATCACTTGAATCCTTTGAACCAGTTCTTGTTTGTAAGTTTCAAATTCTTGCATTGTGATTTTGGGGGTTTCATTCTTAGCGGCGCTCTGACTCATTTTTGGTGGCGCAGCAAAAGAGATACAGACATAAAATTTCTTATCCATAATATTGGCTATATTAATCAGGCGCCCGACAAAATCGATATAATCTAAGGTTTGCACTCTAAGTAATTCATTAGTTTGAACTTGCCCAATTTTCTTTAAAGAAGCAAGATAATTGGAAAGATCAAGTTTTTTTGATTGCATCATTATTTGAATCGGAAATTCTAAAGAGTTCAAGAAATTTTGATATGCAAAAATAATAGCCGTTTGTTCTTGCTCGGACTTTAAGGCAAAGTTGATTGAACTTACCATTAAAATCGCCCGAAGTTCTCCGGTTTTGGTGATGATGATTCCGTCATGAATTTCTGCAAATTTCAGAATTTCTTGAGTGCTACTTACCTGCGGTTGGGGGTTGCCCCATATTCCCAACTTGTCCTCCTTGACCCTGGCCCTGTCTCGGCGCCTGGGTTTTTTGTTCTCCCATTCCTTGTTGAATCAATTTCTCGAAATTATTAGTAATTCTGCCAAAATTTTGCTGCTCTTGCTTGCCCAATGGCCCTGTATCTAAAGTATGCGCTAATTTTTCTAAATCACTTTTCTCAATTTTTTTAGGCTGAACATATACTTCGCTTCTGACTTTTTTTGGTGGCTCAATTAAAACTGTTGATCTAAATCCGACTTTTCGCCAGAATCTTGTCTTTGGATGAGTGTAGTAGTAAATGCCGGCTTTTATAAAATGCGATAATGGCTGATCTTGGATTTTAACGAAGGCCATGCCAAGACTTACGATGCTAATCGGTAAGGCTAAAATAACAAAGATTCCAGTACTTTTGGTGCCGATTGATTGAAATAAAATATAGACAATCAAGCCGCCGCCCAACAGGTAAAGAAATTGCACTAAAGTGAGCGGTCCGACAATCTTGTCTTCGAGATCGATATTTTGCGGAACTTTAAATTGCAAGACCCCTCCATACACTTAAACCAAACGGAAAATAAAATTCCGTCACTTTTATAATATCACAATTTCAAAATGTGTGTAGAGGCAAAAAATATGTAACTATATTGACAAATCGGTTTATTTCTTGTATACTGAACCAAGAGATTTTAGGAACTTCAGAATCCGGATGTTCACTAACGAACATATGAAAAGGAGAGCGTGTATGAGAGAAGTTGTTGCGATTGAAATTGGCGTTACAGGTTTTGGTAAGATAAGCCTCAGCCGGCCAAGGGTGATCAAAGCTGATTTTCAAGTATTGCTCAATGAATTAGGCGGAGGCCGCCGTTGGAGCCAAGCTGCGATATTATCTGAAAACACTGATCTTGACGTGGCAATGTGGTACGTCATAGGCGCCAACATGACCGAACTGTCGGATGAGCCTGAAATTCAAAAGGCGATTGAGGAAGGCAACCCGATTTGTATTGGGTTCCCAGGTGAAGACTTTTACTTTGTCTTCCCGATTAAAGAGGAAGGTTAAGAACCTGCTGACCAGCTTACAACCGGATTTAGATCCGGTTTTTTAGTAAAAAAAACCGCTCTTATTTATTTTGAAGAGCGGTCAGACTCATTCTTAGCAAGGTCGCATACGTCCGCCCAGGCTCTGTGACTTGATTGACTTCGACTATCTTGTCGGTGATGTTTTTTGCGGGCAATTTTGAGGTGCAAGAGGGCTTTTTTCGGCCCAAGGCCGACCAGCCTAGGGCTGGCTAACGATGCTTTCTTTGTCTATTAGCTATCTTTAAGTGTAACAATGCCTTCTCCAGAGCTGCAGAGGCTTCCGCAACTTCTATATCATCTTCGGCGTTTTCGAGTTTTTGCTTGGCTTTATTCTTCGCTTCTTCAGCGGCAATTTCGTCAATACGCTCGGAACGAACGGCGCTATCGGACAGCACTTTAACCACATCGTTATTAATTTCCACAAAACCACCCATTGAAGCCAGGTGAATTTCTTCCGATTCGCCCTTTTCCGCCAGTTGGCGGATTATTATTTCGCCGGGCGAAAGAATTGTAACCAGCGGTTCATGTCCGGCCAAAATGCCAATTTCCCCATTTAAAGTCGGTAACAAAACTTCGTGAGCTTTGCCCTCATAAATGGTTTCTTCTGGAGTGATTAATTTAAAGTCAAATAGTTTCATAATGTAAATTGTCATTCCGGACTTGATCCGGAATCTATTCTAGATCCTGAATCCTGCAATGGCCGGTTCAGGATGACATTGTAAATGTCATTTAACGTCTTCGATTGCGCCCTTCATGTAGAAAGCTTGTTCTGATTTATCGTCATGTTTTCCATCAAGAATTTCTTGAAAACCTTTGATTGTATCTTTCAATGGAACATATACTCCCGGAATGCCGCTAAAGACTTCTGCAACGTGGAATGGTTGGGAAAGAAACTTCTGGATTTTGCGTGCGCGAGCGACCAAAATTTTATCTTCTTCAGCCAGTTCTTCTACGCCTAAGATAGCGATAATGTCTTGCAAATCTTTGTAGCGCTGTAAAACTCGTTGCACTTCACGGGCAACTTTGTAATGGTCTTCGCCGACAATACGAGGGTCTAGAATGTTTGAAGTTGAGTCTAAAGGATCAACGGCCGGGTAGATACCAAGTTCGGAAAGTGCACGGCTTAAAACAATCGTTGAATCCAGATGGCCGAAAGTCGTGGCAGGGGCAGGATCGGTAAGATCGTCGGCTGGCACATAAATAGCTTGAACGGAAGTAATCGAACCGGTTTTAGTTGAGGTAATTCTTTCTTGCATGGCACCCATTTCTTCTGCAAGAGTCGGCTGATAGCCAACGGCGGAAGGCATACGGCCAAGTAGGGCTGATACTTCAGAGCCCGCTTGAGTAAAACGGAAAATGTTATCGACAAAAAATAGCATGTCTTTACCTTGATCGCGGAAATATTCGGCAAGTGTCAAGCCGGTTAAACCGATACGCATTCTGGCACCTGGTGGTTCGTTCATCTGGCCGAAAACCATAGCGGTTTTATCTAAGACACCGGAATCTCCCATTTCATGATAAAGATCATTACCTTCACGAGTCCTTTCACCGACACCGGCGAAAACAGAGTAGCCGCCATGTTCAGCGGCAATATTTCTGATCAGCTCGGTAATTAAAACAGTTTTTCCTACACCGGCGCCGCCGAAAAGACCAATTTTTCCACCTTTGATAAACGGAGCGATCAAGTCGATAACCTTAATACCGGTTTCAAAGATTTCGGTTTTGGTTTCGAGTTCTTCCAATTTTGGAGCGGCACGGTGAATAGGATATTTCTTGGCGGTTTTGAGTTCTTCTTTACCGTCGATGGCGTTGCCGGTCACATTCATCATGCGGCCTAAAACTTCTTCGCCAACCGGTACAGAAATCTTGTCACCGGTGTCGACGACATCAGTTCCTCTTTGCAAGCCATCAGTTGAGCCCATAGAAACACAGCGAACTGTGTCAGAGCTCAAATGAAGCTGAACTTCTAAAGTCAGCTTGCCTCCGCCAGCTGGCGGATTCACTTCTAAGGCATTTAAAATTTCTGGTAATTTTTCTTTAAATTCGACATCCACTACTGGGCCGATAACCTGGGCAATTTTTCCTGTATTCATTTTAAGATGTCCTTCCTGCATTAACCGCGGCGGAAATTTCGGCCAACTCCTGAGTAATACTTCCTTGGCGAATGCTGTTATATGTTAATTCTAAATCTTCAATTAAATCGTCGGCGGCATCTGTTGCGTTCTTCATAGCCATCATTCTGGCGGATTGTTCCGAGGCGATCGATTCCAAAATCATTTGGTAAAACTGGGTTTCAATAATTCTCGGCACAATATAGTCAATTACTTCTTGACAAGATGGTTCAAACTTGAAATTTACTTCGTCATTGCGAGGAGCCGAAGGAGACGCGGCAATCTTATCATTGTTAGATTGCTTCGCTTCGCTCGCAATGACATCGTTATTAAACGGAATTAATTGTTTCAATTCTGTCTTCTGTTTAATGGTTGATTGAAATTCTGTGTAGCAAACGGCGACTTCTTTATAAATATTATTGGTAAAATCAGTTCTGGCTTGGGTGATAATCGGAGCGACGTCGTACTCTTTGGCGTTGATTGGAAAATCTGTATAAGCACCAATTACGTTTTTTCCCAGAGCGGAAAGTAGTTTCTGGCCTTTCTTACCAATGGCAATAATATCTGTCTCCGGATTTGCTTTGATATATTCCAAGGCTTTGCGAATCACTGAAGTGTTATAAGACCCGCACAAACCTTTATCTGATGTCACAACGATCAAAAGATTCTTTTCTTTCGCCTCATTGTTAGATAATAAAATATGATTACAGCTTTCATCTCTCTGTAAATTACACAAAACTTCATATGAAGCGGTCGCATAATCACGGTTTTTAACGGCCGTGTCTTGCGATTTTTTCATCTTGGAAGCGGCGACCATTTCCATCGCCTTTGTAATCTTGGCGGTGGAACCAATCGCCTTAATTCTAATTCGTATTTCCTTGGTGTTAGGCATTTGTATCTTTCTGTAATTATAACTCTTTTGTCTTTCCGGACCGGTTGGTAAACAGGATCCGGAATCTATCATATGGATCCTGAATCATGTTCAGGACTTCGATTTCTTTTGTATTTGGCATTGATTTTCTTGGTGTCATCCCGAGCTTGCCGAGGGATCTAGATTCGAGATTCCTCCACTCGCTATTGCTCGGTCGGAATGACATTTACTCTTGACTACTTGGTTGACTTGTGATAACATTTATTCGAATTTGGATATCAAGCAGGAGGAAGAAAATGATAGTTGTTCTGAATATTGTGAAGTATCTTTCGTTCTTGATCACAGGGCTTTGTGCAATAGCGGGCGTAATGTTTATTGCAACTGCGCCACTCACTCTTGGTGTGTCAGTTCATATAGCTAACATTGCCAAGGCCATTTGCATTATCTTTGTCTCTTCGCTGGCTCTGGCTTTCCTCTCAAGCAATCTGATTGACTGGTTACAGAGAAGATATCGGATGAACAACGGCCAGATTCAAATTATGGTTCAACGCTAGGATTCATTAGCGCTTGAAGTTTCTACTTCCGGCGCTTTTTTAAATTGCCAAAACTTTTGTCATTCCGGAAAGAAAGGGTTTCTTATCCGGAATCTATTGGATCCCGGATACTGTTTGCTAACCGGTCCGGGATGACAGCTATGCTTTGTCTATTCCCTTGGTATTTTCTTTTAAAAACGCTGTCAACTTCTCTTCACACTTTTCATCAATTACTCCTGAATCAGAAATACTTTTTAAAACATCGGCGATTTCGCCCTTGGCTTTAGTCGATAAAGTCTTTTCTAAAGCGCTGATTTCGGAAACTTCATAACTATCAAAATATCCATTCGTAACGGCATATAAAGTAATAACCTGTTCGGCAACTGGAATCGGTTGGTTGTTCACTTGTTTTAAGACTTCGGTAATTCTGCGGCCTCGTTCTATCTGGCGCTTAGTATCTGCATCCAAATCAGATGAAAACTGAGCAAAAGCTTCCAGTTCTCTGAACTGTGCCATTTCCAACTTCAATTTACCGGCAATCTTTTTCATGGCTTTGATCTGAGCGGCGCCGCCGACACGGGAAACGGAAAGGCCGGCGTTTAAAGCAGGGCGAATACCTTTGTAAAACAAATCGTTCTCTAAAAATATCTGACCATCGGTAATAGAAATAACGTTGGTTGGAATATAAGCGGAAATGTCCCCTGCCTGGGTTTCAATAATCGGAAGAGCGGTAAGTGAACCGCCGCCATTCTCTTTATTTAATTTGGCTGCGCGTTCTAATAGGCGAGAGTGTAAATAGAAAATATCGCCTGGGTAAGCTTCGCGGCCTGGCGGGCGACGGAGCAGCAAAGAAATCTGTCTATAAGCCCATGCATGCTTACTTAAATCATCGTAAACGATCAATGCGTCCCGACCATTGTCGCGGAAAAATTCGCCCAAACTAGCGCCCGCGTAGGGTGCCAAATAGGCAAATGAGGCTGGATCGGAAGCGCCGGCTAAAACGACAATTGAGTTATCCATCGCTCCAGTTTCTTCAAGTGTATTGATTAATTTAGCGACCTTAGATTCTTTCTGACCGATGGCAACATAAATGCTAATGACTGGATCTTTGCCTTCTTCTTTGGCAATTTTGGTTTGATTAATAATCGCATCGATAGCAATCGATGTCTTTCCCGTGCCACGGTCGCCAATAATGAGTTCTCTTTGGCCACGGCCAATTGGCACAATGGAATCGATGGCTTTAATACCAGTTTGCAAAGGCGTATTGACGCCTTCTCGGGTAATAACGCCGGGGGCAATCTTTTCAATTGGCGCCATAAGATCAGTTTTTATCTCACCCTTACCATCGAGTGGTTGGCCTAAAGGATTTACCACGCGACCGATCATGGCTTCACCGACTGGGATTTCCAAAATCTTACCAGTAGATTTAACTGTTGAACCGGCAATGATTTTTTCAGTTTCGCCTAGTACAATAGCGCCGACAGTGTCGCGCTCAAGGTTTAAGATCACACCGAAGACGTCTGTTCCTTCGAACTCAATCATTTCCATGGACTTGGCTTGGCTTAGACCATAGATTTTGGCCACACCGTCGCCGATTTCAGTGACAACGCCGGTTTGTTCCAAACTCTGCTCATCGGAAAGATTTTCGATTTTCTTTTTGATTTCTTCTAAAATTAAGTCGGTATTCATTTTACTCCTAGTTTATAAAGTCAAAAGTCCTTAAAGTCTGTAAAGTACATGGAAACTTTTGATAGTAAAACACCTCGTACTTTAAAAACTTTATAGACTTTATGACTATTTAAGCTAACTTACTAATTTTTTAAGCTTTGATTGGAAGCTATTATCGTAACTTAACCCGTCGATCTCGACAATGACTCCTCCCAGAAGTTCTGGGGAAACTCGGCTTTCCAAAACTACCGGGACGGACATTTTAATTTCTAAATCATTTTCTAAGTTTTCAATCTCTTCGTTTGATAGAGCGCTACTAGAAGTAACTAATCCGCTCAAAGCCGTTTTTTCATCACGTAGAATTTTTTTAAATTCGTTAACAATTTTGCTGAAATTTTTCAATCCGTTTTCTTCAGTTAGAAAAATTAAAAAATTTAATGTATTTTTGTTAAAATTTTCAGAAAAAAGTTCATTTACGATTGTCTTCTTCTTATCGATAGATAGTTTCGGATTAAACATCATCTTTTTAAATGAGTTTAAGGCGAAAACTTTTTCCAGCATCATCAACTCGATTAATCCATCCTTGGATTTCTCGGTGTAAGAATCGGCTAATTGTTTTGGTGTGTATGACATAATTTGGTTTTGTCATCGCGAGGAGTGAAAACGACGCGGCGATCCTTCAAGATTGCTTCGCTCGTTTCATTTGCTCGCAATGACGCTCTAAAATTTCTTCGATGCTTATCTAAAGCATCTTTTTGCATTTTCAAAGATCTTCGACTTCGCTCAGGATGACACTCACAACTTTATGTCTTACTACTTTTTCTCATATTCGCTAGTAGCTTCTTCTAATGCCGATTTTTGCATCTCTGGCGATACTTTTTCTTTCAAAATCTTTTCTGTGGCCAAACCAACTAAACCGATAATATCTTTTTGCAAAGCTTCTTTGGCGGCTTCCTTTTCTTGATTAATGGCAATTTTAGCTTTAGCAATTTCTTTTTCTGCTTGACTCTTGGCCAAAGTGACAATTTCTTCTTTTTGCAAAGTGGCAGCCTTGTTTCCTTCTTCAATAATCTTAGCTGATTTTTCTTCAGCTTGATTGATTATTTCTGTTACCCGTTTTTCCGTACTGGCTAAATTTTCTTCAATCTTCTTGGCATTTTCTAAACTTTCCGCAATTTTCTTGCGGCGTTCTTCCAGCATGTTGACCAAGGGCTTATAAGCAAATTTGGTCAAAATAAAAAGAAGAATCAAAAAATTGATAATTTGGCCGATAAAAAGTTTTAAATCGATACCTAATGCTTCCACGAATTCTCCTAAAAGTCGCTTTTTAAGCGAAATTGCTGCTTAAGCAATAAATTTCAAAATCAAAGCGATAACCAAAGCATAGACTGCGATGGCTTCGGCAAAAGCGGCCACTAAAATCATCGAGCTTTGAATTTTTGGAGCGGCTTCAGGGTTTCGTCCGATGGCTTCCATAGCTTTTGCTCCGACTAAACCGATGGCAATAGCTGGGACTGCGCCGCCGATAGCGATTGTGCCGGCAACGGCTAATAATTTCATTGATTCTGCGTCCATTTGAATCCTTTCTTTCTCTTATTTTATATTTTAACCTCGACTAAAACCAAATTTTTCTGGAATAAGGCCATCTTTTTCCTCGACTTTTTCCTGCGCTGTTTGTTCTGAATGATCTTCATGAACTATAGTTGCGGTTTGCAGGAAAACGGCGGTTAGCATTGAAAAGACCAAGGCCTGAATAAATCCGACAAACAGTTCCAGTCCATAAAACGGAATGGCGGCAATAACCGGAACCAAAAAGGAGATAACCATGAGCAAAACGGAGCCTGCAAAAATATTACCGAAAAGTCGAAAAGCAAATGAGATAATGCGGGAAAGTTCTGAAACGGCTTCTAAAAATCCTACAAAAAAATCTATTGGTCCTTTAAAGTTAATAAATTTTTTGAAATAACCTATTCCTAAATGGCGGATACCGTAAATTTGAACTGTGACAATCGAGATAACGGCTAGTGCAAAAGTCGTATTTAAGTCAGCAGCCGGTTGACGGAACAATGGAACAAGAATATGGTGGCCTTCTTCGTTGATCTCGTTTAATCCGATAGATTCGAATCCTGGGACTAAGCCGATCCAGTTGGCAAAAATTACAAAAATAAATATGGTAGCTACCAGTGGTAAAAATTGAATCGCCTTTTTACGGTTCTGAGTGATGCCTTCGATCATAGCCAAAATGGCTTCGACGACGAATTCGCAAATATTTTGCAATTTGCCAGGAGTATTAGAGAGTTTTTTACTGACTCTAATTGCGATAGCGCAAAGAAAAATTACTACAATCCAAGTAACCAACATCGAATTGGTGATGGCAATTGGACCGATTTCAATAATTTTTTCAGCGGCAAGTGAAATATGCATAAGATATTCAAAAGTCCATAAAGTTAAAGGCGAAAAGTTTAGAAAAGAAAAAATAAAAGGCTGATTTGACAGTCTTTTTAATTTTCCAGCCCAAATATATCACAACTGAAAAAAAGATCAACCCTACCATTTTTTTGTGCACGGTTAGAATAGTCGTAAAGTTCATAAAGTCATAAAGTTATAAAGTCGGAAGCCCCCAGGAAAAAATCTTGCCTTACAGACTTTAAAGACTTGATAGACTTTAGACTAATTATTAAAAACCCGCTAATAATAGCGGGTGAGTTGGATTAGCTGATTCTTTCAAAGTGGTATGGATCTTCATCATCTTGTAGATACATTTCAAAAGAGATATCTGGGGCATGCAGTTCGTGCCATTGCCTGGCTTTTCCCAGAGTTTCGAGATGCTTTTTTTTCTCGTCCTCTGGTTTGAGGCCCGGAAAGTGTAATGGGAAAGCTTTGCAAGTCAGGTGATCGATCAAGATGTATCTTTTCACACCTGCATCACGTGCGGTTTTGAGTCGGTCAAGCAGAGCGGGCTCACAAGCCAGCTTAGCGTATTGAAGTGAAGCCCCTGCTTCTGAAACCTGATAAGCACCTTCAGCGCCAATGGAAATCAAAAAGTGCTCCAGGGGTTTTTCATACTTCCCGCCTGGACGATACCTTGGGTCCATACAAATTTTGACCATTACATGTGCCATCTTTTACCTCCGTGCAGCCGAATCAAAAACGCCGCTCGCGACGAATTAATGTTTGATGAGTATATTTTTATACCACAAATAAATAATTGTCAAGTTTTGAAGCTATTTTATCGAGTTCTTTTAACACGAATCAGGCCGCCAAGAGGGATTATCTTTATACCTTTTTTCTCAATCTCGTCAAGAAAAAGGTTAAGACCAAGAGAATCAGAGGAAATATGGCCTGCGATCACAACATTCAAGTGATTTTTACTGGCTTCATCGCGGCTTTCGTCTTTAATATGCATTCCAATAATTGTGCCGATGCCAGCTTTCACAAGTTCAGGGTAAACCTCTTTGCTGCCTGAAGTACCGCCTGTGATCTCGCTTGCGACAATTCGACCAGTGTGGTTTTCTGGAGAACCGGCGAAAATCATTGGGCCGGCATTATTTTTTGTTGCTTCTTTGTATTCAGGAATAGTCTTAAGGAGATCAATCAATTCTCCGACTGTGTCTGGATTTTTTTTATTCACCAAGTCTTGAAGAAACTGAAAAACCAGATTGTCGCATGGTGTGTGAAGATTCATGTAAGCAATGTCGGCAAACCTTGCAGCATCAACTGGTCTCATGTGGTTAACTGGAGAGAGGGATCGACCGACTTGTTGAATGCGATCTCTCATCACGCCTTCAGCGACGTTGATTGGGACACCGTATGACGCCATCATTTCAGCTTGCATGTGCATTACTTCATCGAGAGCGGCAAGCGCCTTGCCGACAGGATGGTGGGTGATAATTAAATCGATATCTGAGTTCATAGCGGCGATTAAGGCGATTTCGGCTTCTTCGACATCGATACCGACCGCTATTGTTTTTACCTTTTGCTTCTCCTTATTAAAATGAATTCTACTATCGGCATAAGGATTGGTTAATCGTTCAGTGTCAAAAAGAGCCTTGTCTCCGCCAGCTGGCGTATTTGACAATTTTTCGTATTTTTTCTTTTCCCCATCAAGCCATCTTTTAACACCAGCTTTGCCTCGAGGGTCTGCATTGATACCTGTTTTTATTGCTAAATCGTATATTTCTTTTATTGACATTTTTATCCTTTACTATTCAAGAGCTATTATGAACTTTTTTTTGTTTTATTTCAAGATTTTTTATACAAAACGACCCCGGAATTAATACTCCGGGGTCGAATTGATGGTTTTTGTTAAGCCGTCTCGCCGGCTTGTTCTGCGCTGTCCAGCGCTTGCTGGATGCGCCTCCTTAAAGCCAGAACTTCGGCTTTTCTGAGGCCGAGGTTTTGCTGAACACGGCCGCGATCTTTGTTCCTCCCAGTTGCATCAAGGAAGCCGTGTGGCGAAAGACCTGCTTTCTCAAGAAACTCTGCGTCGTCTCTTTCAAGACCGAGCTTCAAGCCCATCTCCAGCGGAGATGAGACAATTGATTCCTCATTGTTGGCAGGAGGTTCTGTCGATCCTGCAACTGGCTCTTGTTTCTCCTCCTCCTTTTTGCCAATCGGGAAAAGTATTGCAGCCAAGTCTTGAATTGCCTTCTCATCGAGATCATACTCTTCCAAGAAGGACTTCAGCTCGTCTGTATTTGAAGCCACAGTCAATAGCTCATTGACTGAGTTGATGCCAGCATCAGCGAGCTGATTGATAACGTCTTGTACCGCGTCGTCCTCGGCAAGAGACTGATTGACAGGTGCCGTTTGATCCTCAGCCTGCACAGTAACTGTATCATCAGCTATTTGATCTGTCTGAGCTTCAGCGACGATCCCGTCTGATTTGTCCAATGCGAATTTGGCTTCAATGTCGCCGAGAATGCCATCGCATTCTTTGATAACGGCGACCATCTGCTCGATCATGATTGGATGACCTGTATTTTGCCTGCTGATGATCATCCTTGTCAAGTTACGACCATTGAATGCTCTAGTACCAGCCGCTTCACAGGCTGCTCGTAGATCAGCAAGCGTTTTTTCAAAGACGAGTAAACCACGTACCGCCTTGCCGGAAAACTCTGCCCAACTAAGGATATATGCGACTTGCTCTTCTGTTGGCTCATAGCCGACCTGTCGAGCGATCTTGGAGATTAGCTCTCTCTTCGTCTCTCCTGTTCTTTCTCGAAAGTCGGCTCTCCTCCGACTAAGTTCGTCGGATGCCTCGTTGTTGCCGCCTGCTACAGGCGTTTCCGTGTCTATAGGTACTGAAGTTTCGGTCTTCAGCTTACGCAGAGATTCCAGCGCCCACTCGTCGGTGTAGTCGGGGCAAACCGACAGATCTCTTGCCTGATCTTCAGAGAGATTGTAGCCGATTCCAATTGCCAGTTCCCGAAGCATCTGCAGACGTTCATTCCGAACTTCTTCTTCTGCAGATATCTGCATTGAAGAATCAGACGTGGGAGCGGGTTCTTCGTCTGTTTCCACTGAAACCGGCTCCTCTGGGAGCTCTATCACTGGTTTCTCTATGGTTTCTACTAATGTTGTTTCAGGCACTGTTGTAACAACGGTTTCGACAGGTGCTTCGACCTTAAAAGTCTCCACTACCTTTTCCGCAGCTTCGACTCGATTGCCAAGAACTGCAGCCGCATGGCGGGCGCAAGCATTAATAATATCGACTGATGAACTACCAGCCTGAGCAGTCTTAGACTCCACCGAAGCGGCGTTCCCTCCGACTCTGATAACTGCAACGGCGCTGCCGCGAGTTACATAGGTTTTGGTGCCGTTCCGATTGTTGACGATCAGTAGCTCTGACATTATTTCTTCCCCTTTCTCGACGATTGACTTTAGATTGTTTAGTTACTTCATTGGAAAATGAATACAGGTTACTTTATCACATTTTTATTGACAAGTCAAGAGGTAAGGCGCAAAATTAATATGTAATAAAGGAGGCAAATGGACTCTTCAAACTTTAAGTTAATGTCAGAAGACGAAATTAAAGATGTGTTGGACAAAGATCTTCTTGACCTATTGGATGCACAGGGAATTTCTGAAGAACAAAAAACCGAGTTCTATCAAAAAATGACCCAAGCGATTCAAAACCGCGTGATTATTCGTATCGATAACAGATTAAATGATAGTGAAAGAGAACAGTGGCTTGAATTGATCGATAAAAATGACCATAAAGAAATGGAAGATTTTTTGAAGTCAAAAAATATTGAAGTCGCTAAATTGATTGTCGAAGAGGCGATTATTTATAAAATGCAATTAATGAGCTTGTATAAACAAGTTGAAAGTAAAAAGTCCGTAAAGTCGTAAGCAAAGCTTGATTTCTGAAGAAATTAAAGGGAAAAATATGGCTAAACATGAGTTTAGCGCGGAATTTTCTGAAAATACAGAGGAGAAATATGAGTCCAGAACATGGTGATGGAGACAGAGATTTTATAGCGCCTCAAACCGGCGGGGAAGACACTCAGCCGAGGCGTCGTTTTTGGGATCGTTTTCGTCGAAACATACCAGAAGAACGTGATGAATCGGAAAATGAAGAAGAAAATCAGGCAAGAGAGCTTTTACCTATTACCGAAAGATCTGAAGAAGAATCCAATGAAATTGATGGACGTGAACCAACCGATTGGCGTGATTTGCAAGAAATGATTCAATCCTACGATGCAGAAGGTTGGCGTGAACGCGGTTTATTGCAAATTTATGGAGAAGGAAGGCTTGCCGGACTTAATGAATTTATGGATGGAGAGCGCGATTTTAACGTTGATTCAGAAGACGGGCGGATTCGCCATGATGGTTTTACCAAGTTAAAGGAATTTGGCCGCAAAACCCTTGGCACTCTCGTAAATAAGAAAAACCTTGGTGGGGCAGTGGCTTTAGCCGGAGTGGCAGTCGCAACAGGAGGCGTCGGCGCACCAGCAGCCTTGGCTTTAGCCGGCGGCGCTATCGGACGAGGGGTGGTTGAAGCTTGGCACTCGATAAACGGTGAAGAACGTCAATTAAGAGAAGAGCGTGCCGCTTTCTCATTTGAACAATATAATAGATTATTAGAGATAGCTAACTCGATCAACGAAGCTGTTGATCCTCAAGAAAAAATTTATCGTCAAGAGTCTTTGGTTCGTTATTACAACCTATCAAATCTGGAGCTAGACCGATATACAGATCGGATCTTAGAAGTTAAAGAAAATTGGAATCGAAAAAGAAATGCTGGTCAATTTATTGGAGCGATTGCGGGGGGAGTAGCAGGAGTAGCTGGGACCTGGCAAAATCTTGCCGAAAAGGCGCTGACAATGGATTTAGATGGAAATGGCGTTTCTCATGCTGTGGAGAAGGTGAACGGAGTTTGGCATTATCTCTACAATAGCCAGCAAGAAATCGCGCAAGCTGTCCAGCAAGGAGCGCATATAGCGCAATCTAACGCCGGGTATGCCGCTCATGCGGTAAGTGCAGGAGCAAATGTCGGTATGCAGGTTGCAACAGAAGCGGCTAAAAATTTAGCGGTTGAAGCGGGTAGAGTAGCTGCGGTTTTTGGTGGAATGATTGTTGGTAGATTCTTGGATAGAAATGACGTGAAAAAAGAGCAAGATAAATTTGATGATCAGGTGGATGAGAGAGGCGTTTTAGATCCAATGGCTCAGCCAGAAACGCCTAATCCGGAACAAGAGCAAGGTGGAGGACACTTATTCTTAGAATTAAACGAGAATACTGCGCCAACGCCTCCTGTTAATCTTAACCCTCCTACCGTGCCACAACCGGAATCTGGCGGGGGCGGGGGAAGAGGTTCGTTTATTGAAATGGGTGAGGCTAATGAGCCTCAGCCTGGACAATTATGGAAGCTTGATGGCACACCAGGTTTGTTAAGGATAATTGACATTGATCCGGCTGTAGGGACGGCCAGAGTAGAACTTTTAAATGATAATGAAACACCTATGACATTTGGAGGACAGCCTGTCGAACAAAATATAGATCCAAATGATCTATTGGGGCATGGACATCGGTATGAATCTCCGCCTGTAATCGTTTCTCCAAGCCATTCAGAAGCAACCGCTCCATTACAGCATCCTGAGGTTGAAACGCCGGAAGAGGCGGCCTTAGCGGCGTCTACGGATGTCCAATTTGAACAATCGGGACAAGGATCGGAAGATGACGCTCCTGAAAGGATTCTTGACCCAGTCGGAGGAACAATGAAATATAATATTGTTAGCGCCGACAGAATGCCTGACAGGTTAAGAGAGCTTAATATTCCAAGTAAATTTCATATTTTTGGACCTATTAATAGGACTAGAGATAGCAAAATTCAGCTGAAAGATATGAATGATTCGAATCGTGTAGTGACAATTACTCGAGCAGATTGGGATGAGTTGTATCCTGCGCTCGGAAAATAAGTGTTTTTATTTAGCAAAAGAGCCAATCTGTAAAGACTGGCTCTTGTTGTGTCCGGCTTTTCGCCGGGATGGTTTTCAGTAACCTATGTTACATTGTGGTTGCATTTATTCTCATCAGTTCTTGAAATTCTTGAACTGTGAGATTGATCGGACGCGCAGGCTGCTGTTCCTGCTGGGTTGTGGCCTGCTGGTTAGGATCAACTGGGTCTCCGTTGGAGGAGCATACCATCTTGAATCCTTCGGCGTTATGGGAGCAATCCACTGTTACGTTCCGACCTGCAGTCGGACCGAACTGCTTCATACAATCGAATGCTCGGCCAGCATTCTCGTCTCGGAGGCGGGCTGCTTCGATGGCTGCAGCATCAAGCCTATCGTTTCTGGCTCTTTCTGCGTCAGCGGCTGCTGTTTCGCGGGCAATTCTGTCAGCCCTCTCAATTTCGGCGGCTGCTGCATTTGCTTGTCTAACGCGTTCAGCCTCTGCAGCTACGGCGGCAGCGGCTCGATCTGCTTCGATGGCGACGTCGCGTCGAGCTCGCTCAGCTTCCGCTGCTGCACGCTCGGCGTCTCGTCGATCACGTCGACTCTCCGCGGCACGCCCACCCATTGCCACAAGGGCAACGAGGGCGACAATACCGAGTGCCCCGAGGAGACCGTATAGGGCATAGATACCCCAGATTGGGTCCACTGGTTTCTCCTTCTCCACCGTTTTCACAACGGTGACTGTTTTTGTCGCCGGCTTCTTCGCTGGCGCATGATAATACCGTTTGGTCTGTGCCGCTCTAACAGTTTTTGTCCTATAGACAATTTTTGTGGGACTGTTGACAGTCACAGATTGACTCTGAGACTGACTCATAACAGGAGCCCTCGGCGCTTCAACGGTTACCGGCTTTGTGTAAGTGTAGGCACTCTGTGCCTGTCCATCTACCACACAGCCGTCGTCATTGCTCGGTACTGTCCCGACATTGAACATTTCGCCGGCCAGTACGGGGCTAACCAGGAGAGAGGCCATTATAATGGCCAGAACTACCAGAGTAACTCGGAATTTCATCAGATATCTCCTCCTTATTGATCACAAATACGTCACATTCGATATATAACCCTAAAAGGGATAATACGGTATTGACTCTTCAGTTGTTCAGGTTCAAATAAGGCATTTAACCTCATCCTATCTTGAAACATCCCAGTATACCAAAAAATGACTCAAATGTCAAGTGTTTTGAGTCATTCTAAGTGAGCTATAGTACTAAAGCATTCGTTGTCTGTTTTCGAGTTCAGTGCTTGCTTGTCTTAGACGAGATCCTATTTGCCAAATTGGATGATCACTATCAACACTGTCCCTAGATAATTCATTAGTTGCGTTTCTTAATCGATTAATAAAATGCATCGCATCTTCCAAAATTGCGCCGACCATTTCCCAATTATGTTGTAATTGTTCGCTCGAGTCAGCTAATCTTTGTTGTGCTATGTTAGTTTCATCGTCTTCGATTGCCTTGTTAACTGATCGAAGCTTTCCAGCTTCATCAATAATATTTAATAAGCGATTATTTAGCTTGCCGATATATTCTTCGTTGAATCTTTGCAAAGGTCGATACCATGGTTCGTTTGGTGAGATATCAGTCGAAATAGTCCGAAGACGAGCAGATATGTTTCGCAAATCCTCAGCCAATTCTCGATTTTTTACCATTTTTTCAGTTATTGTTTGCTGGTCTAATAAAACGTCTTTTGTTTCTTCAGGTTCTTCTTTTTCTTCTTGAATCGCTTCTTCGGTAGATGTTTCTGCCGCAACATCTTCTGGCATAATTAGTGTTTCGGCGACGGGTGGTTCTTCTGCCTCTGCCGGCTCTTCTGCGGCGGCAGGATTTGTTAATTCATCGGTTTGTGTAGATGATTCAATCTGCGGTTGATCCGCCGTACTAGACGGTGTCTCCGGTGTCAATTTTTCCTTATTTTGTCTTAAGGTAGTAATTATCGCTTGAACCTCTTTTCGCCACAAACTATAACGATCTTTTACCTCTGCAATCTGTTTTTTTGCCCACGCTTCGTTGTCGTCCTGAAAATTTATTTCTTTACGGCGCTTATACTCCGCTCGAATATCGTCAACATCTTGCCTTTCTTCGTCTCGATACTGCTCAATTAAGCCTCGCTGCTTATTGATTCTGTCATCTAGTAAGGCGGCTTTTGCGTTCATGTCTAATTCCGGATTTGCCAAATAAGCGTCAATTTTTCTTTGCGCTTCTTCACGAACATAATCTAATTCTTGCTCCTCAGTTTTAGGCTGCTGCTCCTCTTGGGCTGGCATTTTAGTTTCTTCGTTTCCACCTTCAACCGATTGTATTTCTTGCGTATCCATTTACAAATGAATTACTTCAACCAAATGAGTAGCAATTGCTGAAAGCAAATCCTCATCTGAATTAATTTGAGTATTTTTTTTCTTAATCTCCAATGTTATTTTCATTGCTCGTTCGGATTTAGTAATGATTTCTGTAATCACACCCAAATTCTTTTTTTCCTTAAACGTGTTTAACTGCATGGATGTTCGGCCGCATCTACCCATAAAAATAATTGCTTCATCCATAACTTTTGGATTCGGTTGTGTACCCTTTGATAGCAACGCTTCATATTCTTTCTGCATTTTAACCGAGATCTTTGCTTCTTCAGCCAATAAAGCGTTAATTTGATCAGGAATCAATTTTAAGAAAAATTTTACATCGTTTTCATAGTTAAACGCGTCGTACTCAGCTAAAACTGCCTTAAGTGACAACGTAGCATTGTATACCTTACCGGCACGACCATGGTAATCCGCATAATCAAAATCTTTCGGTAATTTTGCTTCGGGTAAAACTGTTTGGATTTGTTTTAAGATAGGTTCTGGTTTTCCTGTCTGATCTTCGGCTATAAATTCAATTATTTTCTCATTTTGTTCTTTAGTAAGTTTTTTTGGAGCTGGCCCATTTTGGATTTCTTCGGGAATAAAATCATCAGCGATTAAGGAACCCAGAAGCATGACATCGCCATCGATTGCTCGATCAAAAACATCGTTGAAATAATCTTCTTTTTTATATTTTTTAATGATTTCATCGTACGGTAAATCAAGAAGCTCATTTAACAGCTCTTCGTTTCTTTTATTGTAATTCTTGTCGTAGTCCTGATCAGGTTGTAAATTGGTATGGTTGTTCATTATTTATTCTCCGTCCATTCGTGCTCACCGACTGGGCGTTGGCGCCCTAATCTCGATCCGGCGCTATTTGAAAGTTGAAGCGCTGGATCTTCTTCGGCTTGTGTAAGATAACGGTCTACAAAATCTTTAGCTGCTGTTGAATCTGGGCCGGAACCTTTTACTTGAAGTTTTGTGAAGTCGATTCCTTCCAAAGCTTTTTCTTGATCAGGTCCTAAACCATTCCAGGCAGCTTTTTTATCTGGTTCAGACATAGCATCCCAGTTGACGCCTTGGGACTTCATATACTGCTTTGCTATTTCCATTTCTACGTATGGTTTATACTTATCACTCATTGAATCAATACTTTTTTTCGCCGCCGAGGATTTAAATTTGCCTCTTCCAGCCCCTGTCATAAGATCGTTAAATCCGTTAATCGTTTCTAGACCAGCCGCATCACCATGTCTCGCCGATTTCATAACACTATGAATTGCTCCTAGCTGAACTATTGATGCTCTTGCCGCTGCTTCGGTACTTTTATGTGTATTACCGGTTAGCATATTATGCATATCTTGTTGATTTCCTCTGGCTTCGCCAGTCCCGTAGCTACCTTTTTTAACATCTTCAATCAATTGCTTTGGTGAGTTTGAAATTTCTTGTACATGAATTTCGTCTGCTATGTCAGGATTGATAATTTTTTGTCGTCGACCAGCCAAGTTGTTCGATAGATATCTTTTTTTATATTCAACATTATTTCCTAGATTCGATCTAACAAATGTCGCCCTTTCGACCATTTGATCAGCTTTAAATTTAGCCTCATCTCTTTCTGCCTGTGTTTTTGTCATATCGGCTGAATCTGCTCGGTGAATTCTTTCTTGCGCATCTAGTGAATTTGCCATATCGTCGCTATATGTGGCATGTGTTGTTTCAAATTCAGTTGCTTTAGCTTCGAAATGCTTGGCGGCCCTTTCCAGCCCTTCTCGTTTTCTTTGATCTCTCTCAGTAGTTGCTTTAAATCTTAACTGTTCTGCCGATTCTCTTGCTTCTGCATAATTGACCTTTTTGGTTGTCCCGGGTGCTAATTGTGTACCATCGAGATCGTATTCAGCATCAATGCCGACAGCATTAGGGCCGTCGTTGATTTCTTTAACAAAAGTCCTTAAATCGACATTTCTTCTTAAATCTCTTTCGGCCATAACCTGCGCATCTTGTCCGGCACGTTTTGCCAGTCGTTCCTTAAGCATTGTCAGCCGATTATCTTGTTCAAGATAACGGTTTTTTACATCCATGGCGGTAGTTGGTCTTCCGTCAGGATTGGCATTTCCGCTTAAGTCATAAATCTGATGAAGTTCGGCTGGTGTTAAATTATTAAATGCGCCTTCTCTAATCACTGCTTCAGTATTTCCTTTTGATTGTTCTAGTTGATTTTTAGCAAATTCAACCTCTTTTTCTCTTAATTGTTGGGTGATAGCTTGGTGGCTATCGACTGGTCCTCGTGCTTCAATTTCAGCATTTGCTTCTTCTCTTTCAATACCGCCGGCAGCATTAATAGAATCAAGTTTTTCTCGGCCAATATCCGCTCTATGCTGTTGGATATACATGCCGATCTGAGTTTTAATAGTGGAATCTAATCTGCCCTTTGCGCGTTCTAGTGCTTTTTCGTTTTCGGCAAAATCTGCATGTCGTGTTCTTACCTCTCCTTCGCGATCAGTTAATTGAGTGTCTCGGCGATTTTTATAATTGGCAATCAATCCTTCTTCGTTCTTTCTGCCACGATCCATCCAAGCACCAACCCTAGTATTTCCTAGTCCGACTCCCCATGCGCCCTTGGCAAGATCTTTCTTTCTCTGAATGTTTTCGTCAATTGGCTTTCTTAAATAACCATCTTTTTTGGTACCAGTGACGTATTGCCCAAATTTACTCCAAGCGCCCATCACACCGCCGCCAAGTTTGAACGGGACAACAGCGGCCATATACAATACGCCACAAACAGCAAATTGGGCCGAAATACTGTAAGGGCCGCCGCTTATAGTTGCGCAGTTGCCCTGACCGATTTGGCCCGCTGCCCAGAGTAAAAACATTACAACCGGGCCCATAAATGTCCATTTTAAAAACCAGCTCCACCATTGTTTAAAAACAGTTTGAGTTGGTGGAAAGGCATACATGATAAAGGCGACTGGAGCTACAGCGACACAAAGGAAAATAACAAATTTTCTAATCCAAAGTAAGAATGCCAAAATAAAAACAGCAATCATGGTGGCTACAAGAGTTAAAATAACGACAATTAAGCCGCCGGCGACTACGCCCTCTGGATTCGAAAGTAATAGGAAATATATTTGATTGCTACTCAATTGAAAACCCATGCCACAAAGCAGATTCTCAGTTAAACCCCTTGCATCTTGAGCAAAAGTGTTGGTCAAAACCTGAGCGGCGTCAACAATCATTCTGCAAATCAGCAGGCTAAAGTTGGCCATAATAATGCCGATAATTAATAAAGGCAAAGATTTTTTAATGGCATATGTGTCGTACTGCAAGTGGGTGATGTTAACAGTGGCAACAAATATTAGCATTGCTATAACTACGACGTTAGCTAAAGAAAGTGCTATTCGCCAAATATTAAAAATCCATTGAGTGTCAGGGGAACCTGGGCTAGTTAAGTCTTCGTGCAAAGTTTGAGCGTGGCTTAAACCAAATGAAGGCGTTAAATGTTGGAAATGGCCAAACAAAAATAAGCCAACAATAACAAAGAGGGCAGAAAGAAATCCGGCTAAAATAATTTTATCTTTTTTGGTCATCGTTTGTATTACCATTCATCGCCACTACTGTCACCGTCGGTCGTATCTGCTACTGGAGGAGTAGGTGTAGGGGTAGGTGTAGCTCTGGTTGGGTCTGAATCAGTTATTGGCATAGTGGGACATGCACGGCTAGGATCTCCTTCTTTACACAAACCAAGAGCAGGGTAAAGAACTTTACCGATTACCCAGCCAATCATTGTGGCTTCCCAGTCAATAATCGTACATTGCATGTTGCAAATGGCGTTCCTGATGTTGTCGTCAACTTTCCACCACCAAGTGCCTCCAGGGCATTTGTCTTTACAGATATCAGTTACCTCTCCTGCTTGGGCTTTGGCGATTTTAGGGGTTTGTAGAACAGTGCCAAAAAAAGTAACAAAAAAGAAAGAAAGTACCAAAATAAAGGAAGTGGCGGTTCTAACTTTTTTTGAGTGCATATTCATTAAGAAGCCCTCCTTTAATTGGCTTTTCTTTATATTTCGGAATAATGAAATTCAGCGATTTGCAATAAGCAAATCTATATTTCGGATTACGGAAATCAGCTAAGTAAATTTATTGTATCATCAAACAATTCATTTTGGCCAATGTGCGGTGATCAATTGTTCTTCGTTGACTAACCCATTTTCTTTCAAATTTTGCCAAATTTTCTCGGTCACAAAAGGCATGAATGGGTGAAGCAGTTTAAGAGTAGTCTTTAAAGTGTAAAGTAAAATGTATAAAGTATTTTCTTTCAACTCTGGCGTATCAACTTGGTTTTTACTTGCTTCTATATAAATGTCTGCAAAATCGTGCCAAACAAAATCGTATAAGTCATGGGCGGCTTGGCCAAAGCGAAAGTTATCCAAATTTTCATCTGTCGACTTAATCACTTCATTTAATCGAGATAATATCTGCTTATCTGCTTCGGTTTTTGGCGCTAACTTGTCATTGCGAGAAGCCGAAGGCGACGCGGCAATCCAGTCATTATTAGAGATTGCTTCGCTGTTGCTCGCAATGACCATGTTATCTATTTGCATCATGGTGAACCGGGCAATATTCCAAACTTTATTGGCAAATTTTTGAGCGGCTAAAATAGCTGCTTCATCAAATTTCAGATCTTGAGTCCCAGTATTGATGTACATTAGACCAAATCGGGTAGCATCTGCTCCATATTTGTCGATCAAAAGTAGAGGATCAACCCCTGTGCCGAGCGATTTACTCATACGCTTACCTTCTTTATTGAAGACGGTTGGATGAATATAGACTTGAGAAAATGGTTTTTCTTTCATTAGCTCTAATCCGGAGAAAATCATTCGAACAACCCAAAGCATATTAATATCTCGAGCGGTACTTAAAATGGTGGTAGGATAGAAATAGGAAAGATCGTTTAATTTGTCATCGCAAGATTGCTTCGCCTGTTGGCTCGCAATGACATCCTTTGAGGCGCCGCCCAGAGGGCTCTGCCCGGCGGGCCAACCCAGAGTGGCAAAAGGCCACAAGGCAGATGAAAACCAAGTATCCAAAACATCTGTCTCGCCTTCGATTGGAATAGTGTGCCCCCACCAAATTTGTCGGGAAATGCACCAGTCACGAATATTATCCATCCAGTCGATATATACTTTTTTCCATCGATCAGGAGTAATTTTTATCTCATCATTTTTGATCGCTTCGAGGGCCGGCTTGATCAATTCCGACATTTTTAAGAACCATTGCTTTGATGGTTGAGGCTCGATCTCTCTGTTACAACGATAGCAAACACTTAAATTGTTGGTGATATCTTCTTCTTTTTCCAGTAAGTTTTCTTCTTTTAGCCATTCAACTATTTTTTCCCTTGCCTCTTTGGCTTTTAACCCTTCATATTGGCCGGCCTCTTTGGTCATTTTCCCATATTGATTGATAACTTTAACTATATCTAAGCCATTTTTTTCGGCCATTTCATAATCAACCAGTGAGTGGGCAGGAGTTACTCCAACGGCGCCGGTACCAAAAGTCATGTCAACATTTCGGTCGCCGATAACTCTTATCTCTCGTTTTACACCAGCAAAGTTAACTGTGAAAGTTTTATCAATGTATTCTGCATATCTTTTGTCTTTTGGATTCACAGCTACACCAGTATCACCCAGTTTAGTTTCTGGTCTGGTAGTGGCAATCGAGATCGGAAAATCATTATCATATTTAAAGTAATACAGCTTGGCGGGTTGTTCTATATATTCAACTTCAATATCGGAAAGGGAAGTTTGGCAGCGCACGCACCAGTTAATAACGCGTTCGCCTTGGTAGATCCAGCCTTTGTCGTAATAATGTTTAAAAGCGGTTTTAACGGCTTCGGTATAACCTTCGTCCATAGTGAAACGTTGTCTTGACCAGTCACACGAACAGCCCATTTTTTTAAGCTGATCGATAATAATATGGCCTTTTTCGTCAACCCATTGCCATATTTCTTTTTCAAATTCTTCCCGTCCAAGTTCTTGGCGGGTTTTACCTTCTTTGGCTAACTTTTTTTCCACCACGTTTTGAGTGGCAATACCAGCATGATCGGTCCCAGGAATCCAAAGGGTGGGAATTTGCTTCATTCGAGCACGACGGATTAAAATATCTTGAATCGTATTATTGAGCGCATGACCCATATGAAGAGAACCAGTCACATTTGGTGGTGGAATGCATATAACAAAAGGGACGACAGAAACGTCAGAGGCAATAGGTTTAAAGGCACCAGACTTTTCCCATAACGAATATATATCCGCTTCGGTTTCTTTCGGATTGTATGATTTGGCTAATTCTTCTTGCATAATTTTAACTTCACAATTTATCGCTTAAAATTTCCGCGCAAATCTCTGATTTGCTATAAGATTATTTTATCAGAACTCTAACTGCTTGACAATGTGACTTTTAACTTGGTAAAATTTGCTCGTCTGAGAAAGGGGGAAGTCTTGTGTGTAGAAAAATCGTTCGTAATGACTTCGAATCTATCTTTGTCCGGTTATTGAAGGACGGCGATGCTGACATTATCATTTCCCAGCATTTCGATCGGCAAACAGATTTTTATTGGTGTCATATAACCTTTCGGTTGGAAAATGATGCTGAAGAAATCGAAAAGCAAACCAGTTGGAAAGTTTCAGAAAAACGCGGCGAATTTTCTTGCCTCTTTGCCGAACTAAGCGAAGATGATATTCGCCGTAAGCTCAACGAGATTGGTTACAATTCATGAAAGAACTATCGACTCCTCGGATTTCCTAGGAGTTTTTTATAAGGCAGATCTTGCCAGTAAGGCTAAAATCGAGCAAGACATAGTAAACAGAAACTACAGCTTTAAGTTCGAATCGGCATTGATATTTTCGAATGTCGTATATTTTGACTTGTCCATATAAGCGGCGGCAAGGCCGACCATGGCGGCATTGTCGGTACTCAAAACAATCGGGGGGACATGAAAACTGACTTTTTCGTCATCGTGAGGCCAAAGGCCGTGGCGATCTATTGACGGATTGAGAGATTGCTTCGCCGAAGCTCGCAATGACATTACGGCTTTTTGCATCTGTTCCCTTAACTCTTTGTTAGCGGAAACTCCGCCACAGAGGCAAATCGATTTTGGTTGGTATTCATATGCTGCCCTAATAGTTTTGTTAATCAAAATATCAACTACAGTTTGTTGAAAAGAAGCGGCGATATCTTTTTTATTTTTCTCAGAAAGCTCACCCATTTTTTTAGTTTCATTTAATACGGCAGTTTTGAGCCCTGAAAAACTAAAGTTATAATCTTTTCGGTCGGTCATCGCTCGAGGAAAATTAAAGGCTTTCGGATCGCCTTCTTCGGCCGCTTTTGATATAGCCGGTCCGCCCGGGTAGCCTAACCCTAATAAATTTGATATTTTATCGAACGCCTCGCCCGCGGCATCATCTAAAGTTTCGCCAAGAGGTTTGATCTTATCGTAATCCTCCATTAAGACTAGACCGGTATGTCCGCCAGAAACGATTAAAAAGAGAGCGGGGAATTGGGGGTGTGGCTCTTCTGCCCAGTTTGAGTAAATATGTCCGAGCCAGTGGTTAATGCCAATAATAGGTTTATTTCTGGCAAAGGCGTAAGTTTTGGCAAAGTTAACACCAACAAGAAGGGATCCAATCAGACCGGGGCCAACTGTGACAGCAACTAAATCCGGATCAATGCCATTTAGTGCCTCCTCCACGACAGGTATAATCTTTTCGGCATGAGCTCTTGAAGCTTTCTCTGGAAAAACACCACCAAATTCCTTATGAATGTCGATTTGTGAAGCAATTACATTCGATAAAATACGGATACCGTTTTCTCCGCCCGCTGGCGGATTTTCAATGACCGATGCGGCTGTTTCATCGCAGCTGGATTCTATGGCTAAAATATACATATTTATTCCTAGGTATGGGATTGACTTTTCTTCTTAAATTCATTAATATTAAACCATAATTTCTGCCGGTTGAACAGGGCAGAAGGATAAGGGGGGAGACTAGATGAAGCCATTAAGGATTGGCACGCTGGCAACGGCTGGAGATTACGGAGCACAGGAGGTTATTAAGGCAGCAATTTTGGCATCTCGTTACTGCTCGCCCAGTAATGACTTCGATCTGGTGGTTTATGCCAAGAAGGGCAGCTCAGAAGGTTTTTCCATGGATGACATGGGTCGGATCGCATATTACGAAACCGGTAATACTGACACCTCGGAAATAAGGGCGGCTTTCGAAGCTCTGAGACGAGGCGACATTAATGCGATCGTTACTCCAAAGAATAGCCATGACTTAATGGCCATGGCTAAGAACTACATGAACCCGGATATTGAACGGCCGGGATTGATTGGCGGCTTTCCGACAATGGGTGGGATTCGTTATGTTACAGATATTGGCGCCACATCTCGTGTAGATGATCCAAAAGTCTTTGCCGGCTTGGCTGAACTTGGCCGTGACTATTTGATCAGACATTGTGGTATAGCCTCACCGAGAATCGGTCTGCATAATATCTCGACTGAGCATGCCTATCCGACGCTTCAGCGAGCCTACGAATTACTCGATGGTTTTCCTGGTTTTGTCGGCTACGCCGAGCCTGCTAAATTTTGGGCAGGTGAAATAGACCTTCTGCTCATAGACGGATTTGGCGGAAACTCTAAGCTTAAGGATTTCGAGAGAATCGGCCTGATGACAGTATCGATGTGTGCAGATGCTTTGTCAAAGGCCGGTTACTTTGATGCTGCTAAAGCATTGCCCGGTATCATGAAGGCCAGACTAAGCTATGATTCTTATCTCATCAGCCTTCTTTTAGGTCCGGGTTGGGTCTTTCGTACACACGGCAACTGCAAAGCCGAACAATTGGCAAAGGCATTTGCCATGGCCGTCAAGCATCCTATCCAAGAACCGTACTAAAATGCATTTTATCGCGCGTCTATTTAGGCGCGTTTTTCATTAGGAGAAAATTATAGTAAAATGTAGTTACGATGAAATCCTTATTACAAACTAAAGCATGGGCTGATTTTCGTGTTACTCAGGGTTGGCAGGCCGACAATGTCGATGGTGTTTTTGTGCTGTCGCGCGACTTGTTTTTAGGTAAAACATTTCTATACTCACCTGAAGTGAATTTTTCTGAAATTAAAAATATTGAAAATTTTGTAGAAAATATTAAAAAAATTGCCAATCCGCCAGCTGGCGGAAAAAACTCCATATTTTTTAGGTTGGAAATCTTAGAAGAAAAAGATATAAAAATTATTGAAAAATTAAAGGAAAATGGCTTTATTAAAGCTTTTGAAGAAGTTCAACCAGAATGCCGGCAGGTAATTGATATTTCCGGAACCGAGGAAGAAATCTTTTCCGCAATGAAAGAAAAGGGTCGCTATAACACGCGTATTGCTCAAAAGAAGGGTGTTACGGTTGAATCAAGTAGTAACGTCGATGAATTTTACCGTTTGTTTAAAGAGACGGCTGATCGTGATGGTTTTTCGATTCGGCCAAAAAGTTATTTCCAAAAGTTGCTTGACAATCTCGGCGTTAACGGGTACGCTGAGCTACTGGAAGCTAGGTTTGAAGGTAAAGTAATTGCGGCTGAAATAGTTACGTATTTTGATGAAACAGCTAGTTATCTTTATGGTGCTTCAGGTAATGAATTTCGCAATGTGATGGCTCCCTATCTCATTCACTTTGAAGCCATGAAAAAAGCCAAAGCCAAGGGCTGCAAATATTACGATTTGCTGGCAGTCGCTCCCGAAGGTGTCGAGCATTCTGTCCTGGCGGCAGACGTTCACAAATATGCTGGCATTTCCAGATTCAAAAGACAATTCGGTGGTCGCACGGTGGAAATAACCGGCGGCTATGATTTTGTTTTTCAACCTTTTTGGTATAAATTATTTAAATTTTTAGAAAAAATTAGAAGAAAGTAATGAAAGATCAACTACGTAAAATTTTACCGCCGTCGGTCATTCTTTGGTCGCATAAACTCCGAGGTATGCTGGCCGCTGCTATTTATGGCAATCCGGCTCAAAACCTGAAAATTATTGGTGTTACTGGAACTAACGGTAAAACTACAACCTGCAACATGATTGCCAAAATTTTGGAAAAAGCCAATTACAATGTTGGATTGGCTTCAACCATTAACTATAAGATTGGCGACAAGGAATGGGATAATAAGACAAAGATGACCAATGTCTCGCCTTTTGGTTTGCAGAAATTTCTAAAAGAATGTGTTAAGGCCGGTTGCCATTGGGTTGTTTTGGAAACAAGCTCTCATGGAATTGCCCAGTATAGAAATTACGGCATTGATTATGATGTCGCGGTCCTCACCAACGTCACTCATGACCATTTAGATTATCACAAGACGTTTGAAGAATACCGCAATGTTAAGGGTAGAATGTTTTCTTCTGGTAATTCGATAAATATTATCAACGCTGATGACATGAAAACGGCAAAATATTTTTATGATTTACCGAGTCGAAAAACCTATACTTATGGCACGGATCAGCCAGAAAACGGTCATATTACTAAACCAGAAATTTTGGGCAAAAAAATATTGCTTGAGCCTTCGAGTTCTTTGGTTAGTGTTGTGACTCCGATTGGTCAAGTCGCTTACGAACTAAAATTGCCTGGCATGTTTAATATCTATAATGCTTTGGCAGCGACGGCCGTTGCAGTGGCCTTAAATATCCACCTGAGCGTCTGTAAGCAAGCTTTAGAGTCAATCGAAAGTATCCCCGGACGCATGGAAAAAGTCGACGTTGGACAGTCTTTTACGGTCTTAGTTGATTACGCCCATACGCCGGATGCTTTGGAAAAGATCTTTCAAACCTTGCAGATGGCCAAGCGGGCAAGAATCATTTCCGTCCTTGGTTCTTGCGGCGATAGAGACAAAACCAAGCGCCCAATTTTAGGAGCGCTGGCAGGAAGGTTTGCTGACGTTGTTATCGTAACCAATGAAGATCCTTACACAGAAGACGCTTCCAAGATTATTGAAGAAGTCGCTTCCGGTGTGCCGCGTGGCGCCGACCCTAAAAAACCGAAAGTTTCAGGAGAAAATTTCTTTAAAATTTATGATCGCAAAAAAGCTATCGCTAAAGCAATTAATATGGCTTATAAAGACGATATTGTTCTAATAACTGGCAAAGGTGCCGAGGAATGTATGGTTGTTGGTAATGAAAAAATCCCTTGGTCGGATAGAAAAATCACTAAAGAACTCTTACTCAAACGTATTAACGGCTAAGTCTATCTTAATCTGATTTATTCTGATATGATGACCTCGAAAGAGACACGAGTCTGGGGGGGTGTATTTTGAAAATCGAAAAAATCGCACTAGTAGAGCCAGTTGGCGTAGACTGGTTCAATATTTACGCCCTGACCCGGATGCCGAGAGGTATTCCGCTCTTGGCGGCAATCTTGCGGCAAACTGGCTATCAGGTCGATTGTTATGTTGGATCGATCAAGAAGATCAAACTGAAAGATTTGATGCAATATGATGTCATCGGGTTTAGTGCGATCAGTTGCACAATTTACCCCACTCATGACATGATCCGTAAACTTATCGACATGGGATTTGTCGGCAAGATCATTGTTGGCGGACCACATGCTACTGTTTTACCTGCGGAATCAATAATCACAGGAGCCGATGTAGTTGTCCGGAACGAAGGTGACAAAGCCTTACTAGAAGTGATCGCTGCTTTCGAATCAGGATCTGATCTTGGTAAAATCGCAGGTATTCACTGGTGGGACGGTGAAACGATTCGATCTACACCGAATCGGCCGTTTCTGACCGAGCAAGAATTGTCTGAACTACCATTTCCAGCGTTGGACAGTATTGTCGGCCTGGAACGCATGAATCTTGTACCAATCACATTCAGTCGCGGCTGTCCTTATCAATGTGAATTTTGTGGCGTAGCCGGCATGTATGGCTCAAGATATCGTTGTACAACCGTCGAATGGCGTGTGGCTCAAGTCCGAAATCTCAAAGAGAATTACCCGGAGATATGGGCAACGACAGCCATTTTCTTTACCGATGATAATCTTTTCGGTACTCCTAGGAGCCGAGAAGTTACCATCGAATTCCTCAACCGGCTGGTTGCAGAGGATTTGGTCCCTCCAATGGGCTTTGTCTGTCAGATAAGAGTAGCTGATGCAACTCCTGAAATTGCGGCTCTTTTCAAAAAGGCAAATTGTTGTTTAGTTTGTATGGGCATCGAATCAGCGGACGATAAAGCCCTGAAGCTTCTCAACAAAGAACAGACGGCTGAAGATATTAGAGTCGGTCTCGCCAATCTTCACGCCGAGGGTTTGAATACCTTGGCGATGACGATCGCTGGAACGGATGAAGATACATTTTGGTCTTTCTGGCGTAGTATTCGGCAGCTGACTAAATGGGGAATTACTTATCTCCAAGTTCTGAATCTAGTCCCCTTGGTTGGCACGCCGATGACCAAACGTTTCATGGCTGAAGGCCGGAAGTGTTGTGAGAACTATGATCGTCACAATGGTATGCACGTGACAATCAAGCCTAAGAAGATGAGCCGATTTGGCGTTTGGGCCTCGCTCTATCTTGTCTGCTTCGGCTGGTTCTATGGACGATTGTTACTGAAGCCGAGCTTCAAATACCGCAAGTTGATATGGGTTGGTGCTCTTCAGGAATTGAAGCGTCCATGGGAGATTATCAGAAATAGATTCAGGCGATAGCGTCGAGAGGGGGTTTACGAAATGTCTCTACCGGAAATAACACCAGAACAACTTGCCAAGGCATATATCTTGGCACATCCTGCGAGAGTCATGATCATCCAATATTTAAGGTCGAAAGGTGAATCCTATACGGCCAAGATTGCGGCTGAGACTGGGCTCAAAGAACATGTTGTCGCTTTTCATCTCTCTGTGCTTTTCGAGCATGAGTTTGTGACAAGAAGGTATGGCCCGTCTGAAAAGCCTATCAGAATTGTCTGCATCTTCAAGCTCGAAAGTGAAAAAGTCGTCGAGGCGTTTACGCCGTTGTATCTAATGCTGACGGCAAAACGTTCATAACTATCAAGGTTGGTAAAACCCATATGGGTGATAAGCCAGCCTTTTTTATTTGACAAATATTTTTTTATGAACTTATAGTTGACTAGGAATGAATATCAGAAGGGGGAAAATATGTTTTCATATGTTGTTCAGCTGATTATCATCCTGGCAGTGTTTTTTGTGGCAACCAAGATTGATTTTGGGATCAACCACAGATCCGAAAAGGAAAAGCCGTCGGTTGGCCGTTTGGTTTACTGGATCGTCATCATCTTTTTAGTATTTACACTCCTTTTGACAATGTCGATCTATATCTTAACCCACCATGTTAGTTTCCTTCCCTCGGTTTTAATGGTAACAAACTGGTTGATCACTTATTTCCTTTTCAAGTTCGGATTAACTGTCTTAAAGCCAGGATGGCGACCGATTGTAGCGATATTATCGGCGTCACTGATTCTAGCCATGGAGTTAAGATTTCCGCATCACTGGCTGATGATAAATCTTTCGTCGGCCATAATGTGCGCATTCTTTCTTGTTTTCTTCAAGAGAATTAGCTTCTGGCAAACTATTGTTATCGCTATTGGCTGTACCGCTTACGATGTTTGGGCAGTGTGGGGTACTCAACAAATGTTGACGCTTTCCAAATATAGCCAGGGTTTGCAAACGGCAATCTCGGTGCCAACCGGCGCAAACTCGCTGTTTCAGCTAGGTGCCGGCGACATTATTTTTCCAGGCTTGGCTGTCATGATGGCGATAAACTTCGCCAGAAAGGTTCAGAAGCCACTTCTTGCCTATGCTGCGCTTACAGGTTATGCAATCGGTTACTTTTTAACGGTTTTGGCCGTAATAATAACCGGCAATCCACAACCGGCAACAATCTATCTGTTCCCTTCGATTTTCGCTCTCTTCCTGCTAGCCGCAAGGAGAGAAAACGTATTGAGATCTATTTGGCCTTAACGAGATAGCCTGCGAAAGCAGGCTTTTTTAAACATATAAAAACCCCAGGAATTTATCCCTGGGGTTTTATTAGAAAGAGTTAGCCGAGTACTCTGACTAGGCTAACAAGAAGTCGAACAGATGGATCGTACTCCATTTGTTCGGGAGGGCAATCAGAATTGAAAAACTTCGACTCCAGATATGCAATGACCGCCTCCTTCTCGTCTGGAGAAATCTGCTTGCGCATCAAGAAGTAGTCGTTGATGATGCGTCGTTCGAGTTTTGACGTCCAGAAGATCGAGAAGATACTGAGGATTCCACCTGTCCCAACGATTGTGAATGCAACCGCTGCACTTACTAGATGAGCGATTGTTAAGGATTGGGCGACTACAAGTGAAACCATAAGCGTGCCGACGGTTATATTTGGGAACAGGCTTGATACTGTCTGCTGGTGTTTCCGGTAAACCTTCTCGGCATCTGGTGAAATCGTCTTAATATCTTTTAGTAGAGCTTCCTGATTAACTTTCATTTCTGTCTCCTTAAGAATTTATTTTCACCGCTTGAAACTCTTTAAAAGGAGTCTCGAGGGTAAGCCCCAGGAGCAAATCCTGGGGCGAAATTAAGGTATGCAGATAATATCGTCAGGAATTAACCTGTCGAGAAAGCTTGCATATCCTTTTGCCAGCCAGTCACCTTCTTTGCCAAGTTTCAGGCTAGCAAGATGAAAGATAGTTGTTCCGATCAATATAATCGAAGCAATGGCCCATACTGCCGAATGATGTTCTAGAAACATAGCGACGGTGAAAACCGTCACAAAGCTTCCCACCCATTCAGGGCAGATCAGCCATACAATCGGGAAATACAGTACTACCTTTACTATTCTTTTCAATGTTATTAAGAAGGATCTCATCTGTTATCTCCACAGTGTATTTCACCGCTTCAAATCCTTTGAAAGGGATCTGAAGGGTGAACCCCTGAACCTGTTATCAGGTAAGGGGCTAACCTGGCATCCACCAGGTTCGGACAACTTATTAAGGTTCAAACCTGTAAATCCTTATCTTGACTACCTATTGTAACACAATATTAGCCATTTGTCAAGTATTAGTGACGATAATTGATCATTATATAATTCTTTATATTTATCATATTGACAAGGTAAATTAGGCATTGTATACTGTATATAGTCGTAGATTAGTGACGAAAGGACTGTATGGACATCAATTCAACCTTAAAAGACCTCGGTTTAGACGAAAAAGAGATCAATATTTACCTAGCTACCTTGGAACTGGGCGAATCCACGGTTTTGCCGATTGCCAAAAAAGCCGGTTTAAAACGAACCTATTGTTACGATATCTTATCCTCTCTTCAGCAAAAGGGCCTGGTTTACTATCAGGAGAAAAACAATCGCCGCCGCTATATTGCCGAAGATCCGAAAAAATTAGAAGAAATTGCTAAAAATCGTTTAAGAAATTTAGCCAGTATTTTACCTGAATTAAAATCTCTCTATAATCGCTCTGCTTCCAAGCCAAAAGTCCGTTTTTACGAAGGTAAAAGTGGTTTAATTGAGGTCTATGAAATGTTTGCTAAGGCTAAATCATTTGATGCGATCGCCTCGCCAAACCATATAACCGAAAATTTAGGCGATTATTTTAAGAGCTTTGCCGACAGAGTAATTATGAAGAAACTGAAAATCAGAGAACTCGTAACTGGCGATGGCCAAGATATCGAGTACGTCAAAAAATACAAAAAACCTTTTCAAGAAGCGAGAATATTACCACAAGGAGTCGTTCTCGACACAGATATTGTGATTTTTGAAGATAATTTAGCTTTAATTTCTTATGAAAAAGACGTGCATGCCGTTTTATTGCAAAACTCCTCAATCGTAAAAACCCATAAGGTTTTATTTGAACTTTTATGGAGTAATGCAAGAAAGCTCTAACCCTTTATCTATTTAATAAACCTGGTAGAATATGAATATATGATCAAGAACAGATTTGTTTTAATTGATGCTTTTGCCCTAATTTTCAGAGCATATTATGCTTTACCGCCTTCAATGACTTCAGATGGACACCCGGTTCAGGCGGCTTACGGGTTCACTTCCGCTCTTCTTTCCGCTATCAGAACCTTGGAGCCGGAATATTTGGCTGTCGGCATGGACTTACCTAAACCAACCAAGCGTCACGCTGATTTTGTCGAATACAAAGCCCACCGAGCGGCGGCTCCTGAGGATCTTTCGGCTCAAATACCATATGTGAGGGACGTTTTAAAAACTATGAATGTTCCCTGTTTTGCTGTAGAAGGCTACGAGGGTGAAGATGTTTTAGCGACAATTGTTGCCAAAACCAAGCCTCAACTTCCTGATGAAAAGTTCGAATTTATATATGTGACAGGCGATATGGATCTGTTGCAATTGATTGACGAACAATCCAAAGTTTATTCGATGGCCAGGGGAGTTACGCTCGCGCAAATGTACGATATCGCGAAGGTAAAAGAACGATATGGTTTGAAACCTTCGCAATTTGTTGATTTCAAAGCTTTAAAAGGCGACGCTTCAGACAATATTCCAGGAGTGCCGGGAATAGGCGAGAAAACGGCATCAAAACTTATTATAGAAAATGGAAGTTTAGATAAAATTTATGAAAATATTGAACTAATTAGTGGAAAAGTTCATACCTTATTAAAAGAGAACAAGGAACAGGCATATTTAAGTCAAAAATTAAGCAAAATTGTTGACGATGCCCCACTCGAGTTCAAACTTTCTGATGCTAAGATTCATCATTACGATCAGAAAAACACTATTGCTCTATTTAACAGGTTGGGTTTCAAATCCTTAATTGCCAGGTTGCCAAAGGAAGAAAAGCCTGAACCTCAACCGAAATTATTTTGATTTAAAAACCCACGATTTCTCGTGGGTGCACTGATCTCCTCCTTGATACGTTTCTTTCCTATAGACGGAATAGAATCGCTGACAAGGTAAGTCCGGCTCCGAACCCAACCATGATTCCGTAGTCCCCGACGGTGATTGCGCCAGAATCCTTGGCTTCGCTAAGCGCAATGGGAATGGACGCTGATGAGGTGTTACCGTAAAACTCCACATTCATGAAGATCTTTTCTTCTGGTATGCCCAAGCTTCTAGCAATTGGCTTACGGATTCTACCGTTTGCTTGGTGCGGCAGAATCAGGCCGACATCCGAAAGGCGAATCACATGCTGAAATTGTTGTGTCCAGCCAGGCTCATTTGCCTTAATAATCGTTTCGAGTATCAGATTAGGGATTTCCGATAGAACGAATTCATGAATTTTCGTTCCCTCCATCCACGCGTCCATTAGGACGTCGTCTGACCATGTATGCGTGCCAAGTCGCCGACTTACTGCCATCTGAGCCATTTCAGGAATGGATTTGGCGATAGAGCAGATAATCCCGGTTTCTTCATTCGTGTCTATCTTCTCTAGAAGTACACAGCCGGCGCCGTCGCCCCAGATATCCCAGTTTATTGTTGTAGTACTGGCAAGTCGGGAGCCAATGGCGTCTGCTCCGATAACCAATCCATAACGGTATTTCTTCTCGTCGAGAAGTCTGGATTTGACCACGTTCATACCATATATTGCGCTTGTGCACGCCGCTAAGATATCAAAGGCCTCAATATTAGGGCCTCCAACCTTTTCTAGAATCGTGCAAGCGGTCGATGGAAACGCGGTTTCCGGGGTCGATGTGCCGACACACAGTATGTCGATATCGTCCCAGTCTAAGCCAGCCTTTCTCAAAGTGTCTTCTGCAGCTAGTCTTCCCATATCTGAAATATTCTGGTCAGCCGCCATACGGCGTCTTTCTTTTATACCTATAGTTTTGAAGATTATCTCTTCGGTTAGGGGCTTATGGCTGCTTGTTTCTGTGACACCATTTTCCGCCAAAGTTCTCAAAGCTTCTTCATTGTTTAGAACACAAGGCGGTAAATGCTTGCCCGCTTCCGCGATTCTCACTCTTTCCATCTGTTATCTCCTGGTTGTCAAGATTGCGCTGAATACCCGCATAATACCCCTATTTCCTTCAGTTGTCAATTAAAAAACCCTTCGATATTAGGCGAAGGGTTGATAACAATCTCTGGCGTGTTATTGAGTCTTGGTCAGAGTGAACGTGAACTTCATGTCGGCGACTTCTTGATCGTCGTCGTAAATTTTGCATTCGGCCTTGCCGGCCGTAGAGCGCAATCTTACGATCTCTGATTCAATCCTTAGTACTGCACCTGGCCTGATAGGGCGACGGACGCGGAATCGCTCAATTCCAGAGAGCGATGGTAATAGTCCACGCAGTTCTTTACGTCGGACAGCGATTTGACCTGCTGACTGAGCCATAGCTTCGATCAGGAAGATGGCAGGGCATATCAAATTGCCGGGAAAATGATCTTGAGCGGCGAGAATTTCTCGACCAGTGTAGGTGAACTCGGTTGTGATCACCTGACTTTCCGTTATTCCCAGGATTTTTGAAATCATCCTGAAGAAAGGTCCATGGGCTAGAATAACTTTTAATCTCTGCATTGCAACCTCCTGCTTTCAGTTGTTGGCAAGCCAACTCAATATGATACTATAATGATAGATAGAAATCAACCGAGGATGAAATGATTATTTTCTTTTATGGACAAGATTCTTACAGATTAGCGCAAAGTGAAAAAAAACTGAAAGAGAAATTTATTTCAGCTTCTCTTGGTGATACAAATTTGGCTGTGCTAGATGTCAAGAAGCTAACTTTCGATGAATATATTCGCCAGATATTGGCCATGCCTTTTCTTTCCAAAACTCGTTTGGTTATTGTTGAAAATATTTTATCGGAAGCAAAGAAAGAACTTCAGGAAAAAATCGGTGAAGTCTTAAACAAAGTGCCCGAATCAACAGTATTGCTTTTTACGGAGACGGCGCCGGATAAGAGACTTAGCCTTTTCAAGAAACTGGTAAAAGTCGATAAGGTTCAGGAATTTCTGCCCATGGAAGAAATTCAAATTAAACGCTGGATTAAATCAGAGACAGAGGCCAAGGGCGGGGAGATTGATTCAGCTTCAATTAATCTCTTGTACGAAAGTGTCGGTGGTGATTTATGGCGGCTATCGAACGAGCTTGATAAATTAATCACTTTTAACCATAAAATTACGACCGGAACAATTGAGCTTTTGGTTCAATCGCAGGCACAGAAAGATATCTTTCGTTTAGTCGATGCCTTGGGCAATAAAAATCTTAAAAAAGCTTTAAATGAGTTAAACCAATTGCAACATGCTGGCGAAAACGAAATTTATATATTTTCGATGATCTGTTATCAATATCGTAATTTATTGATCGTCAAAGATCTGCAAGACAGGCTTCACAGTTCTAATGCTTATCCTGCCAGCGGGCAAGCATGGGCGATTCAAAAAGAAGCGGGGATGAACCCGTACGTGGTCCAAAAGACCTTGGCACAATGCGGAAATTTTACGTTCGATGAACTCAAGAATTCGTATGATACTCTGTTAGACTTTGATCACAAACTAAAGACTGGTAAAATAGGAAAAGAAGCGGCTTTAGCATTGCTAGTAGTCAAACTGAGTTTGTCGCGGAATTTCTAATGCTATTAGAAATATAGCCAAATTTTGCAGTAAATAAGAGCTTGATTCTGAAGAATTAAGGGTGGGGATGAACAATTTTGCTTTAATTAAAGCGCTGTTACACGGTGTGGACTTCTATTGGAAGAAGTTTTTTGTTCTTTCGTTATTTTTGGTAGCGATTTTTGGTGGCTATTTTTTCTTGAAAAACTCAAACGTCTCACAGGCAGCCACCGACTTTTCAGATACGCCAGAATTTTCATTAATTCAAAGTAAAAGCATTAATATTGAAGTATTACCAAACGGTAAAGTTCTCTCCGACGGTAAAAATATCTCTGACACTTTAAAGATTTTTTCTGATCACGATGAACTCAGAATCATTTTACTAGATAGCCCGGGTGTTTTCATCCAAGATTTAACGGCCAAAGTAAAATTACCCAGGTCATTTCAGAAAAATGAAGTAGAGCAAATTACCTATGCGGTTCACGGTGTTGGTTCGTACCGAAACTATATTCAAGATGATCGAGTACTCGTTTATGAAGCCAGTGATATTACAACATCTTCAACCCTGACGATCGTGACCAAGTTTCCCAAAGATATGATTAAGCCGTCGCTGAGTAAAAATATTGCTTACAATATTTCTTCAGTTTCTGCCAAGTCATATCTAATTTTAGCGGTAATTTTACCTCTTGCCACTTTGATCGTTACTTTATTTATGCTTTTAAAGAGAAGGAAAGACCAAATCATATCTCTAAATGTAGATCCAAACGATAAAATGCCAGCCGAAGTTTCGCCGGCGGTGGTTGGAGTCTTGATTGATGGCCAGATTGGTTCGAGGGAAATCGCGGCTACGTTAATCAGTCTGGCGGAAAGAAAATATATTTTTATCATTAAAAAAACGGATGGATTTACATTTGGTAAAAGAAAAAGTTTTGACAGTCCGGAATTAGAACCGTTCGAGAAAGTTTTGCTTTCGAAAATATTTACCGAAAATTATAAGAGTACTAAGGACGATGTGGAAATGAGAGTGGGACACCATATCTTCTCACGCAAGATGGCTCAGGTTTTTCTTGGTGTCTATGATGAAGCGACAAATGCAGGATACTTTATTAGTAATCCTGCTTCAGTTCATCGCCGCTGGCGGTTGACAGGCATTGGACTCTTTTTCCTGTCACTGCTTGGTTTTATCCAAAGCGCTTTTTATGCGCCTGACCCAAAATTTACTTTGCTTTTTTGGGTTGGTTCTATGGCGGCCGCATCTGTGATTGTAAAAATTTCGGGTATGATGCCAGCGAGGTCAAGTGAAGGTAGTCGAGCTTTAAAACCATGGATGGCTTTTAGAAAATATTTGAAAATGAAAGATGACTTTCCGCCAAACCAGCTTGCGTCCAGTATCTATATGAAAAATCTATCGTTGGCTATTGTTTTCGGGGTAGAAGACGCATGGGCTAAAAGGTTTATGAAAGAAAACTTTTCTAAGCCTGATTGGTATGAGTCGGAGGATCCATCACCAACCTTAGAAGCATTTATCGGTGGCTTGTATCCTTTAATCTCCTTTGTCGGCACTCTTTTAGCTAATTCGCACGAACCAACTGTGGAATAATCTATTCTGTAAATACAGCTGTCCTTTCTAGGCAAGTTTTTTATTTTGGTATGTCAAAAGTAGCCTCTTAGAATAATTGATAACAAAAAAACGTCAATTGGTCGGTTTTTTATTGCTAATTAAAAAGTGTAGTGTTGGATAACGCCGACTTGATTGAATGGCCAAATGATTAACCAACCTTTGCCAATCAAGAATCTCTTATCGGCTATACCCCAGACGCGAGAATCAGAAGAGTTTGGTCGGTTGTCTCCCATCAAAAAGTAATCACTGCCGCGAAGAGTACGATTCACGTTTGGCATGGTTAGCATTTCTGTTGGTAAATAAGGTTCATCTAATTTCTTACCGTTTAAGAATACTTCACCGTCTTTAATGGCTATTGTATCTCCAGGGATTCCTATAATTCTTTTTATATATTTTTTATGAACCGGGTCGCCGGGAAATTTTAGAACAACAACATCGCCGCGCTCAGGGTTACCAAAAATATATTGCCAACGATTAGCAATCACGGTTTCACCGGTATGAAAGTTTGGTTCCATGGAAACTCCGTCTACAATAAAGACGGTGGCGACAAAAAAGTGAATCAAGCAAAAAAAGATGACAACAGCAATCAGCCATTTAGTTAATTCATAAAAACAGCCTGCCCCATAGACGGCTTTTTCTTCGAGTTCAGCTTTCTTTTCGCTTTTAAAAGCGCTATTTGCGCTTTCAGAATTTATGGCATTATCGATGCTTGAATCGGTTTGTTTGTTTTCCATACCCTCCTTGAGTAAGTAAACAGTAATTTATAATTTAGAAAATTTCCGAGGACGTCAGTCCTTTTTGCTACTTTTTAGCAGGAGCCTTTTTTGCAGCAGCTTTAGGAGCGGCCTTTTTTTCAGGAGTAGCAGCTTTTTTCTCAACCTTTGCTTCCGCTTTTTCAGCTTTGGCTTTGGTGGTGCTAAATTTTTTGCTTAAAGCAGATTTTAAACGAGCAGCTTTATTTTTGTGAATGACACCGGTTTTGGCGGCTTTGTCGATGGTTGAGACAGCCGAGTTAACAGTTTTTTCATCAACATTCTTCAAAGCTTTGCTTAAAGCGACTTTTGTTTTCAAATTTTGTGCTTTTTTCACCCGAGAAACCTTCAATGATTTCTTGGCAGATTTAGTAATTGGCATTTGTTTTCTTTCTAACCCTGAGCGTAGTCGAAGGGCTTTGATTCAATTTAGTATTGATATCCTCACTTTATCATAATATTGAACCCTTGACAAGGCTTGGCTAAGTTGCTATATTTGTTTGTTAACTATAGATTAAAGAACCGCAAACAAATTTACTTTTAAGTTATATTGTTGTTGATATTAATCGGAAAAGCCGACAAACAAATTCGCTCTTGCTATTATTGCTTGTTGATATTAAAATCAGCTACTAACTAAAACCCAGGAAATACTAATGGATAGGCCAATGGCCTGTCGCGGAAATTGCGGAGCAATTATGGAACTTACGCCAAAACAGCAAACAATCGAATTGTTAAAAGGCGCTCAGAGCGTATTGCTTTTAACTCATGAAAATCCCGACGGAGATGCTCTCGGTTCTATTTTGGCGCTTCAAATGGTTTTAACCAAGCTCGGCAAAGAAGCTACCGCTGTTGTTACAGATCCGATTCCAGGAGTTTACCAGTTCTTACCAGCCAAAGAATGTATTAAAACCAGTTTTTCCGGTACAAAAGACTTTATTATCACAGTCGACACGACTAAAACTAAAGTCGATAAAATGGGCTATAAGAACTTGCCTGAAGAAAACAAACTCAATATTGTAATTACTCCAACAAAAGGCGCTTTCTCGGTTGAGGATCTATCTTTCAACCATGGCTCTTTTAAATATGATTTAGTTATCGTCCTAGATTCGCCTGACTTGGAGCGCTTGGGAACTATTTATGACCAAAATACCGATCTCTTTTTTGAAACTCCGTTAGTTAATATCGACCACCATCCGGGCAACGATTATTTTGGTAAGGTTAACTGGGTTGATTTGACGGCCACGTCAACTGCTGAAATTTTGGTAGCTTTAGTGGAATCACTTGCCAGAGAAAAACCTTTATTAGATATTGACGTTGCGACCGCCTTGCTTACTGGCATTATCGTTGATACAGGCTCATTCCAGAATGCCAACACTACACCAAAATCTTTTACCGTTGCCGCTCAACTGGTTGCAGCAGGTGCCAAACAGCAAGAAATTATTCGCCATGTTTTCAAAACTAAAGCTTTGTCTACTCTTAAGCTCTGGGGCAAAATTCTTTCCAACGTGGTTGAAGAACCAGAATCAAAGTTTGTCTGGTCTAAAGTAACCAAGGAAGACTTTGCCATAAGTGGTGCCGAAGGCGCTGCTTCTTCAGGCGTCATTGATGAACTCTTAAAAACTGCCCCTGGCATTGATTTTGCCATATTACTTTCTGAAAAAATGGACGGTGTGCACGGTTCTCTGCGCGCCGCTATTTCCGGTGTTGATGTTTCCGCTATTGCCAAAATATTTGGCGGTGGAGGACACACAGCTGCGGCTGCTTTCCATCTTGATGGCAAGACCTTAGCCGAGGTCCAGAACGAAATTATCGCTAAAATCAAAGCATTTCAGAGCCAAAAAAACGCTTAGACGCAAGGAGGTGGCACTGTGAGTTATGGTATAGCTATATTAGGGGTAATTGTCGCTATTTCTGGATTGATATTCAGTTTAGGATTTGGGAGAAAGGGGAATTCACGTGGGAGAAACAAAGGTTGTTGACGGTAGTGTTATTGAACGACGTAAAGAGGGAGGCGTTGTTATCTTTGCTTCATTCAGCGGTAAACTAGAGTTAGTTCCTCAATTGGGAGATGGCGGTAAAATTGGCTTGATAATTCACGATACTTCCAGTAGAACTGCTGGATTTGTGACAAGTCCAGAAGCGCTAACCGTTGCGCTAAAGATACTTAGAGAAGAGAAAGAGGTCGAAGAGTTGGTTGTCAACTGTCCCCATTTTTCTCTTGAGCCAGGAGGGGAAAGAGGTTGCTTGGCTCACGCCCATGAAGATAGATCTTTACCATGTTCAATAAGAACAAAACAGCAGCTTGATCTATGTGAAGACTATCGTTTGAGCATGTCGGATCTAAAAAGAAGAATAGAGGCCTGCGAATTTCGATGCAGCAAGGGCTGTATGGCCGGCGCCGCAAAGCCAGGAAAAACTGTCGGTCCGTGTTGGGTCAAGAACGAAGCTGACCTGAATAAGTGTGAAGCGGACGGAAAATATCGAACCAAAGCTGAGCTTTGTGCAGAACTCCACGAATGTGTCGAAAACTTCGATCCTAGGGATAGGATAGATTGATTTTATGTAACAACCCGACGGTGTTCGCCGGGTTTTTTAATCTTTACAATTAAGAAAAGCCGGTTCTATAATGCAGCTAGATGTCACACCTTAGGAGAATCTATTGAGTATTGCTTCTAATTGGTTAAGTCAACTAGTTGTTGGTCAAATCTATCAGGTGACAATTGGGGCTGTTTGCCCTCGGGTTGTCTACCTGCAGATTCTGCCGGAGGATCGTTGCCACATCCATGATCCTCATGCCGACGAAATCGAAGATGGTATTATACGGAAAAAGCTTATTTCTCCAGAAATGCCGTGGCTGAAAGATTCTACTGGTAAGGAAACACACATTTACGGTACTGTGGAGAATGTTCAGCTCTTGGACGAAATCCCGACCGAATGTCGACTCGAACCGCTTGAAGGGGAGCAATTGCGAATTTGATTATTTACTCTAGAGACATCTCTCTACCCGACGGGAAACCTTCGGGTTTTTAATTCTTAACATAGAGATAAACGTTGTTCTCGACTTGAACAGGTTCCCATTCGGGGAAAATAAAAGTATTCGAGATCACCTTGGCTCCTGTTTTGAGTTCTTTTTTTAATTTCTTTTCCATTTGTTTCATCATGCTAGTGATACCAAACAGGGTAATTATGTTGAATTCAGAAAGGTCCGCCTTCCAGAAGTTTTTTTCCGATATTCGAGCCACATCTTCCATGCCCTGAACAATAATATTTTTTTGTCCTAACATGGCTCGGCTTGGATCAGCTTCAAAACCTTGTGCAATGGCACCAGCTTTGGCAAAAGCGATTACCACCCGACCATCGCCTGAACCAAGATCGGCCATTCTTTCGCCACCTTGAAGATTTGCCATTTTGACCATAATTCTAATTTTTTCCGCCGTACTTGGGACAAACGGGATATCTAATTTTGCTGGTTCCATTACTTCTCCTTTCTTCTTAAGAAGTAAGTATGGCAAAAAAGCCTAAGGCTTTCTTTAGTAATACGAACAAATAAATGAGTCTGTTAGAGACCAATGTCTTTACAGCTTTCAAGGAGTAGCTTGTCAAAGTGTAGAAAATTTGCTATAATCTTGATGAATCATTAAATTATTTAATCGCCCCGAGCGTAGTCGAGGGGCTGGTTGTTTCTTGGATAATCCGCCAGCTGGCGGACTAGGAAATGACACAAAGGAAAAAATGCCAAAAGTTGATTTAATTAAAAAGCAACATGCTTATTTTTTGAAAGGTAGTAAATAATGAAAGTCGATTTAATCAAAAAATATCAAACCCACAAAAATGACACTGGTTCCACTGAAGTTCAGGTAGCTTTGCTCACTGAAAAAATCATGGAATTAGCCAAGCATTTGAAAAAGCATGCCAAAGATTCAGATTCACGCCGCGGTTTATTGATGATGGTTGGAAAACGCCGCCGCTTGCTTAACTATTTGAAAAAGGGTGAACCTAGGAAGTATGAAAAACTTATCAAGGACTTAGGTCTTAAGAAATAAGAACCTCTTCGCGAGAAACTTGTTTCTTGAGTTGTAGAAATAATAAGTTTTTGCATGTCAAAGCTGATTAAAGATTTAGGTTTAAAAAAATAAGACAGTCAATCGGTCATTGCGAGTCGGTAGGCGAAGCAATCTGTTTCAGAGATCGCCACATTGACACTTGCGATGACAGAATAAATAGATTTAAAAATTAATATAGCGTGAGATGCGTAGAGCAGGTAAAGGGATAAAAAATTGTTTTTCTCTCTTTAGGTGTTCTACGTTCTCATGCCTTTTGAAAGGCAAAAATGTCCCAAGACTTTAAAACGACCATTGCAGATAAGGAATTAGTTATCTCCACTGGTAAATTGGCGCAACTTGCGTCTGGTTCTGTAACGGTTCGCTATGGCGATACCGTTGTTTTGGCAACCGCCGTTGTTGCGGCCGAAGCTCGCGACGACATCGATTATTTCCCGTTGTTAGTGGATTATGAGGAAAGATTGTATGCCGCCGGTAAGATTTCTGGTTCACGATTTATTAAAAGAGAAGGCCGTCCGTCAGAACAGGCAATACTTACTTGCCGCTTGATTGACCGACCGATTCGTCCTTTGTTTCCAAAAGCGTTCAAGAATGATGTACAGGTTGTTATCACTGTTTTATCTTTCGATTTAGAAAACGACCCAGGTATCATTTCCATCATCGCCGCTTCAGCCGCTCTTTGCCAGTCAAACGCACCTTTCGAAGGTCCAGTGGCTGCTTCCAGAGTTGGTTTAATCGACGGTGAATTTGTTTTGAACCCAACCGTTAAGCAATTGGAAAATTCCAAACTTGACTTGGTTGTCGCCGGAAATAAAGAAAAAGTTTTGATGCTTGAGGCCGGTTCCAACGAAGTTGACGAAAAGACTATGATTGAAGCCATAAAATTCGGTCACAAAGGTCTTCAACCAGCGCTTGAAATTCAAAAAGAGCTTATTTCTGAAACCAAGCATACGGTTGAAGAAGCTGAAGAACCTGCAATTATTAAAGAAATTAAATCATATCTTGGCAAGAAATTGGCCGAAATCGTTTATGTAACAGATAAAGCCAAGCGTCAAGAACAAATTTCTGCCTTTGAAAAAGAAGTTTTGGAAAATTTTGAAGGTAACTATAAGCAAATTGAATTAAAATCAGCTTTTGGCCAAGTTTTGGAAAAAGAAGTTCGTCAAGCTGTCATTGATAAAGAAATTCGTCCAGACGGCCGTAAAATCGACGAGATTCGTCCGATTTCGGTTGAAGTGGACTTATTGCCTCGCACCCACGGTTCAGGATTATTTACTCGTGGTCAGACGCAGGTTATGTCGATTATCACCCTTGGACCACCTTCTGAAGAACAGATCATTGAAACAATGGAAGAAGAAGGTACCAAGAGATATATGCATCATTATAACTTCCCACCATTTTCAACGGGTGAAGTTAAACCAATGCGTTCAACATCACGCCGAGAAATTGGTCATGGCGCCTTAGCTGAAAGAGCCTTACTTCCTGTCATTCCTTCACGTGAAGAATTCCCTTATACCATTCGTGTTGTTTCTGAAGTTTTGGCTTCAAATGGTTCGTCTTCAATGGCTTCTACCTGCGGTTCAACCTTAGCCTTGATGGATGCTGGCGTTCCGATTAAAACTCCTGTTGCCGGTATTGCTATGGGCTTAATGACTTCTGAAGATGGCAAAAAACATAAGATTTTGACTGATATTGCCGGTATTGAAGACTTTGCCGGAGATATGGACTTTAAGATTACCGCCACTAAAGATGGTATTACTGCTATTCAGTTAGATACCAAATTAAAAGGTTTGGACTTCGACGTTTTACAAGAAGCCTTGGTTGCCGCTCGCAAAGCAAATGACACAATTTTAAGCAAAATCAACGCTGTTATATCTGAACCTCGCAAAGAACTTTCCAAATATGCCCCAAGAATTGAAACCGTGAAAATCCCGATTGATAAAATCGGTGAAATTATCGGTCCTGGCGGCAAGAATATTCGCAAATTGATTGAAGATTGCGGTGGCAAAGAAGTCATTACGATCGATATCGAGGATGATGGTACTGTTACGGTTGCCTCAATTGAACCAGAAGCTTCTAAGAAAGCTTTGACTTATATCGAAGGCGTTACCAAAGAAGTCGAATTAGGTAAGATTTATGAAGGTCCAGTGACCACTATCGTCAAAGACAGAATGTCTGGCAAAGAAATCGGCGCCATTGTTCAAGTTTTGCCAAACCAAGATGGTATGGTTCATATTTCTCAGATTGCCGACGAACGGGTAGAAAAAATTGAAGACGTCTTGAAAATCGGCCAAGTCGTTAAAGTGAAAGTCATGGAAATTGATAAGGAACGGGGCAGAGTTTCGCTTTCGATCAAAGCCGCTAAAGAATAAAAAAGAATTCTCGATATATGAAAAAGAGACCGGAAAAAAGGTCTCTTTTTGGTGTCACAGGTTGACAAAATCAGTTTTTTGGTATATATTCGATAGTTCCATAACGAATCAGAAAAACAGTCATGGTTGTTAAGGAGGATTAAATGGCAACAAAATGTCCGAAATGCGGTCATGAAGAAGGTGGCAATCCTAGTTACTGCACGGATTGCGGCAACAAGAATGGCCCTTTGCCGACTTGCCTGCATTGTGGCGCTCTGATATGGAGTACTCACTCGCATTGCCAAGGCTGTGGACTTGATCGGAAGACTGCCCTGACGGATCCTGAAAAACTGGAACAGGAAAAAGCCAGGATTTTGGCCGAAGAGCAGCTTCGCGCAGAAAAGCGGGCAAAGAAGAAGTGGTGGCAGTTCTGGAGGCAAGATCCAGATCTCCTTGAAGGTCCATGACCTCGTCGTCATTTCAATCAGCCGTGAGCAAATTGTCATTAATTTGGCAAAATCTCACGGTTTTTTAATTTTTATGATATATTAGAATTAATAGCCAAGCTAAAGCTTGTCGCGGAATTTTATCAAGGATAAAATATGAAAACAATATCAATTCAAGAAAAACAAAACCGAATCTTCCGCAAGATGAGCGCGGAAAAAAAACTTAAAATGATGGATAGCTTTTTCCTTATTGTCAGGATGCTAATTCCATATCTGATTTATTGCCAGTGTCTAGGAAAAAATAAAAGGTTACAGAGTTAGAAAACAAGATGTCGTTCCGACAAACATGGAGGAGTCTAGTAAAGAAAGATCTCTCGACTACGCTCGAGATGACATGATGAAAATATTGTTAGATGACAATAGAATGTCATTCCGACCGAGTGAAACGAGTGGAGGAATCTTGAATCGTGAAAACATATTATGTTTATATAATGGCCAGTTTTAGTAGGGTTCTATATATCGGTATTACAAATGATCTAGCTCGGAGAGTTTATGAGCATAAAAACGAGCTAAATGACGGATTTACAAAAAGATATAAATGCAAGAAGTTAGTATATTTTGAGTCGTCTTCCGATGTTAATTCGATCTTGGAAAGAGAAAAGCAATTAAAAAGGTGGAGACGGGATAAGAAAATCTTTTTAATTGAGAAAGACAATTCGGAATGGAAAGATCTCTCGACTTCGCTCGAGATGACATAGAAAAATAACGATTGGTTTCGTGATTTAGAATCAACCCGTCAGCTGGAAGATATTGCTTCAGTCATGGACATCCAAAAGAAATTAGATATGGTTTATATAAAAAAATGGGTGACAAAGTTTGGTTTGCAAGAAGAATATCAATCGCTCGAAAAGCTATTAAATCGCGATTGAGAATTGACAAACTCAAAAAACAATGCTATTATGGGTATGATCAATAAAAAGAACTCGACGAATTTAGAAATTTTTTTGAATTATGAATTACTCGAACTTAGATGAAATTGCAGCTGAAATTAAAATATGCAAGAAATGTCCTCTCTTTAGGGGAAGGATAAATGCAGTTCCTGGTTCCGGTAATCCCAATGCCGAGATTCTTTTTATTGGCGAAGGACCTGGACAAAATGAAGATAAAAAAGGTTTACCTTTTGTTGGCGATGCCGGCAAGTTCTTAGATGAAATGCTGGAATCTATCAACCTCAAACGTGAAGATATTTTTATTGGCAATGTGGTTAAATGCCGCCCGCCCAATAATCGCGACCCGTTAGAAGAAGAAGTTGGTGTTTGCACCAGAAATTATCTTATTTCCCAGATTAGATTGATTAAGCCAAAATTAATTGTTACCTTAGGGCGACACTCCATGCAGGTTTTTTTCCCTCAACTTAAATCGATCTCACAAGTCCACGGCAAAGCTTATAAAAAAGCTGGTCAGGTTTACTTGATTCTTTATCACCCGGCTGCCGGACTTTATCAACAATCATTAAAAGAAACGATGAAAGATGACTTTAAAAAGATTCCTGAAATAATGGAACTCATTAAGGAGAGCTAGAAGCTCTCGTATTAGAAAGACTATGTATGAATAACATTTCTACAACAACAGACCCTAAACCTAGTCGCCGTCCTCAAAGCGGCGGTTATCGTCAGGGAAATTTTAAAAAAACGAATTTCACCAATCAGACAACCCAAAACAAACCGCTTAAAGTGTACAAGGCTGAATCGCCTCGATTAAAAATCATTCCTCTTGGAGGAAACGGCGAAATCGGTAAAAACATGATGATTTATGAGTATGGCGACGATATTATCTTGATCGATTGCGGAATGATGTTCCCTAGATCAGAAATGCTTGGCGTCGACTTTATTATCCCAAATATTTCTTACTTGGAAGAACGCAAGAATAAGATTCGTGGTTTACTTATTACTCATGGACATGAAGATCACATTGGTGCCATTCCTTATGTTTGGCCAAAATTACAGTGTCCAATTTATGCAACAAAATTAACTGCCGGCTTTATTGAAAGCAAATGTGAAGAATTCGGCCTTAAGCCCAATATTCGTGTTGTTCAGGCAGGCGACAAGATTCAACTTGGTGTGTTTAAAATTGAATTTATTCCGTTTTCGCACACTTTTTTGGATGACGTCGGTTTGGCGTTCGATACCCCAGACGGCTTTGTCATTCACATTGCTGACTTTAAATTAGATACAAATAAGCTTGAATCCCAAAAGGTTTTAGGCAAGCTTCATGAATTTTCTGAAAAAGGCGTGAAAGTTTTGATGTTGGAATCAACCAATGTTGAAATCAAATCAGAAAAAATCGCTGAAAGCGTCGTGCATGACACAATTGCCAATATCTTTACCAAGACAAAGGGCAGATTGATTGTTACTTCATTTGCTTCGTCTTTGGACAGAATCCAAGGCGTGCTAAATGCTGCGCAAAAAACTCATCGCAAAGTTGCGATTGCCGGACGTTCGATGGAAAAGGCAATCAATATTGCTATGAATCTGGGTTATTTGAAAGTGCCACAGAATATCTTAGTCGATATTCGCCGCACCGATAATATTTCCGATGACAAAATTGCCATTCTCTGTACCGGTTCACAAGGTGAAGAATATTCCGCATTGGTTAGAATGTCGACCGGTGAGCATAGACAGGTTCGAATTAAAAAAGGCGATACAGTCGTTATTTCTGCCGGAGCTATTCCAGGAAACGAACGCACTGTTGCTGATACGGTTAACAACCTTTATCGTTTAGGCGCCGAAGTTTATTACGGTGCAGAACGTGAAAAGATTCACTCTTCTGGTCATGCTAAGAGAGATGAATTGAAATTGGTTATTGCAACTGCTAAACCTGAATATTTTATTCCAATTCATGGTGAATATCGTCATTTAGTATTACATACCAAATTAGCCGTTGAAATGGGCGTCAAAGAAGGTAATGCCTTCGCCATTGAAGATGGTCAAATCGTTGAAGTTCATGATGGCAAAGCCAATATTTCCGCTCAGAAAATCGATGCCTCTTACGTCTTAGTTGACGGATTAGGTGTCGGTGATGTTGGAAATATTGTTTTACGCGATCGTCAGGCGATGGCCAAAGATGGTATCTTTGTGGTTATCTTAACCGTCGATCACGAAACCGGAAAAATTGTAACGTCTCCAGATATTATCTCCCGCGGATTTATTTATATGCGCGAGAGGGAAGACTTGGTGTTTAAAGCACGTCAAGAGATCAAAAAGATGTTTCAGAAGCATAATGAAAAATACCCGGCTAACTGGGATTTCATCAAGAAGGCGATGCGCAACGAATTAGGGGAGTTCTTATATGCCGAAACAGAACGAAGACCTATGGTGATACCAGTAATCATCGAAGTTTAAATAAATATAACAAAATGAAAAAGACCCCTTGGCGGGGTCTTTTTCTGTATTTAGAGATTATTATTTGTTTACGGTATTGTTTTTCATTACGCCTTCGACGCCGGCCCCTATGATCCTAAATTCCTCACGGGTGATTTCTTCCATTGCTGCAGCTCTTTCACCTGGATCTGTTAAATTCCATAGTTCATGGATCATACCAGTTAAGTCTTCTCTGACTTTTTCGTTGACGTCCCCAATGGTAGCCCAGGCAATCGGAATCGGTTCTTTAACCGTTGTTGAAGAACCGTCTGATGTCGGAGCCTGTACTTCACGAACAATTCTCGCATGATCGCCCTTGCCGTCTGGCCACTGATCTTTTCTTATTGCTTGCAGTCGATTTTGAATGAAGTGAGCAGTATGCTTATCATCTTCACCGCAAATTTCGTAAATTTTCTCATTGAACTTTTTTTCATCAGCCCTGATAGTCTCGTCCGTATCCTTTCCAATATATTCCCCCTCGAACCTATTTGTTTGATGATAAACATCGCCGAGCTTCATGTTTAAATCTAAGACATCTCGATCGCTATTTGCAACAATACCTTCAGGGGTTCTTTTTGCTCCGCCAATATGGAACGCGGCAGCTGCTTCTGCCGGAAGTGCCATTCTGATGCCGCCCTGAATTTTTAGAAATTCTCTCGCACCCAGCTCTTTAGATTGGGCAGGTTGGCTAACCATCATTCCCATTAGAGCTGCAGCAGGGATTAAAAACTTGCCGCCAGGAAACTTCACCGCAAAATTAGCAAATCTTTCCATTAATCTTACACTATGTGTATCCGTTTCATGACCGTTTTCAGGTGCGACAAAATCTTCACCTTCTTGGCCTTGTGTCAGTTGTTCAGACATTCTTCTCCTTTTTTAATTTCTATTAGTTTGATCTTACTAAACTTTGCCAAGATAATGCAATTGGAATATGGTATATTAAAGAAAAGGAGATAACTTGATTGAAACAATGCCTTACGAGAAAATACCCGGAGCAGAACCGGAAAAGGAATCGAAAAGCCCATTGGAAGAAAATATGGCTTTCTTGATGGAAGTTATGAGTGCAATTGGGCATTTTCAACAGATAGTCAAAGAAAATCAGGCGGAAATTAATTCTCTGGATGCGATTGTTGATTTGTCCGAGGATCAGTCCAAAATACTTCAGATGCTTAGAGAACATGTGACCCTAGATAAGTCAAAGATTCAAGAACTTGAAGAAAAGTTTTCAAATCTTTCAATTGAACGCAAAAATCTTTTGAATTCATAAATAACTAATAGTGAAAAATAGGCTAAATCTCTTGATTTACTGCTTAATTTTAGGTAAAATGTAACAGATCGCGAAAACGGCAGCGCAAATATGTTTTGAAGGAGTCTTATGGATGACTGCAAAAGATTTGATGGGAAAAATACCAGCATGCCTGACGGGAACGGACAAGATCGTCGATGCAGCCAGATTGATGAAAGAACGGGGAATCGGCTCGATTGCGATAGTAGCGAGCCTCGACAGACTTGAGATCATCGGCATCATAACTGATCGTGATATTGTAAATGCTGTGGCCGATGGTATTTGCGGCGATAGCCAAATCTCGGCTATTATGAGTGGCGTTGCTCCCTTCGCTATAGTAGAGTGTGACGACATAATTACCATCATAAACATGTTCATATCAAGTCAGGTCCGATGTTTGCCGGTCGTCGATGAAAACCGGTGCGTAGTCGGGGTGATTTCGATCTACGACATTTGCGATTATTTCATACGTTGATCACAGAGAGATCGTGAAAGCTGTTTTTTAGGATGGGACGATGGCAACAAAAATTGTTGAAGTTGACGAAGCGGAATTAGAGAGTACCGTTCTTACATTATGCGGTCTATTTCCTGCCGGGATACCCATCTCGGCAATAATATCAGCATTAGCTCGAAGAAATATTCAAGTTGAGTCTGATGAAATTGTTTGCTTAATTGAAAAGCTTATCCGTTTTGAACGGTTAAGATTAAAAGCAATAGACAATTTACTTGTAGTAAAGTTAAATGTTTGAATTTAGGGCTAATTCCATAACACCGGGAGCATTGTCTTCCGGTTTTTTAGTAAAAATATAATTACTTTAATCCATTCCATGCCATCTCGAAAATGGCGCGTTGGGTTTGGGCGATCTCTTTAGATTCAATGAGGACACCGAAAGGTTCGGGCGCATAAGTAATGATAATCATTTTATCAGCATAAATATTAATTTCGTTTTTAATGGGGAAGATTTTGGAATCGGCGATTTTTACGGTTCGAAGTTGAGCGGTATTATCTTCGAGATATTTTTTTAGTTCAAGTGTGTTTTGGTATATCCCTCGAAGCTTGATGTTTTTGACAACGCGTCGTTTCACATAGTCAATCGAATAGTCCTCGAGATATTTTACAGTGTCGTTGGTGACATAAGCTAGTATCTCGTCGCCAGATTTAAGTGACGACAGAGTATCTTCGTATAATTGTTTGATCCCTTCAAAACCGGTAAAGTAGGCCACTTTTGGTTTCTTAGGGTTGGTGTTAAAAATCGATTCCAATATTGGCAAATCGTTTTTGAGTTCTCGTTTTTGGGCTTCAATAATATCCAGAAGCTTTTCAGGCTGATGGGCGATAAAGTAGCGCTTTTTATCTTCGAATGATTCGTAAATAAAACCCTGTTTTTGCAATCGATACAAAATATCGTAAGTCGTCGGCCGCTTGATATTGGATTTTTGGGCGACCGCGTTGGCCGTCGCTTTTTCAAGCTGAAGAAGGGCAAAATAAACTTCTTGCTCTTTTTGGTTGAACCCTAATTTTTCTAATGATTGTAAATATTGCATTTTTCTTTTTCTGTCATCGCGAGCCGAAGCGTGGCGATCTATAGATTGCTTCGTCGCAAGCTTCTCGCAATGACTAATATATTTGTCGAAAACTACCGACTAAATACATTATAACACAGCTAAATTAACCTGTCAATAAATAAGACGAAAACACTTGACAATATAATTGATTTATGATACAGTACTCTGTTCAGGATTAGATATCATCTAATCTGATCGTACCTTAATGTCATCCCGGTCTAGATCCGGGATCCATATTTGCCGGCGGGCTAACGCGGAGGAGAAAAGGATGAAATCTCAGAGTTTCCGTAATTATAAAATCGGAGCTAAGGTTACCTTTTTGGTCATGATTGCTGAATCGATCTTCTGGCTGGTCTGGATGTTCTCTAGACCAATTCCGTCTTTGTCCTACATGGGTATAAAGGTCAACATGTGGTTCACAGATCTGGTCTTACTTTTCCTCTTATTTATTCCCGCCATTGCATTAACCATGATGTTTGTTGGACATTGGGATGATTCGGAATGGGAGAGAAGTGATGAAATGCGGGGAATGATGACGACGGTAAGCGGGGCTGCCGGAATTGTTGCGATTCTAATGACACTCGTAGTAAGTCCTTCAGCTTTTCCTATCTCTCTGGTTTTTTTGATTACAATACCAATTTTAACCGGATTGTTTTCAAGTGGTGGTTATCTATGGGTTGTCTTAAATTCGGCCCCGATATCTGTAGGCTGTTTGGCGATTGTTATTGCACTTCAATATGGTCTTGGCGTCGGATTAGCTAGTTGGATGATTGGCTTGGTAGTCTGTGAGATTCTGCTGGCAGGAGCCTATGGATTTGGTAGAATAGTTAGATTTGTGATTCGCATGGCTTTTTTGCTATTTACGAAACTACCATGGAGAGCAATAGGTCGATGGGTTGTAAAGTGATCGAACTGGTCGGCTGGCGGAGAAATCCGCCGGCCCAAACCTCGGATGCATTATTAAAATATAGTGCATCGGAGAGCTTGAAATCGCACTTTGACAATTTGAAGGAGGAATTTTAATTGAAATCGATTGTTTGGGCCATCTGTTTCCTTGCTATGGTTTTCCCGATTATGGTGATGAGAGGGGAAAAATATTCATGGCGTTTCTGGATGATAATTATCATTGGTAGTGTTTTTGTCGGGAATATCACAGCAAAAATATTCCAGTAAATTCAATGCACGAGGATCGCAGGAGGGAAAAAAATGGAATTCATTTGTAATTTTGTGGTAGCTATGATAATCGTTGAAATCATTGTTCGTTTGAGAAAGAAGTGGAGGTAAAGAAGAAGGGTGAAAAAATGATCAATAACCACCGGGTGGCGAAGCGCTTCCCGGTTTTTTTTAATAATAAAAATATTTGTTCTGGATACCGGATCCTGCTTGTAGCCGGTCCGGCATGACAAGTCAAATAAAAAAGCGCGAAACTGCATATTAGATCCCTCGACTGCGCTCGGGATGACAACCTTTAGTGTCATTCCGACCAACGTGGAGGAATCTGTCGTGTGACATTATAGTAACAAAAAAGCGCCAGGATTAATTAGGCGCTTGTATTTTATGTGAAGGACAGTTCGATCTCGAAAATCTGTCGGTTATCTTCCTGGGAAAGATAATAAAGAATATGAGCGACGGCTTCCAGGATGCTATGTTCAGAGTTATCGTAGCTTGCTGTCCCAGCAAAGAGAATCACTTTGTCCCATTTCGGTAAGCATACTTTGAAGAACGCTTCGTCTGAATCGTCAGGCAGGATCTTGACATCGCATTCTCTTCCGATTAGGTCTTTTAGCTGTTGCACTAAGCTGGATGCGAGCTCATCATCGTATAACCAGTTTGGAATGTTCAGATTATGCATGGTTCACCTCCTTTTGTGACATTAAAACATAGCATAAGTATCAAGTAATGTCAATAAAGCGCGAAACTGCATATTAGATCCCTCGACTGCGCTCGGGATGACAACCTTTAGTGTCATTCCGACCAACGTGGAGGAATCCTTCATGAATGTGGCAATAATGTACAAAAAAGTGCGAAACAGTGCGCGCTCCATATTTTTTAAGCATAACAAAAAAGCGCGATCGAGATGCGGTCCATTAATTTTAATTATAAACCGATCGTCGCGCTTTGTTGAGTAAAGACTTATGAGTTCTATCCTACCTTTACCAGCTGCCTGGTGAACGTAAGATTGGAAGCCTTTAATCCCACTCCTTTTAATAATGTGCTTGGGTAAGCTCTAGTGAAGTCTTTGAGAAGCGAACTTATCCACAATTTGTTAATGGGATTATATTAGTATAAAACATACGTCAACGTTTGTCAAGCGTTTAACCTTATAGCGCTGTCTTAAATTAATTAATTTGTTTTACGAAAATGTATTTTAAACCTGTTAATAATGTAAATAATTGTTTTTGGTCGCTGATTGATCTTTTGCTCCGAAAATGATATAATGGAATCACTGGGTATCAACCTGTTTTAACTTTTGGTATTCAGAGGGGAAAAATAACGCCCCACTTCGCTAAAGCTTCGCGGGACACACTTCGCTCAAATTACAACAGTTAATGGAGCGGCTTGCCACGCGTAGCCCGATGCGGAGCAGAGGGCGAAGTGTGGAGGGATTTTTTTATGGCCAAGAGAAAGTACAGACGAAAAGGTCAACGACTTTCAGTCTGGGAAGAAATGGATTGGAGTGTACAACCGGAGACAGCAAAATCGGTTACTTCAGTCATTTTGATTATCTTGGGCTTAATCATTTTATTAGGTATTTTTGGACTCGCCGGCGTTACTGGAAAATTTTTCTTACGTCTTTCAACTGATCTCTGGGGATTATTGGGATATTTAATTCCCTTTATTTTTCTTACCTACGGAGTTGGACTCTTAATTAAAAGCGAACGTTTTCAAATAAAGCCGATGACGGTTGTCGGCACTGTTTTATTGATGATATTTTTGCCGGCGCTTATTCACCCGGTCGGCGGAGCTATCGGCGGTGGTATTAGAAGCCTATTTGTGGCAATGGTTGGTTTCTACGCCAGCTTAATTTTGCTTTTTGGTTTAACCATTGTGGGATTGCTTGTGACGATGAATACTTCCATTGTTGATCTTTGGCAGCGAATAAAACCGGAGAGTGGCGGGGAAGCGTCTGGTGGCGGAGTTCGTGTGAATGAAAACGGCGCTCGAGCATCGGTTTTCACCTTGCCCAATCGCCAAGCACCTCAGCCTCATAGCAGTATGATTCAGCCTTTCCAGGGCGGGGACAAAACATGGAACTTTCCCCCGCTTGATTTATTGGAAACTGGGTCAGGTAAAGCCACCTCTGGGAACATCCCAAAGAACGTCGATATTATTCAAAAGACTCTATCTGATTTTGGCGTACCGGTGGCGATGGGTGATGTTAATGTTGGTCCGACAGTTACGCAATATACATTAAAGCCTGGGACTTCGGTTAAACTAAATCAAATTACGGCTCGCGCCAATGATCTTTCCTTAGCTCTGGCTCAGCACCCGATTCGTATCGAAGCGCCAATTCCGGGAAAATCTGCCGTTGGTATAGAAATTCCAAACAAAACTTTTGCCACTGTTTCACTCCGCGAAGTTTTGGAAAGTGAAGAATGCAAAGCTTCAAAATCCAACCTTACTTTAGCCATTGGCCGCGATGTTGCCGGTCAAGCTGTGGCCGCCGATCTAAAACAAATGCCTCACCTTCTGATCGCTGGTGCGACTGGTTCAGGAAAATCGGTTGGTATCAACGCCATGATTTTATCTTTGCTTTATCAGAACTCGCCAAATGACCTAAGATTGATTTTAGTTGACCCTAAACGTGTTGAATTTACTCATTATAATGACGTACCGCATCTTCTTTGCCCGGTTGTTTTCGATGTCGATAAAACCGTTTCGGCGCTCCGCTGGGCGGTGGCGGAAATGGATCGACGTTTCAGAGTTTTGCAGGAAACCGGAAGACGCAATATTGAAGCTTATAATCAAAATCCGCCAAACGGAAAACTACCTTACATTGTTATTTTTATCGATGAGTTGGCTGATCTTATGGCTCAAGCTGGGAATGAAGTGGAATCGGCAATTGTGCGTCTGGCCCAGATGGCCAGAGCCGTTGGTATTCACTTGGTTGTGGCAACTCAGCGTCCTTCTGTCGACGTTATCACTGGTTTGATTAAGGCTAATATTACTAACCGTATTGCTTTTGCGGTCGCCTCTCAAATTGATTCCCGTACTATTCTGGACGCTTCTGGCGCTGAAAAACTTTTGGGCAAAGGTGATATGCTCTGGTTGGGTAACGATCTCGGTAAGCCAAAACGTATCCAAGGTGTTTTAATTACAGATAAAGAAGTTGATAAAATTACTAATTTCTTAAAGAATGAAAGTGCGCCGCAATATGACGAAACAATTTTATCCTATCATACGCCGTCGCAAGGCGGAGTGGGCGGCGGAGGCGATATGAGTTCTTCTGACGATCTTTATAATGAAGCCAAGGAAGTCGTAGTGATGGCTGGCAAAGCATCGGCCTCGCTCTTGCAAAGACGTCTGCGGGTCGGTTATGCTCGAGCTGCCAGACTTTTAGATATGTTGGAATCAGAGGGAATAATTGGTCCGGCTGATGGCGCCAAGCCACGTGACGTGATGATAGACCCCGTCGCTTTAGAGCACGAAAGAAATCAAGCCTCAATGCCGATGAACCAAGCACCTCAGGCTCATTTTGCGCCGACGCCATCTGGATTTAGCCGTCCGACTTCACCTGAACCGCAATATACTCAAGAACCGGCATTACCTCAAGCGCCTCAATATCCTGCAGATGGTCCTGATGAATTTACAATTAATGGCGGCACTGAAAACGATGTAGATAATTTTGGAAGGTAAAATGGATCAACGAAACGAACAACTAAAAGAACTGTTAGAATCTGAAAAGCAAGAATTTTTAGCGGTTATGAGTCATGAACTCCGTACTCCCATGACTGGAGTCAAGGGTTACTTGTCGATGGTTTTAGATGGCGACGCAGGTCCTATTTCTGACGACGTCAAAGAATATGTTTCAGAGGCATATGTTGCCAATGATCGGTTGATTCGCTTGGTTGATCACATGATGAAAGTTGTCGCTATCCAAGAAGGAAACTTACGATTCGATATTAAAAAAGTTGATCTAGTTCAAACGGTAGAGATGTTAACTCATGATTTTGCCGAACCAGCCAAAGAGAAGAACTTAACAATTGTTTATGAGAAGCCTGATCATCAAATTTTCGTTTCAGCTGACCCTGACAGATTAAGAGAACTTTTAATGAATTTAATCTCGAATGCGATAAAGTTTACGCAAGAAGGCTCAATTACGATTAGCCATCGCAACATCAACCACCATTTAGAGGTAGTAGATATTAAAGATACCGGCATTGGAATTGACCGCCAACAACAATCAAGGATATTTGAAATTTTTTCAAAAGCTAATTTAAGTTTATCAGGTCAAGAAAAAGGTACCGGGCTTGGGCTTTTCTTAGCCAATAAGTTTGCTGAAGCACAAGATGGAAAGATTTGGCTAGATAGTTCCGAAGTGGGTGTTGGCAGTACTTTTTCCGCCGCTTTTGAAAAAGTGGATTAACATGAAACTAGGAGTAATATGTCTAAAATTTTAATCGTTGAAGATGATCCGGTCCTCAGTAAAATGTACGCTAAAAAGTTTGAAAAAGATGGCTTTGATGTAACTTCGGCTTATGATGGGCAAGAAGCGGTTGATAAAATTAATGGAAATAAGTTTGACGTCGTTTTGCTTGATATAATGCTTCCAAAACTCGATGGCTTTGCTGTTTTAAAAAATATCAAAGAAAACTCTAAATTTAAAGATTTACCTGTCATTTTATCGACCAATCTTGGTGGCGGAGAGCAAGATAAGACTAAAGGTGAGCAAATGGGCGCTGTTGACTACTTAGTCAAATCGGATTTTACGCCAAGTGAAATTGTTGAAAAAGTAAAAGCGCATATAAAGTGAGCATCGAATAATCCCTCGGCTTAAAGGAGAACAATGTCCAAGATATTGATGATTGAAGACGATATAATGTTGGCTCAGATGTATCAACGTAAATTAGAGGAGAACGGCTTATCGGTAAAGCTCGCTTATTCTGGTACGGAAGGCTTAGCGGAAGCGCAAATGGAAAAGCCTGATCTAATTTTACTCGACATCATGATGCCGAAGATGAATGGCTTTGATGTTTTAAAGCGTCTGAAAGAAAATATTATCTTGAAGGAAATTCCTGTAATTGTATTAACGGCTTTAACTCAAGACAGCGACAGAGAAGAAAGTAAAAAGTTAGGAGCTGTCGATTACTTAATTAAATCTGATTTTACGCCTGGTCAAATAATCGATAAAATTCAGAAATATCTGAAATAAAATTTAGTTGAAATTCCATAAAATTCATCAAGCGAAATCTTTATAAAGCATTTTGCTTTGCAAGCTACGCTTATAGACTTTCGACTAAAGCGACCAAAGGGAGCGGTTATGGCTAAAATTTTGATTGTCGAAGACGATGTAACACTTTCCAAAATGTACCAGAAGAAGTTAATGCTGGCCGGGTATGCTGTCGAAGCATCTTTTAATGGTAAAGATGCAGTTGTAAAAACCGCTGAAGAAATGCCAGATTTGGTCTTACTTGATATAATGTTACCAGGAATTGATGGCTTCGAAGTGGTGAAACAATTGAAAGCCAATAAGAAAACAGCGAGTATCCCGATTATTATTTTGACTAACCTTGGGACATCAGAAGTTTTTATTGATGAAGCTAAAATGCTAGGTGTACAGCAATACCTAGTGAAGTATAAGACTTCTGGGACAGAGTTAGTTGAGAAAATAAAGGAAGAATTAGAAATTAATTAAACGCCCCACTTCGCTAAAGCTTTGCGGGACACACTTCGCTCCAAATAGAGTGAGGCTTGTCACGCATAGCCCGATGCGGAGCTGAGGGCGAAGTGTGGAGGGGCAAAATAGAAGAGAAAAAAGCAGTCCAGACTGAAATACAAACAGAAGTTCAGTCTCTTTATCAGATCTCGCAAATCGCGGCCAAAGCTAAAAATCTTGATGCTTTGTGGCAGCCGCTTTTTGATGAAATTTCAAAAATCATGCAGGTTGATGCCGGTACTTTAATGATACTGGAAGATGACGAGTTGGTAAGAAAAACGGCTAAAGGACTGGGCGATAATATCATGAAAGAGCCGCCAATTCCAAGATCAAAAGGTGGCGTTTCTTGGAAAGCCGTCACGACTCGTGATGAAGTGGTAATAAATGACCTTTCGGCTTCAGACATCGCTTCACAGGCGCTTAAGGAAGGTGAGTTTCATTCATTGATGACTGTACCGATGATGGTCCGAGAACAAGTTATCGGTGTAATCAGTATTTTTGCCCGTAAGGGTCGAAACTTTTCCGATTCTGACGTTTCCATGTTTAGAGCCATTGCTAACCAAGCCGCTTTAGCGATTATCAGTTTAACCTCGGCCGAATTTTTAAAAGAAAATAAGAAGAGACTAGCCGAACTTTCGGCTTTAAATCAAATTTCCAGATCAGTGGCGACCTTATTTGATTTTGAAGAAACTTTGTTTTCGATTATAGGTTTAATAACTAAACAACTAAGAGGCGATCAGGGTGTGATTGTTCTATTTGATCACAAGGAAAAGTTACTTAAAGCTGCTCTGCCTGCCTTTAATTTGACCCCTTCTCAGGTTAGGGATTTTCGTACTCGAACAGATGAAGGTGCGACCGGCCAGGCATTTTGCAAAGGTATCCCGATTAATATCGAGACGATAGATCAAGAAACCAAAGAAACTTTAGAACGAGCAAAAATTACTGGTGTTAAAAGTATGTTGGTCGCCCCGCTGAAAGTTAAGTCTCAAACCTTGGGCGTTATTCATGTCTTTTCGTCGAAAGAAAAAAACTTTACTGCTGATGACCTCAAACTATTTAATATTCTAACTTCGTCAGCGGCGGTGGTGGTCAATTCGTCATATATTTATCAAAAAATCGAAGAGGAAAAAAAGAAAGACGACGCTTTACTTTCTTCGATAGGTGAAGGAGTTTTGGCGGTAAACGATAACCGAGACATTATCTTGCTAAACGCTGCCGGAGAAAGAATTACGGGCTTTTTACAAGAAGAATTATTAGGAAAATCTGTGGAAAGTACCCTGCAAATTCTTAACGACAAAAAAGTGATGATTTCTCGGGAGGAATCTCCTATAGCCAAAGTTTTAACCGACGGCAAGCCAATTTTCATGAACAACGTCTTTTTAAAAAGACATGACGGCGTATTATTTCCTGCCCGCTTTAACGTCGCCGCCACTCATGATGCCATGGATAAAATTATTGGCGCCATTGTGGTCTTTAATGATATAACGCATGATTTGGAAGTCGAACGGATGAAGCAAGAACTTATTTCGATAGCTACTCATGAATTAAGGACGCCGATTACTGGTATTAAAGGTTATCTGGAAATGATTTTGGACGGGGATACGGGTGGCGTCAATAAGGAAACAAAAGAAGTGCTAGATGAAATGTCGGCCATCAATGGACGTATTGCAGACTTGGTTGATGATTTGTTAAATATTGGCCGGATTGAACAGGGAAGAATTGAGATCAAACCAAAGCCAACTAACCTAATTGTTCTGATCTATAACTGTATCAAAGAATTATCAGTTCAGGCTAAAGAGAAAAATTTAGAGTTGATTTTTAATCCGCCAACCGATATTCCTCAAATTTTAGCTGATCCAGACAGAACAAAACAAATATTAGTGAACCTTATCGGTAATGCTATTAAATACACACCAGAAGGCAAGAAGAGCAAGGTTGAGGACTGGAATGAAATTGAAATTACCTTGGATAAAAAGGGTAAAGATATCGTTTGCCACGTTAAAGATCATGGTTTAGGTATTTCCAAAGAAGGGCAAAAGCAGCTTTTCCAGAAGTTCTCACGCGTTAAAACTGATCAAACGCGAATGATCACAGGTACTGGTTTGGGGCTATGGATTACTAAACAGATTGTAGAGATGATGAGCGGAAAGATTTGGGTTGAATCTGTTGAGGGTAAAGGTTCAACATTCTCGTTTACCTTGCCGCAAAATAGCGTCTGAGTTGCAAGAGTTATAGTGATTACATATAATAAAGATGAATAAAAAGAGCATCAATAGGTAAGCTTCGCTTACCGCGGAATTTTTCCCTGGAAGGAAAAATATAGTTAAGCTGTCGATTACCGCGGAATTTTCAAGGAGAAAATATGGCAAAAGCCAAATTGCTTTTAGTTGAAGACGACGTAACTTTATCTAAAATGTATGAAAAGAAATTTAAGACCGAAGGGTATGATGTTGAAGTAGCCTATGATGGTTTAGATGGTTTAGATAAAGCAGTTAAGGGGAAACCGGATTTAGTGGTTTTGGACATCATGCTGCCAAAAATGGATGGTTTATCAGTATTTAAAAAAATGCGTAGTACTCCGGACACTTTTAAAACTCCAGTATTACTACTGACCAACTTTGATCAAGAAGATACTGTTTTTGAATGTTTCAAACTCGGGGCAGTTGATTATTTGTTAAAATCTTCAGTCACTCCAAAGCAGGTAGTAGAAAAAGTCGGTAACTTGCTTAAAGGTATCGAAGGCCCGATAACAGAGTAAATAAAATATAGATATTAAGGAGGTAACTTGAGAAAGAAGGGTTTTACACTCATCGAGCTACTTATTGTGGTAGCAATTATTGCCATCTTGGCGATTATTGTTGTGGTGGCAATTAACCCGGCAAAAATGTTATCAAAGGCTCGAGATTCACAGAGATTTTCCGATACTACCAGTATTGCGACAGCTGTAAATCTTTATCTAGCCGACAACAATGATTTTACTGGCCTCGTGGGTCCGTATCTTTCAACTGTTGGTTCAACAGATAACGCACGTAAAAAGAATGATGCAACTGGCTGGATCCCAATTAACTTCACCGCTATTTCATCTGGAGCCCCTTTGGCTGCATTACCTCTTGATCCGACCAATACTGCTACGTATCACTATACTTTTGGTGTGAGTACGATCAATAAGACTTATGAGATCGATTGTGCTTTCGAACATTCAGACAACACGCCAAAACATTCAGCAGACGGTGGTAATAATTCAGATGCTTATGAAGTTGGCACAGATTTGACTATTTTACCTTAAGGTTTTAAGGAGAAGAATTGCACAATGTTACGCCGATAATCTTTTACTTTCTGTATTTCGGGACGAGTATACTTTTTGTGGTTTTGCTTTTCTGTTTTCTCGTCAGCAAAAAATTTAAGCAATTTTTAAAGCCGGCAGTTTATATCTCGATTGCGATTTTCCTTGTTTCGTTAGCCAATCAGATTTTGAATTTGTATTTTGCAGTAAAAGGGTCATCGTTTGGACAGTATTTATTAGAGGGAATGAACGGCTTCTTTTGGCAGAAGACTATTGGATTATCCAAATCTTATTTTCTTTCATTTCTTTTTGCCATTTCAATCTTTTTCATTGCCCAGTTAGTTTTTGAAAAGCAAAAGAGGCAGGTGCTGGACGAATATGCTCCGACAATCGCTTTTGTTACTGCATTATTAGTCGGTTCAGTTCAGATTATTCCACTCTTCGTCGCCGCTTTTATTTTTGCCATTGTATACCAGTTAATATATTTGGTGGTAAAAAAAGTTAGCGATAGTCGAGTGTCAATTGTCCCGTTTTTGATTTTAGCGGCGCTGATTATCCAGGTATTACAGATTTTTCCGTTTTACGATAAGTTTTTGGGGTGGTTGCACATTATCTAGTAGTTTGGCGAAGAAAGGAGGGGCATGCTCCATATCCCATTGGGGGAACTAAAAAAGACACTTGTTGGCTCTGGTTTTATTGATGAAAGTCAATTTAACCAAGCTTTTGAAGAAGCTAGCAAGACCGATCGTGATATCACTAATATCATTGTCGAACATGGTGATATTTCTGAAGAATATTTGGCCGAGATTTTGGCCGATTATTTTGATGTAAAATTTGTTTCCTTGGGAAAAATTAAAATTCCAGAAGAGGTGGTTCAGATTATTCCCGAGAACCTAGCCAAGAGTAAAAAAGTTATTCCATTTGAAGCGCCCGATGATCAAACCTTGAAAGTAGCCATGGAGGACCCGGGCGACTTAGATGCGATCAATTTTTTAGAAAAATCCACGGGAAGAAAAATTCTGCCTTTCATTACGACCGCTGGCAGTTTTCGTGAGGCGCTAGGTGTTTATAAAAAATCAATTGCTAAAGATTTTACCAAGATTATCGAAGAAAATGTCGCTAGGAGCAAAGCAGAAGGAAAAGATGCGGAACAGATGGCGAAAGATTTACCGGTGATCAATATTTTAAACACCATTATGGAATATGCTATTTCTCAGCGGGCTTCTGATGTGCATATGGAAATGTTACCGAAAGAATTTTTGGTGAGATTTAGAATCGACGGCATCTTACGCGATATTGTAAGTCTTTCTCCTGTAGTGCATCCGGCCATAGTAGCCAGAGTCAAAATTCTAGCTGATATCAAAATAGATGAACACCGTTTACCTCAAGATGGACGATTCCGTTATGAAAGTGAAAACAGCGCCGACGATTCGCATAGCACAGCTGTCCGTGTTTCGGTGATTCCGGCATTTTACGGCGAGAAGGTTGTTATGCGTTTGCTCGAAGAGTCTGAAAGATTTTTAACTTTAGAAGAATTGGGTCTTTCAAGCCGCAATTTCACTTTAGTTAATAAAGCCATTTTGCAGCCCCACGGCATGATCCTCTCGACCGGGCCAACTGGTTCCGGTAAAACTACCTCCTTGTATACAATTTTGCATATATTAAATCGACCTGAAGTTAATATTTCAACGATTGAAGATCCAATTGAATACGATGTAAAGCGGGTCAATCAAATTCAGGTAAATCCTAAAATTAATTTAACCTTCGCCGATGGACTCAGAAGTCTGCTTCGCCAAGATCCAGATATTTTAATGGTGGGGGAAATTCGTGATAAAGAAACGGCCGACATGGCCATCCATTCGGCTTTGACCGGTCACTTGGTACTTTCCACACTTCACACTAACGATGCGCCTGGAGCCATCCCTAGGATGATTGATATGGGAGTGGAGCCGTTCCTGCTTTCTTCGACTTTGAATTTAGTCGTCGCTCAAAGATTGGTGAGAAAAATTTGTACTAATTGTGTCACGACAGTAAAGATGACAGATGATCAAAAAAAACAATTAGAACAAACCATTAAAGCTTTAGGCGGCAAGATCAAATTACCAGGTAAAATTTATAAAGGTAAAGGTTGCCAAGAATGCGGCGGATCTGGATTTAAGGGTAGAATCGGTATTTTTGAAGTCATGGCCATCACGCCGGAAATGCAAGAAATTATGGCCACTAAAGTTTCTGAATTGTCTGAGGAAAAAATTAGAGTGCAAGCTTTGGCTGACGGAATGGTGACAATGATGGAAGACGGTTTTATGAAAGTGGAATCGGGGATAACGACTTTAGAAGAAGTGCTCAGAGTGACGAGCGAATAGAAAGACCAAATTGGCCTTTAAAACTGGAGGTTTTTTGCTTTTCGAATACACAGCAGCCGGACAAGACGGCACAATCAGGAAAAGTCAGATGGAAGCGACCGATAAAGACGCGGTTATTTCATATTTAAAAAGAAAAGATTTTTTAGTTATCCGTGTGGCAGAAAAAGCTGAAGATATTGGTCAGGTCTTTGCCGGCAAAGTGACGGCGTTAGAAAAGATTGATTTAACTGGTAACTTGTCGATTATGTTAAAAGCCGGTGTTGGGATGCCTGAAGCCTTGGAAATTATCTCCAAAGACTCGAAAAATCCCTATTTTGAAAAAGTCTGCTCATCTTTAAAATCCAATTTGGAAAATGGCCGGCCACTATCAGTTGGTTTAAAGCATTATCCCAAAGATTTTAGTAACGTATTTATTAGTCTGATTAAAGCCGGCGAAGCTTCAGGAAAATTGGAACAGGTTTTAGCTCAATTAAGCCAACAGTTAAAAAAAGAACATAGCTTGGTGACAAAAATTCGAAGCGCCTTTGCCTATCCTGTAGTGCTGGTTTGCGGCTTAATCGCAGTGGTGATTCTTTTAATGACTTTTGTCTTACCAAAGCTTGTCACATTGTTTTCTGATTCAAATTTAAAATTGCCATTAGGTACTCGTATTGTTTTTGATATATCTCAAGCGCTGTCGGCTAGACCGATTTTTACGCTTATCGGAGTAATTTTATTAACAATAATAATTCTGTTTTTAGCGCGTAACCAAAAAATCAAAGCCTTTTCTTTGCGAACGGTTTATCATTTACCGGTTGCATCACAGCTAATTGCTCAAATGGAATTGGCTCGATTTTCCAGAACTTTATCGAGCCTGATGCAAAGTGGTGTGCCAATTGTCCAGGCATTGGAGATTACTGCGGAAGCACTTAGTCTGCCTCAGTATAAAAAAATGGTACTAGACGCCAAAGAAGACATCGCCAAAGGCGTATCTTTAACCAATGCTTTTAAAAAGAACGAAAAAATTTTCCCACAAATGCTGGTTTCCGTCATGCAGGTTGGAGAAAAAACGGGAAATTTAGATAAGCTTTTATTAAGTATCGGTGATTATTTTGAAGAACAAGTTGATAACACTTTAAGTGTTTTAACAAGTTTGGTCGAGCCAGTGTTACTGGTTGTTGTCGGAGTAGCGATTGGTGGGATGGCGATTTCTATAATCTTGCCAATCTATCAGCTAATCGGAAGTTTTTAAATATGGCGAAAAATATGGCCTTTCGGGCGCGGAATTTCAATCGAAATATAGCCCTTGGGACGCAGAATTTCCGAAGAAATATTAAATCATCGAAGGGTTTTACCCTAATCGAGATTTTGGTAGTGATGGCGATTTTAGTTGTAATGGCCGGTTTTTCTGTTGCGAGCTTAACCTCCTTCGGCCGAAGTAGTAATATTGATGGCGATTACATGACGCTAGAATCGTCTTTAAGACTGGCCGAAAGTAATTCACAAGCCAACTTAGGTGACAGCCAATGGGGAATTCACCTAGAAAGTAATCGGTTCACGCTTTTTAGCGGATCGACTTATAATGCTTCTGATATTGCCAATAATAAAGTAAGAACATTTTCTAACGGCGTTGTATTAAGTTGGAGCCTCGCTGACGGTGGTCAAGACATTTTGTTCAACAAAGGCAAAACCTCCACTATTAATACTGGTACGCTTACTCTTTCGGGTAGTGGCAATAGCAAGCAACTTACATTGAATGGTGAGGGCACAATTGAATAAAAAATGTAATTTATTTTTTCACTTGAAAAGCCCTGGACAACTCTTGGTCGAGGTAGTTTTATCAGTTGGCCTTATTGCACTGCTAGTGGCGGCTGTGGTGCCACTGGTTTTATCAAGCACCAAAGCGATGAGAGACCAAGAAAAAGTTTCTCAGGCTTCGCTCTTGGGTAAGGAGACACTGGACACTGTGCGAGCAATCAAAGAGGAAGATTGGAACAGTATCTATTTACCTTTAGGCACGTCTAGTAAAGGTTCTGTAAATTTATATCACACTGAGTTAATTTCCGATAAATGGCAGTTGGTTACTGGAGAAGAATCAGTTACTCTTGATGGCAACAATTTTCAGCGCAGTTTAATCATTGAAAATGTTTCCAGAACTGGTTCAAATGGCAGCGGTGAAATTGAGCCTAATTATAATAGTTTGCGCGACGATCCTTCGACTCAAAAGATCACAGTGACTGTTGGCGGTTTTGGCGGCTCCCCAATTGTTTTGGTAGAATTTGTCAGCCGCTGGAGTAATCAACTTTTTTCTGACACTTCTTGGTCTACAGGGCAAAACCCAACCCAAACTAACGTTGATTTTGCCTCTACGCCAGGTGCCTTGCTTCTTACTTCAAGAGGTGGTGGGAATGATACCTATGGAAATAAGTTTTTAATGACGGCTACTGCCACGATTGGCGCATTAAATAACACAACCAAACAGGCCGATATGCGTTTTACGGCACAGCAAGACGGCACCGTTAATAATGTCAGTGTTTATTTAACCACGGCATCTAGTTTGGCAGGAACTAAATATAATTATGGACTTCAAGCGGATAATAGCGGCTTGCCAAGCGGTACATATCTAAGCTCTGCATCATCATTTTTCAATAAAACTGGGTGGAAAACAATAACAATTCCTTCAGTTAGTGTTACTGCTGGAACTGTTTATCATCTTGTGGTGCAGTACGCTTCCGGCAGAGCACCAACCGCAGCTAATTATATTGATATTCGAGATTCTTCGCCGCAAAATAATATAATACCCAAAATTCAAAAAACTGATTTAAATCAAAATACACTATTTTATAGCGGCACTGTTTGGGGCATTCAAAATAGGGAGCCGATTTACCGTCTTGGTTTTATCGATGGCTCATTCGAAGGTAATCCTTATGATACCTTCGAAGCCCGTTCTATTTTCGGCGCTAACTGGGAAGGTGAAACAATGACGATTGCCGGTGATAAAGTGGCCAATAGTTTGAGTTTAATGGTTTCCAAAAGCACTGCAGTTAATCCAGCCGATGATCTGCACTTTACCATAGAGGATTTAACCACCAGCACTAAATTAGTTGATAATTTAGTCTTTACTAATGGTGCGGCCTTAACAACCGGTTACTCCATGAAGACTTATACTTTTTCTTCACCTATTACTTTGACAGACACGCATCAATATCGATTGTACTTTTCGTCGCCGTTCGCAAATAGAATCAATTTTTATCGGATTATTAATGTTTCTAACCCTGGTACTGCTGGTTTTAAAGATATAAATTGGGATGGAACTAAATCGTTAGTTTCTCGTTCAACTAAATCAGGAGCAAACTGGACTGAAACAGACTACATTGATTTATCGGGTTATTATTTTAGTCTAAGTGCGGCGTCAACCTATAGTTTAAGCGGTTATCTTGTTTCTCAGACCTTTGATGCAACTAAGAAGGCTGGCTTCAACCGTATTTCTTGGACCAATCTTACTTTACCAGCAAATACGAGTGTCAAGCTTCAATTGGCTGCCAACAATGATCAATCCACCTGGAACTTTAGTGGTCCTGACGGCACGGCTGGGACTTATTACACTATTAATTCTGGTGAAAACATCAGTTCTGTGCTTTCAAATAATCGTTATATTAGATACAAAGCATATTTAGCGACAACTAATGATAAAGTTACGCCGGTATTGGCCGATGTGACATTAGGTTATTCTCTTTGATTTGCCGCAAATTATTCCTGGAAAAAAACATGAAAAACAAATTTTTTACAAAAAGACGGGGCGTAACACTAATGGAGCTGATTATTTACATCGGTGTGATGTCAATTGTGATTGTGGCCATTACGGATTTGGCTGGTCGCCTGGTTTTTGCGCAAAAGAAAAATAACGCTTCTACTGAAATAAATGAGACATCAAACCTTATTTCAGGTAAACTAAACAGCGATATTGCCAATGCAACTGCAGTGAATGGCATATTTCCTTCCAACACTTTAATTTTAACTGTCGACGGTCATCAACTTCAGTATGATTTATCCGACAATAATTTAAGTCTTAAAACAGATAGCGGTGAAGCGGTTAAATTAAATTCGAGTCGCATCAAAATTCAGCCAGTCGTTCCTAGCACAATGATTTTTAATAAAGCAGAGAATGGTTCGGCAAATTCCGTTAGCTATAAAATGAATTTTACTTTGTTAACCGGTTCTGGCATAGGAAATACTGTGCAGACGACGATTTTGATGAGGGCAAAATGAAAATAAATCCAAGACAAAAAGGCCAAGCTTTATTAATCGGTATTTTAATTATTTTTACTGCTGCGATTTCTTTGGCAGTGGCCTCCGGCGTAATTGCTTCAAACCAGGTTTCAGTGAGCCAAAATCAGAAACTGTCAGCCCAGGCTTCGAACTTGGCTCATACCTGTCTAGATAACGGTTTAATGAATTTCAGCCGTGGCAATTTTACTGCGCCGGCTCAATTGAATAGTAATGGTGGAACTTGTACAATAAATATAAGCGGTAGTAGTCCAATATACCAAGTGACATCCACCGCTGAGTTTAATTTAGCGATATTCAATAAAAAAGTTACCAGAAAAATAGAGGCGACAGTTACAACCGTTGGTGGTTTAACAAGAGTCACATCTTTGCAGGAAATATATTAAGTCCTACTCCGCTAAAGCTACGCAGGACACACTTCGCTCATAGTTAGAGTGAGGCTTGCCAGCGTAGCCCGAAGCGAAGACGAGGGCGAAGTGTGGAGGGGCAGTGCAGATTTCGGGACTTCAAATTAGCGGAACTCGAGTTTCTTTGCTTACCTTGAAAAAACAGGGCGATGCTTTGCATGTCCTTTCTTTTGCTACGCTCGAATTAAAAGACGGTATTATTGAAAACGGTATTTTAAAAAATCCGAGAGAACTAACCACGGCTTTAATTGCTTTAAAAAAGATGGGTAAGCCTAAAAAAATTGGCAGCAACTATGTGGTTGTGGGTTTACCGGAGGAATTAGTTTACTTAACCGTTAAGCCTTTTCCTTCAATTGAAGAAGACGATATCAGAGATGCTTTAGAACTTAACTTAAGGGAGTTCATGCCCGGCGATTCAGAAAAAATCTTTTGGGGTTTTCAGAGTATCAAAACCAAAGAAAATGCTGAAGTTCTCTTGGCCTCGGTTAATCATGAAGCCTTAACCGCATATCTCAGCGTGTTTGCAAATGCCAAACTCACACCAGTGGCGGTTGAGCCATCGTCCCTGGCTTCGGCCCGCGCTTTTAAAGAAATCAGCCCATCGTTATTAGTTGATATCGATAAAAAAAATGTATTGGTTGCAGCTTTTAGCGATAAGATTGTTCGTTATAGTAACGGTTTTCCATTTGATGGTGAGAATCTGGCTTTGACAATCAAAAAGATAATAGGTTTTTATAAATCAAAGAGAGAACTTGAATCGGTAGACATTATAATTTCCGGACGTGTGTCGGCAGACGAAATTTCCAAGCTCAATAAATATACCGGTGAAAATGTTTTAGCTGCCAAAGAAAAATTAATTTTTAAAAACGGAGAGGTTAGTTCGCCAGTCGTCCTAGGCTTAGCAATGAGAGGCTTGTTAGAGCAGAAAGACGATGAAAATCTTTCCTTATTACCCCTTGGGACAGCCGAAGGATATGAGGAAAAGAAGGCTCTGTATTCTGTTGGTGCCATCGCCAACCTTACTACCGTTGTCAGTATTCTCTTTATTGCTATTTTTATTGGCTTTATTGTCCTTTTAAATTATTTGAGTTATTCGTCTGATCAGCAACTTTCGACTTTAAGTAGTCAAAAGATTGATCCGCAAACTACTGAAGCCCAAAAAAAGTTGGCGGCTTTGGAGCCAAAAGTTTCCTATATTAAAACTATTTCCAAGGGAGTTTCGCCCATTGGCGATAAAATTCAAGGAGTCACTTCTGCTGCTCCCGATGGAATAAATTTAAAAAGTGTAACGATGGCCAAGGACACTTCGACTATCCAAGCGGTAGGTACTGCTCAGGATCGTGATACTTTGGGTGTCTTTAAAGATGGGTTAATAGAGAACAAGCTTTTTTCTAAAGTCGATCTTATCTCGACGAGCGTGACTGATACCTCGGTTGATTTCACCATTAACATAGCCATAAAGAAATAAAATGCAAGAAAAAAAATTACAAATTATCGAAGACCCTAAGGTAACGATTCGAAAGGCAGTTCGTAAGACTACTGTAATTTCTCTATCGGTCATCATTATAACGATTGCCGCTATTTTTTTTCTTGTCAAAGAAATTAATAAGAAAACTTTAGCCATACAGACTAAGCAAAATTTGATTTATTCGACAAATCAAAAAGCCAATGCCAGTGCCGAATTGATGCGCCAATGGTTAGAGATTGCGCCGAATATGGAAAAAATCAACAATTCCTTACCGGCAGCCAGTAACTTATTGGATTATATGGGTGAATTAGAGAAGATTGCATCTGAAGTCGGCGTGAGTCAGAATGTCAAAATTCAATCGGTACCTACCAATGGTGTGGTAGTAGGTTCGGTTGTACCTAAAGGCGCGAGTGTGGAATATACTATTGAATTAAAAGGTGATTTCAACCAGTTCGATGATTACTTGTCGCGGCTGGAGAATGCGCCTTTCTACACTCAAATTACGGCTGTAAATTACATCGGTCCGGATTCGACGAGTAAAACATCAATTGGTTCTGCTACTATTGGCGCTAAGGTTTACACGTTTGGTAACTAAAAAGAGGTTGTTTTGTATATCAAAGAAAGCATTATCCGTTTAATCTATATCTTTTTGTTTATCACCTTTGCCGGATGTCTATTTTTTACGACCAGGTACTTAAGTAATGCTGGGAAAGTAGCAAATAATCCTAGTAATGAAGTAATTAGCGCTAATGCAAACAGTGTCGATCAAAAAACGCTCGAACAGATACTAATAAAAGTCCAATAAGATTTGACTCTTAGAGGGAAAGCACCTTACAATGGGCTTGTCACTATTTTTTGATAACGAACTAAACCTGGAGCGAAATTTGTCAGACTTTAAGAGAAGAAAAATTAGTTTTGAAAAAAACCTTGGCGAAATTTTAAAATCTGCTCGTAAGAAAAAAGAAATTACTTTAGACCAAGCTGAGGAAGAAACAAAAGTTCGAGTTAAATATTTGAAGGCACTGGAAGAGGGCCGCTATGAAGCGCTGCCTGGGAATGTTTATGCCTTGGGATTTCTCTCTAAATATGTTGATTTTTTAGAGCTAAACAAAGAAGATTTAATGCGCCGTTTCCGCTTGGAGCGAGGCGAATCTCAATACGACGACTTTCATTCTAAATTAATGCCAGAGCGGCGAATTAAAGAACCTTTACTATATTTGACGCCAAAAGTGGTGGTTGTGGTGTCAGTTATTTTGGTTTTAGCCGGACTTTTGGGGTATATTATTTATAGTGTTAGAGCGTTTACAACTCCGCCGAACCTACTGGTTTCGTCGCCATCCTCAGAGCAGGTTTTAACCAGAAGCACAGTGGATATTATTGGTAAAACAGACGAAGGCGTGACATTATTAATTAACGATCAAACAGTTTTGCTTGATGATCGAGGAAATTTTACGCAACAAGTAAAATTAAATCCTGGCCTTAATACTTTTGAGGTAAAGGCGATTAGTCGGTTGAAAAAAGAGAAAGTGGTTCAAGTCAAAATTTTAGCACAATTTTAAATAATTAAGGGGCAACGGAGAAAATATGGCCAAGCCAAAAGCTTGTCGCGGAATTTTCTCCAAAAGGAGAAAATATGGCAAATGGTGAAGACAAGGCAAAAAAAGAAGCATTAGAAATGGCTTTTTCGCAGATTGAGCGTCAGTTTGGCACTGGTGCCATTATGCGATTCGGTCAAAAAGAGAAGTTAAAAATCGATGCGATTTCGACTGGTTCGGTTTCTTTGGATTTAGCTTTAGGGGTTGGCGGTTTTCCTCGCGGCCGTATCATTGAAATTTATGGTCCTGAAGCTTCGGGTAAAACTACTTTGGCTTTGCATGCGATCGCCGAAGCTCAGAAAAAAGGTGGCATCGCCGCTTTTGTCGACGCTGAACATGCTTTTGATCCTGAATATGCCGCCAGAATTGGCATTAATACCGAAGAATTATTAATTTCTCAGCCGGACACAGGGGAGCAAGCATTAGAAATTACCGAAACCTTAGTTCGCTCAAATGCTTTGGACATAATTGTCGTTGACTCTGTTGCCGCTTTGGTGCCACGCGCAGAAATCGAAGGCGAAATGGGCGATTCAATGATGGGTGTCCAGGCAAGATTGATGAGCCAAGCTCTTCGCAAGCTTACTGGTGCCATTTCCAAAAGTAAAACCATTGTTATTTTTATTAACCAGATTCGTATGAAAATCGGCGTAATGTTTGGTAACCCTGAAACCACTGCTGGTGGTATGGCTTTGAAGTTTTATTCATCAATTAGATTAGATATTCGCCGCACCGAGCAACTGAAAAATGGTGAAGAAATTGTTGGAAACCACACGAAAGTAAAAATTGTGAAGAATAAAGTGGCTCCACCATTCCGTATCGCTGAATTTGATATTATGTATGGTGAAGGTATTTCCAAAACTGGTGAATTGCTGGATATCGGTGTTAAAGAAGGCATTGTCAGTAAAGCCGGTTCTTGGTATCAATTTGGCACAGAAAAACTTGGCCAAGGCAGAGAAGGCGCGAAGGAATATTTAGCTGATCACCATAAAATTGCCAAAGAAATTGAAGAATTAATTTTTGAAAAGATCGAAAAAGAAGAATCGGACGATAAGCAGGAAAAACAGGACAAGCAAGAAAAAAGAGAGAAACAGGACAAAGAGGAGAATAAGTCGGATAAATCCGAAAAGCAAGAAAAAGTTGAAAAAGCCGAGAAACCTGTTAAGGCAGAAAAAGTCGAAGAATAATGCTTTTTAACTAATTCGGAAATAATTATGCACGATCCTGGCAGCACGCTGAAGATCGCTCTAACTTTTTTAAAGTTCCGGCCACGGACGGTTTTTGAGTTAACTGAAAAGTTAAAGAGCAAAAACATTTCACAGGAAGAAATCGATAAAACACTTGAAGTCTTAACAAGAAATAAATTGTTAGGAGACGCAGAATTTGCTAAGATGTGGGTAAGGGATAGAAATCTGTTTAAGCCATCAGGGTCCTTTGTTTTGAAGTTGGAACTCAGAAAGCTGGGTGTATCAGATGAAGATATTGAGACGGCTTTAGAAAACCAAGATGAAGAAGCACTGGCAAGAAAGGCTTTGGAATCTAAATCCCGATATCGTAATGCGGAATTTAATAAACAGGCACAGTTTCTTCAGCGCAGAGGTTTTAATCCCGGCATTATCTTTAAAATTTTGAAAAAAAATTAAAAAAGCAGGAGGGGCTTTGAGTAAAAATATACTTTGGTTCAAGGAAGTTACTAAGGACGATATCGGTCTTGTCGGTGGTAAAGGTGCGAACTTGGGCGAACTCACACGTGCTGGGCTGCCAGTGCCTCCTGGATTTATCGTAACGGCGCAGGCTTATTTTGATTTTGTGAAAGCCACTGGACTCGATCAAGATATCAAAAAACTATTAACTGGAATCGATCCGGAAAATAGCAAAGTCTTGCACGAAATTGCCACAAAGTTACAAAAAGATATTATCAGCAAGCCAATGCCGACTGATTTAAGTAAAGAAATTATTCACAGTTACCAAGAACTCTACACTAAGGGCGCTTCAAGTATTTTTGTAGCCGTCCGTTCTTCTGCTACCGCGGAAGATCTACCTGGAGCGTCATTTGCTGGTCAGCAAGCCACCTTTTTAAATACTTCAGGTTCTGACGAAGTGGTTAAAGCTGTTAGAAAATGTTGGGCTTCACTTTTTGAAGCCAGAGCAATTTATTATCGCGCAATTAACAAATTTGATCATATGAAGGTTGGAATTGCCGTGCCAGTACAAAAGATGATTCAATCTGAGAAATCAGGCATTATGTTTACATTGGATCCGATGACTAACGATGAATCTCGTATTGTGATCGAGGCTGGCTGGGGGCTAGGCGAGGCCATCGTTAGTGGCTCGGTGACGCCTGACCATTATGTTGTTTCGAAAAGCGATATGAAGATATTAGAAAAGAAAGTTGAAAAGCAGACTTGGAAGATCGCCAAAGTTGGAAATGGGGATAAGCATGTGACGATTGATAAGAAGGAACAAGAAATACAGAAACTAACAGATGAAGAAATTGTCGAAGTGGCAAAGATGGGAAAAGAAATAGAAGAACACTATAAGTTTCCTCAAGATACAGAATGGGCCGTTGAAAATGGCAAAATTTATTTTGTCCAATCAAGACCGATTACAACGATTGATATTAAAAAACCTGACAACGATAAGCCTACAGATGGAAAAGGAGACGCCAATGATGTCTCAAAAGCCGAAGTGATTTTGAAAGGTGCCGCCGCTTCTCTTGGCTTGGCATCTGGTCCGGTGATAAAATTGCAAAATCCGTCTGAAACCGATCGAGTTAAAAAAGGCGACGTGTTAGTGACAGAGATGACTACGCCCGACTATGTGCCGGCCATGAAAAAAGCTTCTGCAATTGTCACTGATACTGGGGGTCAAACCTCTCATGCTGCCATTGTTAGCCGCGAACTCGGTATTCCTTGTGTTGTTGGGACTGGTACGGCAACCCATGTCTTAAAAGATGGCCAGATAATTTCTGTCGATGGTGCCAAAGGTGTGGTTTATAAAGGTAAAATAACGAGAACCGAGGCACCTGGAACTGAAAATGCTGTCGCTGGAACACATCCAGTTTCTGGCTCAATGGTGACGGAAGTGCCGGTGACGGCAACAAAAGTCTATGTTAACTTGGGCGAACCATCAGCGGCGGAAAGAGTGGCTCAGCTACCTTGCGATGGAGTGGGACTACTTCGCGCCGAATTTATGATCGCTGAAATTGGCGAACACCCAAGAGCCTTGGTAAATGCCGGCAAAGCTGATTTTTATGTCGATAAACTGGCCGAAGGCATGCGCACAATTAGCCAGGCTTTTCATCCTCGACCGGTGATTTATCGCGCGACAGACTTCAAAACTAATGAATATAGAAATCTTAAAGGTGGCGAAAATATTGAGCCGCAAGAAAATAATCCAATGATTGGTTATCGTGGGGCTTCTCGCTATATTAAAGAACCAGACCTATTCAAGCTTGAATTAGAAGCGATGAAGAGGGTGCGAAATAAATATGACCTGAAAAATCTTTGGATCATGATTCCGTTTGTTCGAACAGTCGAAGAACTTGAAAAAGTTAAGGCGATGATCGAAGAAGCGGGCTTAGAACGCAGCAATGATTTCAAAATCTGGATGATGGCCGAAATTCCATCAAATGTCATCTTGATGGATCGATTCCTAAATGTTGGTGTTGATGGAGTTTCAATCGGATCAAATGACTTAACTCAGCTCACTTTAGGTATTGATCGAGATAACGAGCACATGGCTGAAGAATTTGACGAAAGAGATCATGCTGTCGAACTTTCAATTGCTCATATTATTAAGACTTGCCGTAAACATCACGTAACTTGTTCGATTTGCGGCCAAGCGGCCACGACTTATCCGGAAATCGCTGAATTGATGGTAAGAGAGGGTGCAACTTCTGTTTCAGTTTCACCAGATTCGGTCGTTGCTACTCGCCGTTTAATTGCCTCTGTTGAAACCAAAATATTGCTAAACAAGATTGTCGACGACAACTAGCCGGTTAAGAGTATTTACTCTTGACAAACGCTGCAATTTGTCGTATGCTGACAATACCTTTTAATGGAAGGTGGTGATAGCCTGGTGCTGTTTAACAGTTCGTGAAGGTTTTTTCGTTTTCAAAGATGGTAACCATGGCTTAACAGAACATCAAGAAGACGAAGGAGAGAAAATGGGAGCACTTAGTGCGCATGATCGTAAGGTGATTCGTAAGGCCGATGATCCTTCTGCTCGCCCTGGATTACGAGAAAAAGCCAGTGAGATAGTCACCTCCAAAGCAATCGGTAGCGGGTCTACTGGCCGCCGCCGTAATAACAATTCACGTTCTGAAACTCATCGCGTTTCGCGCGCAAGATGCTGATCTTGCATTCGTTGTTTTTGTAACCGCCCACCCGGGCGGTTTTTTCTTTTCTTTCAGGAGGAAATTTGGTAGAATAAAAAAGTATTGGAGAGGTCGCATAGTGGCCTAGTGCGCGCGCTTGGAAAGCGCGTAAGTCCGCAAGGGCTTCGAGAGTTCGAATCTCTCCCTCTCCGCCAAGAATAGCATGGAGACATAATATTATGGTTAGAGGACCAAAATTAATCGTGCTCCGCGGGCCATCGGGATCAGGTAAAAGTACCGTAGCAAAAATCATTTTCAAGGAAGCCCAGCATAAGACTGTATTGATTGAGCAAGACTATTATCGTTTTATCTTTAATCCACCAGGCGGTGACATGAAACCAAATACAGGCACAATCCATCGGTTAATACTACACAATACATTGGAAGCGCTCAAGGATGGTTACGACGTTATCCTGGAAGGAATTTTGAGCGTAAAATCATATAATGGGATTCTGGAAGAAATCTTTCGCCAACATCCGCAGGATAATTACATCTTTTATTTTGATATAAGTTTGGAGGAAACGATAAGGCGTCATACCACACGGCCAGACAAGACTTTAATGTTTGGCGAAGAGGAGATGCGCAAATGGTATCCTAGAGCACATAAATCCAATCATGAGTTAGAGCAGATTATCCCGGAACAGTATTCAGTAAAAGAAACCGTAAAATATATTAAACAAACAGCCGGGTTGTAGATCAGATTGCCTTGCCAAAGTTAATATTTTCAAGGAGTAATCTTGAGTGAATTTTCACCCTTTAGCCAAGATCCTGAAGTTTTAGCTAGTATGCCTTTAACCGCAGACCTTGTGGAACATTCTGCTGAAGAAGAGAAAAAAGCTCCTTTGGAAAAGTATCTAAATAGCGAAATTGTAAGTAAACTTACAAACCTATTTGATGAATTAGCAAAAAAATATGAAGATATGAGCTACGATTCAACTGACGGCTTAGATTTTGCCGATGAATTAAGTACTAGAGCAGAAGAAATATTTGCCTCTCAGAAAAATGAAGTAAGCGAAAGCGTTAAATTCTCATTTGGAAAAATGGGCGAAGTTCTTGAAGAGGATTTGGCCTTTTCACTTGACGAAGAAAGAGCTTCCGGCGGTTTTGTCTCAGAAAAAGAAGAAAAAATTTTAGAATGGTTCGATAATAATAGCCAAAAAGAAATGCTTCACGACATGGTTAAATGGCAGCAAGAAGCTATGAAAATGACACAATGGCTTTCAATGCTTGAAGGTGGAGATGTCTTAATCAATCAATTTTATGAGCGTTGGCGCCAATTTGCCGGAAAAAGGCTTGGTGCTGAAGGGGCTGAATCAATTGTGCGAGGAATAACCGGCCCGCTTTTATTTTCAAAATTATGCGATGAGGCCGGCTACGACGTCTTTTTGCCAGATGTGGTTTGGGATCGTGATGAAAAAATTGATTTTTTAATTAAGGATAAAAGTTCTCAGGATATGGTTTATGCCACACAGATGAAGTCAAAAAAAGCCGGTAATTTGGGCGTAAGAATCGAGGGTAGTAACGATCAGAGTGATCTTCAAGGAAAAGCGCTGAAGGAGAAAGAGAGTCTAGAAAAAAGTGTTGGAAAATTTGACCGTATATGGAGCGGTAAATATGGTATCAGAATGAAACCTTTGTTTGTCACGGTAGATGGTTTAATCGAAAGTCAATATGATTTAGGAACTGGTGAAATGGTTGATAAGAAATTAAAGTCTCAACTAATCGAAAATATTAAGCAATCACTTGCTAACCAAATAGGCTCAGAAGAGCAATTAGCGCAAGCTGCGTAAGGAGAAAAATGTCAGAAAACGAAAATTTACCAACCCCCGATGAATTAATGAATCCGCAAAGCAAAGTTATTAAAAAGGAACTGCCTTCTGTTGAAGAAAAGAAACCTGGAATTGAAGAAGAGTTGCCGGAAGATTTAGCAGAAAATAAAAAAGAAGAAGGACAATAAAATGAGAGAAATTCTACGCAATATGTGGCGAAGAAAGTTTCGCACGTTTTTAACTATTTTTGGCATTGTAATCGGAATGTTCGCATTCACGGTCATGGGCTCGATGGCTTTAAAATTTAATAAAATGATTGAGGGTGGCAAAAAATACATTACGGGCCAAATTACAATTATGCCAAAAGGGACTAGCTTTACTGGCGGAGGCAGTAATTCGATGTTACCGATAGACACTTTAACTGAAATTTCCAAGGTTGAAGGCGTTCAAGCTGTCGGCGTGGGAGTTGAGTTATCTCTCGAGGAGCCGAATCCCGATGATCCGATGGGGGCAAGTATGTCTTTTGGGACACCGCCAACGATTGAGGGTATGGATTTAAACTCAAATTACGAAAATAGGAATTGGAAAACAATGGATATGAAAGAGGGGAAAATGATCGCTAAAGGAGATAGTGATGATAAAATCACCGTGGGCTACACGATTGCACTGGACAAAAATTTAAAAACTGGCGACAAATTCAAAATTCGTGGGCGCGAATTTGAAGTGGCAGGGGTATTGGATAAGACTATGACAGGACCAGACTCATATGTTTTTATGCCGATTACGCCGGCGCGAGAACTGCTGATTGCGTCTAATCCGTTTTTGAAATCGCTAAAAGAGCAGTCGGATAATGCTGCAAAAATCTCAGATGCTGCGTTGGCGGCAATGCCAACGGCCACACGCGAACAAATAATCAGTGCCAAATCATTTAAAGTCGACGATGTGACGACGATGGCCGGTGTTTCTTGGAAAGATGGCGCAGATTCGGAAGTTGTCTCGAATCGGATTAAAGAACAATTTAAGGATCAGGTCTTAGTTTTATCTCCTGTTAAAATGGGTGAACAAATTGACAAGGCATCAGTTATGTTTAATGCAATAATCTTAGGCATGGCATTACTAGCATTGATCGTAGGTAGCTTTTCAATTATTAACACGATGGTGATGAGTATTTCTGAGCGCACTAAAGAGATTGGGATTAAAAAAGCTTTAGGTGCTTCTGGTTGGTCAATCGCTCGAGAATATACATTAGAAGCTGGAATCATCGGCTTACTTGGTGGCGCTATTGGCATGGGTCTAGGCGTTTTAACTGCGGTTCTACTCAATCACAAATTAGCGGAAAAGGGAGCGGAAATCTTTTTAATACAAAACAACTTTCTTGCCGGCGTGATTATTTTCTCCTTTGCTATTGGTATTTTCGCGGGAATTATTCCAGCAATGCGGGCGGCAAAGATGAAAGTTGTAGAAGCGATAAGGGAGCTATAGCCGGAATTTTCTAGAAAGAAAATATAAAAAATATGAAAAATATAATAATTGGTAAAAATTTAAAAAAATGTTATAAGATGAGTAAAACCAATACGGTTAATGCTCTTAATGGTGTCGATGTTGAAATCCAAGAGGGGGATTTTACTGCTATTGTCGGTCCGTCTGGTTGTGGTAAATCGACTTTGCTGCATATTTTAGGCTTACTGGATCGTCCTGATTCTGGTGAACTTTCTATCGACGAGATTGATGTTTCAAAGATGAAGGAGCGACAAGCCTATAAACTTCGGGCTAAAAAAATTGGTTTTGTCTTTCAGGGTTTCAATCTCATTCCCACTTTGACCGCATTGGAAAATATTATGCTCGCCGGCCAATATGGCGGTTTAAAGCCAAAAGCCCGTAAAGAAAAAGCGTTGGCGTTACTGGAAAAAATGGGATTGAAAGACCGAGCTAATCATAAACCAAATGAACTTTCTGGTGGTCAACAACAACGCATTGCGTTAGCGAGAGCGCTAGTCAATGATCCGTCTTTAATTTTAGCCGATGAGCCGACAGGAGAGTTAGACAGCAAAACATCCTTGGAAATTATCGAAATGCTAAAAAAATTGAATAAAGAGGAAAACAGAACATTTATAATTGTGACACATAACAATGAAGTAGCTGAAGCTTGCAAAAAGACAATTAGACTCAGAGACGGCAAAAACGATAATTAAAATTTGGAGAGCAAATAGCCAAGCTACCACTTGTCGCGGAAATTTAAGGATTAAATTATAATTGGCAAAAGCCAATTTCGGAAATTTAAGGATTAAATTATGAAAAAAAGAGTTGAGACAAAATTTGGCTACGTTGTAGTAATTATTGTTAATATTATTCTTTTTTATATTTTTAACCATTTGCTCTTGTGGCATATACCTTTTTTACTCCAAAGCTGGAACGCCCCGCTTGGAATCATAAATATTCAAATTTTAGGGACTATTACTGCGACCTTAATTTATTTGATCTTTGACCCCTCTTGGTTTAAAGCGCTTACAAAAACAATCTTAAACATTGTCAGTTTTCTTTTCATGCTGACTATTTATTATGTATTTCCGTTTAACTTTTCAGTTTATTCACACCTTCCTTGGTTGGAAAACACGGTTAAAATATTAATTATAATAAGTTTAGCGCTTACAACGGTTGGGATTTTGGTCGAGTTTATCAAAATTTTTGTTAAAGAAAAGAAGGATAAATGAAAACATTGGTTGTTTACTATTCACGTTCTGGTCACAATGAAAGTTTGGCGAGAAATATCGCCAAGAAGCTGAATAATTCAGAGATTGAAGAAATCGTTGATCTCAAAAATCGTGAAGGCGGTTGGGGAATCTTCATTTCTATTTTGGGCCAATTCAGTAAAAAGTTAACTCAGATACAGACTCAGATAAATAATCCGAAAGATTTTGATTTAGTGGTAATAGTTTCGCCGCTCTGGGCGGGGATTCTGCCTTCTCCGACGAGAACATATATCGCCAAAAATAATGAAAACTTGAAAAAGTATGCCTTTATTTCTGTTTCTGGCTCAGGTAAAGATAATTCGAAAGCGATCGAGGATATAGAGAAAACTGTCCATCAATCTCCATCTGCCTCTTTGTTATTAAGCGAATCCGATTATAAAGGCGATGCTTCCTTGCAGATTGAAGAATTTTTGAATAACTTAGCTTAAGAAATAGATTTTTAAAAATGAGGCTTAACCGCCTCTTTTTTAATACTTAGTTACTCTGTGGATAACTTTGGCAAAACTGTGGATATGTCTAATTGTGGATAAGATGAGGATAAGTTTACAATCTATTTTTGTCTATCTAATACCGTATCTATCACTTGTCTATTTAACATTTGCCTTGCTATTTATCTATCGATAAAATAGACTTGGTGTAAGAGATAAATGGTTGGGGAAATTGTGGCTAAAGTAAAAATTGATCTACAAAATAAATGCTTAGAGATTGAAGGTGAAGAGGCTTTTATCGCTGATATTTTTAGCGAAACCCAGAAGTTGTTCATGAATGATCTTGAGGCTCTAGCTGTGGATAAGTCTAGCATTGTTACTAAGAGACAGCACAAAAACGGAGTACTAAAAGAGTCATACACAATTATCAAGAATATAGATTTCAACGAGCCGAAATCATTGAAATCTTTTTATAGCTCGAAAAAACCACAATCTGCCCTTGAGAAAAATGCAATTTTTATTTATTACTTGGATAAAATCGCATCAATCAAAAATATTAACTTAAATCATATCTATACTTGCTATAAAGAAGTTGGCGAAAAACTACCCCAGGCGCTCAAGCAGAGCCTGGCAGACACTTCAAGTAAGAAAGGTTGGATTGACACTAAATCTATGTCAGATATCAAAATAACGATTAAAGGCGAAAGTTTAGTGGAGCATGAACTAGTCTAAAAATGATATAGTTAAGTCAGGAGAACATTTGGACGAAATTGAGCAAATTAAACAGCGAATTGATATTGTCGAACTTATTTCAAGTTATTTGACAGTCAAAAAAGCAGGTACGAGCTATCGTAGCTTATGTCCTTTTCATAATGAAAAAACCCCATCAATGATGATCTCGCCAGAACGACAAACTTTCAAGTGTTTTGGCTGTAACGAAGGCGGCGATATTTTTGAGTTTGTGATGAAAATGGAAAATTTAAGTTTTCGTGAAGCACTGGAAATGTTAGCTCAACGAGCCGGTGTGAAGCTCGAGCGCTATAAGCCAAAGAATTCCGAACAGGAAGCGAACAACTCAAATAAAAAAACGCGGCTTTTTCAAATTAACGCTTTGTCGGCACAGGTCTTTCACAAAATTTTAATGACCCACTCATCAGCCGAACAAGCCAGAGCTTATTTAAAAAAGCGAAAATTAACCGAACAAACACAAAAAGATTTTTTGATTGGTTATGCACCTTCGTCTCGAGCTTTAAAATCTTTTTTGTTAAAAAGAGGCTTCACGGAAGCTGAAATTCAAGAAGCGGGAAGTCCGGATCGATTTTATAAAAGAATTATGTTTCCAATTACCGATGTGATGGGTAATGTTCTAGGCTTTACTGGTCGGGTCTTGGAAGCCGATATCCAGCCAAAATACCTGAATACTCCGGAAACAGTCATTTTTCATAAGGGTCGAATTCTATACAACTTGGTTCGTGCTCGCGGCGAAATCAAAATGAAGAAAGAAACTGTTGTGGTTGAAGGCCAGATGGATGTGATTTCGTCTTATCAAGCCGGAGTTCAGAATGTGGTGGCAACTTCCGGTACTGCCCTAACTGAAGATCACCTACAAATTCTTTACCGTTATACGCCAAATATTTCTTTTGCTTTTGACGCTGATAGCGCAGGTTTATCGACGGCCAAAAAGGCCTATGAAATGGCCATCGTTCAAGGTTTTAATGTTAAAATGGTGGAAATAAAGGATTTTAAGGATCCTGGAGAAATGATCGAAAAGGATCCTGACCTTTGGATACAAACTGTTGAAAAGGCTAAGCCAGTCATAAATTGGTTTTTTGACTTAGCTTTTTCTAAAAAAGACGAACTCACTTCGGTCGACAAAAAAGAAATAGCTAAAGAACTGCTACCAATTATTAAAAAGATTCCTGATTCGATAGAGCAGGCTCATTTTGTAGAAATTTTAGCAAAAAAATTAATGCTGCCAGACAAAATCATATTCGAAGCTTTGAACCGAGTTGCCGGTAAAACTGAAAAAACCTCCAAAAAACCCCAAGAAAGCGAATATTATAAGACAACAATGGAAGAAGTTTTGATTGGCATTTTGGCTTCGAAAAAAGAAATTTTGGAAGAAATATTGCCAATTGTGTCGATTGATGATTTTGATAATATTTGGTGTAAAACAGTTTACAGTACCCTTTTAAACTGGTATAATAATAGTAGAAAAACTGACGATTTAGGAAAATTTCTAACTTCGCATCTCAAACCTCAAGAATATAAAAAGCTTGAGTTGATTTTGATGGAAGTAGAAAAAGACTATGCTGAAGAGTCTCTGCCGGCAGCGAAAGATATCGCTTCAAGAATTAAAGAAAACCGGCGTGAAAAATTAAAAGATAAATTTGCTAAAGAAATTGGTCAAGCCGAAGAAAAAGGCGATAAAGAGAAATTAAAAGAACTAATCAAGGAGTTTCAAGATGCCATCAAATAAAAAAAATGATATTGACGTTGCTAGAGCTAGTCGTGATCGTAATAAAATCGCTCATGATGAAAAAGTTGAACTAAAAGCAGCTAAGAAAAAAGGTAGAATTAAGAAAAAAGAGGAAGTCAAAGTTAACTTTCCTGAAGGCATTCAAAACTTGATTGCCAAGGGTCATGAACATGGCTTCGTCACCTTTCAAGAAATAATGCAGGCTTTTAACGAACCAGAAAAAAATCTGGCTTTGCTTGACGCTCTCTATGAAGAATTTTTAGAACAGGGTATAGATGTCACCCAAGGTAAAAAATTACTTGATGTTCCGGGTGAAGAGGGCGCTGCAGCAAAAGCCGTTTCCGAACTTAAAGATATTTCTGACGATTCGGTTCGTATGTATTTGCGTGAAATCGGCCGGATTCCATTACTTACTACGGAAGAAGAAATTAAGCTCGCCAAAAGAATTGAGGCCGGTGATGAAAACGCTAAACGAAAATTAGCTGAAGCCAACCTTCGTCTAGTCGTTTCAATTGCTAAAAAATATATTGGTCGGGGATTAACCTTGTTGGATTTAATCCAAGAAGGAAATACTGGCTTGCTTCGTGCTGTGGAAAAATTCGATTACCATAAAGGATATAAATTTTCGACGTATGCGACTTGGTGGATTCGTCAGGCTATTACTCGCGCTATTGCTGACCAGGCCAGAACCATTCGTATCCCAGTTCACATGGTTGAAACAATTAATAAATTGATTCGTGTTCAACGTCAATTGGTCCAAGACCTTGGTCGTGAACCATTACCTGAAGAAATTGCTTCTGAAATGGGTATTCCGGTTGATAAAGTTGAGCATATCATTAAAATCTCTCAAGAAACTGTTTCACTGGAAGCACCTGTTGGCGAAGAAGAAGATTCGAAGTTGGGTGATTTCATTGAAGATAAAATTTCTTTATCTCCTGAAGAGAATGCCATTTATCAATTGATGAAAGGCCATGTTGGCGAATCATTGAACTTTCTTGCCCCAAGAGAACAAAAAATTCTTAAAATGCGTTTCGGTTTAGATGAAACCGGTCGCACTCATACACTCGAAGAAGTTGGCAAGGAATTTGGTGTGACGCGTGAACGTATCAGACAGATCGAAGCCAAGGCTTTGCAGAAAATGAAAAAGCACGAGCAGTCTCAAAAGCTTAAAGATTATTTAAAATAAGTACCTAACTTTTATGTCCGAATATAATTTTTCGATTTTTTTGGCGACAGTAAAATCTCTTTCTGTCACTTTACTGCCAATACTGAAGCGAGAAAGTTCAAATGTGATTTTTTTGTACTTGATAATTATATCGGGGTGATGATCAATTTCATTACAGAAAGGCGCCAAGCTGTTAACTAATTCAAGCCCATCACTGAAAGACTTAAACTCAAATGTTTTAGTGATTTTATTGCCAGAGTATTTCCAGCCAGGAAGATTTATTAAGCGTTCATAAATTTCCGCTTGTGATAATGGTTGTAGATCGAGATCGTTTTCCATTTTTTCCTTTCAACTGATTAATTACTACCTTATAATATGCTTGTCTAGAGATTAAGGGTTTGTGAAAACGAATAAAAAATAATATTTACAAGAGTAAGGAAAAATGTTAAAATAGCTGTGTAGGTAATATGCGACTTACAACATATTCCCCGGTAGCTCAGCGGTAGAGCAAATCCCTGTACCCTAAAAATCCTCCGTCATTGTGCCATACTAGCGTATAATAATTATATGGATAAGAGAACATATAAAGATCGTGCACAATATAACATTCAAGCAGTCGCGAAGCGAAGAAGAAAGATCAAAGCGATGGCAATTGAATACAAAGGCGGAAAGTGTAGTATCTGTGGTTATAATAAATATGCCGGCGCTTTAGATTTTCACCATATAGACGAATCAACCAAAAAGTTTGATTTATCTACCAAGGGTCTTACTAGATCATGGGAAAGGACTAAAACCGAGATAGATAAGTGCATATTGGTTTGTGCCAATTGCCACAGAGAAATACACGCTGGATTAGTGCAGCTTCCCGTGGAAACACGGGTTGAAAAATAAGGTTAATTGCCCCACAAGGGGTCCCGCGTAGCTTTACGCGAAGTGGGATCGGGAAGCCCTGAGTTTTGTTCAGGGTAATCCGCAGCCAAGCTTCGATGAAAGTCGTTGAAGGTTCAGAGACTATACGCCTTAGGCCGAAACGTAAAGCCGTCGGTTATGAGATAGTCCACCCTCTTAAGTAATTAGGAGACACGTGTAAGGATAAGGTCGTCCGTTCGAATCGGACCCGGGGAGCCACTAAAAATGATCATCGTCAGATGGTCTTTTTTAGTGGCCGATGCATCGGAGCCAAGTTATAATTTGCTTTGCAAATTTCCGAATTTACGAAGTAAATATAAAATAGACGCAAACGGTTGCCGTCTTTTTTGTTTTTAAACTTTCATTGTTTTTTCTTGGTGTAACTGATAAATTAGAGTAAAGAGCGCAAAAACTTTTAAGGAGACTGATGTCCAAATTTATTCCAGGATTAGAGCTAAGCGAACGTTTCTTTTTTGAAGCAGTAAAACCAATTCTTGACAAAGAACTACCTAACCTAAAATATTCAGCTGGTCTCATCGGCTATGGCTCAGAAGTATTAGGTTTTGATACTGAAGAATCAACAGATCACCATTGGGGACCGCGATTCTTGATGTTTTTGGAAGAAGAAAATTTTGATGCCCAGAAAGTTGAAATCGACAAAATCCTAAGCGAAAAATTGCCACATAATTTTCTGGGATTCAGTACTAATTATACCGAAGGCGATAAAATAGGAGTTCGTCATCCTGAGCCAATAACGAGTGGTCCAATTAGGCACTTTGTGGAATTTTACACGATAAAATCCTATTTAGAAAAACGCTTAAATATAAGTTCAGTAGAATCTCTTACGAACGTCGATTGGATAAAATTTCCCGAACAAAGATTACTAGAGACTATTTCCGGTAAAGTATTTATTGACGGTCTTGGCAAATTAGAAGAAATGAGAGAGGCACTTCATTACTACCCGAAGGATGTATGGCTATATCGATTAGCAAGCGAGTGGCAAAAGATCAGTGACATTGAAGCTTTTGTCGGACGGTGCGGAGATGTGGATGACGATCTTGGTTCTCGTCTTGTTGCGAGTGATATTATTAAATCTATTATGAATCTCTGTTTTCTAATGGAGAGAAGCTATATCCCTTATTCGAAATGGTTTGGTAGTGGTTTCAAAAGATTAAAAAGTTCAGAAGTTTTGCTGCCAGTTCTTATGAATATAATGACTTCTCCAGACTGGAAAGAGCGGGAATCGAATTTATCGCAAGCTTACAAAATAATCGCTCATATGCATAACAATCTTAATATTACGGAAAAAATGTCCGAAGAAGTCGAATCTTACTACGGTCGACCATATTTGGTAATTCGAGCTGATAAATTTGCGGAAAAGATAATGGATCAAATACCGGAAGGCAGCAGAGAGGAAATGAAATGAAAAAACCAATAAATAATAATTTAGTCATACAACTACATATCCCTGATTTTGATGTTGCGAAAGATTTTTATTCAAAACTTGGCTTTGAGGTGGCAATGGATGATAAACCGAATGATAAATTGCCTGGTTATTTTACTATGATTCGCAAAGATGATTTAGGTCAAACTTTACTTAATTTTTATGGCGGTGACGAGAGAGTATACGATCAAGCCTTTTTTAAACAATTTCCAAAAGAAACAAAAAGAGGATACGAAGTATCAATAACGATTGCAACGAACAGTATCGACAAGCTATATCAATCAGTTCAAGCTAATCTAAAAGAATCGATTGTAAGAGAATTAAAAGAAATTGAAGATCACGGAAATGTTTGGAAAGATTTCCGAATGGTTGATCCCTTTGGGTTTTATTTGAGATTTACAGAACTTATCGATTGGGGGCAAGTGTGAAAGGAGAGGACAAATATGTCTATTATAATTAGACAAGGAAAACCAGAAGATATTAGTCAAACTAAAAACCATTTGATTGAGCTTTGGGTTGAACATTCTAAACATGAACCAGATTTATTGGATGAAGAAAAAATGAGAAATACAGATGCAGAAAGCCATTACAATAAATGCCTTGAAAATCCTGATAAAAATTTTGTTTTTGTCGCAGAAGACAGCGGCAAAATTGTTGGGTTTTTGGCATCTTATATTGACGAGATTCCTGCTTTTTTTGAACACCCAACAATTCTATATCTTGATGAGATTTTCGTCTTGCCTGATTATCGGCGACAAGGTGTTGCTCAATCGCTAATACTGCAAGCAGAAAATATAGCAAAAGAAAAAGGAATTAAAAGAATACAAGCGAGAGTCTACACGTTTAACACAGGAATGCATAAGTTTTTAGAATCAATGGGATATAGAGCACCTTATGCAACTTGGGATAAGACATTGGAGTAATCAGAGAGATAATATCATTTAGTTACAAACATTTAGTATGGCCAATTTTATTTTAACCTGACCCCAGTATTCTAATCATTCAATAATGTTATAATTTTCTTTGTTAAGAAAATTTCGGGATTTTTCTGAGAGAAAAATATAAGCGGAGCTTGCAACTCGCCGTCGCTCGTTATAATATTTTGACTAACATGGAGCCACTAAAAAGTAGCCAATACGTTGGTCTTTTTTAGTGGTGGATGCACGCGGAGCCAAGTTATAATTTGCTTACAAATTTCCGAATTTACGAAGTAAATATAAAAAAGCGGTTGATGGCAGCCGTTTTTTTTGTTTTTATATTTTCTAACTGATAAAATAGATTCAGGAGTTTATATGAAAAACGCAATTATTTTACATGGCACAGGAGATTCAGCTGATAATTTTTGGTTTCCATATGTGAAAAAAGAATTGGAATCGCGCGGATACGATGTTTGGCTGCCGAACTTACCTTGCGCGGAAAAACCTAATATCAAAGATTGGCTCTCATTTGTTCTAGAAAGTGGCAAAATTACCGAAGAGACAGTTTTAATTGGTCATTCTGCCGGTGCTCAAATAATCTTGTCTGTATTAGAAAATCTAAATATTAAAATCAAGCAAGCGATTCTGGTTTCCGGTTATAGTAAAGAACTTCCCAAAGATGTTAATAGTGAAATGAATAAATACGAATTTAATTGGGAGTCAATCCGACCGCATGCTGGTAAGTTTGCTTTTGTAAATTCTGATAATGATCCATGGGGATGTGATGATAAACAAGGTAGAATAATGTTCGACCATTTGGGTGGTATGCAAATTATCCTTCATGAGGGTCATATGGGATCTAATAAATTTAATCAACCATATAAAGAATTTCCACTAATTGTAAAATTAGTGGAGTTAGGAGAAATTTAATAAAGGAGTAATACGATGAGTAATAAAGACTTTATCGAAGACATCGTCCCCGAAGACTATAAAACAAGGGGTAGTTATTCACCGGCAAAAAAGATAGATTTAGGTGGTTTTTACCTTATATTTGTGTCAGGGGTGCAAGCACCGAAAGACGATAACCACAGAGTAGTAACTGAAGATGTAGAAGAACAAACAAAATTAGTATTCGAAGACATTATTAAAATTTTACAGCAAGCAGACGCAACAATAGACGATGTTGTGAAGGCTGTCATCTATATCACTGATATGGATGACTTTGACAAAATCTCAAAAGTTAGAGGTGAATATTTTCGAAACGCTGTACCGGTAAGCACGCTGATAGAGGTAAACAGAATGACCAGAGATGGTGCAAAGATTGAAATTGAAGTAACGGCGATTGTTAAAAAATAATGGATAAATTAAATAAAAATATAACCAAACTGTATCTGCTTGATATTTTTTCAAGTACTCAATTTCAATCCGTTGTGGCGGTATTATTTTTGTTAGCAAAAGGATTTAATCTCGGACAAGTTTTACTCTTTGGCTCTATTTATGCGGCTGGGGCCTTGGTAAGTGAAATTCCAACCGGCTCAATTAGCGACAAGTATGGACGAAAAACCAGCTTGATTCTTTCTACTCTAATAGAACTTCCGGCATTTATAATCGTGATTTTATCTCATTCGTTTGTTCTAATTGGAATAATGTATTTTATTTTTGGAATTGCCGCTTCATTTACTTCCGGCACAGACACAGCAATGTTGTACGATACTTTGAAAGGTATCGGCAAAGAAGATGATTTCAAAAAGATTAACGGTAAACTAAAATGGTATGGTGCTTGGGGTGGTGCAATCGGCGGAATTATCGGTGCATTTTTAGCTAAATATAATTTGGCTTATGCTTGGTGGGCGTGGGCTGGCGTATTGGTAATTATGCTTTTTATCCAACTTTCGTTAACGGAACCAGCCAAGGCTTATGCTAAGAAAACAAATACATATCTAAAAAATATTGGGCAAAGTTTGAAAGTTGCTTTCAGGGGTGAGGCTAGTTTTTTCATTCTTTACGCTGCAATAATTTGGTTTTTCTTTTGGCTGGGTTGGTCACTTTGGCAGCCATACTTAAAACTTACTAATTTACCGGTGGTTTATTTCGGATTCTTTTACGCGGGAGTTAGTTTGATTAGTGGATTTGTTTCCAAACAAGCACATCTTATCGAAAAGAAAATTGGTGTTCGGTTGTCATTATTTCTAATCCCAATTTTTCTAGCGATAGCCCTCATTTTAGAATCAAGAATTGTTCTTGTTTTCAGTTTTCTATTTATCGCAATCCAAGCCGTGGCAAGTGGCTATTTTGGTCCGATCACTGATGACTATGTGAATCATCGTGTTTCGTCAGAAAGTAGAGCAACAGTTTTATCAGTTAAGAATATGATTTCTAGACTAATTTTTATGGTATTTTCTCCGTTGGTTGGATATTTCTCTAATCTTTATAGTTTACAAACTGCGCTGATGATGGTTGGAGTAATTCTTATTATCGTCTCAATTATATTTTTGATTTATTCAAAATCATCATTAAGAAACGCTTAGCACTGCCAATTTTCTCTTAACCTTACCCCAGTACTCATAATCGTCCAGTATTGTTATAATTTTCTTTGTTAAGAAAATTTCGGAATTTTTCTGAAGGAAAAATATAAGCGAAGCTTGCAACTCGCCGTCGCTCGTTATAAGCGAAGCTTGCAACTCGCCGTCGCTCGTTATAAGCGAAGCTTGCAACTCGCCGTTGCTCGTTATAAGCGAAGCTTGACGCCCAGCGGCCTTAAATTTTTGACTAACACATAGCTTAACCTGTTTCAAGTAATTTAGTAAAAATTAATAGGAAAAATTTTCAATAAGGGTAAAAATATTTTCAAGTTTGATCTATGTTAAATACAGTGGTAAATTATCGCCGTTTTTTAGTAAAGTAATCAATATACTACTTGACAAGTAATACAACTATTTGTAATACTTGTATTATTATAAATAACAAACAAAGAGTAACAATTTTTATTGATCCCGCACTCGCGAAACACGCTAGAGCTCAAGCGGTCATCGAGGAAATCACCTTGACGGCTCTTTTTGAAAAAGCATTAATTAAATATTTGCCAGAAGAAACTATTATCAAGAAACCCGCAATCGAAACGGATCTTAATAAAGGATGATAAGTGTGTTTCGCGTGAATGCGCTCATTTATCACAGGTAACCAAAAATGAATTTAACTATTTTTTACCAGCTCACAGTTAGCGTTTTTTGTGTTGTGGCTACAATTTTCATGATCGTTCTTTTTGTATGGGCGGTGATTATTCGTAAACAGATCAATGGTTTAATTATAAAGTTTGAAGAAATTGCTGTTACAACTAAGACTGCAACAGGGGAAATTAAAGATTTTGTTGGAAGAACAATTGAACATTTGGAAAAATTTAAAGACAGTATTTTAACGTTCGAATTTATTCGCAAGATAACTTCTGAAGTAATAACATTAATAAAAAGTAATAAAAAGGAGTAGTAATGGACAAGACAACAAAAGGGGTCATCGTTGGAGCATCTGTCGGTGTACTAGCAGGGGCAATCGCGGGTATTTTGTTTGCACCGCAATCTGGTAAAGAAACACGAGAGGATATTAAAAAATATCTTCATGAGATGAAAGAAAAAATTGCCGAGGAATTGTCAAAAGTCGGAGAAATTACTAAAGAGAAGTACGATGAAATTGTTAACAAAGTAGTAAAAATTTATGAAACGGAAAAAAAGATTTCCAGTGAAGATGCAGCCGACATTAAGGATAAGTTAGAAAAGAACTATGACGAAATCGTGAAAATTGCCACCGAACCATCAAAAGAATAATTTTGGGGACTTGAATTTAAAAAAGGAGGGAATCTGTGAGAAAATTTGTTAAAGTTTCGGTGATAGCCATATTGGCTATATCATCTTTTCTTGTTTTGGCAGGACCAACTACCGCGTTTGCAGCAACGGCAACAACACCAGTTTTGGGAAAGACTCTTACGTTTGGTATTCTTTCTAGCACCTACACCAATACTGCTGTCGGAACTACTATTAACGGAGATCTTGGATATACTACCGGACCCGCAGTACTACCTACGATAAATGGCACGAAATATGTAGCCGAATCAACTTACAATCAAGCAGGGTTAGATCAGGCCACTGCTTTGGCTGAACTTAATAGTCAATCGGCTACATTTACCTTTGCACCAGGGGCAATTGATCTTGCCAGTGATACTACACATGGTGCAATTGGCGTCTATACACCTGGAGTGTATTCGATAACTGGCGCGGCAAACATTGGCGGAGGGGGAACAATTACTTTAAATGGCGCGGGGACATATATCTTTAGAATGGATGGCGCACTTAACACATCAGCTGACTCTAAGGTTATATATATTAATGGCGCATCACCTTGCGATATTTTCTGGACGCCGACCCAAGCCACCACGCTTGGTGCTAACTCTACATTTGTAGGAACTGATATTGACGCCTCGGGAATTACTATTGGTAGCACTGTAACATGGACGGGAAGAGCATTGGCTTTTGGTGGAACAGTTTCGACTGCTGCAGACACTATCACCGTACCTGATTGTGCGGCTACAGAAACATCTGCAGTAGCTACACTAGCCGCCGCAGATGCCGCTGCCGCAGCTACACTAGCCGCCGAAAATGCCGCAAATGCCGCCGCTGCCGCTAAATTGCCGAATACCGGAGTTGGTCAAACTCAAAATAGTATGCCTTGGATTATCGTTATACCAGTTGGTATTTTTGCAGTCGCGATCTTGCTCTGTATTATCCGCAGAAAAGAAACAGCTTAATATAATCACAAAGAATAATTGCTAAACAAAAGCCAGACAAGAGTTGGTTTGGCTTTTGTGGTTATAAACTTTTGAGGTGTTTATGCAACCGAAAATTTCATTAGGACAAACACCATTAATAGCCGTTATTATAGGGTTTGTACTTTCTTTGACAATTCTTTTCTGTTTTGTTCCTAAAAATACAATTCAAAGTAGTTCGACACCATTTATTAATGAAAATAAACCTGTAAAAACCATTATCAATCCCGATCAAGAAAAAGTGAATTACGGATTGCCAATGCGCCTTAAAATTCCAGAAATTAATGTTGATGCTACTATTGATAATGCGGGTCTTACTCCCGATGGAACCATGGAGTCGCCGAAAAGTCCAAGTGGCGTGGTATGGTATAAACTTGGGGCACGGCCCGGGGAAATTGGCAGTGCTGTTATCGCTGGACATTACGGGACATGGAAAAATGGTGAGAAGTCGGTGTTTGATGATTTATCAAAATTAAACCCAGGCGATAAAATATATATAGAAGATGATATGGGAAAAACAACTACTTTCGTTTTAAAAAATAGCCAAAGTTATGATCCGAGTGCAGACGCTTCAGGTGTATTTAACTCAAATGACGGGAAATCTCATCTTAATCTTGTTACCTGTGAAGGAATTTGGAATCCAATTTCTCAAAGCTATAGCAAGCGTCTAGTGATGTTTGCTGATAAGGAATAAATAGGTTATTTCTTGGACCATATTTAGTTGTGATCAAATTATTGATTACCGTTTATTATATTACTGGTAGTACCGCCACTTTTATTTCAACCTATCCCCAGTTATTATAATCGCTCAAATAACTTATAAATTTCTAAGAGTTATTTTTAAAAAAATTCGAGCATCTTCAATCAGGCGGAGCCAAGTTATAAAAAAGACGCAAACGGTTGCCGTCCTTTTTGTTTTTATACTTTATGATTAATGAAAATGAAAAAGGACACTCGAAATACAAGTGTCCTGCTTAAAAAAGGTTACGGGTTTATCTTGCTGGCTCAAACCAGAATCCGCTCCACCAGCAAGGTTCAACATTAACATCGTAGTCGGAAAGTAGGACCCAGCCAAGATCTGAATAAACCGCGGGGTGGTGACTGTATCTTTCAACAACGATTCTTTGGTGGTGTAATATTGGTACCGGGCCAAATAAATCGGGGTCAACAGTTTCAACCTTGAATACTTGCAGATATTTTCCTGGCAATATTCTACTATGCAAATCCTGTGTCGAACCATATTCCGACGATACAGTCGCTAGCTGTACATGCTCTCTCTCGAAAAAAGTGTGATTGTAAAGCTGGGATCGATAGTGCTCTGCACGACGTAGTACTGTTTCGATTGGCATATCAGTCTTACCTGCACGGATCATACGAAACAATTCATGACCAGCTTGCATGATTGAATCTCTTGATGGCCGATCTGATGCCTCGGGCGAAAAGAACAATTCATCCGAAACCCATTTCGACATCACTTCATTGGCTCTCTTTCGGTCAATAATGTTCCCATTTTGGCCAAACCAAAGGCAGATGTCGGTAACGAGCGAGGCAAATCGTCCAAGACTATCCATATCAGTATTCATTCAAGAACCCCCTCAAAGATAATTTGTCAAGTTTGTTGCTGCTGCCAATATAGCATAAAAATACTGGTATATCAAGATTATTTTGTGTTTGTTTTTTATTACTGCCTGATAAATTTTTATTTGAGCGGATATTCCACTTTCTCGTTCTTGATTTGTGCAAAGGGTGTCATCAAATGAGGCTTAGCCGATTTTTCAGTAAAAATATCAATCACCTCGAAATTATGAACTAACAAAGCATCCCCAATCAGTGATCTGTGGCAGCGCCATGGAACAGCTTCGGCACACATGATCGCAGTATCGTTTTTTTCTGCAATCTTAAGCAATCCTTTTAAGTTTTCCTCAAGCTCGGTTGTTTGCATATAATCGGCAAAACCGCGAAACGAGGCATTTCTCCAGGCTGTGTTAACTGAGTTTCTGGCGACATGACGAAAACCGCCGAGACCAGCCATATGAATATAGTGAATTCCATAATCAGTTAAATTTTTTTCTAAAATATTCTCATTGAATTGTGGATTGTGCAGGGATCTCGTAATTGTCCGCACATCGACAACGATTTCAATATCATAAAATTTCAAAAGTTGGATAAATTCTGTTATGGGATGAGTAGAATGCCCAACTGTGTAAATTTTTTTAACCATCAGGTATACCCCAATCAAAATATTTTTACTTAAAAGTATAAAACATCTCAAGAAACATTTATATGGTTTTTTATCTATAGCACTGACAAAGCAAAAATTATTAATAGCAAATATTCGAGCATCTTCAATCAGACGGAGCCAATCCACAGCGCGGATGGCGGATGCAATCGGCGCCAACCGACAAAGTCGGTCTTTAAATTGTCTTTTATTTTTGCTGAGCGTATATTTAAATCAACCGTCGAGTTATAGCTTGTCTACGTTGCGAAGCTTAAAGCACATATTGCAGTTTCAAAGGAGGCGAGAGATGTGTCTAGGTGGAGAAAAGCCAAAGACAAGCGCGCGATCCAGATTGGTGGATATCTTTGTGAGGTTTGCGGTCTTCAGTTAACAAGACGAGATATTGTCGGCCACCATAAGAGATTTCGCTGTTATGGTGGAGAAGACACTGTCGAAAATTGTATGCTGAAATGCCAAAGGTGTGAACAACTATTTGACCATGTTCCTCAAAACTCTGAAGGGTTTGAAGGTGATCATAATGCTCGGCGAAGGGACAGAAGAAATACGGTTGATATTCCATGTCAGCAGCCTTATGTGTCCAGCATGCAAATCGGTTGCCCTTGCTAGCTTGAAAAACGCTTCCGCAATACTAGACCGGGAAAAGATACTGGAAGTAATATCGTGCTAGCTGTTTCTGAAAAACCGGGCTACTTTAAGATCGGAGGCTAAATCGGATTCTAGTCCAACAATCCATTTCACCTAAGCCGGGTACCCGGCTTTTTTAAGCAGATGGATAAATAGGTGATTGGCAATATCTTACTATTAATGTCTAAGAAAATAATTAATTAGGCTTTGCGATAACGATTAGCCTTTTGTCAATTGTTCCAATTGGCCAGCAAGTCATTAGGGTTAATTGTTCAGATTCTGTTGGTTTTAAAACACTTACATCATTAGGACTTACTATTTTTTTATCGGTCACTTTGTAGATGTACTCTTTTTGTTGCCACCAAACTGAAATTAGGTCGTCATCGTCTAAATCATTCAATTTGGCAAATATTGTCTTATATTCGCCAGGGTCCCACAAATAATAGGAAGAATGTCCAAAAATAAAAATATTACTCTTTTCGCCCGGATTTGCCGTGCCGGCAAACTGAGCGACGCCATTTTCTAGCGCTGAATCATATATCTCTTTATTTTTTCCGTCAACATTAGCAATAACGGGAGCTGAAATATTTAGTTTTGTAATCTCTAAATGGAAATCCTTGAATTTTGCTTGTGGTGTTGGGTTATTTGTCTCTAATTGACTTGAGTTATCCGTTGTGTTTACATTTTTTCTACTATTTATGCCAACGATGCCAACCAAAACAAGAAAAATGATGATTAAAAGCGTTTTAATTAAAATTTTTTTATTAATTTTTTTCATAGGGTAATAATACATCCGTTGTGTCCTCGTGTTCTTGTTTAATTAGCCAATATTTTACATTTTTTATTGCTGAAATGGTTAAATCGAACAATTTAATCACTTCTTTATTATGATAATTTGTTATTAGTAAGAGAAAAGAAGTTTGTGACCGAATTTTCTCAATGGTTGGTCGATATAAACTTTCTAAAAATTAACGGGAGAAAATCAATGAAAAAAGTATTTAATTATTCACTTAGCTTAATCGGTTTGGCTCTTTTAATTTCAGCAGTTTTTATCGGTGGTGTGGACAACACTTTTGCTCATACCGACACTAGTCCGTCAGTCACAATAGTTAATTCACCGACGGGAGAAGTAACGCCTGGTGATGTTATAACTTATACTATTGATGCAAATAGTTTAGGCTTAAGTAACTCCGGTGTCTTGACTGCAACTTGGAATGATCCTGACAATGTATCAACTTACGTTGATGGCTCTGCATCCGAAGGTTCAGAAGTTGATTTGGCTAACCATAAAATTACTTGGAATTTGATCAATATGGTGGATGAACCACAAGTTCTTTCTTTCCAATTAATGATGAATAGCGACAATCCAATAGATGGAACTTTTACCGTGGAAGTTTCTTCCTCAGCAGACTTTATGGATGATGGCAATTCATTTGATTTTGGTAGTGGTAGCTGTGATATCTGCGGCAGTTGTGATATTTGCGGTAGCTGTGATATTTGCGCCAGTTGCGAATCATGTAATTGCGATACCTGTGTCGGTCCAACAGAAAAAGTAATAACCAGTAATACTGTTGCTAATACTGTGACTTATGTTACTGAACAGCCCGAAGAAGAAGATGAAGAAGAAGAGGTGTTAGGGATTGAAGAAAGTGCTCTACCTCTTACCGGTGCAGACACGTCTTATTTGAACGGAATTTTCAGCTTAATAAAATTTTGATTTTAATACTAATTATTTAGTTAAAAAAATTCTCAGATTTCCTGAGAATTTTTTTTAAACTCATCGATTACAGGGTTGACATTGTGTCTTTTTAACGGTAAGCTATTTATCGTAAGAAAGGACAAATGTATAAAATTAACCCCAAAAGAGGCTTGGAAAGCCTCAAAAAGATCTTCTCAAGAAGATCTAAATTTTTTTTATTAGTGCCGGTGACGATTGCGATTCTAGTAGCAGGTATGTTTTTAGTTAAGCCAAACGTTTTACCCAAATTAAATGCAGCCCCAAGCCGAGAAGACACGGTAAAGTCAGAAATAATAAAACCTGTTTTACCAAGTGATCAGAATGTGGTCGGATTAGATGAAAAGGTAGCAAAAGAAGAGCCTAAACAGACGACGGCTAAAAAAATAAAAGTTGTTCCAGCTCCGACAGTAAAAAGCATAAAGAAAACTACAACACCGATTAATTCAGTTGTATCTCCACCTGTTGCAAGTGTAAGTTCAAGTGCTAGTACTATACTAAGCCTGGTAAATGAAGCCAGGCGAGCGAATAGCCTTAGTAGTGTCAGTTACAATTCAAAACTTAGTCAGGCAGCGCAAGCAAAAGCCGATGATATGTCGAGTCAAAACTATTTCTCTCATACCAACCCTCAAGGGCAAAATGATTTTTACTTTGCAACCTCTGCAGGTTATAAATATTCTTGGATCGGCTCAAACATTGCCAAGGGAAGTTATTCTAGTGCGCAAGGAGTTTTTGACGCTTGGATGAATAGTCCGGGGCATAAGGCTAATATTCTAGGTGCCAAGGGATTAGAAATTGGATATGCCCAAAACGGTCAGTATTTCAGCTTTTTTATTGGTGCCGCTCAGTAGATTGACGGTCGTTATCTAAACTATATAAAAACGGTCGGAGATTGCATCAAAGGCCGTTTTTGTGATTTAAAACGATGAATTAATATTTACAGCTACTATGATTGAACTATGATCACTTTGCTGGTTATTTACCTCGTTTCTTTATTTGCTTATATTACTTTCTTTTACTATGTCATCAAAAGAGTTTATGAATTAAAATTAACAAATGATAAAATTGAAAAAATTATAAATTTTTTTATAGCAACAAGTGCAATCTTAATCTGTCTTAGTTTCTTTTTACTAATATGAAAAGTCTATTTAATATTCCCGGTGTCGATGAAAAAGAAATTATACTGATGGTACGTAAGCATTGGATTACTGCCGTTTTAAGTATTGTCTATGGTTTATTTAGTTTAGTTGTATTTATTTTCTTGTTAAGATATCTGGCTCTGATCCAAGTGGGAATCTTTGCTTGGAGATTAACAATCGTGATTTTAACGATATATTTGCTTGTTACTTTATTATACATCTTCAATGATATTGTTAAATATTATTATGATGTCTTAGTTCTAACAAAAGAAAAAATTATTAAAGTGGATCAAAAGAATCTGATATCAAGATTAATTTTTGAAATAGAATCGAAAAAAGTTTTAAACGTTAGCTCTGTCTATCCAACGTTCATTCACGCTTTATTTAAATTCGGAAATACAGTAATCGAGCTAGAGCATGAAACAATCACATTCTTTTTTGTTCCAAATCCTGTCAGGATATCGAAGGCAATTGCGGAGATCAATAAAATGAAGAAAGAATTGGGTTTAAAGCCCGGTAATAATGTTACAGAGTTTTCTACAAAGGAGGATGAAATGGTTGCCATTAGTGGATTAGAAAAAATAGATAAAAAAGATCAAGGTGAAGGAAAAACTACAGAGGATCTTTTGAAAGCCCAAACAGAGTTAGCTGCCAAAGAATTGCTAAAACAACGGTCGTCAACTAATAAAAAACCAAAATCTTGGATCGAGATCATTTTCGAAGAAATTTTTGGTCGATTTTGATTTGTTTTGTTTTCCAATGAAATGATGAGTTCAGTTTATTATTATTAAGTTAATGGAAAAAATAGATCTTAAATTAGCTTTTCTTTCTACTTATCCGCCAAGCCGTTGTGGGATTGCAACGTTTGCTTCTTCACTAATAGAAAATTTAGAGCATTATTTAAATAGTCAGATAAAAATTATAGCGGTGAGTGATCTTAAACAAGCATATCCACCTCAGGTTATCTTTGAAATTAATCAAAATCAAAAACAGTCATATTTTGAGGCTGCTAAGATGATAAATACTAGCAGTATTGAAGTCGTAATTCTCCAGCACGAATATGGTATTTTTGGTGGAGAAGATGGCGAATATATTTTAAATTTTTTAGAAAATATTAATAAGCCAATTGTGACAAGCTTACACTCGGTACTACATGTACATAGTACTCATCGAAAATTACTAACTCAAAAGATCTTAAATCTTTCCAATTCGGTAGTCGTCATGACGAAGGCAGCAAAAAAAATTCTATTGGAAACTATGGATATTCAGGCAGAAAAAATTTTTGTCGTGCCTCACGGAGTACCAAATGTTCGCTTTGATGAGAAAGATAAAATCAAGGATTTTTTAGGCTTAGATAATAAGAAAGTTGTGAGCACTTTTGGATTATTGAATAGAGGCAAGGGGATTGAATTGGCAATTTCTTCTGTGTCGGAATTAGTTTCAACATATCCAGATATTTTGTATTTAATTATCGGAGTAACACACCCTAAAATATTAGAAAAAGAAGGTGAGCAATATCGCAGATCATTAATGCGACAAGTTAAGGAAATGAAGTTAACAAATAATGTTCGTTTTATCGATAGCTATTTAGATTATTATGATTTAGTTTGTTATTTAAAAGCGACTGATGTTTACCTTGCTCCGCAGTTAGATTTAAATCAAGCTTTTTCAGGAACAATTTCTTATGCGCTAGGTTGTGGATGCGTTGTTGTTTCGTCACCCACATCGTATGCAAAGGAAGTGCTTTCTGATGGACGGGGAGTTATAGTTGAACCAAAAAGCGAAAAAATCAGTAACGAGCTCAAAAAAATATTCACGTCAGAGGATTCGATTAAAAAAACTGCTCTTAAAAGTTATCGATATGCTCGTTCTATGACTTGGCACCAGGTTGGTTTGAAATATTTAGATGTAATAGAGAAAAATCTTTTTATAAACAATGATGGTTGGGCACAGCGACTGCCAAATTTTAAATCGCCCCCTCCTTTAAATCACTTATTAAACAATACTACTGACTTTGGATTATATCAGCATATGATAGGAAGCACTCCAAACATCGAGTTTGGTTACAGCTTAGACGATCAAGCAAGAGCCTTAATTGCATGCCATGAATTGTCCTATAATTTTACCGATTTAAAAGTAGAAAAATATAAAAAAGTTTACTTGAGTTTTTTAGATAACGCTATTGATAACAAAGGTCGAATTCACAATTTTTTTAGTGATGCGCAAAAATATATTGATAAAAATGCCTCTGCAGATTCAATAGCGCGAAGTTTTTGGGCATTAAGTTGTTGCAAGGAAGATAGCAGATATAAAATTAAAACAAATAAAATACTTAGTATTTATCAGAATAAATTAAATTTTGATCATGTAAAACCTATTTCGTACTCTTTGCTCGGTTATACTAACCTAAAGAATAAAGAGATGACTATATTGCTAGCAGACAAATTAATCGAAAGATTTAGTCAAACCAGCAATAAATCCTGGCAATGGTTCGAAGATGAGCTTACTTGGGCAAATGCAATAGTTATTTTATCTCTTTGCAAGGCTTATAAATTGACAAAAAACAGCATCTATCTGAGCACGGCATTAAAATCTTTAAAGTTTTTAGAAAAGCATTCTATTGTATCGGGATATCCTGCACCGATTGGTCAAAAAAAATGGTACAAGAGAAACAAGTGTCGAAGTTTGTTTGACCAACAGCCGATCGAAGTAGCAGATATGGTGATGCTTTATAATGAGCTCTTTTATATTACGGGTGAAAAAAAATACAAAGATAAAGCCTTCTTTTGGTTTGGTTGGTATTTTGGCAATAATATGAATAATGTATTGATCTTTGATCCGATCACAAAAGGTGTTTGTGACGGACTTTCCAAAAACGGTGTGAATAAAAACCAAGGAGCTGAATCGATTGTAACTTATTTAATGGCTTACTCGTCATTTAATAAGCCCATTTAAATATGTTAGTATATAAAAAAAAAGGAGGTTTTATGGGAAAAAAATTACAAGGCCTGAAGAAGTTTAACCTTTTGATGGCTTTTCTGCATTTCGGTCAGGGTGTGGCCATGTTGTTCTTGTCGAGTAATTTTTCACTGCCGGTGAATGCATCGTTTTTAAGTTTCGATTTTTTAACACAAAAGTTGGTTCCAGAAAACTCTGTTTTGTATGATCTCAGGATTGGCCCAGCAATCGCCGTTTTTTTATTTATTTCCGCATTAGCACATCTTTTGGTTTCGACTGTTCTTAATAAATGGTATAACGAAAATCTGGCCAAAGGAATTAATTATGCCAGGTGGATTGAATATTCTTTCTCTTCCTCTATTATGATTGTGATTATTGCGATGCTGGTGGGAGTTTATGACATTGCCGCTTTGATATTGATTTTCACACTTAACGCTATGATGATTTTGTTTGGCTGGATGATGGAACTGCACAATCAGACTACTTCAAAAACAAACTGGACATCATTTTATTTTGGATGCATTGCCGGAATCGTTCCGTGGATTGTTATCGCCATATATCTTTTTGGCGCTCACGATAAAGCCCCTAATTTTGTTTATTGGCTCTACTTTTCCATCTTTTTATTTTTCAATTGTTTTGCAATTAACCAAATCTTGCAATACAAAAAGGTGGGTAAGTGGGCTAATTATCTTTACGGCGAACGAGATTACATTATTTTAAGTTTGGTGGCCAAATCACTCCTTGCTTGGCAAGTTTTTGGCGGGACACTCAGGCCTTAAATTATCTTAAATGTGTAATATGAAAAGCCGTTTTTGCACAAATGACAACGTGCTCTTGCGGCTTTTTTGCGCATAATATATACTTAAATTAAGGTTTAGATGGGTTAGTAAATCGCCAATTTTGGCGGTAGATGTATTCATTTCTATAAGGTTATATATCAAAAGGAGAGGGTTTATTTTATAGCGGCAGCTTAAAACAAACTTGTGTTCTTTTTCAGTTGCAGAAAAGTATTACAGAAATTTATGAGGTTATAAATAATGTCTAAAGGAGAGGGTTTATATCCAGCGCCTACACGAAAGCGGATCGAAGATCTCGATGCGCAAATTGCTGGTATCCAAAAAGGGACACGAGCCCTTGTTCCCGCTATAATTCCTTTACACGATATCCTAAGACAGAAATTTCGTTGGTACTACAAATGGACGGCATGGCCAGCCAGTAAGACAATTAACCTATTAGTATTATTTATATATTTAATTGGCGCCTCTTGGTTTGGTGCTCATTTTTTTATGAATTCAAAAATGGCTAAAGCGGCGACTATCACCACTTTATCTTATGCTACAGGGAATGGCTCAGGCAGTACAGTTACTAATCCGGCTGGTGCAACAAGTGATAAAGCAACTTATCTTTCGGCGGCTACAGATTTTGAGGGTCCTAAAACGTCTGGTACAGAAATTGCCACCGCTGATTATTCTAATATTGCTTCTTCCAATGATGTTAGATATACGACAACTATTGCCCCGATCCTCGGGAAAGCTCCATATCAAATCTTTCGCTTTTACATAGATCCCGCTGTGATCAATAAAACTGCTATTACCAGGTTCGTATTCACTCATGAGGGTTATAGTACCAGAGCCACATATCATAGCCGCACTATTACTGTCTTTGGCGGCGTAGCGACCGTGAATGAAACAACTAATGTTACCGATACTAATTTAGCCTTATCTTTCGATACAACCTCTCTCAATATAAGTAACTACGTTGATAGTTCGAATTATGTTTATTTTATGGTAAAGGGTATTGTTGCTACGCCTGCTGTTGCCTCTACTCTTAATACTGACTATGTGAAGCTTGACGTTACTACAATTGTTCCACCTTCCGCGCCAACTATTACTGCTCCAAATGGTGGCGAATCATGGGAACCTGGTAGTATCAATAATGTTATTTGGGATACTGCCGGATCAGGCTTAAAGTACCAAGTTGAAGCTCAAAACATGACTCAATATGATAATTTTAATGACAATAGTATTGATGGCGCTAAATGGACTGGCGGCGGTACTTCAAATGGTGTTACTCTGGCAGAAACTGGTGGAGAAATAAAAATTTCAGGTACCAATAGCTCTGCAGGAAATATTTACCCAACTTTAAATAGTGGATATACTCCCAGCGTAGTAACTCAAGTTGCTCAAGTTAAGCTTAAAACGCCAACGGCTCCTGCTTCTGTTGGCACTTTCTATGAATTTGGATTAGCCGGCGATGGTGGAGCTTTTCCAATAGAAATTCAATATACCACATCCGGCTGGCGGCTAGCGTTTTACGATCCTATAACACAATGGGCCTACACAGCATATTCGGTTATTGGTAATGAATCAACTGAGTTTAAAACCTTAAAGATTGTATATAATATAAATCATCCTGCTAGCCAATCGCCTGCTCCGGTTAATACTGGCTATGCCTATGGTTATGTTTATGATGCCAATGGCACTGAACATTATCTCGGTAATTTTGCCATCAAGGGTATTACTCTTGGTGATAATATTGGCGTATATCTAAAAGGTGCTGTTGGCCCGGGCGTGGCTGTTGATGGTCGTTTCGATGACTTTATGTTTTATCCAGTTAGTTCTACCGTTTCTGATGATTTTGATACTCAATCGGACGGGGAAAATCCTACTGGCTGGGTGGTGGCTGGTGAACCCACCAATGGTTCTATTGAAGTTGACTCGGCCCAATCATTTTCGACCTCAAATTCACTTCTACTTCTCCGCAATGTCATAAACAATTCAAATATCAATGCTAATAAGAATTTCACAGCTTTAGACGGAATCGTTTACACCTCATTTAATTTTCGTGCCGATGGTACTACGATGACAGATAAATTGTTTCAGTTAAGAAACGCCAGTGGTAACGAAAAAGTGCATATGAATTTTGCGCCAGATGGCCATATTTACGCCCAATCTACGGATTGGGCAGCGGTTGATCTAGGTACATATAGTGCAAATACATGGTATAATGTTCTAATTAAAACCGATTGCCAGAGAGAAAAGTACGACGTCTATATTAATGGTGTTTTAAAAGTTTCCAATTTACAGGTTGTTAATACGACAAATCAAAAAACAATTAGTCGAGCCCAAATACATAACACAGGGAATCTAACATCTGGCTCAAGAAGTATATGGTTTGATAGTATTCAAATATACAATGAATTTAAAAACATCAGTGGACTTACTGCCGCTGATGCCACTTCGGCTTCGTGGGATTCAACCGGTTGGGCAGATGGCACAAACTATCTTGTTCGTAACCGCGCCTACAACACAACAGATAATCTCTTTGGCCCTTACGATCATTCCGATGATGTTTTTGGTTTAGTTTTAGCGCCAGCAGAGGATGTGCCCGCGACTCCTTCTGTTATTGCTCCGGCAAACAATGGGACGGGTGTCATTACTAATCCTACTGGCACTTCTTCTGATTATTCTGGGAATCCGAGCCAATTATCTGCCTCATGGGAGATCTATGATGATGCCGGGTTGGCAGCAGAAAACTTAGTTTGGTCAAAATATGCTGATACCACAAATTTAACATCGATAGTCGTAAACAGTACTAATGGCACTTTTTCCAATTCTTTAGCTGGTCAAACTACTTTAGCTTCTGGTACTGATTATTGGATTCATGTCAGACATACTAATAGTATTGGTGATTCTGAATGGAGTACGGCCAATAAATTCACCACCGCAATCGATGCGCCAACTGCACCGACCAACATTGGAATTAATTCCTTAACCAATGCCGGCTTTAATGCTACTTGGACAGACAATTCAACTAATGAGTCTGACTTCAAAGTTTATATTTCCACAGTTGTAGCTAATAATGATTGCCAAGATGCGGGCACGACTTGGGGTACGGCTTCTTTAGCTGGCGGGGCTGATGTTGCAACCAAAGCAATCTCGGGCCTCACTGGAAATACTCAATACTGTGTCAAAGTAACTTCTACGAATGTTGCTGGAGATTCTGCACCGGCATATTTGGCCATTCCAAACTACACGTTGGCCAACGTGCCAACAGCGCCAACAATTGACGCAACATCTTCAACATCTTTAACCACTATTATTAATATTAATTCCAATCCGGCTACAACTGAATTTGCCATTTCCTGTGATTCGGATGAAATGTTCTTAAATTACACAACCAATGCATGCGAATCAATTGTCGATGATTCAGACCATTGGCGAACCTTTACTAATTGGGGTGATGCTTCTGGTTTTACTCAGACGGGCTTGAATGTAAATAGTTCGCACGTTTATAAAGTGATGGCGCGAAATGCCGACAAAAACAACACAAACCTTTCTGCATCTACTTCAAAATTTACCTTGTCTGATACCCCTGCTTCACCAGATGTAACAAATACGACTTTAACCACTTCTTTGGAAATCGCTATCGCCGCCGATACTAATCCGGCATCAACTGAGTTTGCTATTTCTTGTGACTCTGACGAGGCTTTCTTAAATTACACGACCAACGCTTGCGAGACCATCGCCGATGATTCTGATCACTGGCGAACGGCTGAAGGCTGGGGCGCATTCGGTAAAACGGATTTATTAGCCAACACCAATCATACTTATAAAGTAAAATCTCGCAACGGTGATAAAGTAGCTAGTGTGTTTTCGGTTGGATCATCTAAATATACACTGATTGAAATACCGGTAATCAGCTTCGGCGATATTGCTTCTGCATCTATAGCTCTGACTGGCGGCACTTTATCGAACATTAATGTGGGGTCATCTGGAGTCTGGTTTGAAGAAACTTCAGGCAATACTGGTGGCGGTAATCTTGTTAATCCTGACGGTTTTGGCGCTTGGAAAACGACAAACTCAATTATTGATGCTAGCTTGGTATCGTCAACAACTTATTCATACAAAGCTAAAGCTAAAAACGGTGATGGCACAGAGACGGTTTTTTCTTCGCCTGACGCCTCACAAATAACTTCGGCTGCAAGTTCTCCGCCTGAAGCACCAACCATTGGTACTCCAGTCGTTGCTTCTGCTACGGCGATTGATTGGCATTTTGTAGATAATTCAACGGACGAGACTGGGTTTAAAATTTACGATGGTTCAAATAATTTAGTGGCAACTTGTGCCACGTCGAATATCTCTGTTTGTACCGAAACTGGTCTTTCTCCTAACACTCAATATTCCGGTCGTTACGTTGTTGCTTACAATGAAGCTGGTAATTCAAGTTCTTCAACTAATGCTTCAGCTGTTTATACTTTAGCTAATACTCCTTTAGCTCCGACGGTTAATACGGTTGACAATCATCCGGGTGAATTGATAGTTGTCGTTAATACAAACTCTAACCCAGTCAATACTGTCTTTGCCATTCAAGAAACTCAAGTTTCTGGCGGTAAATATGTTCAAGCAGACGGATCTTTGAACACTTCTGCCGTGTGGCAAAATGTAGCTCAATGGGGGAACATTACCGGCGTTAATATAACAGGACTTACTGTTGATACTCAATACACTTTTAAAGTTAGAGTGAAAAATGGTGACGATGTCGAAAGTCCATCGCCTCAATTTGGTCCGACGGCACAACAAACAACTCTTACTGCTACCACCGCTTGTAATTGGACAAATGATGGTACTAATAATCTCTGGAGCAATGAGCTCAACTGGTCTTGCGCTCATGTCCCGACCAACGCCGATGATGCTATTCTCGATGGTGCTATCTCTAATGATAATATGACAATTGATATATCAGCCACTACCGGTTCCCTTACTATTAAAGGAACCAATCTGCCAACTGGTGGCGACACTGCGTACACCGGTACTATCACTGAAAGTGCCAATTTAACTACTGATAATACTAATACTAAGTCTGGACTCTTCTATTTTGCCGGCGGCACATACAACGCTGGTTCTCATACTATTACCGCAATGGGTAACTTTACCCTTGCAGGTGGAACTTTCAATAAGGATACCTCCACTTTGGTGATGAAGGGTACTGGCTCTGTGACAACAGGCGGACAGGCATTAAATAATCTGCAGATCTCGGCAATTAGGTCAACCTCTACATCATTCAGAAGCGAAGCACATAATGCTGTTGCGCTAAACACGGCCGGCAGCATTGATTTGACCGTGAATAAGCCTAGCGGTGTAGTATCTGGTGATATGATGATTGCGGTTTTTTCATCTGGTTCGTCGAATTTATCTACAATTTCAGTAGCATCTGGATGGAACCTGATTAGGTCTTTATCTGATGCGACTAACGGTAATTACGCTTATGCTTATTCGAAACAAGCGACTGGCAGCGAACCTTCCACTTACACATTCGGTTTTACTGGTACCGGTGGCTATGCTTGTGACATCTATGCTTATCAAGGCGGGACAGTTTCTATTGATTCGTATTCAAGTTCATTTTACAGTATGACCGGATCCCATGATCCTATTACTCTTACGATACCGCAAATCACTACTGTCTCCACAAACACCGTACTGGTAAGCTTGTTTGTATCTAGGATGGCTGACTCGTCTACTGCGACACTTTCTACCCCTGTAGGAGGGGTAAGTAGAGCTAATTTCACTATGAGCGTACCAACTCCTACTCGCTATTTTGTCAATAGTCTAAGCGACGAGACACTTTCTGTCTCAGGCGCCACTGGTACCAGATCTAGTATTGCCAATGAATCATCGGCCTTTAGTGCCATTGGGTTTATGGTTGCGTTCGAAAATCCTCCAGTTAACTCTTCAGTTATCGCATCTGACGATCTGATTCTTTCCGGCGCTCTTACTACCGATGCTAATCAAACATTCGGAACTGGTGGCAATGCGGTTACAATTGGCGGTAATATTGCCAACTCCGGTATCTTAACAGCCAATAATTCCACCATTTATATCGCCGGAAATTACACTAATTCTGGCACTTTCACCTACGGCACTTCGACCGTTAATCTTAATGGCACTGGCGCCCAGACTTTCACTGCTGGTGGCACTGATTCTACAAAACAGCTTTACAATTTAGTTGCGGCCAATTCTTCTGGCAATGGTATTGGTGTCACTTTTGCCGACAGTTTAACAATCAACGGTTCTTTCACCAATACGACCATCGATTCTAAACTTACTTTCAATGCCGGTTCGACTTATACTTTCCCGATAATTGATCTCGCTGGCACTGATGGTCATACGATTTTATTGAGAAGTTCTGCATCTAGCGCCTGGAATCTAAATGTTGATGCCGATTCGGTTGTCCATTACATAGATGCCGCCTATTCAAATGCCAACCATACTATCAATGACACTGACGGCGGAGTTGATTCGCTCAATAATACCAACTGGGTTTTTGTAAATGCCCCAACAGCCCCAACAATCGGAACACCTCAAGTGCTTTCTACAACTTCGATTCGTTGGACATTCACAGATAATGCTTCTAATGAAACAGGTTTCAAAATTTATGATGGCACAAATACTTTGAAAGCTACTTGTGCTACGGCAAACTTAACTTATTGTGACGAGGTAGCACTTTCACCGAATACTCAATATTCCGGTCGTTATGCGGTTGCGTACAATGACGGAGGTGACTCGATTCATTCGGCCGACGCTGTTGCAAAATACACTTATATTGAAAATCCAACAGGAATGACTAATAGTGTTAACGCGACGACAATTTCAACTTCGGCAACTGGGGCACTCTCTAATTTAGGAGCTGGCCAAACAGGATTCTACTTCACTTCTAGCCAGCCTGGTTCAAATACTTGCTTCAATAACTGGATTCAAGATAATCTATGCTTGAACGATAATTTAACGCCAAATAGTCCTTACACTTATACGGTTAAGGCAAGAAATGGTGACGGATATGAAACTGCAATATCTGATCCTGTTTCTGTCTATACCTTATCTAATACGCCGACTGCTCCTTCTGTTTCTGCAAATTATGACGAAGCAAATGGATACTACGAAACTATTTCTATTAATGCCAATTCAAACCCGGATAACACCTTATATAAGATTGTTTATGATACTGATCCGGTAGGACCCTTTGATTCTGTCTTAGAAGATTGGACAGCCCATAAGAACGGTGACACAATTACACATGCTTCAGATCTGTTGTGTAATAGTACATATTATTACAAGGTCCAAGCCCAAAACAGCGACCATGACAATTCGAACTATAGCCCTGTAAGTTTTGACACAACTCCGCCTTGTGCTCCAATTGGTTTGCAGAATACAAACACAACTGCCACCTCAACTTTACTTGATTGGTCAGGGGAAACTGTATTGACAACGGTTTACGATGTTAGTTTTGGCACCGACACACAGGCGACCAATCTTGGAGAGACAGAAGGAACGGCAACATCGCAATTGGTTAAATCTGGTTTAAATTCTGAAACAACATACTATTTCAAAGTTAGGACGGTTAACACTAATGGCACTGGCGCCTGGAGCGGTATTGCTAACTTTACAACTCCGATCGCTGGCTCGTTATTGTTAATCGGTTTACCAGGGCAAAGCTATGTTGCTGGAACTGGTATAGTTGGCGATCCTAATCCACAAATAGCAGGTCAGTCATTTAACGGTACTGTTTACTCTGTTAACGATAATAAAATTCTTGCCTCCACAAGTGTTGAAATGGTTACTTTCTCGACTATAACGGACAGTTTAATTTCGAAATTCAATAATGGAAGTTCTGCACCGTCAGCTTCACAAACTTTATCATCTGGACAAAAAACAGTCAGTTTTACTTTCTACCAAGCCGGCCAAAATATTATTAACATGACCGGTAGTACGGGTTCAAGTTCGCCTTTCCAAGTTAATCCGGCTGTTACTTCAACAACAGATTCTACTGTTTCCCCGTCATCGGCAAGCTTAAATGTCGGCCAGACAGCGGTCGAAACAATCACTTTGGTTGATATCTATGGAAACCTTATTTCTAATCGCGGTGTGACTGTTTCCACAAATCAAATCGGCGATATAATTTCTTTCTCTTCGACTAAGACAAACTCAAACGGACAGATCACAGCTTATATTGGATCAGGTTTTGCTCATACATCGACATTAACTATCATCGATGAAAATGGATTGACGTTGTCAACCCATCCGCAAATTACTTTCAATAATGTAAAGCCAACATCCATCGAAAATCCAAGTAATTTTATCGGCACTGCTGGTAACTCAATCGCTTCTATAGGATGGACAAACCCAACTTCAGTATACTTTGATCACACGGAAATATATCGTTCTCAATACGCTGGGCAATTAGGGTCAAAGATTGCTGACTCAACAGTGGACAATTCGGATAATTACGTTGATTCTAGCTTAACTAATGGTACGACTTACTTTTACACTTTAAAATCAGTAGATGTCTACGGTAATATTTCCTCTGGGACCTATCAACTAGCGCTTACACCAAATGCGGAAGTAGAGCCGAAATTACCAGCACCAACCAACTTACGCGCAACATTAATCAATGCAAACGAAGTAAATTTAGCTTGGGATGCCCCAGTTGGTAATTTAAGAGTCACAGGATATCATGTTTACAATGCGGATACCAATATTCAGATTGATTCGACAGTTGATGAAGCTTACCACGCAGATGGGCTGTCACCAGAAACTACTTACCGGTTTTTCGTAATTGCTTACAACGACGCCGGTAATTCAGGCGCTTCAAATGCTGTTACCATTGTTACAAAAGCAATTACCGGTCCAACCCCTCCAGGTCCAATTTGCCACAATGGCGGTGGCAGAGTTAGCTATTTAGTCCTAGGCAACATGCCTTCCGAGGTCATTTCCGGTAATAGTTTGCCAGATAGTGTCAGTGTCAAGGTGATCGTAGCTGATGGCGGGGGACAGCTCTGCGATGGTTATCAGGGTACGATTTACTTTACTTCAACTGATGAAAAGGCTGATTTGAGATGGGATAAAACAAATAGTTACACCTTCACTAGCTTCGATGCCGGTTTACACGAGTTTGATGGCAAAGGTTTCACCTTAAGAACATTAGGCAATCAAATAATTACAGTAACAGATGGTACTGTCTCTGGTAAGGCTGAAATCAAAGTCATTTCTAATAGATCATCTGATGTTGTTTTCTCTAAAGCTCAAGGTGTCGTTTCAGATTTTGTAAACAAAAATGCAACTAAAGTTAACACTGCCGTGGTTACTGCCACAACGGCATTATTAGTTACGCCGGCGGCAGTGAATGCGGCTATCGGTTTAGGCAACATTTTACCTCAGCTTATTTACTGGTTTACCCAATTATTGCAAATGATCGGTATTAGAAAGAAACGCAAGCCATGGGGTATAGTCTTCAACTCTCAAACCGGCCAGCCGGTCAGCCTTGCTACAGTCAAAATTTATGATAAAGAATATAATCGTTTATTAGAATCTTCTGTAACAGACAGAGATGGTCGTTTTGGTTTCCTAGTCAGACCTGGCACTTTCTACTTAGTTTTGGCAAAAGGTGGCTTTATCTTCCCATCGCAATATAAAGTTTCCGGCTTCTTTGAAAACGTTTATACTGGTGGCAATATTAATATTGCCACCAAAGATGAGGGTGCTATCGATTTGAATATTCCATTAGATCCCCAGGCAAAAGCATCAGTCATATTTACTTTATGGGCCAATCTAATCAAGATTAATAGATTCTTGCAAAAAATTCGCATCCCTTTAATGGCTATTGGTGTAATTTTTGCCGTAATCATGATTATCACTAACTACAATATAATTTACGCCTTATCTTTGGCTCTTTACGGCATCCTATTCGTAATTGAATATCTACAGTCCAAGAGATCAAGACCGTATGGTGTGGTGAGCGATGTATTTGGTCATCCGTTAGCAATTTCAATCGTTAGAATTTATAGTAAGAAGACTGATCGCTTAATCGCAACAGATGTTACAGATAATCAGGGTCGTTTCAAATTTTTGGTTGTGCCTGGTATTTATTATATGACTGCAGCCAAGCCAGGCTACATCGACTTTAAGAGTCATATCATGTATCTAGAACGCGAACGAACGATGGTTACGACCAATATCAAACTTAAAAAGATGGATCGTCAGTAATAAAAAAAGACTCTCTAGTTTTTTCTGACACCGGATCGAGACGGGGAGGGGCATCTCCATCTCGGGCCGAAGTCAGAATCCAGAAAGTCTTTTTTGTTGCTATTTAATTTACCAGTGGATGAATACAGGTGTACCGATTTCATCCCAGTTATATATCCATTCAGCATCACCATTGGAAGCATTGATACAACCATGGCTCATTGGATGACCAAAGTTATTGTGCCAATAAGTTCCATGAATTGAATAGTCTCCGCTCCACCAGCTGATCCATTCGACATTTGGCACGCTATAACCAGGCCCATCCATAGTTTGGGAACGTGTCTTACCATAAACGGAGTAAGTACCCGTTGGGGTTGGACCAGTTTTTCCTGACGAAATTAAGAAATGGTTAACCATTGTATATCCGTCGAAAGCGTACAAGGTTTGCTCTGATAAATTAACGTCAATATATCTACCGGCAAAACGTCCTGGCTGAGCATGAGGGTTTCTAATGATTTCAATTTTAGTAATTGGATACGTACCAATACTGATGGAATTATTATTATTTGATTTAACTTGGTTTAACACATTATTAAGTAATTTTTCTGTATCGACACCAATACCGTCTTGTCCTTCAACCAATACTTCGCCAGTTCCTTCCATAATTTCACGATCGATTTTTTTAACTTTAATTTTTGAAGCAACCTTATCGGTATAAGAGTTTACTTTTTGTTTTGAAAGATCGGCAACTAACTTATCGTTAACTTCCTTAAACTCAATCCAAGAGCCGATTTCACTTCTAGAAATAATATAATTATCATCTTGATAAATAAGATTGATTGGCGCTGTAGCCATTAAACTCTCGGCTTGTTTTTGTGCATCAAGAGTATCATCAGCAAATATTTTCGGTTGAAGAATAGAAGTTTTTAAAGTGATTTTCTCGTCAATTTTATTTTTAATTGCGTGTATTAAATCATTTTTAAGTACATCCTTATCAAAACCAAACCCTGGCTTTTCAGCAATTATTGAGATATTACCATTATCAATTGAAAGGCTGGCATTTTGAGCCGGTTTTTCGATTTCCTGATTGATTTTAGATAAAAAGTCATCTAATTTTGATTCGTCAACCTTCGGGCTTAAAGCGATATCGTGACCGGTAAAAATTATTTGAGAGTTGGAGATTACTTTTTGCTTAAATGAGCCATCTCGTCCAAAATTATAAGCATCTGCTACAATCTTATCTGCATCAAAAGAAACTCCTAGTTCTGGCAGGGTAGAGTTTAGGGTTTGAGTTTCATGATTGATAGAAGGACCTTTTTTATTAATACTATCTATATAGGATAAAATAATTCTTTTAGCTTCGTCTGGAGTTTTACCCCCGATATTTATTCCGGCAACGGTTACCTTGGGTAAAATTTTTCCGTCGGTATCATTTTTAATCTTCCAGCCGGAAGCAAATAAGAGTGCCAAAATTAAAAGAACAGCTGATACTTTAGCCATCACTGCTTTGTAAGTAGAGTGTTTAATTTTTTCTGATTTATTAGTCTTGATTTTTGGTAACGCGATTGATGGATGAATAAACTGTTGCATTTGCCCCTCCGGCCTATTTTTTGTTTTTTTAATTTTTGAAATTTCATTTTTCAAATTATATAAGTATATCAAAAAAAATACCGTTTGTCAAGCATTGGTATTTTAGTGGTGCGCGCGCTTGGATTCGCCTGCGTGCCTAAAGGTAGGCATCTAGCAAGAACCGATTGTGTATATAAATAGAGTATTGGTGCGCGCGCTTGGATTCGAACCAAGAACCGATTGTGTATAAGACAATTGCTCTGCCGTTGAGCTACGCGCGCCTTCACTATTATTTTAACCTGTAATCATCTAAATATCAAGCTTTTCGCTTGACATCCTTTGTACTCTAGAATAATATCTGATATCTTTATTAAGTAAGCCGAATTTCGGGCCGGGATCTTAGGTCATTTTGAGCTAGGGTCAATAAGAGTAACAGTTGTATACCGAAAGTAATTTAAAAACTGAAAGGAAAAGATGAGTCAAAAATTAAAACGCTGTTTTTTAATTTTTAGTGTTACAATTTTTGCGTTAATGACTTTCTTTGCTTTTGGTTTAGATAAATCTAAAGCCGCTGAAGAAAGTGAACCACAAGTAGATGCTTTGCCGATAGTGCAATTTTCCGATGTATCAACAACCGGTTTGGAAAACAGTCCAAGCCATCCGATCAGAGTATACCTTTCGGAAGTTGCAACTCATGATGTAATAGTCGATTATTCGGTCATCGGTGGAACGGCAGTAGCAGGGGAAGATTATTTGTTAGAATATTATTCCCTGAAAATTAGAGAAGGTGGATCCTATGCGGACATTAATTTAATGTTGTTAGATAATCACTTGGTTGACAAAACAAGAAATCTAACATTAGGTTTATCAGGACCGATTAACGCACAATTAGGTGAAAACGCAGAGTTTAACTTTACGATTTTAGATGATGATTCGGCCCCGGTTAGTACTTTGACGACCGTGCCTCAAGTAGCAGATGGTCAAAATGGTTGGTTTATAACTAAACCAGAGTTTGAGATAAGTACTGATAAGATAGCAGATGTTTATTACAGAATCAACAGACAAGATTGGGTTGTTTATGCTGGACCGGTTACGGTTTTGGAAGGTATAAATTTGATTGATTATTATGCATTTGATAGTTATGGAAACATTGAGTCAATTAAAACTACTACTTTGAAGGTTGATACTGTAAAGCCTAGCATACCAAGTTTAATAGTAAAATTGGAAAGCCAAGGCGAAACAATGCAAGCTAACCTTGCTTGGCAAACAGATGAAGACTCGCAGTTTTATCAAATTTGGCGAAATGGGGTATTGATCGAAACTTTATCTGGCGAAAAAAAAAGCTTTGCTGACGAGGGACTAGTTGTTAATCAGTCTTATGAATACTATATTATTGCCATTGATCGGGCGGGTAATCAGTCGGTTTCTGGAAAGTCGACTGTTCAGTTTGCAGTGAAAGAAGTGATTAAGGAAGTAAAAGGGACGCAAACCATTGCAAAACCTTTACCTAAAGTCAGAAAATCGATCGCTAAGGGTGTCAGCACTGAAGTTACAGAAAAAGTAAGTGGTGATGAAACCAAAATTGTCGAAGAGCAACCAGAGAAGGAATCAGTAAAAGAAAGTGATTCAAATAAAGCTAATAATCAAGGAACTAAAGAAATAAATTGGAATAGAATCTTATTACTTATCTCTGTTTTGATTATTCTTTCAGGGCTTGGTATTGGAATTTATTACGGCTATGGATGGTTTTTGTCTTCAAAAAAAACGAAAACAGTAGTAGATGAAAAAAAGTCCAAGAGTAGATGGTAAACAAAAATTGCTCCTAAGTTTAAATGGGGCAATTTTTGTAATATACTAAAACCATGAGAATAAAAACAGCAGACAATATAAAGAGTTATTTCAATCAAAACGGAGGGAGATATCTTTTGATTGTTTTAGTTTTTTACACTTTTATTATGCTTGGAAAATCTGTTTGGGCTAATTTTCAGCTACAAAAACAAACCGACCTGATTAAGGCTAAAATTGAAGAAGTAAAAACTCAAAATAATAATTTAGGGAATTTAATACTTTATTATAAATCAGATAGCTTCAGGGAAGTGGAAGCAAGACGGAAATTAGGTCTAAAAAGACCGGATGAAAAAGTTATGAATGTTCCAGTTCAAAAATTTGATAATTTTAATGCAGAAATTGAAGCACAAAAAAATAATTTAGCGCCAAAGATAATTGATACTAAATCATCCAATCCTTCCATGTGGTGGCAATACTTAACTAAATAAATCAGAACTCTCTGCTTGACTTACGGCCGTTTTTGTGGTAAACTATTTTAATATCAAAAAATTGATATTAAAAACAAAAGGAAGGGTAATGGGAAAAAATTTTAAAAAGTTATTGATTGGGGCAATTCTCATTATTCTTTTTGTCGGTCCGATAAAATTCGCAAACGCTGCTGTTTCTTCAAATTCATTAACCAATTTAGTAAATGCTTCAAGATCTCAAGAAGGTTTATCTCCTTTAAGTAATAACGCCAAACTTGCCGATGCTGCTTTAAAAAAAGCGCAAGACATGTTTGACAATCAATATTTTTCCCATAACTCTCCAGAAGGTAAAACTCCTTGGGATTTTTTTAAAGTTTCCGATTATGATTATGTTTATGCTGGTGAAAACTTAGCCATAGGATATACCGATTCTAATGAGCTTCACGACGCGTGGATGAATTCGCCAACTCATCGAGAAAATATAATGAATCCAAATTATCGTGAAATTGGGATCGCGTTTTTGTCAGGTGAGTATAATGGGGAAAATACCACAATTGTTGTTCAAACGTTTGGTTCTATGTCCGCAATCCAGCCGGCCAGTCAACTAAAAACTGTTTCTGCTTCAGAAATAAATAAAGAATCTGGGGCAGTAAACTCTTTTGAAATCTTGAACGATGGTACTTCTTTTACCCCAACGAAAATTTTTCAAAATGACAGTGTTGATTTTAAAGTTGCAATTAAGGGTGACGCTAAGGATGTTTATATAATGGTAGGTGATCAAAAAATTGATTTAAAAAACATTTTATTACTAGCCGATGGTTCAGTTAAAAATTTATCTAAGACTGTAAAAATAGAAAACGCTGGTAAACTAAATGTTGCGTTAACTGTAACTGATCATAATAATGAACAAGAGGTAAAGGATCTTGGCATTTTAGAGGTAAATTCAGTTGTTGTCGCAAATGCTGGCACAAACCGTTCGATTACTGCTGCCACTTTTAATAATATAATCGATCATCTTAGCCTCTACCTGTCTGGAACCTTTTTCCTGATATTGATGATCGCTTTGTATTTTCTCTTTGTTCGTCAACGATATGGAAAATTTATATAATTAAATCTTGATTTATTGCTCTAATGCTGATAGAATAACTATGATAAGTAATTTTAGTATTCTTATTTTTGTCGCGGGGTGGAGAAGTGGCATCTCACCAGGCTCATAACCTGGGGATCGGCGGTTCGAGTCCGCCCCCCGCTACCATTTTTATTTTTAAATGGCTGAGTAGCTCAGTGGTAGAGCAGCAGACTCATAAGCTGTTGGTCGGTGGTTCAAATCCACCCTCAGCCACCATCTGTTAAAACTGAGATTTACTCAGAAAAAAATTGTAAAATTAACTTTTATATAATAAGGAATTTCTTAATGCGCGCCAGTTGTACACGAAACATTTTTTACATTATAGTAGCGGTCATCATTGCGCTAATAGTTTGGTCTCTTTTTGCCCAAACAGGAACTAAACCTGATCAGGTTAATATTTCTCAAGTAACCGATGCAGTTAAAAACAACGAAGTCTCAAAAATCGTTGTTTCTAACGATAAATTGACTGTTGATTTAAAGAGCGGTAAAACTTGGCAAACCTATAAGGAATCAGGCGTAGGTATAAATCAGTACGGTATTACGCCGGATAAAGTTGCTATTGATATCCAAAATTCCAGCTCTAATAGTATCTGGCCAACAATTATTGGTTATTTGCTTCCATTTTTATTAATCGGTGGTTTTATTTTCTTTATGTTGCGCCAGGCCCAGGGTGGGAATATGAAAGCAATGAATTTCGGCCAATCCCGAGCCAGGCTTTTCCAGCCAGGGGCTAAAAAAACCACTTTTGCGGATGTTGCAGGATTGGAAGAACCTAAACAAGAATTGTATGAAATAGTAGAATTTTTAAAAAGTCCAGGTAAATTTCAAAATTTAGGCGCAGAAATTCCTAAGGGTGTTTTATTGGTAGGTCCTCCTGGAACCGGTAAAACTTTATTGGCAAGAGCAGTTGCTGGTGAAGCTGGTGTACCGTTCTTTTCGATTTCCGCATCAGAATTTGTGGAAATGTTTGTCGGTGTTGGTGCGGCAAGAGTAAGAGATTTATTTCAGAAAGCCAAACGGAACGCTCCGGCTATATTATTTATCGACGAATTAGATGCTATTGGTCGTCAGCGTGGAGGCGGTATGGGTAGTGGTTCTCATGATGAGAGGGAACAGACCCTCAATCAAATTTTGGTGGAGATGGATGGATTTGAGACCGATACTCGTGTAATTGTTATGGCCGCAACAAACCGTCCTGATGTTTTAGATCCTGCATTGCTACGCCCAGGTAGATTTGACCGAAGGGTTGTAATAGATATTCCTGACTTAAAAGAAAGAGAAGAGATACTAAAAATTCATGGTCGCAATAAGCCTTTAGCCAAGGATGTTGATTTGGAAAGGATTGCACGCTCTACTGCTGGTCTATCTGGGGCAGACCTAAGAAACGTGATGAACGAAGCAGCTATATTGACGGCTAGAGCTAATGCAAAAAGTATTAATCAAAATCAGCTAAACATGGCGATTGAAAAAGTTATTTTAGGACCTGAAAGAAAATCTCATTTAATGTCGGTTAAAGAAAAAGAAATTTCCGCTTATCATGAAGCCGGACACGCAATTATCGGTAAATTATTACCAAATACTGATGAAATTCATAAAATTTCAATTGTTTCACGCGGCTCTGCCTTAGGATACACTTGGTCATTACCAACCGAGGATCGTAAGTTGTATTCCAAAGCTAAATTTGAAGATGAAATCGCGCAACTGTTGGGTGGTTTTGTTTCCGAAAAGATTATTTTCAATGAGGTGACAACAGGTGCGCAGAACGATCTTAAACGAGCAACAAAAATTGCCAAAGACATGGTTACTGTTTACGGCATGTCAGATCTTTTGGGTCCGGTTGTTCTCAAAGACAAAGAAGACGTGGGTTATTTAAGAGAACTCGGTGAACAAAAGAATTATTCAGAATCTAAAGCAACTCAAATTGACGCAGAAGTTTCAAGAATTATCTCCGATGCGCAAAAAAAAGCGACACGTGTCTTAAGCGGAAAGAAATCTCTTCTCAAAAAAATTGCTTTGAAACTGATCAAAGAAGAAACTATCGAAGGTGTTGATTTCGATAAACTTTTTTAAGCTATTTGTTTTTTTCTAACTTATGTATATAATTAGTAGAGACTAATGTTTTAGAGGGTATTTTAGGTTAAAAAAGAGGGGTTCATAGTGAAACTACTTACTAGGATCAAGCGATTACCTCAAAGGCAAAAAATAATACTTGGACTATCTTCTTTTGTTGTATTGGCGACAATTGGAGTTTTGATTTGGGCAGCAGCCACTGGTCAAATCAAGCCTAAGGCTGCCAGTGTTCAGATCTCAAATACAGCTACCGTGACTTATCAAGACGCAGCAGGAAACTCTTACAGCGCACAGAGCAATACTGTGCTTGTTGATATTGTTCCGACTGTTAACGCGACTCTTGCTTTGTCGCCAGCTACTTCGAGCACCGTTGTTGGTAGTACTTTTAAAGTCGATATTATTTTAAATACAAACGGTCAAGTAAGCACAGAAACCGATGCTGTATTGTCATACAATAACCAAGAGTTACAGGTGGTTGATTCAAATGGCAGTGCTGCAACACAAATAACACCGAATACGCCAAATGTATTTGCCACGGTATCGGCAAACACTGTCAATTCATCAATGGGAACAATTACTTATAAAGCAACCGGATCGTATGCTGGTACCGGAACTTTAGCCTCTATTAATTTTAAAGCTCTTAAAGCAGCTGCGCCGAGCAAGGTACAATTTGCCTTTACTAATGGTCAAACCAATGATTCAAATGTATTAATAACGAATGGATCAGATATTTTATCATTAGCAAGTGGGGGAGACTATACTATAACTGGCGCGACAAGCAATACCATTAATATTTCTTTAGCTCTGCAATCTGGAACTAACTTTTCAACTACTAATACAGTTTTCACAATTTATCGAGTAGGTACGACTACAGAAGTGTTTAAATCAGATGTGACTACCGATAGTTCTGGCAAGGCTTCTTTCACAATTACTTCACCTGCAGCTGGAAACTATGATTACATAATAAAAGTGAATGGTTATTTGGTTAAAGCCATAAAGAATACTGTTTATACTAATCCTTTGACTTTGAATTTTGGTAGTTTAAAAGCTGGTGATCTTGATAGCGATAATCATGTGACGCTTTCGGATTTTATATCTTTTAGAACCAAATTTGGTGGCAGTGACCCAGTTGCTGATTTCGATCACGACGGAAAAGTAACATTATCGGATTTTATCACTTTTAGAACTAATTTTGGATTAACAGGAGATTAATCAAATGAAAAACAAGAAAAACATTACAATCATAGCTGGGGTAGTTGCAATCTTAATTATTGTTTTTGTCTTAGCTTATGTTTATAGAACAAAAATATTTTCCAATGCTGCTACTATTACTTCATCGCTTACTCTGTCTCCTGCTACAAGCTCAATTAATGCAGGTTCAGCCTTCAATGTGAACATTGCTTTAAATACTGCAGGACAAGCTGTTTCGGGTGTTCAGATTGAGAAGATACATTTTGATCCGACCGTCTTGCAAGTAGTTGACGCAGACACTGCTACAACTGGTATCCAAATCGCTAAAGGAAACATCAATAACTTTGAGATGTCGCTTACAAATAGTGTTGACAATGCTAGCGGAACAATCACCTATGCTGTGGCAACAATTAGTAATGACTATACCGGCAATGACATACTGGCGATAATAAACTTTAAAGCTCTAAATAAAGTTGCCGCTAATTCTGCGGTTACTTTTGATTACACACAGGGTTCAAAGGTCCTGACTAGTGTTAGTGATTCATCTGGAAACAACGTATTATTGACCGTTGGCAATGGTTCTTATTCAATAACCAACAATACGGCGGCTAATATTACTCTTGGCCTACAAGCAGGCAATAATTTTAATACTTCAGGAACGGTTTTTTCCATTTACCAAGTAAATTCATCGACATTGGTTTATCAAAATAATGCAGTAGCAACAGATAATACTGGTAAAGCAACGATATCTTTTGCTTCTCCGGTGGCTGGAAATTATGATTATAAAATAAAAGTTAATGGTTACTTGGTCAAAGCTGTTAAAAACACGGCCATTTCAAATACAATGTCACTTGCTTTTGGCACGTTGAAAGCGGGTGATCTCGATGGTGATAACACTGTTTCGTTAGCTGATTTTATTTCATTTAGATCAAAATTTGGTCAAGCTATAGCAAAAATTGTTCCTGATTTTGATCAAGACGGCAAGGTAACTTTATCTGACTTTGTTATTTTCAGAAGTAATTATTTGCAAAGTGGTGATTAATAAATTGGACAGGAGATTGATGAGTAAAATTGATTTTAAAGGGATGAAAAAAGACTTAGTTGTTGCTTTATCGGTAACGTTGATTGTTTTTATGATAGGTGGATATTTCGTGCTCAGGAAAACTGGAAAGCTTTCAACAAAAGCCGACGTAAACGGTCCTTCTTTTACTTTAGAACCAAATAGTGGCTCAATTTATCTTGACGCCAATCTCGAGGTCAGTGTAAGGATGGATACCTTTGGCCAAGCAGCTTCGGGAGCTCAGATAGAAAAAATCCATTTTGACCCGACGGTTTTACAGGTTATTGATGCAGACTCTCAAACTGATGGTGTCCAAATAGCTAAGGGTAATATTTCAAATTTTGAAATTCCATTGGCCAATTTGGTCGACAACTCTGCGGGTACTGTATCATATAGTGTAAGTTCGTTTACTAATAATTTTACTGGTAGTGATATATTGGCTGTTATAAACTTCAAAACAATCGCGGAATCGTCTAGTACTGAAATAAAATTTGATTTCGACGGTACGGCTTCGACTACAATGATGACAGATGTCCAGGGAAGCAATATTTTGGCAGGCGTGGGTTCTGCCGCTTTCAGTATCACAACGCAAAATCCGGCTCCGACAGTTGATTTAAAAGCTAATAATTCAGATGGCCCTATTACTATTAACTCAGGTGAAGCGGCTACTCTCTCATGGATTTCCGCAAATGCTACAAGTTGTAGTGCTTCAGAGGGTTGGTCAGGTTCGAAAGAATTATCGGGCAGCGATTCTACTGGCGCTTTAACAGTATCTCAGAGTTACATTTTAACTTGCACTGGCGATGGAGGTTCTGTAAGTGATGCAGTTACTGTAAACGTTAAGACGCCAGATAAAAAAATCCCTCAAATAGATCTAAAGGCAAACAATATGAGTGGTTCAGTTACCATTGATAGTGGCTTGACTGTGAAGCTTGGCTGGACTGTCACAAATGCGAGTTCATGCAATGCGGGGGGCGACTGGCAGGGCGCAAAGGGTCTGATTGGCGAAGAGACCACAGCCGTGATTACTACTGCTAAAACTTATACACTAATTTGCCAAGGGGATGTGGAATCAACTGGAAGTGTGACGGTTAATGTGAATAGCGTTAATTCTGGTGGTGACGACACGAGTGACGACGTGAGTGACGACACGAATCGGGACAGCACTGGCGGAACAAGTAAAAAGACTGCCAGTACTCCGGTCGCGGCTTTACCCTCAAAGCTTACTCCTGCTGCTCCAGTGCAGCTCTCTAAGCTTCCAAGCAACATCCAACCAATAGCTACACCACAGGTTTCAGCTAACAATGTCGAGTTATACAAGAATGACTCAATGAAGCCTTGGGCATTGTGGTTTTTATATGCTATTATTCCTGCTTTTTTGGCTGGCGGTGCAATCTATTTCTATTTAAAAAGAAATAAAACAATGAAAAATAACGAGGTGATCTAGATCTTGTTAAGCTGGTACAACTGGTTTAATATTTAACTATGAAAAAAAATTCACAAGAGCTAGAGCGATTATGGTAAAAAAAATATCTAAAGCTTTAAATCGGCAAAACTCTCTGGCATCTGCCTCAATAATTTTAATCATTACTCTTTTTATTTCAAATATACTTGGTGTTTTTAGAGATCATTTTTTAACTCAAAAAATCCCGACTGATATCCTAAGTACGTATTATGCTGCCTTTAGGATTCCGGATTTTATTTTTAACCTATTAATTTTAGGAGCGATTGCCTCTGCCTTTATTCCTGTTTTTACAACATTAATAACCCAAAAGAAAAATGAAGAAGCATGGCAGGTTGCAAATTCGATTATTAATATCGCCATGCTAGTATTAGTGATTTTTATCACAACACTCTTTATTACTATGCCTTTTCTTGTTCCATTGGTAGTACCAGGTTTTGACGAGGAAAAACAAAGAATAGTCACGTCCTTAGCGCGGATTATGCTCGGTTCGCCGTTGTTCTTTGGCCTCTCTTATATAGTCGGTGGAATTCTAAACTCGCATAAACGTTTTCTTGCTTATTCTTTGGCACCGTTAATTTACAATGTTTCGATTATAGTGGGGGCCATATTTTTTGCCGATAAGTACGGGATAGTTGCAATTGCTTATGCCGTAGTAGTCGGCGCTTTTTTACATTTAATGATTCAGCTTCCTTCCGCGATTAAGCTAGGCTTTCGTTATCAACCTAAGATTTATTGGAAGCATTGGGGTGTTAAAAGAATTGGCATAATGATGTTTCCTCGCTCTATCGCCTTGGGCGCCAATCAAATAATGTTATTAATTTTTACCGCCATTGCTTCCGGCCTAGGGGGTTTTTCAGTTGCAATATACACTTTGGCTGACAATATTCAAACTTTACCGGTAGTGGTATTTGGAACATCATTTGCCACAGCAGTTTTTCCATCTCTTTCCGAAGCAATTTCTCAAAACAAACAAACAGTGTTTGTAGATCATCTCAAAAAAACAATGAGAATTATTATTTTTCTATTAATCCCTGTGACGGCGGGGCTATTTTTGTTACGCACTGAAATAGTAAGGCTGATCCTGGGATCAGGCTTTTTTGGCTGGCAACAGACTATTACAACAGCAAATACTTTAGGTATTTTAGCTCTTTCACTCGTTTTCTCGGGCTTAACACCTTTATTTTTCAGAGCATTCTATGCATTGCATAACACAAAGCTGCCGATGGTTATAATGTTGATAAACGTAATTTTTAGTATCGTTTTAGGTAAATTATTTTCGATCAATATGGGAGTACTTGGGTTAGCTTTGGGTTATGCAATCGGCGATGTGATTGGAGCTGTTATTGCTTATGCGTTATTGCGTAGAAAAGTTACCATTTCTAATGAAAAGGAAATTTTTTTCTTTGTATTAAAAGTAGTTTTGGCTACTTTGATAATGAGTATAGCGATTCAAGAGGCTAAAGTATTATCCGGTATTTTTGTCGACATGCAAAGATTTTGGGGAGTTTTAGCAAAAACGAGCATTGGCTTGGGAGTAGGCATATCTGTATATTCATTAACTTGCTGGATTTTTGGCTGCGAAGAAATACAGTCGGTTAAGGCAATTTTAAATCGCGTAATAAAACGGGGACCAGATGGAACAAAAATCTAACGATTTAACAAAATCGGGAAGAGGCGAAAACGATTTAAAACTCGGCCTCCCAGAAAAAGAAGAAGATTTCTATCGTGACTTAGACAGAAAAACTTCACACAAAAGTTGTTGTACTTGCCAGACATTGGCAATATTTTTTACCTGTTTATTATTGATTTTTTCAGGTTTAATTATTTTTATTTATTGGCAAATCACCAGAGGAGAGGTGCCAAATTTTAATGTTAAAAAGAGCGCTGAGGTTTTGAATTTGGAAAATAAATTGATGGGTACAAAACCAGACATTCAAAATAAATACGAAATAAGATTAACAAGTGATGAAATTAATTCATTACTAACAGGTGGTCTTTCGTTCCAAGATTTTTTATTAAAAGATACTACAGTCAGTATAAATCCCAACGAAGTATTGATTTATGGAAACTTAGTAAAACCCTTTAATGCAAGAATTATACTATCAGTTGCACCGCAAGTTAAAAATAATAAAATTGCCTTCAAAGTGATAAAAACCACGGCAGGGAATATTACTTTACCTGCGGTAGTAAATAAGAAGATTGAGACCAATCTGAATTTTTTGATTGATCAAAAAATGGCGAAGTTTTATCAAAAGGCAAGTGTGACAGATGAAATTTTATTGAATAATGAATTATTAATTAAGGGCGTATCAAAATAATTATCTCCAAAGGAGAAAAATGCAAATTGCTTTTATGATTATCATTGCTCTGTTAGGAGCTGCTCTTGCTATGTCGCGCCGTGAAACCCGTGTATCGTTAGGGTTGTTGATCGTAGCAGTATCTTTTGTTCTACAAATCGAAGGTTTGGCGTCTGGTTTTTGGTTAGATGCGTTAATGGCTCTATCATTAATCGTTTTTGCCTTTGGTGTCTATGTTTTAATTAGCCGGAATGAGGGTAAAAAAAATGAGAAAGAAGATAAAATTGAACCAGAAAAAGAGTAATATTTAATTTTGCATGGATGGGAAACTAATCCCAAAGCATATGGGATTTAGATTTTTAAGAAAAACTTAGGAAGAGCAGATACGGTAAAATTTTCAAAAATGAAATGCCTCACTAAGCCAACGTTTGACGCTGAATTTTCAAATTCAAGATAATACTGTTTCACAATTTCCAAACAGGAGAAAATATGGTAAAATTCAAGTATGATAAATGACCGAATTAAATTTACGGTAGATCATCGCTTGGATTTGCTTGAGGAAAAAGCAATTGAAGTGGTTAAAGTGCTACAAAAAAATAATTTCGAATGTTATTTTGCCGGCGGGGCAGTTCGGGATCTATTGTTAAACAGAAAAATATGCGATATCGATATTGCCACTTCAGCTAAGCAAGACGAAGTCAAGAAGTTGTTTCCAATTACTGAGGACAGGGGCAAATCATTCGGAGTCATTGTGGTAAAAATGGGAAAGTTTGAATTTGAAGTTGCCACATTTCGTAAGGATATCGGAACTACAGACCATCGTCGACCAAAAGAAACTGAATTTACCTCTGCAGAAGAGGATGCCAAGAGACGTGATTTTACAATTAACGGTCTTTTTTACGATCCAGTCAAAGAAGAAATTATCGATTATGTCGAAGGCATTAAAGATATCAAAAATAAGGTCATCCGTTTTATTGGTAATCCTACCGAGAGAATAAATGAAGATTATCTTCGTCTGTTAAGGGCTATTCGTTTTGCTGGAAGACTAGATTTTCAAATTGAAGAAAATACCTTTGAAGCTATCAAAAAGAACGCTGACAAGATAAAGTTGATTTCTGTAGAAAGAATAAGAGATGAATTAAGTAAAATTTTACAAAATGAAAATAGATCCTTAAGTCTTGAAATTCTTTCCCGAACGAAGCTACTCAAAGAATTATTTCCAGAACTTGAAGCGTTAAAGAACGTTCCGCATCCACCGGAATTTCATAGCGAAGGAGACGTTTGGACTCATAATCTTCTAGCGTTGAATAATATTAACGATTTACCAAAAGAATCAGTAACCGAAGAATTAGTTTGGGCAGTACTACTTCATGATATTGCTAAGCCTGAGACCATTGGTTTTAGAGCAACACAAGGAAAGACTAAAATTACTTTCTTTGATCATGATGTACGTTCGGCTGAAAAAGCCAAGAGTATCCTTGAACGAATGCGATTTTCGCATAGTTTTATAAACGCAGTGGTTTGGGCGATTTCCCAGCACATGAGAATCGTGCATGCTTTTACCGGTATGAGTGAGCGTAAGCAAAAAAAATTATTTCTTGATGAAAATATCCAACTACTGCTGGATCTGACCTACGCTGATCTTTCTGCTAGTTTAAGGCCAAATGGTAAGCCTGATATGCAGTTGCATAATGACGCATTGGAGATGGCCGAAAGATTTTCGAGAGAAATGAAAGATGAGGAAAAAAATCAAATGAAAAAATTTGATTTGGTAACCGGCAAAGATATAATGGAAATTTTAAAAATTCCGGCCAGTAAAGAAGTTGGTAAAATAAAATCGGAAATTGAAAAAGCTTACTTTGAAGGTAAAATTAACACTCGTGAAGAAGCTTTAAAAATGGTGAATAAATAATGAAACAATCCAATATACAGACAACTCGGAATTTTGTAATAATGGCAAATCAAAAGATTTGCGCGGAAATTACGATTCCGATAAAAGAAAGTTATTTAATTCGGGAGGTCTGCTATGGTTGAACAATCAAACATACGAAATTTCGTAATTATTGCTCATATCGATCATGGTAAATCGACATTGGCCGATCGAATGATTGAAGTGACTAAAACTGTCGAGATAAATAAAATCAAACCGCAAATGTTAGACACAATGGATTTGGAAAGGGAACGTGGTATAACGATTAAACTTCAGCCAGTGAGAATGAACTTTCATTGCGGCGGCAATGATTATATTTTGAATTTAATTGACACTCCTGGTCACGTTGATTTTTCGTATGAAGTTTCAAGGTCTCTTGCCGCGGTCGAAGGAGCAGTCCTTGTTGTTGATGCAACTAAAGGTATTCAAGCACAAACATTAGCTAATCTTCAGCATGCTATTGATAATAATTTAATCATTATTCCGGTTATAAATAAAATTGATTTACCTAACGCACAGATCGAAGAAGTGGAGAAGGAAATTTCAGAGCTATTAAAAATCGATCAGAACCAAATATTGAAAGTGTCGGCAAAAACTGGCCAGGGCGTCACTGAAATTTTAGAAAAAATTATTTCGTTAATTCCTGCCCCAAAAGGCAAGAGGGAAGCGCCGTTTAAAGCTTTAATCTTTGATTCAGTTTACGATTCATATCGAGGGGTGATTGCTTATGTCAAAGTTTTCGAAGGCAGATTAGAAATAGGCGACAAGATTAATTTCTTTGCTACCAAAAAAATAGGTGAGACCGTTGAAGTAGGGGAATTTAAACTCAAATATCAAGCAACTGACGAATTGGTAGCAGGGGAGATCGGTTATATTGTGACCGGTGCTAAATCAATTTCCGAAGTTCAGGTTGGTGACACCATCGCCTCCCAATCCCCTGAAGACGTCTCCCCTATTGAAGGTTACAAAAAACCTCAGTCTTTTGTCTTTGCTAGTTTTTTTACTGTCGGCAGTGATGTTAATCATCTTCGCACTGCTCTGGATAAATTGGTTTTAAATGATTCAAGTTTGAATTTTAGCCCTGAAAATTCCGAAGCATTTGGTCATGGTTTTCGTTGTGGTTTTCTTGGGTTGCTTCATTTGGAGATTGTTAAAGAACGCTTAGAGCGGGAATACAACTTAGATTTAGTTATTACTCAGCCATCAGTAGAATATAAGGTTCATGATGAAGGCTCAAAAATAGAGTACGAAGAACCATGGGTGAACTTGGAAATTATTACGCCGTCACAGTATTTGGGACAGGTAATGGAGCTAATTCAAAACAAGCGCGCTGTTTATCAAGATACAAAATATTTTGGCGACCGTGCAGTCTTGTACTATGAATGTCCCCTTTCGGAGATCATCGTCCAGTTTTACGATCAGCTAAAATCAGTATCTTCTGGGTATGCGTCGCAAAACTACGAGATGATTGGGTGGAGGCAGGGAGATTTAGCGAAATTAGACGTTCTAGTCGCTGGAGACAAAGTCGATGAATTTGGCAAGATTGTTCCCCGAACTCGAGTTGATAGTGAGGCAAAAAGTTTAGCCCTAAAATTAAAAAATTTAATTCCCAAACAAATGTTCGAAGTTTCAATTCAAATTGTTATCGGTGGAAAAATTATCGCTCGTGAAAATATCTCGGCTATGAAAAAAGATGTTATCGCCAAACTCTATGGTGGAGACATTACTCGTAAAAATAAACTTCTAAAGAAGCAAGCTGCGGGTAAGAAAAAAATGAAACAAATGGGCCGCTTGCAAATACCCGACGAAGTTTTCATGGAAATATTAAAGCAATAGTCAAAATTTTTGTGGAGGAAAATGGAAATTATAAAACTTGATGGTGCAAACATCGATATTGATCTTACGTCGAATGACAAGACTTCGTGGAAACAGGCCCAATGTCCTTGGAATAAAGCCGAAGGTGCTAATTTACATAGATGCGCTGTTAAAAATACCTCAATTTGTTCCTATTTTTGCGGAATCGAGTATGAAGATACTGTTATGTGTTGTTATCCTGATAAAAATATTTCGGTAGATAAAGAAAAACAGAAAATATAAGTTGTAAAGTCTCGAACTTATAATTTTTTTGAGTGATCTCTGATTTCTTTATTTAGAACTTTGCCTTCGTCATCAATCTCATAAACATGAATAACTCCAGTGCCGATTTCCAATTCGGCGATTTTATCGTCCGGAATATTTTCCAAATGTTTAACGATGGCACGAAGAGAATTGCCATGTGCGGCCACAATCACATTATGGCCGGATTTAAGATCATTTAAAATGTGTTCTTCATAGTAAGGAATAGCGCGTTCAAAAGTATCTTTTAAACTTTCGCCGTTTGGCGGAGCCACATCCCAGCTGCGGCGATAAAGTTTAAACTTTTCTTCACCGAATTTGGCTCTGGCCTCGTCTTTGTTCATGCCAGTTAGATCACCATAGTGTCGCTCTTTAATGGCCGGATGTTTTTTTACATCGATATCGGTATGATTATTTTCTTTTAAAATGATATCTAACGTCTCTTGGGCGCGTTTCAAATCAGAAGTGTGCGCTTTGTGTAGCGTGATATCGGAAATTAAATTTGCCGCTTGCTTTGCTTCTTCCCGGCCTTTGTCTGAAAGCTCGACGTTGGTAAAGCCGGTCCATTTATTTAACAAATTCCATTTTGATTGACCGTGTCGAACCAATATCAAATAAGACATTTTAATAATCCTCTCTAAATGTAAATAAAGTTACTTTAAGGCAGATTTGCCAGGGAAGGAAACCCCGTCGAGCTCTTCTTCAATTCTTAATAATTGGTTATACTTTGCTACGCGTTCTGAGCGGCAAAGTGAACCAGTTTTAATTTGTCCGGTGCCTAAACCGACGACAAAGTCGGCGATTGTGGTGTCTTCTGTTTCACCAGAGCGGTGAGAGACGACTGTTGTGTATTTGTTTTGCAAAGCCAGATTAATTGCTTCAATCGTTTCCGTGACTGTGCCGATCTGATTCAATTTGATTAAAATGGAGTTGGCACATTTTTTACCAATCCCCTCTTCTAATCTTTTTTTATTTGTGACAAACAAGTCGTCACCAACGATTTGAATTTTATCCCCTAATTTCTCAGTCATTAACTTGTAGCCATCCCAATCGTCTTCAGCTAAGCCATCCTCAATTGAGATAATCGGATATTTTTCACACCAATCGGCATAAAAATCAACCATTTCTGCAGACGATAACTTTCGGTTTTCAGTTTTTAAATTGTATTGACCGTCAGTGTAGATCTCGGAAGCGGCGGCGTCAATGGCAATAGCAATATCTTCGCCAGGTTTGTAGCCGGCTTTTTTAATTGCTTCCAAAATTACTTCAATTGCTACGGCATTGGTTGGTAAGCTTGGGGCAAAACCGCCTTCATCACCAACTGAGGTATTTAAGCCTTTTTCCGCTAGAATTTTCTTTAGAGCATGAAAAGTTTCAGCGCCATAACGTAGGGCTTCGCGAAAAGATGGTGCACCGACTGGCATAATCATGAATTCTTGTAGATCAGTCGAGTTTTCTGCATGGCTGCCACCGTTTAAAATATTCATCATTGGTACTGGCATTTGCATTTCATTGCCAGTCTTTCCAATTTTTTCAAAATATTTGTAAAGATCCAGATCTTCGCTTTCGGCAGCGGCTTTGGCAAACGCCATTGAAACACCTAAGATTGCATTGGCACCAAGTTTTTTTTTGTTTTCAGTACCATCGAGTTCAATCATTGCTTTGTCTATGCTTTTCTGATCAAACTCTTTGTCAACGAGTGCGTTTTTAATAATAGTATTAACATTCTCAACAGCCTTTAAAACGCCCTTACCGTTGTAGCGTGTTTTATCATCATCGCGCAGTTCGTGAGCTTCATGACTGCCGGTAGATGCTCCGCTAGGTACACCAGCGCAACCGAATGAGCCATCTTCTAAAGTGAGTTCAACTTCGACTGTAGGATTACCGCGAGAATCTAATATCTCTCTTGCTAATAGATCAATAATTTTCATTTTTCCTTTCGAATATTTAATTAACAGATCAATATTAACATAAATCTCGACCCTTCACAACTTCCGCTTTTCAAGCTAAAATTAATATATACAAAATTATAGAAAGGGATAACTTGACTAATTTTAACAAGTCCAAACTTCGGTTTCCGTTTTCCTATTTAATTGTTTTGATTCTTATTATTTATGTCATTATTGTTTTGTTTTTACCTATGCCTAAAATTTCGGCAACTTCTAACGAAATTATGGTCGACCCAGTGAATGGGAAATTGATATGGCCAACTTATGGACAGTCAGCTGTTGGCGTAGAAAATTATGGTGTTTTAGCGACGAATGGTGAGCAAAAAGCGGCACCAATCGCCAGTATCGCCAAGACCATGGTTGCTTTATCAGTGTTAAAAGAAAGGCCGTTAAAGATTGGTGAGCAGGGTCCGATGATTACAATGACAGCTAATGATGAAGAGTTTTTCAGACAGGATTTTGCTCAAAATGGATCAGTAGTCCCGATAAGAATTGGTGAAGAGCTTTCTGAGTATCAAGCGATCCAGGCCTTATTATTGCCATCAGGAGATAATATTGCTAGTACGCTTGCTGTTTGGGCATTCGGATCTGTTGAGGAATATCTAACCTATGCTAATAATTTGGCTAAAGATTTGGGTTTGGAGCAGACTTATTTCGCAGATGCATCGGGTCTTTCTCCTCAGACAGTAAGTTCGGCACAGAATCTGGTTGTGCTGGGTGAAAAAGTGATGGCGGAACCGGTATTAGCCGAGATCGTTGGACAATCAAGCGTGACTTTACCAGTAGCGGGGAAAGTCAATAATTACAATACTATTTTAGGAATTGAAAATATTGTCGGCATTAAGACAGGAAACACAGACGAAGCTGGTGGCTGCTTCCTATTTGCTTCAAAGAGAAGCATTGGTAGTAAGGAAGCGATGGTTATAGGTGTTATTTTAGGCGCAACAAGTAGAAATCAAGCACTTTCTGATACCAAAACTTTCCTTCGTTCAAATAGCTCAAATTTTGTTTCGCAAACAGTGGTAAGTGAAGGTCAGATTGTTGGTAGTTATAGATTGCCTTGGGGTAAAGAAGTTAATATTTTAGCAAAAGATGATCTTTCAGTCATAACTATTCCAGGTGCTAAACAGGAAATTAAGGCTAATTTTTCCAGTATAAATAAATCCACGAATAAAGGCTCAGAAGTTGGCAGAATTTCGGTTTCATCTGGTACGAATGAGATTTCGGTATCAGGTATTCTTGATGAAAAAGTTTCCAAACCGCCGTTTTTCTGGAAACTTCTTCATCCTTAAATAACCAATCTTTAGTTCTAATAAATAACAATATTTTTTCACCGAGTTGTTATAAGAAAAAACAATATTTTTGCAGAATATTGTTTTTTTAGACGAAGAATATGACTTAGGATGATAGGAAAATAAAATCATCAACTAAATGTTTTGACTAGAAAGGAAAAAATGAGCTGGATTATTACGATTATCGTTGGTGGTTTAATTGGATGGATTGCTAATGGTATCTATAAAACTGGGCACATGCACGGTTTGTTAGTAGATATCGTTGTTGGTATCGTGGGCTCTCTGCTCGGTAAATATGTTTTTTATGATTTATTGGGAATTGGTTCAGCAGCGAGTTCAGGAAGTTTTAGCTTTTTCGGTATTTTTTGGGGAGTAATTGGAGCAATTATCCTCATATCCATCTTGCGATTATTAAAAATCTACTAATTTACAATGAACCAAAATACTTTTTATGTATTGCTTTCAATCGGGAGCATAATATCGAGTCTGTTTTACATCTTAATAATATTAATTATTCTTTTTCTGACTGTTAAGTTAGTTAAAATATTTAAAACCATTAACCATGGTTTTAAATATTTAAGTGACATAAAGGAAATGATAAAAAAGATAATAAATAATTAGAAAGGCGAAAATGAAAAAAGAATTTTTCATTGGTCTAATGATCGGATTAATAAGTGGTGCCACGGCTGGAATATTACTTGCACCAAAAAAAGGCGAGGAGACACAAAGAGACATTAATGATGCGATGGCCAACTTAAAAACCACTATCACTGGAAAAATTGCCAATTTGGGAAAAATGAGCCGTCAAAAGTTTAATGAAATTATTGACTCGACTTTTGATGAAATTGATGATCTAAAAAGTCTCTCGGTAAATGAAAAAGATGAGTTGAAAGAAAAGTTAAAAAACAAATATGATCAGGTAAGGGAAGTGATAGAAGGATAATACGGCAAGGTATGGCAAAAATGGCTGCAAACGTTCCACCTTCGAACATTCATGAAATTTTCTTCAAAACTTTTTTAAGATCAAATCCTGTTGAGTATAAAATTGAAGAAAATAAATCTCCCTTCTTTTTAAGTCGAGCCGTTACTGTTTTCAAATTAAAATCTTCCGGGTTTAAGCCGCTTCTTATTTCCTCCCAATCAAGAGGGACTGATACAGTAGCTTTTATGGCTGGACGAACTGAATAAGGTGCAACGGTTGTTTTGTCTAATCCGTTTTGTAACCAATCTAAATATACCTTACCTTTTCTTTTTTTTGGGCTTCTTTCCAGACTAGTAAAATCTGCTGCCTTGCGATGTGCTAAGTTTGCAATAATCTCTGCCAATGTCTTTATTTGTGCGTAATCGTATTTAGCGCCTGTAGGCAGATAGATATGTAGGCCTCTTTTTCCAGAAGTTTTTGGGTAACCCTCAATATTAAGATCGTCTAAAATCTCTTTAATTATTAAAGCCGTCTTTATGACGTTATCAAAAGAGCTTTCAACAGGATCAAGATCAAGTATTAAATAGTCAGGTTTTTCGAAATCTGGGCCTTTTGAAGCCCAGGGATTTATTTCAATACAGCCCAGATTCACCACATAAATTAAAGAGGCAAGATCGTTAATGATTAAATACTTAGTTAAACTATTTTCCATCTTGCTGACTGTTTTAGTTTCAATCCAATCGGGTAGATTTAAATTGGAAGTGTCTTTTTGAAAAAAACCTAATCCTTTAATTCCATCTGGTGTTCGAAAAAGTGATTCAGGCCTTCCTTCTAAATACGGTAGAATAAACGGTGCGATTTCTGTATAAAAATTTATTAAATCTAATTTAGAGATTTTTTCTTCTGGCCAAAATATTTTCGATGGATTCGAAATTTTAACTTTTTTGTTTTCAAGTGTTAATATCATTTCAGAATTTTGATTTATTAATTTCGGCATCTTCGAAAGTTACCTCATTAGGATTTTTGTCTTCTCTTAAACCTAAGAAGACGGCTTGTCTCAACATTTTATCTTTTGTCAGTTCTTGGTACCTAATCTCAATGACTATATCCGGAGCAACCCATGTTGAATTCGGAAGCCGATTAAAATTTCCAAAAGGGGAATCCTTAATAATTTTTTGTCTTAGTTTTGAGTAGAACATTTCAAGATCTTTTTCTGTAAAACCGGTCCCAACTCCACCGATAAACCTAAACTTATCTTTTTCAAAAATTCCTACTAATAATGATCCGAAGTATTTTCTGCCATTTTTGGGCTTTGTAAAGCCACCAACCACAACTTCTTGCTGGGTTAAGGCTTTAATCTTTAGCCAATCTTTTGATCGAACTCCTTCGTGATATAAGCTATCCTTTTTCTTAGCGATAATTCCTTCGATGTTGTTTATTTTTGCTATTTCGAAAAATCTTTTTCCCTCTTTTTCGATAAATTCAGATTTCTTTAAATACGGAAGATCGGTAAGTATTTCGTCGAGGATTTGTTTCCTTTTAGTTAAGGGCAATACTTCGCAATTCTTCCCAGAAATATTCAAAACGTCAAAAACATAGTATATTAAATTACCCTCTTTAGTTTTTGAATAATCTTGAATTAAATGAAAATCTGGGTATCCCTTATCATTTAGAACCGTAATTTCTCCATCGAGTATACAATCAATGCTCAATTTTTTAAGCGATGAAACTAATTCGGGAAATCTTTTATTTAAAGATAATTGATTTCTTGAGATTAATTCAACTGAGCCATTTTTAATTAGCGCTAATGCTCGATAGCCGTCCCACTTAATTTCATAAAGCCAGTCTGGACTATCAAAAGGTTCGTGCACTAAAGTAGTCATCATTGGTTTGGCCATTTTAATATCTTTTGGTGGAAGTGAACTTAGATCTAACTTTCCGCCTTTAAGCCAAAATACTTCTTTTTCGTTTTTAACTGGCTCTTCACTAAATTTTTTTTCCCTCGAAAATTCATCATTAGCTTTTATAAATAGCCAATAATTTTCCCCTTTAATTTTTTGTATTTTTACCAAAGCAAACTCGCCTTTAAGTTTTTTTCCTTTCAGCAAAAAAGTCAGGTGGCCGCTTTCTAAATTTTTATTATCTAAAAACTTATATTTACCTTTGTCCCAAATTTCTACCGTACCAGCGCCATAGTTACCCTCGGGAATCACTCCTTCGAAATTTATATATTCTAAAGGATGGTCTTCGACTTGAACAGCCAATCTTTTTATTTTTGGATCTAATGTCGGTTTTTTTGGAATTGCCCAGCTTTTTAAAACGCCTTCCATTTGCAATCTAAAATCATAATGAAGATGCGATGCGTTGTGCTTTTGAATTACAAAATTTGAATCGGAACTACCCGTCAATTTTCCGAAGGGCTCCGGTGTTTTTTTGAATCGCCTTTTTGTTCGATATTTTCCTAAGGCCACTTCTAAACCTTAGTTTTAGTTTTAGCTTTCTTTAAACTTTCTTGTAGCATTTTCATAAGGTCGGGGACAGGCGTAGGTTTTTTGACCGGAACAGCTTCCGGTTCCTTACCTGAAAGTTTTTGTTCGATAATTTTTTTCAAATTTTCGTTAAAATTATCTTTGTAGTTTTCAATCTCAATTGGCTTTTCTAAACTCGATATTAAATTAACCGCAAGTTTTAATTCGTCGTTTGTTACTTCTGAGGCTGCAGGATTTTTTAATTCTTCTGGGCTTCTTATTTCATCTTGAAATCGAATTTGTTCCAAAATTAAATAACCATTTTCTACCTGCAAGGTCGCAAGATGCTCTCTGTTACGAATGGAAAATTTAGCTACTGCAATTCTTTTAGTTTGAATTAATGCTTCGCGAAGTAAGGCAAAAGATTTTTCAGCGCCTTCGTTTGGCTCTAGATAATATGGTTTTTGATCTAGCATTCGATTAACTTTTTCTTTATCAGTGAAACCGACTATATTGATGCTTTTGTAGCTCGGTGAATTAACTTGTAGAAAGTCTTTTTCCGTTAAAACAACGTATTGATCCTTTTCATATTCATAGCCTTTGACGATTTCCGCATACGGAACCTCTTTTTCTTCTTCAACACAAACTCTGGCGAAACGAATCGGTGATAAATCCTTTTTATGAAGCATATCAAAATTATACACTCGATCATTCGATGCAGAATAAAGTTTAATTGGAATACTAATTAAGAAGAAATTTAAACTGCCCGACCAAATTGCTTTCATTTCACCTCTTAAAAAGTATAGTCTATTACTTTGTGAAAAGGTTTGTGGATATTAATAATGATTTACTTAATGATTATTAATAGGATAAATAAGAAAGGAAAAGAATGGTTTATCCCTATAGAAATAGATTTTTGGTCTATCTGGTTGATTTAGTGTTTTCACTGATTGAACTTCTGCTCGTAATGAGAATACTTTTGCGTCTTTTTGGCGCTTCGCCTAGCGCATCTTTCGTGCGTTGGATTTTTGATACAACTTCTTCCCTGCTACGTCCATTTTTCGGTATCTTTCCCACGACTGCGATTAATCATGTTTATATATTAGAGCTTTCAACTTTGTTCGCTTTGGTAGTATATGCGATTTTACATTATCTAATCGTTGAACTTTTGAATTGGTTTGCTGCTCGATAATTAGTTTTGTTTAAAAAGATTTAAAAGCTCAAAGAAAAAGCGGCCCACAATTGGGATGTTGGTTAGAACTTTTATTATATACAGCAAGATAGTAGCAAATAACGCTGAACCTAAAAAGAATCCAAAACCACCAAAAATCCCTTTGATAAATGTCCACTTTAAAGAATTAGCTTTTATTAATTCATTTTTTAATTCTAGAATAGGATTTTTTTGAATATTCATTGTTTACTTATATTTTACTTGATTGAAAATAAAAACTCTTGATAAATAAAACAAATATTACACAAGATTTTAAAGAATTTATGAGCTAATTGCCAATGATTTTCGAGTTTAAAATAATCAAACTGAAAGTAAGAATGGGGGCGATATTAATGAATAACAGCCAAAGGAAAGGGACAGAAAAAAGAGGATTTGCTTCAATGAGTCCTGACGAGCAAAAAAAAATTGCCAGTATGGGTGGAAAAGCTGCACATCAAAAAGGTACTGCGCATGAATTTACTTCTTCCGAAGCTCGAGAAGCCGGTCGCAAAGGGGGACGATCCTCCCAAAAAAGTCGAGCAAGATAATATGCAAAATTTGATTAACTCAAAAAATCATCGGCTATACCGATGATTTTTTATTCGACACCATTATTTTCAATTAATTCATTTACTTTTATTTTACCACTAGTTTCTAAATGAGCCTCACAGTGATATCCAAATTCGCCAGGATCGTTAAAAGTGTGTTCAAAAGTCTCGCCGGGTCTAATTATTTGAGATGAGAAGAAATTATCATCAGATGTGACCGTATGTTCTTTGTCGCCGACATTTTGCCAAATTACTTTTGAATTTGGATAAATTTCTAAAAAATCAGGATCAAATACGTCATCAGTAATAACTATATTTGATCTTTCTAAATTACTTTCACTTATCTCGTCTAAGAATTCTTTTTCTTGGTTCATAATTAAATTTTATAAAAAATTATTAAAATAAACTTCGTCAAATAAAACAAAGTTTTCTAAATCAATAACCGGAGAATTTCTCCGGTTATTGTTAAATAAAGCTATCCTACTCTGCACCGTATTGCTGACAAATGATGTGTGCCAGCTTTTCGGCAGTAATATCAGTGAGATCTACCGCTCTTTCTGCGTTGTTAAATACGAGATAGCAATTGCCGCTATGAAGCATAATGCCTTCTGTTTCGTCCATCCAGATACACAGCCGGAAGTCCAAAATGGTTAGCGACTCAATACTGCAGCAGTTCTCCAGCATCAAATCACGCTTTTCCAGGACTTCTTCGATTGCGGTCCGCCACTCAGCGACATTGGTACCGTATCGGTTTACGAAGTTGTTGATCTTTGATACGGATTCCTCAACGGAAACGTAGTTCTGGCCTTTGGGCCATTCCACTGATACATCGACTACTGCGAGATTCTTTACTAGATCATCACCAAATGCCTTAACGATGCCCAGATAGACGCATCCTGCTTCTTGGCTTATAACCATACCACTGAGTGGTGATTCAGTCCCAAGAAAGTATACACCGATCACATGTGAATTTTCCAAATCCACACCTCCTTAGAATCAAATTTGCCATGCATAGCATAGCAAATTTGGGGTCCAATGTCAATCAGTGCCTTTTAAAAAACCGCCTTGATATTATAATTTCGCAGAAATTTCCGCGGATTTATCCTATCTTCGGCGGGTTAATCTTGTGTTCTTATCGGATGAATTTAGAAGAGAGCTTAGAAATGTTTGGAATGTCATCGCTTTTGGTAGCTTTTTGGCCTAAACGATAAAAATATTTTCGGATTTCTTCCACTACGATTATTGATAAACTAATAGTAATGATTGTTACCCAGTCAATAAAATTTAATGGAGTTGTGTGCAAAATCCTCTGCATAATTGGATTATAGACTGCTAACATCTGTAGCAGAATAACTATGATAGTCGCTCCGACTAAAAATTTATTGGAAAAAAATCTCATCTGAAAGATCGATTTTTCTTCTGAACGACAGTTCCAAGCGTTGAACCATTGAAAAACCGCTAATGTTGTCAAAGATATCGTCCAGGCTTTAGTAATATCGACTTGATAGAACCTGCTAAAAAGATAAAGCGTACCAACCATCATTGGTAGAGCCATTAAAATAATTCTCTTTGTCATTAAGGAATCAATCAGATATTTAGAAGGTTTTTCAGGTTTTTCCTTGAGCAAACCGTCTTCTTTCGGTTCCATCGCCAATGACATGTCTAAAAAACCATCAGTAACTAAATTGAGCCAAATAATCTGTGCCGGTAATATGGGTAGTGCCCATCCTAAAACAAGTGCTCCCGATATAGTTAAAACTTCGCCTATGCTGGTGGAGAAAAGATACAGAATCACCTTTTTAATGGTTTTATAGATCGATCGACCTTCTTCGACCGCTGAGACAATGCTGCCGAAATTATCGTCCAAAAGAACAATGTCAGCGGCTTCTTTAGTTACCTCAGTACCGATTTTCCCCATCGCCACTCCTAAATCGGCAGCAACAAGGGAAGGCGCGTCATTAACGCCGTCGCCAGTCATCGCAATAATTTCCCCTCTTGTCCTAAAAGCTTTGATTATCATCAGTTTGTGTTCGGGAGTTACTCTGGCGAAAACCGAGGTATAATCAAGTTTTTCTGAAAGTTCAGTTTCGGAAAGTTTTTCAAGTTCTTCACCTGTTAAAATCATATCTCCTTGCGAGAAGATCCCCGCCTCTTGGGCAACTGCCTTGGCCGTAATCGGATGGTCGCCGGTAATCATTACAATTCTAATACCGGCAGAATGTGCTTTTTGAACTGCATTATGGACTTCTGGGCGAAGAGCATCTTTCATGCCCAAAAAGCCCAAGAAGGTTAGTGAATTAACCTCGTCTAGCTTAAGACTTGTAGAGATTTTATCCGAAGTTGCGATAGCGACCACTCTTAAACCTTCTTTAGACATTTCTTGAAAAGTTGACTCAAGTTTTTTAACCTCTACCAAAGATAATTCTTCAACTTTCCCATCCCGCCAGATTTTCTGGGAAAGTTTTAAAATCGTCTCGGGTGCTCCAGAAACTGTCATTATTTTGTTTAATCCTTCTTGATTTACAACTGTGCGAAGTTTATGTCTGTAATCAAAGGGAGTCTCGGCAATCTTTGGCAAATCTTTTTCCGTCTTGTCTCTGTCAATCCCTAGTTTATTGGCAAATACCAACATAGCCGCCTCTGTTGGATCGCCTGAAACTTGATGGTTACCTTTCTCAAAAGTTACATTTGCCCCTGAGGACAACAATGTATGCAAAGATAAGGTTTCTAACTCAGGAAAATCACTAAGATTGATCGTTTTCCCATCAATTTTTACTTCTCCTTTTGGTTCGTAACCTTCACCGGTAATTTGAAAGCATTTTCCATTAATAAATACTTTTTGGACCATCATTTCATTCTTTGTGATCGTGCCCGTTTTATCAACTGCAATAATTTTAGTTTGCCCTAGCGCTTCAACAGCATAAAGTTTTTTGATCAAAGCATTGCGCTTACTCATCCTCCAGACCCCGGTGGTCAGAATCAGAGTCATCACAATTGGCAAACCCTCTGGAATTATCGAAACAGCCAAAGAAACCACCGTTCTAAACATTTCAGAAAGGGGATTTCCATGAGCAATTCCAAGGAATATAAGAAGAGTACCAATTATTATGACAGCATAAACAATTAGTCGTGAAAGATAGCGGATGTTGGTTTTAAGAGGTATTTCCGTATCGATGGTAGCGATTTCTTTAGAGATTTTCCCAATATAAGTATCTAACCCTGTGGCGACAACAATTGCTTTTCCATTTCCGGCAACAATGTGAGTTCCTTTGAAAACCATGTTTTTTTGATCGGAGATCGGCAAATGAGTTGTTTCCAAAATCTCGGATATTTTACTTACAGGCTCTGACTCGCCAGTTAAGGTTGATTCATCGAGGCGCAACTGATTAGAAACTAACAGACGAGCATCGGTAGGGATTTTCTCGCCTTCTTGCAAGACAATAATGTCACCAGGAACGAGTTCGCTATCTGAAATAATCGATTCTTTACCGTCCCTTAAAACAGTTGCCTTAGTGGCGACATAGTTTTTAAGTGCTAAGAGTGTATTTTGGGCTTTCCCTTCTTGAATGGTGCCGACAATCGCATTAAAGAAAAGAACAAACAGGATCAATCCTCCATCGGTATACTCCTTTAGAAAGAGGGTAATGACGGCGGCGGCAAAAAGGATATAGATTAGAGGACTTTGAAATTGACGAAAAAATATTACCAGCAAACTATCTGATTTCGCTTCAGGAAGTTTGTTCTGTCCGTACTTTAGTAAGCGGTTTTTGCTTTCTGGATTCGTTAAACCTTCTATATTGGAACCAAAATCAGCCAAGATTGTCTCAGTTGATTTATTAAACCATAAATTGTTCACGGAGCTACTCCTTGATTTGCTTTAAGCCAATAATGGCAAGATAAATGATGGGGACAACAAAAATAATCCAAAGCAAAATAACGGCCATATCGGTCAAAAACCAACCTGGAAAATAAACGGTGATTAGAACACCGGCGGCGATCATGGAAAACTTAAGTAGCCCCAATTGCCACCAAGAAAACGAATAATCTTTAAATGGATGCATTTTGCTCCTTTGTTTAATTTTACCACAGAAAGATGATAAGTAATTGTACTGCAAATAAACGGATGAAAAACGTAAAAAACTTGACAAATATGAACATATGTTCTAAAATAAAATTAATCAATTTGATTTCAAACTTGTTTATAATCAATTTGATTTCAAACTTGTTTATAATCAATTTGATTTCAAACTTGTTTATTTTTACTAGAAAAGGAAAATATGCGTAATGGAAAACGGGGAAGAAAAAAACTTTTAAGAACAATTCATTTTTGTCCAGAAATAACCTACTTTAAACCGGTGGGGGTTCCTTTGAGAAACTTACAAGAGGAGGTTTTGACTTTGGATGAAGTCGAAGCAATACGCTCGACAGATCTAGACGATCTAAATCAAGAAGAAGCGGCTATAAAAATGGGAATTTCCAGGATTACATATTTAAGAATTTTACATAGTGCGCACAAAAAAATAGCCAGAAGTTTAATTTATGGTAAAGCAATTCAAATGAGAGGAGGTGATGTAATTATGCCAAACTTAGACGGGACCGGCCCCCAGGGCCATGGTTCGCAAACTGGACAAGGACAGGGTTGGGGTAAAAAACAAGGACAAGGATTAGGCGGCACTGAAGAGTGTGTCTGCCCAAAATGTGGCGAAAAAGTATCGCATCGCAGAGGAGTTCCCTGTAGCCAAATGATTTGCCCGAAATGTAACGCGCCTTTAACAGGAAAATTTTGTGAGTAAGAAATTTTTTATAGAAGGGAGGTGACTAATATGCCAAGATTAAATGGAACAGGTCCGCAAGGAATGGGACCAATGACAGGAAGAGGTTTGGGTTCTTGCGGAGGTGGTAGAGGATATGGACGGGGAATGGGTTGTGGCTATGGTTGTGGAATGCCCTGGTCATATCGACAGCCGAATATTGACGAAGAAAAAGAAATGATTAAAGATGACATTGCCGTTTTAAAAGAAGAATTAAAAGCCGCCGAAGAGCGTCTTTCAGAGTTGAATAAGTAGAATAAAAATGAAGAGGGAATTAACGGAAACCCACTTCCCTCTTCACTTGTATTGTAAGGAGATTTATGGACTCATACAATGTGTGCGGGCAGATCCCCGTTATTAAAGAAATATCGTGGGTTGTAATCACTAGTGCCGCGCTAGTCGATTCAATTAATCCTTGCGCAATCGCGGTATTGTTAATTTTATTAGGATCGCTTCTTACCTTAAAAACTAAAAGGCAAGCAGTTTTAACTGGGCTATCTTTTGTTGTCGGCTTGTTTGTTGCTTATTTTTTAGCAGGCTTCGGACTTTTTCATGCCTTAACTTTGGTTGGAATCGCCAAGTGGTTCCATCTGGTAGTGGGGATATTGGCAATAATTATTGGACTTTCCAATGTCAAAGACTATTTTTGGTATGGGGCGGGTGGATTTGTTACTGAAATCCCAAATCGCTGGCGGCCAAAAATGAAAAATATTTGACAAAAATTGTAAAACCGTTGCCAGCTTTTTTGATTGGTTTTGTGATTATTTTCTTCGAGCTGCCGTGTACTGGCGGACCGTATCTATTTACTCTGGGCTATCTCGCTAGTCTGCCCAAATTTTCTTTAGTGCCAATACTTATCTATTATAACTTGATCTTTATTTTGCCGCTTTTGCTTATTATCGGTCTGGTGTATTTTGGATATTCTAGTATTGAAAAAACAACTCAATGGAAAGATAAAAACATTAGGATTTTACACCTTATTTCTGGTATAATAATGTTGGGTCTAGGTCTTTGGATAATTAATTAGAATGGGATAATGACTTTACTATTTATTCTTTTGGCTACTTTTATTAATGGATTAGTCGCTTTTACAGGTGCTACTTTTTTATTTTTTGGCCCTAAGAAGTATGGAAAAATCCTTTTTTTACTCGTTGCTTTTTCGACTGGCGCATTGCTCGGCGGTGCATTTTTTCATCTTATTCCTGAATCTTTAGAAGCCATTGATTCAAATTTGACTTTTATATTGGTCTTGATTGGTTTCTCTGCTTTTTTTCTGATGGAAAAATACTTTCATTGGCGTCATTGTCATGACGATGAATGCAATATCCATCCTGCCAGTTACCTGCTATTGTTTGGCGATGGAATCCATAATTTTATTGACGGCTTAGTTATAGCTGCTTCTTTTATGGTTGATTTTCGATTTGGTGTCATTACGACAATCCTTATTATCGCCCATGAATTGCCTCAAGAACTGGGAGATTTCGGTGTTTTAGTCCATTTGGGTATGAAAGTTAAAAAAGCCCTAATTTATAATTTTCTCTCACAATTAACAGCGGTTGCTGGGGGGATTGTCGGATATATTTTATCGGGTAACACTGAATTTAGCACTGCAATGCTACCGATAGCTGCCGGCGGATTTATCTATATTGCGGCCTCTGATCTAATTCCTGAATTACATAAAGAGCGACAGCTTAAACGCTCAATTGCTAATTACTCAATCTTTTTAGTGGGTATTTGTTTTATTGTTATTCTAAAAATTTTATTGGGTGAATAGCTCTCGATCAATTTTCTGATTTACTCAATTTGCTCCACTTAAAAAGTTTCATATATTAAGCGGAGAGATTTGGGTTACCCATCTTCACGATCTAAACTGCAATATCAGCTGATTCAAGCCAAATATTACAAAAAACACCTCTACCATTTGAAGAGGTGTTTTTGCTCAATAATTTCTCTAAATGTATCTAAAAATTATTTTTCCAGCGATTCATCCAACCGAATAAGCTAAACCCACTCTGTAAACTAGTTAACTGATCTTTCAACTCTAATTGGGTTTGCTGTAAAACAATGATCTGATTGGCAACTGTAATCTTGTCGGTGTTACTAGTTAATTGTGTTAGTATTTGCTCAAGTGACTTTATCTGTTTTTGGTTCTCGGATAGGGTATCTTTGGCTATTTTTAATTCTTTGTAGTTTGCTCCAATAAAGAACTTGGCAAATCCGCTTCTTGTTTCAGCTTTATCAATAGATTGTCCTATCTTGTCTTGATTTTTGGTCTGCGTTTGAGCAATCGTTCGAATTTGATCTCCGATTCCCTCATTTTTGACTTGAGCGGCGGTGCGAATCAACTGCTGTGCCGCGCTGGCGACCGCACTTCTTTGCTCAACACCTTTGGAATTTTTCGGTGTGTATTGGGATGTGGCTTGACTAATATCTTCCTGGATCTGTGTCTCGGTTCTAGTTTGTGTCATCGTTCCCGCACTGGGATTATTTGTTTGTGTTTGGCTTTGAGTCGCATCCGTTGTGTTGCTCGAAGCCGCAGACGAATCAACTGATGTACTAGACGTACCGGTATTTCCACTTGTTGAACCTTGTCCATTTTCCGAGGCTGCAAAGGCCAATCCAGGAACCAGCATAATGAGTCCAAGCATAATTGTAAAAGCTTTTTTCATAACCCTCCTATTGCTTAATTAACTTCTCAAATCAATTATAGCATAAATGCAAAATCGTTGGTTTGATATTCCAGTGATGAGTTAGTAATCGTCCATCAAAAAGCCCAAATTTGCCATCAGACTTTTTGAAAAAAATTGCTATTTTTTGTGAGAAATGTCATAGAATTTTAAAAATTAATTTAAGATAATACTTTTGGAGGTAAAAATGTTCACAGGTTTAGACGTCCTAGATACAACTGTTCAAAAAACCAATATATTTCTTGGGTCAATTGAAAATGATTTAGGTTGGGAGGGGCATCGACATCAGGCCTATCAAGCGACTCGAGCAGTATTGCATGCATTAAGAGATCGTTTGCCAATTGATTTAGAAGCGCATTTGGCGGCTGAATTGCCACTTTTCCTTAAAGGTGTTTTCTTTGAAGGCTGGAGCCCGGCTCGAGTGCCTTTACGTATGAATAAGGAAGAGTTTATTCAGTATATCCGTCAAAATTTTATTTTCGATGTTAAAGAGAATGAAGTAGAAAAAGTTATTAATGTTGTTGGTAAGCGGATTTTTGAATTAATTGGTCCTGAAGAAACAAAAAATATTCTTCAAGCACTTTCGTCTGATGTTGCCGAGTTATTTGAGTAAATTATGCCAATCGATAATCATGAACTTAAAACTAAAATAGGTAAAATCGAGCAACGTTTAAATATGGTTGAAAAACGAGAGCAAGAAGATTTTATTGGGATATATTCACGTTTAGATAATTTAGAAGAATCTTTAAGAAAATTGGAAAATGATATTGCCGCCGTACATCTGAATAACCAATAATGATTTAACACCTTGTGTTTCTAAACGCCACTTTACACTAAAAAAACCGTCCAAATGACAGTTTCTTTAGTGGAGGGACACTCGGGTCTAGTCTCTTAGCTTTTTTAGTAAAAATTAATGTTATATAGGCTTAGTAAATAAATTATCTCTACTAATAAACCTAAAACTGAAAAAACAATTCCAAAAATTGCTAAAATTTTTGAAGATTTTAGCCCCCTTAATGAAAGTACTAAGCCTATAATCTGCAGAGGTATTCCTAAAGCACCAAGTGATGTTGTAATTAGCCCAATAAATCCAAAAATTAGTCCGTATAATGCCGATTTGTTTATTTCTTTTACTTTCATTTGGAATGGTGCTTTAGATCTGGAACCTTTGCTTTTTTATCACTTAATCTATTTAAAATCCTAATTCATCAGAAATATTTTGTAGCGAAGACAGCCCAATTTGCATAAATTCATCCAAGGGGATACTAACTTTTTCGCATTCTAGAATAAGTTCGCGATTACATTTTGCTGCAAATTTTTTATTCTTGAACTTTTTTTGTAAGCTGTGTAAAGATAAGCTCGCCAATTTTTTGTCGTTTGTCATTAGTGCCGATGCAATAATTAATCCAGTCAAGGTTTCAGCCGCGACAAGGCAGTGTTGAATTCTCGTCGTGCGCAGCTTTTCTTTTAGTTGGGGTATCATCTCATTTGAGTAGCCATGAGAAACAATGGTTTCAATTAAGAACTCACTCGCCTCGACTTCTCTTAAGATTTCTTGGCACTTTATGCAATGTTCAGTTGAGTTATCTTTCGTTAGATCCCAATCAATATCATGAAGTAGTCCGATGATTCCCCATTTTTCCTCATCCTCATGAAATTTTTTTGCCAATGCACGCATAATAACTTCTGTTTCCCTGAGGTGTAATTTAGTAATCGGATTGCTTACATATTTATTAACCAATTCATTTGCATCTTTAATTGTAATATTTAAATCTTCCATTTGGTTTGATTATACAAAAAAATCACCAGAATAGCGATATTCGTGAAATCTATAAATTATAGTAACAAACTGCTTGGGGACATACGTGTCTGGAACCTTTTGAGGTTTTCTATAGACAAACTCATTACTAATGATTAAATTATATACAGTAGGAGTTGTTAATATGACAGGGTCGTTCAAAGAAAAATTTGATTTAGTTACTAGGGAGTTTCAAGAGATTTGCGAGTTTAAAATATCAGAATCAAGTTTATTGGATGCCGATAAGGAAACTTATATTCGTTTTTTTAGAGATTGTTTTCATCTAAAAGACTGGCTAAGAAATGATAATGCCATTAAAAACAATAATGCTAAAAATATTATAGAAACCTATATAAATAACTCTAGTTATCTTAAATTTTCTGCAGATGTTGCAAATGCATCCAAACATAAAATATTAAATCCCAAGCGAAAAATAAGAGTCGATAAAGATATCGATCTAGTTGAAAGTGGTTATATTATGCCTGGAGATTTTACAATGACTCAGTTTGGAAAATGTGTGCGGATAATTTATAATGAATATCACTCTATCAACGCCTTTACACTTGCAAAAGGTTGTATCGATGAATGGAGAATGTTTATTGAAAAATATAAATTATAAGTCCATCTTAAAGGAAAATATGAATAAGAAGTGTCCTTTTTGTAACATAAATAAAGTGAAAACAAGAATTATCGAAAATGGAAATCATTGTTTTGTTATTCTTAGCAACCCTCGTTTAATGCCTGGTCATTTGCTAATAATTCCCAAGAGACATGTTGAGAAATTATCTGAACTAAGCAATTCTGAGTTAGCTGATCTATTAAAATTTACCGTTAAATACCAGGAAAAGATTATTAAAAATATTGCTTCAGGGTGCGATGTGCGTCAAAATTATCGTCCATTTATAAAAGACGGTAAACTCAAAGTTGCGCATTTACATTTTCATTTGCAACCAAGATGGCCAGATGTTTCTGATGAATTATTTACCAAATGTCAGAAATATGAAATTGAATTATTTAAGCCTTTAACTGACGACGAAAAAGCCGATATTGAAAAACTTTTAGAAAAATAAATAAAATGTCCCACAATTTTTTAGAGCCAACAGATTGAAAAAACAGTTCCAGACCCACTTGGGTGTCTCCAAAAATGAGCTCGTTTGGCACCAAAAAAGACCGAAATCGGTCTTTTGCGTCTTTACCTCTACCTTATAATTACTTAATAAATATATCGACCAAAGGTCGCTATACTCTTTTCTACTACTTTGAATCGTCCCACTATATAAGTGGAGGGCCAGGTGGGCAAGATGCCAACTTCCGTTGGCGGACCCACAGGTCGTGATTTCTCAACTCCACCATACAAAAAAGCATCAACCGAATTGGTGACGCTTTTTTGGAGGGCCAGGTGGGGATCGAACCCACGACACGGAGCTTAAAAGGCTCCTGCTCTACCACTGAGCTACTGGCCCATAATTTTGAAAAAATTTCCGCGGCAATATATTGCCCATAAATTCTTAACTAATTCAAAAATACCTTTACATTGTATAATAAAAAAGATGAAAAATCAAGCCTGATTAGAGACGGATTAGTCGACCCATTCGACATTGGGAAAAGGCTTCTTGCTTGCAATTAAAATTACGTCGACTAGCCACCAGATACCCAAACCACCAAAAGTGATAAGTTTCAAGATACCTAATCCAACTTGACCCATCATGAAACGATCGACCCCTAATTGGCCGAAAAAGATCGATAAAATCAAAACCAGAACCCGATTCAGTTTTCTAGCTTGCATATTTCTCCTTAAGAATATTATACCTTATATTTAGAATTAATTAAAATATTACGGCGTTGTTTAACAATATCTTGGAAAGGGGTTTTTAATCTGATAAACTGAAGATATGTATAATCAAAAAACAATCGATTACTTTTCGAACCCTCGAAATATGGGAGAGATAAGCAATGCTACTGTTGTTGCTGAAGGCGGAAACCTTTCGTGTGGCGATGTGGTCAAACTTTATTTAAAGGTTGATAAAGACATAATAACGGATATAAAATTCAAGGCTTTTGGCTGTGGCGCCTGCATTGCCACCGCTTCTGCTTTGACTGAATTGGTTAAAGGTAAAACTCTTAACGAGGTTGATAAGATATCCAACGGAGACGTCGATAAGTTTTTAGGTGGATTACCGCCACAAAAGTTAAAATGTTCTAATTTTTCTGCCGAAGTATTGCAGAAAGCTCTCAAGCAACTAAAAAAATAATTTTATTATTTAAAAAAATGAACCCTTCGGGTTGCGGAAATTGCTACGCAATTAATCTGGCTATTTGAGAAATTTTTTAGTCGGCGCTTTTACGGAAAAAGCCCATACCAATTAAGACGAGAACCGGAGTAATCACCCACCAAGTATAATCATTAATTAAGATGGCGGCGAATTTTGAATTCTCGACAAAAGCGGCTCGAGAGTCGGCAGGCATAAAGTTGAAGAGGGAAGAGAGGATCAAGCCTGTTGTTAGTATTGAATAACCGATAATCTCAAAAGGCGAGAGTAGTCCTTTTGTTTTACCACCCGAAATACCTGCTTTGGCGGTAAGTAAAGTGATAGTTAGCATAAAAATAGCAGATCGTATGCTAAACGGTGAGGCATGAAGATTTATCCAAAACTGATTAAAGGTTTTGGATCCTTCAAAAAATTGCTGCATAGTGCCAGAGAGTGCTTGAGTCATGATTAATCCGACGTATACCGAAAGCAGGGTCGCGATAATTTTATCGCGCTGCAAGATATAGCCAAAAGAAATCCCCATAACAAAAATAACTGCAATTGCCAGGTTCCAACTTGGTACCGGCATATTTCCCCTCCGAAATAGATGATCAATCCTTTTTAATCTCTATCTTAATTATTGATTAAGGATGATCATCTTAATTATACAACAATAATTTTTCTTCAACAATCAAAATAATAAAAACCTGTTAAGTTAATAACAGGTTAAATAATGGTCAAAATACTTCCGCATCGGTGTATTAGTGGATGGATGATGGTTTTCTTTCCGTCCTGTAAATCAAAAACCATATCCATGGCGAAGCGCATAAAGTCGAATCGAAATTGCACGCATTCACTGTTGTTTGTGCTCGTGCATTTACTTGTGCTGGTAAATGCACGGCAGAGAAGCGGTCTAACGGAATAAATGCCGCAACTTGATTCATTAAGGAATGGACAAGGGTATGTACCATACCAATCTTCCAGCATTAACTCCGTATTTTGCCTACTGGATTGCCTTCGACTATCTGGTAGGGAGGATAGATAGTCTTGCCATCGTGTGTATCCATCTTTCATTTTCTTTAAGAGAATCGAGCGGTCTTCGACTGGCATTTCGGCAATATATTTCTCAATAAGTTGCCATTCAACGTCTGATGCGGCCACTAACTGATGGCAGCAATGCGTACATCCTTCGCTGCAAGCAAGGTGTATGTCTCCTCGCTTAATGGTTTCTGATAGTAATTCATCCACGATACGGTAAATAGCCTCAATCGGTTTCAAGCCATTTTCTCGACTAGTAAGAGCAACAAGTAACTCAAATGCTTTGCGATCAAAACTCTCCATTGACGCATTACCTCCTCAACTCAAATACAAGAACCATTATACATGTTGACTGGTTCTTTATCAAGAGTTATAGTCCAGAATTCCTTAGTTTTTCAAAGAGTTCTTTTTGTTCCCGATTTAATTTTCGCGGCAGTTTCACTCGTACGGTTACCAATAAGTCGCCTCTGCCTCGGTTATAAGACTGGCCTTTGCCTCTGAATCGGAAAGTAGTGCCGTCAGCCGTTCCAGCTGGAATATTTAATACGATTTTTTCACCCGTTGATATTTGTAATTCTATTTTCTCGCCCAAAACTGCCGTGGAAAGACTGATTGCAATTTCTGTTTGTACTTGAGAAAAAGCTTGTCCAAACATGGTCTCGAATATGTCACCAATACCACCGAAACCGCCAAAATCTGCACCTTGAAAACCGCCGGCATTTTGCCAGCCGCCACCAGAGTTAAATCCGCCTCCGCCTACTCCGGCTTCTCCAAATTGGTCATATTGCGCTCTCTTTTGAGTGTCGGAAAGCACTTGATAGGCTTCGTTGATTTCCTTAAATTTAGCCTCATCACCGCCGTCTTTATCGGGATGGTATAGATGGGCTAATTTACGATAGGATTTCTTAATTTCTTCAATTGTGGCGTCTTTTTTTACACCTAAAACGCCGTAAAAATCTTTTGACATGTTTTTCACCAGAAAATTATAAAAGACAAACTTTGTTTGTCAGTCATTAAAATATTCTACCAAGAATTTCTAATTATTTCAAGAGAAAATGTTTTATTTTGAGACCAAAATGCCGCTGTCGTTATAAATTAAGCCATCATTTGCTGAAATACGAATTTTTTGAGCATCAGTTGCACCGCGATACTCAACGACATACCACGTCCAGTTTTTCGGTGCGCTCTGTGAGAGTGTTACTGTTGTCTGCGCTTCTGGATGCTGGGCTTTGTAGGCTGTGCCGCCATTATCATCGGCTGTTCGCAATATATCAACATAACTTTTTTTCCAATATTGTTCTTGGATTGGCTGAAGATCTGTACCAAGAAAATCGGCTTTAGGGATTGCAGCGCGGACGAACTTGTTTTGCGCGTCAATGGAATAGGTAAACCAGTTATCCTTGTCCTCGTTTGAGCCAAATATGTATGTCATGCTCAAGCTTAATGGGTTTAAGTCGCCTGGCACGCGGAAATTCAAACCGGCAAAATATGCATCGCTCTTCCAGGCATTTGCCGCCACTTTAGCTTTGGCTAAATTTGTTTGAGTGTTCGTTGTTACCGTTTTGGTATCTTGATTAGTAAAATCATTTCCACTTGTTGTGGTACTTACAGTATTATCTTTAGCGGTTCCGCAACCAGCTGTGAAAAAAAGTATTGAAGAAATAATAGCTATCTTGGTTATTTTAGTCATTTCCCCTCCCGACTATTTTTTGAGATAGAGCTTACTTTTGAAATGTTCGCTCTAGAAAATTTAAACTATTTAATTTAAGGTACTTTAATTGTACAACCAATTTTATTTAAATACTATTGTCTATTTGTTTTCTTCTTTTGTCTCTTCAGTTTGCTCGGTTTTAGCTTCCTCTTTTGTGTCTTCTGCTTGCGCACTCTCGGCTGGTTTACTGGCTTCATACATGGCTGCGCCAACTTTTTGAATTTTTTCGCTTAATTCGGCAGTCGCAGTTTTGATTTTTTCTAAATCATCTTTACCCAAAGCTTCTTTCAAAGCGCTGATTTTTTCTTCAACTTCTTTTTTATCTTCATCTTTTACTTTGTCACCGGCGTCCTTCAAAGTTTTTTCAGAAGTGTAAATCAAATTTTCAGCAATATTATTAATCTCGATGCTTTCTTTTCTTTTTTGATCTTCGGCGCTATGTGCTTCGGCTTCAGTTTTCATTTTTTCAATTTCTTCTTTGCTTAGCCCCGAAGAAGCGGTGATAGTGATTTTTTGTTCTTTATTTGTGGCTTTATCCACAGCTTTAACATTTAAAATTCCGTTAGCGTCGATGTCAAAACTGACTTCAACCTGAGGAATGCCGCGTGGCGCTGGTGGGATACCGTCTAACATGAAGGTGCCAAGCGTTCGGTTGTCAGTAGACAGCGGACGTTCTCCTTGTAAAACATGAATTTGAACAGAAGTTTGATTATCTGCTGCCGTTGAAAAAATCTGGCTTTTTGAAGCGGGGATTGTCGTGTTTCGATCAATCAATGGCGTCATAACACCGCCCAAGGTTTCAATACCAAGTGTTAACGGCGTAACGTCCAAAAGTAAAAGATCTTTGACTTCTCCAGTTAAAACGCCACCCTGAATTGCCGCGCCAAGTGCGACGCACTCATCTGGGTTAACGCCTTTGGATGGTTCTTTTTCAAAAATCTTTTTGACCGTTTCTTGAATCAAGGGCATTCTGGTCTGACCGCCGACTAAAATGACTTCTAAAATATCTTTTTTATTTATTTTAGCGTCTGTGATTGCTTTTTCAGAAATGCCGACAGTTTTTTCGATTAGGTCGCCGGTCAGTTGTTCTAGTTTAGCGCGGTTCATTTTCTTAACCAGATGTTTTGGTCCGGAAGCGTCTGCAGTAATAAATGGCAAGTTAATTTCGGTTTCCATATTGGTGGAAAGTTCGATCTTCGCTTTTTCAGCCGCTTCTTTGACGCGCTGCAAAGCCATCGGATCTTTTCTTAAATCAACGCCTTCTTCTTTTTCAAAGTCATTCACGATCCAATCCATGACTTTTTGATCCAAATCGTCGCCGCCCAAATGGGTGTCACCATGAGTACTTAGAACTTCAAAGACACCATCACCGATTTCCAAAATTGTAATGTCGAAAGTTCCGCCGCCAAAGTCATAAACGGCAATTTTACCTTCTTTTTTCTTGTCTAAGCCATAAGCTAAAGAAGAGGCGGTTGGTTCGTTGATAATTCTTTTGACTTCCAAGCCCGCAATTTGGCCGGCGTCTTTAGTTGCTTGACGTTGCGAGTCGCTAAAATAAGCCGGAACTGTAATAACAGCTTCGGTGACTTTCTCTCCTAAGTAGCTTTCAGCGTCTTTTTTTAATTTTTCCAAGATAAAAGCGGAGATTTCTTGAGGCGTGTATTCTTTTTCGCCCATTTTAACTTTAACGCCTTCGCCAGCTTTAACAATTTTATATGGTAAGAGTTTAAGATCAGTTTGAATTTCTTCGTCGTCCCAATGGCGGCCAATTAAACGTTTGACCGAAAAAATAGTGTTTTCCGGATTAGTGACGGCTTGTCTTTTGGCCAGTTGTCCAACCAAACGTTCACCAGCTTTGCTTTCGGCGACGATTGACGGACAAAGGTTTGAGCCCTCTGCTGTTGGGATAACTTTAGCTTTGCCGCCCTCCATAACAGCGACAACGGAGTTAGTGGTACCAAGATCGATTCCAATAATTTTACTCATTTAAATCCTTTCCGATCCGTGTTTTACGTTCCGAAACAGGAAGTAAAACCGGAAGTCCGCCAAGAGTTAAATCCTATTTACAGATTCACGAATAGGGATACTGTAAGAGATTTAACGATGGTGGATATTACTTTAATTTTTCTTCGTATATTAAATGTAAAGTCTCCTTTACATTTTGTCAAGTACTTTCTTGACAAACTTGGAGAATTGAGATATATTTTATTGTTCTATGCAGAATCGGACATAGAACACTTATCGATGGGTCAATTTGCCCAAACCAAATTGATAAGTAAATGGAGGGATCCGATGTTTTCGATTTTAGAGGTCATTAGGGTTCTGACAGTGCTCGTCTGTATACTCGTTCTTTATAAGGGCGCAAGCTGTGGTCGCCAAGGTATGGCAGTATTTGGCACCTTTTCTTCTATGGCTTTTGCTGAGCTTGGTTTCAGGATTGTCATGATAGGTAATGGATTACCTGGTCTTGATGTCCTCGACGGTATGTTTGTTGGAATCGGCTTTTTCTTGTCAATTGCATTGTGGATATCTTTTGTGCCAGACAAGGCTTCTGACAAGGGAGATGACTGTATAGTAATCGGCTTTGTTCAGCGTTTTGGCCATACAGTATTTTACGAAGGCTCGGCTGAGCCGTTTAACAACTGGTGGAACCGTACCTTTGGATTATCCAACTTTGTCAGCGGATTGGAAATTAAGAACTGTCGATTCGCCTACGGTAATGGCCCATCCTTTAACGGCCGATACGTTATCAAGGCCCAGAGATCAATCGCCTACAAGGAATTTCTTGAGTTGAAAAGAACCATTCCTAGAGACCTTGATAAACTCGTGCAGGAGCTCATTTTCGAAAAAGCACCAGCTGATGTGGTGATTTCCAAGTTGGCCGCCTTTTGGAAGTCTCATAAGGGTTTTGAATTGCAAAAATTCGATCTATTTCCACATCAGCCCCAGAATCTGATGGCACCGATTAGGAAGAAAGCTGAGGTGTAGCTCATCACCAAAACAGGAGATCTGGCACTAGCTTTAGTAGTAAACAAGTTCAAAATCACCGCCTAGAGAAATCAAGGCGGTTTTTTAGTACTTTATTTCTAAACCTCCTTTAAGATCAGTTGTAAATATACTTGACGTGTCTGCATATAGATTGTTAAATAAAAGGGTAACAGCTTAGTCTTTTAAATTAGGAGGATCGCATGTCTAATGAAGAACTCGAAAAGACGAACCCTGAAGATGAGCAAAAGCCTGAGGAATTTACTGCACCAGAAACTGGAAATCTGAAAGAAGCGGTAGGAGAGAATGATGGTATAAGCGGAGTATACGAGGCCTATGAAAGAATGGGCGAAATTGATGCAATGGATTCGGCGGAATTTAAAAAGGAAGTTTTAGATGATTTGATGAGAATCAAAACAGAATTATTAGAGGAAGACGATGTGGAAAAGGCAATAATGTCTTTTTTGTTATCTGTTGAAGTTTATGGTAGTTACGAGAAGGGATTAAAGTTAAATAATTTTAAGGAAATTGTGTATAAGGCCGTTGAATTAAAGAAAAAATCTTCCAAGGAAGAACTTGCTGATTATTTTGATTATGTAATCAGTCAAATCGAGTTTGATCAAATTTAGACATGAGAACATATTAATCTAAGCAATGCTTTAGAATTGTGTTTATAGTATTTTTTATTTTCCTTTGGAAACTCTGACTTTGGCCGGTTTGAGTACTTTGCCGTTGAATTCCCAGCCGCTTTCGGCTTCGGCGATAATAGAATCGGCAGGCAATTCATTTTCTTCGTAAGATATTGCTTCGTGTTTTGCCGGGTTAAAAAGTTCTCCGGTGGTTTCGATTTTTTTGAGTCCTTCGGCGGTTAATATCTCTTCCAGTTGTTTTTCAATTTGTTTAATGCCAAGTGTAAAATTATCTTCGCCAGCTGGCGAATTTGGTGCATGCAAAAAAGCTCGGCGAAAATTATCTAAAACCGGTACGATTTCCATCATTAAATCAGTATTGGCAGCCTTAATAATATTTAATTTCTGATCTTCGCTTCTTTTAACATAGTTATCAAAATCGGCCTGGGTTCTCTTCCAGCCGTTTTCTAATTCAATTATTTTTTCTTCTAAATTGTTATCTTTTTGATCCTTCGGATCATTTTTTAGATTTTTCTTTGTCATGTTAAAACCAGTATAGTTGAAAAGCCATGGCTTTTCAACGCGGAAATTTAATAATTTTGGTTATTAAATTATACTAAAGGGGGAGCGTGATGTAAAGATGAAGTTACAACGAATTGGACTCTCAAGATTTACGTTGAGTTTTTTAGGGCTTTTCTTAATCGGTATATTTTTGGGCGATTTTACCCAAATCGTTTTTTATTATTTTTTGCTTTTGGTTTTTGTTCTCATTGTTATCGCATTATTTATTCGAAAGAAAAATTTAACCGTTCTAATTCTTATAGCGCTTTGTGGCCTAAGTTCTGGTTTGGCCGATTACAGATATTTCGACGCAAAAGAAACCGCAAAAAAAATTAGCTATGGCAAATCGGAATTTGAGGTCATGGTTGAATCTTCAATCGTAAAAAACAATACTCAGCAAATTATCGCAAAATACAAAAACACAAAACTGCAAATCGATGCGCCACTTTATCCGGCATTTAATTATGGCGACAAGCTAAAAGTTAAGGGCGAGATTCAGGATCCGAAAGATTTAAAATTCAACGATTTCGATTACGGTAATTATTTATTAAAAAAAGGAATAAGGGGTACGGTAAAAAATCCGAAAAAAATCGCAAAGATTGATTGGCAGGGGAATAAGATTATTTCGCAGATTCTAAAAATCAGCAATACTTTCGCGATTATTATTAATAAAGAACTACCAGAACCAATGTCGACTTTGATGATCGGTTTGATAATGGGTTTAAAACAGCAGCTGCCGGATTCCGTTTCGACCGCTTTTCAACGAACCGGACTTTCCCATGTCACCGCCGTCTCTGGCTACAATGTTACAATCATCATTATTTGGCTTTCCTTTTTGTTAACGTATATTTCTCGACGCGCTTCTTTTTTTGGCACAATTTTAGCGACTATTATGTTTGTGGTTCTAACTGGCGCCGGCGCGTCTGTCATGCGTGCCGGAATTTTAGCGATATTAATTTTGTTTGGAAAACATATTGGCCGCAAAGCTTACTATCCGATTCTAATTTTACTCGTGGCTGATAGCATGTTGATAATAAATCCTTATGCGCTAAAAAACGACGCCTCTTTTCAGTTGTCATTTTTAGCTTTTATCGGTTTGATGATCTTATCTTCGCCAATTTCTAAAATTAAATATATCCAATTTATTCCAGAAAATCTAAGAACAGTTTTATCCGAAACGCTGGGCGCCCAAATCCTAGTCTTACCGATCTTAATTTATAATTTCGGTTTGGTTTCGGTTATCGCGCCATTGGCTAATATTTTAGTTTTGCCTTTTATACCTTTGGCGATGCTTCTCGGCTTTATTTCTGGTATAACCGGTTTAATTTGGTTGAAAGCTGGCATTTTTGTCGCTAATTTTGCTTGGCTTATCTTAAAATATATTTTAGTGGTGGTTGATAATTTTAGTCGTTTTCCATGGGCCGCTTTCAGTCTAAAAAATAAAGAATGGTGGTGGATCCCGCTTTACTATATTATTATATTTATATTACTCAGACATAAAAACGAGACGTCATCCCGTGACCGGCCGGTGGCAGGATCCGGGATCTAATTTGTGATAGCGCAAGAAGAATTTTAAAATGATTAAAAACCGCTTACAATTTATCTTTGGATTTCTATTAGTTAGCGCCGTAATTATTTGGGCTGGCTATTTCACTAATTCGAACGCTGATACAAATAACACTGATCACATTTATTTTTTAGATGTCGGTCAGGGTGATAGCGAGTACATTAAACTGCGCGACGGCAGTGACATTCTAATCGACGGCGGCCCAGATCAAAAAGTGCTCACTGAGCTGGGAAGAGTCATGGATTTCGGTGACAGAAAAATCGACTTGGTTATTTTAACTCATCCCCATGCCGATCACTTAACAGGTTTAATTTCCGTCATTAACAGGTTCGAAATTGGAGAAGTTTGGGAGTCTGGGGTAGAGTATCCATCCTCTGTCTATGATCAATGGAAAAACGACATTAAAACAAAGAATATTTCCGATAGCTTTGTAACGGCTGGAAAATCACAATCGTTTAATTTTGGCCAAACAAAATTTTCCGTGCTCTATCCCCTTCTTCCGGAAAAAAATTTGAAAATTGATGATCTAAATAATTCATCGGTTATTACACAGCTTAGCGATGGTAGAATTTCTTTTCTCTTTTTAGGTGATGCGCAGCTTGAAGCTCAACAAAAAATTTTAAATCAGCTTAACTTAATTACCGTTTTAAAAGTTGGCCACCATGGGTCGAGTAATGGGACATTAGATGATTTATTAAAAATCACGCGGCCCGCTGTCGGTGTAATTGAAGTCGGTAAAGATAATACCTATGGTCATCCGGCGTCATCGGTAATCAATTTATTGAAGTCTTATGCAGTACGGATTTATCGCACTGACCAAAATGGTACGGTAGAAATTAGTACTGATGGGAAAAGCTATAACATAAAAACTAATTTTTGACAATTTCTTCAATAAGTTTAAAATGAAAGAGTAAAGTTATTTAAAATTGTGAGGAGTAAATTATGGCAAGCGAAAATGATCCCGACTTCGAAGGTGAAGAGCAAAGACCAGAGGATTTTACAGCGCCTGGAACAGGCAAGCCAAATATGGAAGAGATATACAGAAAAACAGGAGAAGCAATGAGAAAAGGAGAAACGATTTTATATGAAAATAGGCAGGAACGTTTAAGTAGATTTAGTTCAGAGCAGCGATCGATGCTTAGATTATTAAGAGATGCGGCTGAATTTAGACTGACCAGATCCATAGAATTGTATCGAGAAAATCGCAGAAAAGAAGAGGAACAAGGAATCAATACCGTCATTCGCAAAGAAAAAAATCCTTCACAGTTACTTTTAGTAAGCATTGATGATTTTATCATTGAGGGAGATCCCGAAAATGTTGATGATTTCTTTCATAAAATTATGAAGAGACTTGTAGAAGAGGGGCAAGAGCAGGATGAAAAATATTTTGCAACAAAACTGGAACTTTAAGCAGAAATTAAATTATGTCAGGACACAGTAAATGGTCACAAATTAAACGTCAAAAAGGTGCGGCCGATGTTAAGCGCGGCGCTTCTTTTTCGAAACTATCAAATGCTATTATTGTCGCAGCAAAAAACGGCGGCGGTGATCCTGGAAATAATTTTACCTTGAAGATGGCAATTGAAAGAGCTAAAGCAGTCAGTATGCCTAAAGACACAATCGAACGGGCGATTAAACGAGGTACGGGTGAAATCGCTGGCGCAGCTATCGACGAAGTTTTGTACGAAATTATTGCAACTGACAATGTTGGCATTTTAGTTGAGGCGGCGACTGATAATAGAAATCGCACGACCGCCGAATTGAAAAATGTTTTGACTAAATGCGGCGGTAAGCTAGCTAGCTCAGGCGCTGTTTCTTATCAATATAACAAAATGGGCAAGCTCCTAGTGGAAGTCGGCGAGAATCCGCCAGCTGGCGGAAAAGAAGAATTAGAGCTAGCGTTAATCGATGCCGGCGCGGAAGATTTTACCGAAGAAGATAATGCTATTGCCGTTTACACTAAGCCAAACGAATTAGAATTAACTAAAAAAGCACTTGAAGCGCAAGGGTTAAACATATTAGAAGCGGGTCTGACTTACGAGCCGCAAAGTACTATAAAACTTGAAGAAAAAGAAAAAGCAGATAAGATGATTAAATTAATGGAATCGTTAGAAGATCTCGAAGATGTGACGGCAGTCTACGCCAATTTTGAACTCGAATAGAAATTCATATATGATGGTCTTATAAGTAAGGAGGTTTCTCTTGCGTATTTTAGGTATTGATCCTGGTAGTGCTCGTTGCGGTTGGGGAGTTATTGATATTACAGAAGAAAAAGGCCAACCGGCTTGGGTGGCACATGGTTGTATTGAAACAGAAAAAACCATGGAAGCATGCGAAAAATTAAATCGAGTTTTTAATGATATAATGAGTTTGATAGAACAGTATAAACCAAATATGGTTTCGCTTGAATTGCTCTTTATGTTTAATAATCAAAAAACGGTGATGAAAATTGCCGAGGCGCGTGGTGTAATATTACTGGCTTGTGCCAAGAAAGGCCTTGCCTTGCAAACTTTTGAATATACACCGATGCAGGTAAAGCTGGCAGTAACTGGTTACGGCCGAAGTGATAAAAAACAGGTGATGGAAGAAGTAATTAAAGCTCTAAATCCACAGCGAAATATTAGTTCCGGGAAAAAAGATGGTTTTGATGATGCGGCTGATGCGTTAGCTGTGGCCATGGCTCATTTTCACAAATATATTGAAGAGGGGATAAAAGAGTAACGCTTCGGGTTTGTCTCAGCTAAAAAAGGAGAGAGGAATGTCTAAATTAAGACAGAATATTATAACAGGCGAATGGGTGGTAATTTCGCCGGAGCGGTCTCAAAGGCCGGAAGATTATGTGATGGCGTCTTCCGCCAAGCGTGGCATCCCATTGGATTGCCCTTTTTGTGTCACCAATAATAATGCTTACCGTTTTTCAATCAAAGAAGCAGAAACTAAAAATGTTTATGTCATCCCAAATAAATACCCGGCATTTTCCAAAGCTGACGGTGTGATTGATGAAGGCGACGGTTTCTACCAAAACTCCAAAGCACTCGGAGGACATGAAGTTATTATATTAAAAGATCATGAACAAGATGTTTATGACGACGGCGTGGAAATTACAGACGAGCTTATTGGCGTCTATCGCGACCGTTATAATTTTTACGATCAGGACCCAACGATTGAATATACGATGTTAATTCATAATCACGGTCCGGAAGCGGGTGCTTCCATTGATCACCCTCACTCCCAGCTTTTTGCTTCAGCTATTGTACCAAGCTATATTCAAAAAGAATTAGAAAACACCAAAGCTTATTTTGAAGCAAATAAAAAATGTGTTTTTTGTGAAATGAATAAAGTTGAGAAAGAAAACAACCACCGAGTTGTTTACGAAAATGACGAGTTTATAGTTTTTACTGTTTTTGCCGCGCGTTTTCCTTTTGAGATGTGGGTTGTGCCAAAAAAACATCAACCGCAATTTGAAAAAATTTCGGCCGAGACTCAACTACAATTAGCCGATGCGATGAGAAATGTTTTACAAAAATTAAACAAATCTTTAAATTTTCCTCCATTTAATTATTGGATCCACACCTTGCCTCATCATGAAGCAGGCGCCAGTGAATACTATCATTGGCATGTGGAAATCGCACCGCGCATTTCCAAATTTGGTGGTTACGAAATGGGCTCTGGTGTAGTAATAGATGTTGTCTCGCCGGAAGTGGCAGCAGAGTTCCTTAGGAAAGCATAATCTAAATGAGAGCCGCGGAAATTTTGCCCCACAAAATTATGGGCTCTGGTGTAGTAATAGATGTTGTCTCGCCGGAAGTGGCAGCAGAGTTCCTTAGGAAAGCATAGTGAAAGAGGTTTGAAAGATTGATTAAAAGCCCCCTACGTGTTACAATACAGGGCAAAGTAAATACACAAGTAAATTATACATATGAACAAAGAAATATCTCAAAAAAACGCTAGCATTTCGGCGATTATTCCTGCATTTAATGAAGCCAAGACAGTATGCAAAGTAATCGAGGAAGTATTGAAGCTCAGAGAAGTCTCAGAGCTTATTTTGGTGAATGATGCTAGTACGGATCAAACTGAAACTAAAATTAAAAAATATAAAGACGATCCTCGCTTTATTTGTATTCGTCACAACAAAAATAAGGGTAAGGGAGACTCTTTAAGGGACGGTATTGCGAAAGCAAAGAATGAGGTAATATTGCTTTTAGATGCTGATTTAAGAAATATTACTTCCCAAAAAATACGTAAAATTTTCTCGCCCGTTCTACGAGGCGAAGTTGATGTTGCTCGCGCTGGCTTTCGAAGGAAAAGAGGCCGTGTGACTGAGTATGCCGTAAAGCCAATGATGAAAGTTCTTTTTCCAGATATTAATTTTGAACAACCGATTAGTGGACAGATTTGTGCTAAAAAGAACTTTTTGAACCAAGTTAAATTTGAAAGTCGCTACGGTGTGGATATCGGCTTACTCTTCGATGCGATTGAGTTGGGTCAGAAGGTAATTGAAGTTGATATCGGAAGATTAGAGCATAAAGAGAATAACGAAGAAACAATTACGGAAATGTCACGTCAAGTATTAGAGACCATGATCAAAAAAGCTGGGTTAATTCAGCATAAATATCGTTTGGTTGTTTTTACTTTAGATAACACTCTTTTACCGCAAAAATCACTCGAAAAAATTTTTATCGCCTTGGGTATAAAAACAAAACAAATTGATTTGAAGCAAAAATTAGATTCGGGAGACATCACATTCAAAGAATTTATTAAAGATTCTGCCGCTTTACTTAAAGACGTCCCGATTGAAAAAATCGACAAAGCTGTAAACGAAGTAGAGGTCATGAAATACGCATACGAAGTAATCCATGCGCTTAAAAAAAGAAGATATCAAGTTGCTATAATTAGTTCTAATTTTTCACCTATCGTCTACCCAATTGCAAAACGGCTAGGTGTTGATCTGGTTGATTGCGTTTCGTTAGAGAGCCATAATCATCAAATACTCACGGGCAATATTTACAACCGTTCGGCAAATCGTTGGCTTGAAGATAATGCAGAGACGGCTTTCTCAAAAGCATTTACTTCAATTTTAAACCGTGCAAAAGTAAAACCTTTGCAGACAATAATGGTGGCAAATAGTGAAAAATGCAGTGCACTTTTCCTCAAGGCCGGACTTTCAATTGCTTTTAAGCCAAAAGATAAATCATTAAAAGAAGTTGCGAATAAGACTATTTCAATTTTGCCAGAACTTTTGGCAATCATGGAATAAAATTATTTAGGAAAAAAATGCCCGAAAGTCTCAATTTCGAAGGTATTTCTCAGCCAGAATTCAATGAAAGAGAAGAAAAGAAACCTATAGACGCTTTGGTTGTTTTTGGTGGAGGGATTGTTTCTGACAATTCTTATAGAGCTAGAGAAAGTGGCAAGTCTTTGATAGGCCATCCGGAAGGTGGTTGGCGTTTACCTTTGAGTGCCAAATTAAGAGTATTAGCTACTGCAGATTTATTTTCAAAAGGGATGGTTGGCGATGTGATTTTAACCGGAGGAGCGGTCAAAGAGAAGGAAGGTTTTTTAACCTCCGAAGCTGCTTTAATGAAGAAATATCTTCGCCAAAAATTAATTCATAAATGGCAAAGAGAAGCGCTTGAAATTGCTCGAAGCCATGGTGAAGTTTCAGATGAAAAAGAAGGGCAAGCAAGACAAAGCGCGGAAGAAAAATGGTTAGAATCTGAACCGCATATTATTCTAGAAGATAAGGCAACGAATACAATTGAGAATTTTGCATATACTGTAAATTATCTAGAAAAAAATAAAGCAAAATATCAAAATATTTCTTTGCTTTCAAATAATTTTCATATTGATCGGATCACTAAGCTGGCTAAAAAATTTGCAGTTGATGGGAAAGGAATTGGCGCGGAAACTATAATGTCTCAAATTGACCCAAGATATGATCAACTGATACAAAACTATCTAAATCCGGAAAAAAATGATGAGTATAGACAGGAAATAATTGATTCTGTGCCCGACGAAGAAAAGCAAAAATATCTAGCTCGTTTAGGCGGATCAGCAAAAGATGCGATGAAAAGTGAGAAGCGTTTTAGTCGAGGGCTTGATGAAATTCCGGAGTATTGGCTGCCGAATGTAAAGCATATTGAAAATTTTGATTATCTAAAGCAGATTTTAGCAGCAGAGGAAAAGACTCAGGAAGTATTAGAAGAGAAGGGAATTCCAAATGTAAATGAGGCGAGTGAAGAAGAAGTGAGAAACGTTTTAGATAATTTAGAGAGAATAATTCCGCCTGAAGAATGGGGAGAATAATAATGGATAAATTAAAAATTGCGGTTTTGGCGCCGTTAACGCGCCCAATTGAAAACGACCCACGAGGTGCAAGAGCTCGGATTGTTTACGATTTAGTGAAGGGTTTAGTTGAAAAAGGTCATGAAGTGACTACTTTTTGCACGGGTAATTCGACAATTCCTGGAAAAATAGTACCGATTGCCCCTGTCGCGGTATTTCAAATGGATGCAGAGAACCCGTTTTATCAGCACATGATTTATTTATGTCGAATGATGGATGAGGTTATAAAGCGTGAGGGTGAATTCGATTTGATACACAGTCACCTTTATCCTGAAGTATTGCCCATTACTTTTGATCAGTTTTTGAAAAAACCTTTGTTAGTTACTCCTCATCAATTTGTTTCTGGTGAAGTTGCCGAGAACTATAAGGCTCATTCTAAAGCAAGCTATATTGCTGTATCTAATTATCAAGTTCAAGAGGAACCACAGATTAACTTCATTGGAACTGTCCACAACGGTGTTGCTTTAAATGAATTCGATTTCAATGATAGCTCTGAAGATTATTTATTATTTTTTGGTCGCATGAAAGAATTTGTTGAAATTGACGGTAAGAGTGTTGATCCAAAAGGCGTAACGAACGCCATTAAAATTGCCCAAAAAGCTGGTATGCGACTGAAAATTGCTGGAAATGTTGAATCTCAAGCATTCTTTGATAGAGAAATTAAACCTTATCTTGGCGAACAAATTGAATTTGTTGGTCCAATCGACTCTTTTGGTCCAATATCAGTAGAGCAAAAAGTTAAATTATACAAAAATGCCAAAGCATTTTTATTTCCGATAAATTTAGTTGAAGCATTTGGTATGACAATGCTTGAATCAATGGCCTGTGGCACACCGGTCATCGGCTCAGATTTAGGCGCAACTTCAGAAGCTATCATCGATGGCAAAACTGGTTTTCTTGTACCACCTGGCGATATTGATGCCGCAGTAGCAGCAGCTAAGAAAATCGATCAAATTGATCGAAAAAATTGTCGCAAACATATTGAAGAAAATTTCACAGTCGAAAAAATGGTGGCAGAGTACGAAGGAATGTATCAAAAAGTACTAAAGACTAATTAAACCAAAACTCCAAACCTCTTTTTTGGTCGACTCTTTCCCATAAATGAAGTGGTAGTATCTGTTTGGCTTCCGCTGTGCTTGGGATCGGCAGATGATGTTTATTTCTAACAAGGTTTAAGTTTTTTTTTCTTAAATCAAATTCAACGCTAGAAGTTAAACTCTCATTGTGGACAATAGCAGTAGTCATTATTTCAGGTATATATCCGAATTTTGCATCAAGCTTTAAAAAATTTAACCACAAATCATAATCCTCACTAGTAAAAAGATCAAAATCATAACCACTCGACTTTAAATAGATTTCTTTTTTGTAACAAGCGGTAGGATTAAAAATGTAGTTATAGATTCTTTGCAATTTTGGATTGTGCTCACAGGATGTAAGAATTTCCGATTTGCCATCTCTGATAATTTCCATATCGCCGTATATTACATCTAAAAAAGGCTTTTGACTGATGTATTGGGATAGAACCTCGAGGCGGTTGATTCTGTTAATATTATCGGAGTCAGCAATAACAATATAATCGCCGCTAGCTTGACGGATGCCAAAGTCACGTGCGGCCCCTGGTCCAGTATTGCTAACTAATTTCTTATAAATAATTCTTTGATCTTTGAAAGTCTCGACTATTGCCTCAGTTTCGTCAGTACTATGATCGTCAACTACGATCAATTCCCAATCGGTGTAAGTCTGATTTATAATTGAATCGATGCTTTGCTTAAGAAAGCCCGCTCTATTTTTAGTTGGCATAATAAACGTAAATTTACTCATATTTTTTCTCTCTTTCTGTTATAATTATACCAGAAAGAATATTTACTATGAAACAACCAAAAATTGGAATCGTTGGATATTTTGGCCACGAAAATGCAGGCGATGAAATAATGAAGGATTTGATGCTTGCCGAGTTTCCAAATTCCGTGGCTATGAATCTTGGGAAGCTAGAGAAATGCGATGCCTATATTATCGCTGGTGGCGATTTGATAACTAAATATCACGGACTCCATCTGCCTGAAATATGGAATTCAGTGACAGACGAACCGTGTTACGCTTTGTCACTTGGCGTTAAGCCAGGTTGGGAGGTTTTACAGGATCAAGTGATTAACCATTTAAAAAAATTTCGCATCGTCTATGTGCGAGATCAAAAATCTTTTGATGTCTTGTCAAAATATAGTACTCTCGACGGCGTGATGCCTGATCTGGTTTTTTTGGCTGATGCAGCTAAGGCTACCGAAAATTATCCGATTTTATTCAATTATACTGATAGACCGGAGCTCAATCCCAATGGCCAATTTGAGGATGTTTTAAATTCTGGCGAAGTTTTTCCAATTGCGCTTTCTCCGGATTTTGACACTAATTACTCCAAAAAAATCGTTGACGCTAAAAAGTTTATTTCGATGGCTAAATCATCAAAGGGTGTGATTGGTACGAGACTGCACTCAGTGGTTATGGCGGTAATAGCTGATGTTCCGGTTGTAGCCATTACTTATGAAGAAAAAGTTAGAAAATTTTGTGAGCGTTATGATATACCGTGCTTCGAATATGGCCAAAAAAACGGTAAGGAAATTTTAGAAAGCATGAAAAAAACAAACATTGATTTAGAGTCTGAAAGAACGAAAATTAGAACAGTGATTAACATGATTAAGGAAGACTTATTAAGCAGAGAATGGAATTAATTTGATTCAGCCGGACAATAAAAAAATGAAGATTCTTATTCTATCTTCTGAAGTAACGCCACTAATAAAAGCAGGCGGGCTTGGTGATGTGACTGGGTCGTTACCTAAAGCGCTGGTTAAACAGTATGACTTAGACATCATCATCATGATTCCGAAGTATAAAAGCTTCGATGATAAAAAAAATCCAAATCAAAAAATAATCTCAAAATTTGAAATTACCTTGCCAAGCGGCGAAAAATATTTTATTGATGTTTACAAAACTCCTCTACCACAAACTAATATCTCGGTTTATATGATTGACATGCCAAAATTTTTCAACGGTGACGGCGTGTATAGCCATCATCCCGAAATCAATAACATCCAGTGGGTTAATTTTTCGAAAGCCGCATTGGATTTGTTAAAAAAGATCAACTTTCAGCCGGATGTAATCCATATTCAATTTTCTACAATGGGGCTTGTTCCGAAATGGCTTAAAACAATTTATAAAAATGACCCGTTTTACCAAAAGATCGCAACCTTAACTACACTTCATAATATGACCAATAGCGGCAAGATTGATTTTGCAAACGTAGACTTAACTGGATTAAAAATGAAAGACTATCAAGAATTGAGAGAAATTACGGGTGATAGTGCGATAAGTATTGCCGGCGAGGCGATTAATAATTCTGACATGTTTAACACTGTTTCACCTACTTGCGTCAAAGAAACACTAACTGAGAAATTTGACCTAATTCTTAATAAGATCATTCTAAAAAACAAGAATCGGTTCACTGGCATTTTAAACGGTATTGATTATTCTAGTTTTGATCCTCGAGTTAGCCCTGATGTCCCAGTAAAATATTGGATTGATAGTTTAGATAAAAAAAATGAAAACAAATTATATTTACAAAAAAAATTTGGATTAACTCAGAATCCTGATTCGCCTTTGATTTGTGCTGTTACTCGTATTTCCCGACAAAAGGGTTTACTTTTAATTGATAAAATAATGGATGAAATAATGGACATGGGGGCTCAGTTTATTATTCTGGGATCAGGAGAAGATTCGATTGAGAAACTCTTTATTAAAGCTGAGAAAAAAAATCCTCAAATGATTTCAGCACAGATGACTTTCGATGAACACTTGGCCCAAACAATTTACGCCGGAGCCGATATATTGCTTATGCCATCACAATCTGAAACATGCGGGTTATCGCAGATAATCGCTATGCGTTTTGGTACTGTTCCGGTTGTCAGGTCTACTGGAGGTTTAGCAGATACTGTTATTGATGGAAAGACGGGTTTTGTTTTTAATGATTATGATGAAAAATCTCTGCTGGCGTCGACTCGACAGGCGGTCAGTATATTTTACAATCATAAAGACGACTGGCGAAAAATTCAGATTGAAGGTATGAGAAAAGATTTTTCATGGAATATATCTGCCGAAAAATATATTCAATTGTATGAGAAGGTAATTAAACATCACAATTCAGAATGCAAATAGAGATAAAAAACTCTTTACTAATTGAGCCAAACCTGGCATCATTAAATAAAGAGAACTATATTTTAAAAACCTTTTATAAGGTTCAATTGGAGGATTAGTGACACCTAAAGTAAGTTTTATCACTGGTGTAAAAAACAGAGCATCAGATTTAAAAGAAATGATCCAAAGTCTTATCGATCAGGATATGACTGAATGGGAAGCGCTTATTGTTGATGATCATAGTGATGAGTCAATTGAAGCAGTGGTGACTGGTTTTCATGATGATCGCTTAAGATTCTTTCAATTGCCAGAGGGTTTAAATGGTGTTTCTTGCGCAAGAAATCTAGCCATTAACCATGCTCAGTCAGATATCTTGCTAACTGCTGATGGAGATGATGTCAGTCGACCACAACGAGCCAGAGTGACCTATGACGCAATGATTAAAAACAGATATGATGCTTTTTATAGTAATTTAGAGTATTTTAGTGCTGATAATAAAAAATGGACTGTTGATTACCAACCATTTGTAGCAGATCTGTTGCCAATGTTTAATTTTATAACAAATCCTGGCACAGCTTATAGAAAAGAAGTTATTTTGGAAGTTGGGGGATTTGATCCGAATTTCATACTATCTGAAGATTACGATGTCTGGTTGCGTTTTCTTAAAGCTGGGGCGAAGTTTGGATATACGGAAGAAATACTGGTTAATTATCGCCGTGGCGGAGGATCTATCAGTATACAAAAATTTGCACAAACACATGAATATATTCAAAAAGCTCGGATTAAAAATAATTTTCCACCAATTAACATCGAAAAAGCTCAGAATTTAGCTACCCCGGAAATTGCAGCTGCTATTTTATCGGAGAATGGTAGAAAACTTTGGCATGACGATCGTTATAAAGTATCTAAGGAAGACAAATGATCCTAGTCACCGGTGGTGCAGGTTATATTGGTTCGCATGTAACAAAAAAATTGCTTGATAATAATTACGAAGTTTTGATTTTAGATAATTTTTCGACTGGCTTTGTCGAACCATTGGAAATTTTGCGACAAAAATACAATGGCTTATCATATATTAATTGCGATTTAGGCGATAGTGAAAAATTGAACGAAATTTTTGCGAAAAATATAATTGAAGCAGTGATCCACTTGGCCGCCAAAATCGATGTGGCTGAATCTGTTTTAAAACCCGAGCTTTATCATCAGGAAAATTATTTAAATAGTGTCAATTTAGCGGAACAAATGACGTTAGTAGGAGTTAATAAAATAATTTTTGCCTCGACCGCGGCGGTTTATGGCGATCCAAAATACACACCGATTGACGAAAATCATCCCGTTAATCCTTTGAATCCTTATGCTTCGACAAAATTTGATTTTGAAAAATATCTAAGCAAATGCCAAAATTTAAAGTATGTTATCTTTAGGTTTTTTAATGTCGGCGGATCAGACGAAGGCGGTTTAATCGGTAAGTCTCATTTAAAATCCCAAGACATTCTGGAAAATTTAATAAAAGTAGGACTAAATCAAAAAGAATTTTTTGAAATCTTCGGTTCCGATTTTGACACCGCTGATGGTACTGCTGTTCGTGACCTGGTTCACGTCGAAGATATAGCCGAAGCCATCTCATCAGCATTGAAGAAAATTGACAGTATTTCGGGCGAAACGATAAACCTTGGATCAGAAACCGGCTTTTCGGTCAAAGAGATAATCAGTGAAGCTGAAAAAGTGATTCAGTCAAAGATTCCCACTCAAATGATTGCTAGAAGACCTGGTGATTTATCTGTCTCGGTGGCCAGTGCCGAAAAGGCTAATCGCTTGTTAGGATGGACTCACATAAATTCTGAGCCTGGGAAAATCATTCGCTCTGACTGGCAATGGCGAAAAACCCATCCGGTAGGATACAAGATTTAAGGAGTAAAATGAAAAAAAAGTTCCCTGGTAATATGAAAATTTTGCATATAACAACTGAATTAACTCCTTTGGCAAAGGCTGGTGGTCTTGGCGATATTGTTGGTTATTTACCAAAAGCGATGGCTAACGAGTTTCCTGTTGATATTAAAATTATGATGGCTTGTTATAAAACCATAGATTTAAAAAAGTATAATGCTGAACTAATTATCGAAGATTTAAAAATTGAATTGCCAGACGGGAAGAAAAAAATAAAAGTTTCAGTTTGGAAAACATATTTGCCAAATACCGAGATACCGGTTTATTTAATAGATTTTGATAATTTTTTCTCTCCCAAAGACGATGGAATTTATTTGAGTAATATCGCTACCAGCTACGAAGATGTGCCTTACTTTCTCTATAATCTTATTTCTAAAATTACACTCGATTTGGTAAAAATAATGGATTGGTATCCAGACGTAATTCATTACCACGATAGTTTTGAAGCTCTAACTTCTAAGTGGTTAAACATAAAATATCAAAAACATTCAAGTTATCGCAAAATCGCGACTGTTATGACAATACATAATTTAGCTACCCAACCAAAATTCAGGCTTACTGCGGCAACAAAATTAGGTTTTAAAAGAAAAGATTTTTCAAGGGTAAATAAAATATTAAAAACTAAAGTTATAAATTTGACGGCTGAGGCGATCGACAATGTTGATATGATGAATACAGTCAGTCCTACTTATGCCAAAGAAGTTTTAAGTAAAAAATATGGTGCAGGTTTAAATAAGCTATTAAAAATGCACAAAAAACAATTTACGGGAATTGTAAATGGTATTGATTATACTGATTTCGACCCTAGGACAAATAAAGATACCCCGGTAAATTACGGTACGACTTCGCTTTATAAAAAAGTTGAAAATAAATTGTATTTACAGAAAAAATTAGGCCTAACACAATCAGCAGAGTTACCACTTATTTGTGCTGTAACTAGGATAGTTGGTCAAAAAGGCGTTGACTTAATGGAAGATGTTTTGAAAGATTTAGTCGATATGGGCGCGCAATTTGTCATTTTAGGATCTGGCTATGGCCGAGAGTTAGAAAAAATATTTATTAAGGCTGAAAAAGAAAATCCAAAAGAAATAGCGGCCGAAATTGGTTTTGATGCAAATTTTGCTCAAACAATTTACGCTGGTGCAGATATGCTATTGATGCCATCACGTTATGAACCTTGCGGATTATCACAAATTATCGCCATGCGTTTCGGCACGGTTCCGATTGTTAGAAAAACTGGTGGGCTGGCCGACACAGTTAAAGACGGGAAAACTGGCTTCGTATTTAAGGAATATGATAAAAATGCTTTTTTATGGTCAATCAGACGCGCAGTTGATCTTTACTACAATGACAAAGAAGCATGGCAAAAAATGCAAGTTAACTGTATGAAGGAAGACTTTTCTTGGGAAAAATCGGCTAAAAAATATATGTGGCTTTATAGAAAAGCCGTAAGTAACCATAAAAATTATTTAAATGGATTAAAATGACAAACGATTCAAACGATTTTTATTTATTAGATAAAGAAAATGCAGAGAAATTTTTCCAAGAATTCTGTAAGGAAATTTTTGGAAAACAGATTATCATCAGTGTCCTCGATCTAAAGAGATCTCATACTTATAATCCTGATAATTATAATATTTATTATTTATTGAAGACCGACGGCGAAAAAAAAGGTATTCGACTTTCAACTTCAAAAGTTTTAAGTAAAAAAGATGATTTTCTTGTAATGAATTTTTTTCACAAAAACGGTTTTCAGGATGGTATGTTTATAGCACCTAAACCATTGGCCTACTTGGAAAAAGATAATATTTTCATATATGAAGATACTTTGGGTGATAGATTAAGTGATAGTTTATCAAAAATAGATAATTTAGATTCAGTGGTGGAAAAGATTGCCTTACTGTTAAAAAAAGTGCATAATCTTTCAAAACCAGAGTTTACAGCAAAAAAGAGTGATTTTATTTTTGAAAATTTTCAATTCCAACTCATTGAAAATAATTTTCCAAAATTAGAGGGAAAGTTAAAGCCATTAATAGATCAAATAAAAGAAAAAAATTTAGATGGTCATCTAGATTTTTGTCATGGTGATTTCAATCCGAACAATATTCTTTTACAAGGTGAAAAAATTGTATTAATTGATTTTGGCTCGAGTTGTTTTTTAAAAAAAGAGCTCGACATGGCTTCGTTTTTAGTACATTTGGAAATTATGCTTTGCAAAACAGATAAAGCCATTTTATTTGATAAATTAGAAAAAACTTTTTTGAATAATTACGGCGAGTATGATAATACTAATTTAGTAAGTTTATCGATAGCAATTAACTTACGGTTACTGGAGATATCTTTAGTCTATCCTTGGGCTGATCGTAACCAGGAATTCCAGTCTTATATTTATAATTTACTGGAAAAAAATATTTCTAAATATAATGAACTATGATTTACCGATTTCAAATTTGTTAGGTGTCGGTCCTAAAATGGCCGAAAAATTAGAAAGGTTGGGGATAGAAACTATCCGCGATCTTCTTTTTTATTACCCTCGAACTTACGATGATTTTACAAATCCTGTGCCAATCAAAAGTTTAAGAATTGATGACGAAAAAATCATTAAAGCCAAGATTATTAAAATAAGCGAGGCCCGAACGAACCGCCGGTGGATGAGCTTAATTAAAGCCAAATTGGCAGACGAAACTGGTGAAATTGAAGCCGTTTGGTTTAATCAATCCTTTTTATTAAATGTTTTAAAAGAAGGTAGTGAATTTTTGTTTTTAGGCAAAGTGCATTGGGATTTTAAAAATAAGAAGAAGAATTTTACTGTTACTAGCTATGAAAAAGAAGCGAAAATACTACCGGTTTACGGTGAAACCGAAGGTTTAACCAGTAAATTTTTGCGTAAATTGATCGAACCTTTGCTCGAAAAATTTTCTATCGTTGACTATTTGCCTGACGAAATTAAAAAGGAGCAAAGCTTAATTGATTTAGCCAGCGCAGTTAAAAACATTCATTTCCCAGCTACGAATGATCAGATGCATGCGGCCAGACGGCGCATTGCTTTTGACGAATTGTTTTTCATTGCTTTAAAAATGCAAGAGGCTAAAAAAGAGCTGTCTGTTTCACGTGCGCCAAAAATAAAATTCGATGAAAATATTTTAAAAAATTTTGTGAATGACTTGCCGTATAAATTAACAAACGCACAAAGAAAAACGGCATGGGAAATAGTCCAAGATTTAGAAAATAGTCGGCCGATGAATCGTTTATTGGAAGGCGATGTCGGTTCCGGCAAAACCGTAGTCGCTGCGATGGCGGTATTAACTACGGTTAAGGCTGGCTTCCAAGCAGTTTGGTTGGCGCCAACAACGATTTTGGCTAATCAGCATTACCAAAATGTTTCAAAATTATTAAAAGATATTAAAGTAGGTATTTGGACGGCCGGCAGTAAACTGGCAGATTTTAAAAACGATGATTTAATTATTGGTACCCACGCCTTGGTGCAAAAAGGTGTAAACTTTGATCGCTTAGCCTTGATTATTGTCGATGAGCAACATCGTTTTGGTGTAAAACAACGAGCCTTTTTGAAGGAGGGTGCCTTTAAAAAAAATGACACAGTCCCACACTTTCTTTCGATGACAGCCACGCCGATTCCGAGAACTTTAGCCCTAGCTTTTTATGGTGATTTAGATCTATCGATTATCAATGAAATGCCAGCGGGCCGCCAAAAAGTCATTACGAAAATTGTGCCTCCAAAAGAACGTAATCAAGCATATGATTTTATTAAAAACCAAGTTGAAGCTGGCCGACAAGTCTTTGTCATTTGTCCTTTAATCGACGAAAAGGTTTCATCAGATCGTTTATTGGACGTGGATAGAAAATCAGCGGTTAAGGAGTATGAAAAGCTTTCAAAAAAAATATTTCCGCAGTTCAAGGTTGGTCTTTTACATGGCAAGATGAAGGTGTCGGAAAAAGACGAGGTGATGCAAAAATTCAAAAACAAAAAGATTGATATTTTAGTTTCCACAGCCGTAGTCGAAGTTGGCATCGATATTCCCAACGCTACTGTTATGATGATTGAAGATGCGGAGCGTTTCGGTTTAGCTCAACTTCATCAATTTAGAGGTCGTGTGGGTAGAGGCAAAGATCAGTCATATTGTTTAATTTTCTCCGAGAGCTGGTCGGATTCGACGAAAAAGCGCTTAAAAGCGATGATCACTTGCGACAATGGTTTTGACCTAGCAGAAATCGATTTGGATTTAAGGGGTCCAGGTGAATTCACGGGATTTTGTCAATCAGGTTTACCGGACTTGAAAATGGCCTCACTTTCAGATAGAATAATGATAGAAAAGGCCAAGGTGGCAGCAGAGAACGTGGTTAAAAAAGGCATCGAAAATTATCCAAAGCTATTGGAAAAATTTAAAGAATTTGCTATCACTAAGCATTTGGAATGAATGAATTTGATAAGCTAATTTATCAATACAGATTTATTGTCGGTGGCGTTCTAATCGCCGTCATTTTGACCGGTTCCGGTCTTCTAGTCTGGGAAAAGATTGTTCAATCTCGTCAATCAAAAAACGAGGCGATGGAGTTGCTAGAAAAAGAAAATGAAGCTCTGCGCCAAGAGTTGAGTGGTCAAGCGAAAGTTGTGGCTGGATCCGAAGCTTCCGTTGTACAGGGTGAAAGCGACAAAATCAACATTAATACTGCGGCTTTGACTGATTTAGATAAAATTCCCAGTGTTGGTCCGGTAATTGCGCAAAGAATAATCGATTACAGAAATGAAAACGGCGCTTTTAAAACGATCGAAGATTTAAAAAAGGTCAAAGGCATTGGGGAAAAAACATTCGAAAAAATTTCAGGCTCAATAACAGCAGGAGAATAGATGGGTGAAATACTAAATGAATCAGTTGGCCAGATTACCACAAAGACCCTTAGCGATGTTGAACCGACTGCTTTTTGTAGCTCAACGATAATATTAAATCCTGAACATTTAAGAGAAGTAGTCGAGGAACCATTAATTCCCGCTTGCGAAATTTTATACCAAAAAAATATCGAGACGGCAGATAGCTCTGCTAATAATAAAGATATCAGATCCGGTGGGGATGCGAGAATTTGTATCAATTGGGATTCTTTATCTGAGGAAAACAGAAAAATTGTCGAAGGCTTGGGTTTGGAGCCTGTACCCTTTAATAATTTCCAGGTAGTAATATTACAAGAACCGATTGAAGAAAAAACGACAGTTCAGGAGCTTTCAAACAAGTTCACAGAAAAAGCAAACATGTTCTTATTGCAAGAGCCAAAATGGATTCCAAGCTTTACAATGGATGACTTAAGAAAAGAATATGGATATAGTGAAAGTGATGAGAGCACGCCAGAAGATTTTGAACAAGATTATTATGATCAAGAGTCAAAGAGATTTTATTTGAGTGAAGATCATTATCGTAAAGTAAAGGAATGGGAAGATAGTCAAGTTAAATAATTTATGCCCGGGTGGTGAAATGGTATACACGCCAGTTTTAGGAACTGGTGTCGAAAGACGTGGAGGTTCGAGTCCTCTCCCGGGCACCAATGCAATAATAATCCAATGATATTTTATGACCGATGGTGTCGAAAGACGTGGAGCTAGTTGTCTAAAGGCGGGCACCAAAAAATACAAGGAATAACCAATGATTAATTACGATGATTTCTCAAAAATTGAAGTTAAGATCGGCAAAGTTATAAATGCTGAAAAGGTGCCGGAAACTGATAAGCTATTAAAATTAGAAGTCGATTTTGGCGAAGAAACCAATCGCACGATCGTATCAGGCATTGCCCATGCCATTAATACAGAAGATATTATCGGTAAAGAGGTCCCATTTGTTGTTAATCTTGAACCAAGAACTATTCGCGGCATCGAAAGCCGAGGCATGATTATGGTGGCAATTGATGCAGAAGAAAATCCAGTTCTGCTAAATCCATCAAAAGAAGTGCCGCCGGGTTCACTTGTAAGATAAATTAATCGGAGGGGAATGAAAAAAATAGCCAAGGTTAGTACCTTTTGGAAAATTGTTCTCTGTTTTAATATTGCCGAGATATTGATTTTTGTGTTTTCTAGAATTTCTTCGTTTATCGAGCCTCATCTTTCTTTTCAAAATCAATTAAATTTGGATTCTATTGTTGGTACCTATTATTTTAGATTGAGTTTGGATGTTTTAATTTTAAATTTTATTTTTTTCTTTCTTTCAGTTTTGGGTATTTTTCTTACTTTTCAAAATAAGACCGCTGGTAAAATATTACTCGTAGTTTCTGGACTATTTTTTCTGATCAATAGCTTGCCGGATTTTTTAGGGTTAAATAATTTTCTGTTTTGTTTAATTTTAATTTTAATAACTTGTCTGATTATAAATAAATTTTCAAACGAGGTTTAAATGGACGAAATGAATGATTTTGATACATTTGAAAAAGAGATAAGAGAAAAAGAGGCAGAGAAAAACAAATCGAAACACAGAGTTTCTGGCAGGTCAGTTTTTAAGTTGCAAGAAATCATTCAAGAAAAAGCGAAAGAGGAGGAAAGTGGAGATTCCAAAAAACCCATGGCAGGGAACAAGCGATGACCTGCTAAAAAAACTAGCAACGAATCGAGGTGGATTAACTGATCTTGAAGCGCAAAAACGCTTGCTTGAGAATGGACCAAATTCCATTTCGAGGCAAACTCCCATCCCGTTGCTTAAAATATTTTTAGATCAATTTCTTGATCTGTTGGTTTTAATGTTAATTTTTGCATGTGTTTTATCTTTTATGCTGGGTGACCTAAGAAATGGTGTTGTCATCGGTTTGATTGTTGTCTTAAATGCCATTATAGGATTTGTACAAGAATATAAAGCTGAAAAAATTTTGAAGGCCTTGGTTAAATTATTGCCTGAAAAAGTTAAGGTCAAGCGTAATGGCGAAGAAAAAGAAATTTCCGCTGAATATTTAGCATTAGGCGATATTGTGGTTATTAATGAAGGCGACAAAATACCGGCCGATATCCGCGTGATCGAAAGCTATGAATTGAGAATAAATGAGCAGATATTAACTGGAGAAGTTAATCCGCAAAATAAAGAGGCAAAGGATTATAAGGACGGGAATCTTTTAATAACAGAAAGGCTAAATCTTTTATTTGCCGGCACAAATGCGGCTGACGGAGAAGCAATAGGTGTTGTTGTGGCTACTGGCCGCGCAACGGAATTTGGTAAAATCGCTCAAAAGACGATGCAAATCAATAAAGAGCACTCACCTTTGCAAGAAAAGACTCGTCAAGTCGCAAAAAAAATAGCTATCTTCGCCGCTATTTGGATGATTGTTTTAATTTTTTACCATTTTTACTTTGTTAGCTCTAAAATTGTTGACGCTTTAATTTTCGCCGTGGTTGTTGCGGCAGCCTTGGTTCCAGAAGGGCTACCGGCAACTGTCTCAGTGGCTCTTTCATTCGGTGCTCGTAACTTGGCAAGAAATAAGGCATTGATTAAAAATTTGGTTTCTGTCGAAACATTAGGTTCAACGACGGTTATTTGTACTGATAAGACTGGGACTTTAACGACTGGTAAAATGACCGTTAGAGAAGTTTGGGAATTTGCCAATCCTGAAATTAATCCTGCGGAAAAAAAACAACTTATTCGTCAAGTTGCGATTTTATGTAATGACGCTGAGGTTGAGACGGATAATGCCGTTGGGGATCCGACTGAAATCGCTTTGCTCGAATGGGCTAAAAAGGAAGGCGTTGATGTTGCAGAATATCGAAAAAAATATTTGAAGATTGATGAATTGCCTTTTAATTCAAGACGTCGATTTATGAGTACAACGTACAATTTAAATGGCAATAAGTTTAATTGCGTTAAGGGTGCGCCAGAAATAATTGCCGAAAAATGCCATCTTAACGATGAAGAAAAATCGCAAATAAATAAAAAAATGGAAGAATACGCTTCGGAAGGATATCGTGTTTTAGCTTTAGCCTATAACCATATTTTCTTGGGGTTAGTATCAATTTTTGATCCACCAAGACCCGAAGTAAAAGAAGCAATCGAAAATTGCAAAAAGGGCGGTATTAGAGTTATTATGGTCACTGGTGACAATCCCTTAACAGCTGCATCAATTGGAAAAATAACAGGGATCACATATGACTCTTTTCCAGAAGTGATTGACGGAAAAAGTTTATCGAAAATGTCTGATCTGGAATTACGTCAAAAACTCCACCATGTAAATATATTTGCCCGCATTCTACCAGAGCAAAAGTTTCGAATTGTCGATAATTTAATGAGTATGGGCGAAATAGTAGCGGCTACTGGTGATGGTGTAAACGACGCTCCAGCTTTAAAAAAGGCTGATATCGGGATCGCGATGGGAATAACGGGGACCGATGTTTCCAAGCAAGCCGCTGATCTGATCTTGTTAGATGATAACTTTGCAACTATTGTTAAAGCAGTAGTTGAAGGTAGAGTTATTTTTGATAATGTAAAGAGATTTCTTTTTTACATTTTTACTCATAATTTCGGAGAGTTAATGATTGTCGCCTTGGGTATCTTTTTCGGATTACCTTTGACTATGTTGCCGGTACAAATTCTAGCAGTCGATCTAGGTACTGATATCTTGCCATCGATGTCTTTTATTGCGGAAAAAGAAGAAAATGTAATGTCTTCCAAACCCCGTTCCAAATCAGTTCAGTTGCTAAATTTAGAATCTTTTATACATCTTTCTCTTTTAGGAACCGTAGTTGGTTTTGGCGCAATCTGGAACTTTACCTCGGTTCTAAATACGACTGGAAATTATGCAGCTGCCACAACTGTTTCACTTAGTACTTTGGCGGTAGCCCAGGCGTTCAATGCCTTTTTAGCTCGGTGCCCTCATGTTTCAATTTTTAAGTATTCTTTTTGGTCGAATAAATATTTAATTGGTTCTGTTTTGATTTCATTGATTATATTATTGCTTATAGTTTATACTGAACCATTAAATAACTTTATCTTAACCAGCCCATTTCCTGCGGTATATTGGTTGAGAATATTGCTGGTAGGAATTGTATTTTTAATAGTCGAAGAACTTTATAAATTAATTAAGAAAAAACATGCAAGAGTATAAGAATAAATTAAAAAAAGTCATAGCAATCATTGGCCCTACCGGATCAGGCAAGACATCTTGGGCGAAAGCTTTGGCTAAGAAATTTAATGGCAAGGTTATTTCTGTTGATTCGCGACAAATTTATAAAGGCATGGATATTGGTACAGCTAAAGATAAAACTTTTCCGCAGGATCTAATTGATATTGTAAATCCCGACGAATCTTATACCGTATCCGACTATCAAAAGGCTGCGACAGAGCTAATTAATGGCTATTTGAAGGTTAAAAGCTTGCCGATTTTGGTTGGCGGTACGGGTTTGTATATGGAATCTGTTTTATATGGTTTTGTTTTACCTGAACTTAAAGAGCAAAGCGAAAAACTTAGAGAAGATTTAGGAAAATTAACCGATGTAGAACTCTATAAAAAATTACAGGAAATTGATTTTGAAGCTTCAAAAAAAATCGACCCTCGAAACAAGAGACGGGTTATCCGCGCTTTGGAAGTAACTATTCTTTCAGGAAAACCGTTTTCAGCTCAGCAAAAAAAATTAAAGCCAAAATTCGACAGTCTGATAATCGGTATAAAAACCGATCGCGAGACACTTTATTCCAAGATCGATGCTCGTGTTGATCAGATGATTAAAGAAGGTTTGGTGGAAGAAGTTCGTAAACTTGCCGATAAATACAGAAAAGACTTGCCGGCATTTAATACTATTGGATACAAAGAAATTTTCGAATATATTTCGGCAAACGAAATTCCGCGACAATCGCAGCTTGGCCATATTTCGGCTACCGAAATTCCGCGCCAAGATAATCTTGGCTATTTAAGTGGTAAGCAAACACTTAAAGAAGCAATCGAAAAAATAAAAAATAACACTCATGCCTATGTTCGCAGACAAGATACTTGGTTTAATCGAGATAAAAATATTCATTGGGTCGATGATTTAAGCCAAGCAGAAAAACTAATTGAGAAGTTTCTAAAAAAATAGCTAATTGATGAGCTTTGTTTTATAATGTACTCGAGGGGAAATGAAATTATCTTTTCTCAAAAAAAACACAAGAAAAAAGAATGCTATCATTGCTGCTGGCTTTGTTTTGCTTGTTGCTGTAATTGCCATTTTTTTAATCTGGCTTGTCAAGAATAAACCTCAAGCTTCGGATATAGTAGGTGATGTAGAAATTGCTGATTTTGTTAAAGCCCCTAAATATCCAAGCCACCTTTTGTACTCTGAGGATCAATCAAGACTTTACACCTCGGATCAATTTGGGGTCCGAATTTTTGATATCGCCGATGAAGAAAATCCAATTGAAATTGGAGAGTATAGCAGTGCATCAGTGGTTCAGGATATGCTGCTTGATCAGAACATGCTTTATGTCTTACTGACAAACAGAATCAAGGTTATAAACGTAGCTAATCCAGCAAGCCTTGTTCTTGTAAAGGAATTTACATTTAGGCCATCGAGTAATATATACATGTCCACAAGCATGGATCTCTATCAAGGGAAGCTTTACATCGGTGATGATAACCCTGAGATTTGGGAAATAAACGTTAATGATCCTTCCAATCCTATAGTTGAAAGATTAATTAATATTAAAACAGCTTTAAGTCGATATTCTAGGGATTTAGTTGTTAAAAAGTTTAATGGTAAGCCGTATATCTTTGTAGCAAATGATGCTGATGGTTTGAAAATCGTTGATTTAGAAACTGGCGAGCTAGTCATAGCTTTACCGGTTACAAGAATAGACGGCGAAGCCGATTCAGCAAGGGCAATAAACTTTAATGGCAACTATTTATATTTAGGCGCAAGTAACAGCAATCTTCAGGTTATAGGTGGGTTCGAAAATCTTGGCACTCCGGAATTTAATCCTCAGGTTGTTGATCGCGCATTTCCCGAAAAGGCTTGGGGATTTTTGTCTCGAACAGTTTTGGTTAATAACCATTTGTATGCCGTTAATTCCGATATTATTCCAACTGCTGGAGCATATGTGTTTGACGTGTCAAACCCCGCCGACCTTGTTTGGTTACCTGGGCCCGAATCAACTGGTAGTGGTTTTATTCCAAATCCAAACTTCCCAACTCAAGGCGTCTCAAGAGATTTGGTTTATACAAAAAATGGTTATCTAATTGTGAGTGATGACACAAACTTATTTGATGTTTTTAAACCCAATGAAAATCCTGGGAGTATCAGAACGAATAATTTTATTAAGCGAGCGCCAACTCTTCATGGTACTTATGATGTTTCGTTCTTGGAAAATAGAGGCATGGTTGCGGTTTCCCATACCGGTATCGACTTATTCGACGCTTCAAATCCTGAAAAACCTATCTATAAATCAAGTTATGGCCGACAAAACGTTAATGTTTTACTTGTCCCGAATAGTGGAACAGGTGCGGCAACCACAAAAGGTAATTTGGTTTTCTTTTCAAAATCCGATCCAGACTCTCAATTTGTCATTGCTGATGCAACCGATCTTAATCAACCTCAATATATTTCTAGTTTAGTCCTTGATCCGTCAGCAACTTTGAATAACGGATCTTGGAATGCGAAAGAATTATTAATTAAAGATAATTTATTGTTTCTTGCCGGAGGCTCTCAGGGGAATGTTGGTTTGTATACAATCGATATTACCGATATTGCAAATCCTGTTTTAAAAAGTTTTATTAAATTAGGACAATCACCTTGGCGAATTGCCGAATCAGGAGGATATGTTTATTATGGCGACTCTGGACAAGGCTTAATAACATTGGATGTTAGCGATCCGGCCAATCCTAAAATAGTCACACCACAATATTTAGATGGTAATGGTCAGCCAATTGATACAAATAATCCGAATGTTTTAACCTACTCACATTATTTAGTTTATACAAACTTTTATAATGGATTTTATATTTTTGATGTGGCTGATCATTTAAATCCGGTTTTTGTCACGCATTACCATGACGGTTACATGGGAGGCTGGGGTTATGATGTGGTTGGAAATTTGCTCTACTCTGGCGGTAACACCTCGGGTATGAATTTATGTGTTTATGACATCGAAAACCCTCTGAACCCTAGAAGATTAACGTGTGGTGGGCGTACTGAGTTTTCTGAAGCAGAAACCAAATTAAAGGTATACAACGGTTTAGCATTTGCAACGGGTACTTTCCCTTATACTGCGTATCATGTGCGAATTATGCGTGTCCCGGTTTTGTTAAATTACGATTACACGATTAATATGACAGTATCTGACGATGATGAGAAGGATCAGATCAAAACCACTTCGAATAAAGGTGAAATATTAGAATACAAAATAAATTATTCCAACACGGGTAATGCTCCTTTGACCAATATTACTATTTCAAGTAATGTGCCAACTTTGACTAATTACGATAGTGGGGGAGTGTTAGATCCTGAAAATAAAGTGGTAAATTTCTCGATCGATTCTCTTGCCCCGGGAATTTCAGGCACAGTTTTCTTTAAAGTTAAAGCAAATTCGGATCTTGCAGATGGTAATTATGAAATAACAAATAGCAGTTCAATTTTGGCCAACGAGCTTTCTGAACTTCAGAGCAACGAAGTTATTTCTAATATTTTTATTAATACGCCAATCCCTCCGGTTATCCCTCCAGTTGCCCCTCCGGTTATCCCTCCAATTCCGCCGTCAAGTCCGACGCCAGACGAACCTTTATCACCCATTACGCCGATTATTGAGTTGATTGAGTCTGGAACAGGTATCACAGTCATAATTATTGGATCTCTCGCTATTGCCTCTCTGATTACTTTTTTATGGGTGAAAAGAAAGAAGCGAAATGTCATTAGCTAAAGTTTATTCAACCTCCGTATTGGGGCTCGATGCGATGCCGATTGAAGTTGAAGTTGATATTTCAAATGGCCTACCGTCATTAACGATTGTTGGACTTCCCGATAAAGCAATTGAAGAATCAAAAGAAAGAGTACGGTCAGCTATTAAAAATTCTGGTGCAAACTTTCCGGTTAAAAAACTAACGATCAATTTAGCGCCGGCAGATTTAAAAAAAGAAGGTCCGGCATATGATTTGCCGATTGCTATCGGTATTCTTACTGCCGATGAGCAAATCCCAAAAATTAGTGAAAAAGTTTTATTTGTTGGTGAATTGGCATTAGATGGAAATCTACGCCATATCAATGGAATTTTGCCAACCGTTTTAATGGCTAAGGAAAAAGGATATCAAAAGGTCTATTTACCGGATGTGAACAAAGATGAAGCGATCATGGTCAAAGGAATCGAAATCATTCCGGTAAAAAATTTAAAAGAATTAATATATCATTTAAAAAATGAAAAAGCTATACCAAGTTTTTTTAAGAAATTCCAAATAATAACTGATAGAAAATACGAAAATGACATGACCTTTGTTAAGGGTCAGGAAAATGCTAAACGGGCATTGGAAATAGCGGCGGCCGGGGGACACAATATTTTGATGTCTGGCCCCCCAGGATCGGGAAAAACATTACTAGCCAAAACTATTCCATCGATTTTACCTGAACTCAATGAAGACGAAATTTTAGAAGTCACAAAAATTTATTCCGTTGCAGGGTTATTGCCTCATGACGAACCTTTAATATCGATCCGACCTTTCAGGTCACCGCATCACACTACTTCGAATGTTGCCTTAGTCGGTGGCGGCACTTTTCCGCGACCGGGTGAAATTACTTTATCGCATCGCGGCGTGTTATTTTTAGATGAATTTGCTGAATTTCCGCGAAGTGTTTTAGAAGCACTACGCCAACCTTTGGAAGATGGAGTTATAACCGTTTCTAGGGCGCAGGGTTCAATAACATATCCAGCCAAGTTTATTTTAGTTGCCGCACAAAATCCTTGTCCCTGCGGTTATTTAGGTGATGAATCTAAAAATTGTATATGCACCCCGACGCAAATTATTCGTTATCAAAAAAGAGTTTCAGGTCCGTTATTAGATCGCATCGATTTGCACGTGGAAGTGCCGCGAATTAAATACGAAAAGCTGGCTTCTGAAAGTGTCGCGGAAAAATCCATAGAAATAAGAAAACGCGTCGAAATAGCGCGAAAAGTACAAAATAAGAGAGCTAAAAAAACTAATTCCGAATTTAGTCCAAGAGATATTAAAGCTTATTGCGGCTTAGACGAAGAGGGGAAAAATTTATTGAAGCATGCAGTCAATAACTTAAATCTTTCAGCCCGTCAATATTCGAGAATTTTAAAAGTTTCTCGAACAATTGCCGATCTATCTGTAAGTGATGATATTAAAAAAGAACATATTGCTGAGAGCTTGCAATATAGACCTAAAGAGCAAAATATATATTAATTTAATCAGATCAAGCTCTGATTAATGAATGTTTAAATAATTAAATAACCAATTGCCGAAATTCATTAGGATTCCGTATTTTAGGTCTAAATAATACAAAGCAACTATTATTGCTGTCAAAAACAAAACGACAATGGCGGTTTTTTTAAGATCATATCTAATTTGCGGTAAGTTGAATTCACTATCCGCTAAGGCCGTTGCCGATGTCTTTTGAGTTATGTTCTTATCTACTATGCCATTCCCAACGGCCACATTTTCTGGTGCAATCTCCTTCGCTTTTTGAGGCGATTGAATTGATTGTATTTGAGCTGACGCTTGAGAGACTTCTTGTAATAATTGCGCTTTAATCTGTTTTTTGAATTTTGATTTATCTTTTTTAGACATTTATTCACTCCTGTTATGACTTCATTGTACATCAGCATTGTATCTGAAACAATATTATTTTCAAGAGGCTGAAAGCCTAATTGGAAACAAACTTGATTTATTTCAATAGATTGATTACCATGCGGATTGCCGTCTTGGACGAAACCTTGTTGGAAACAGAATTATCTATTAAGAAGTTTATCTTTACAAGGTCTATTCTTTTTGCTATCATATAAGGGAACTTCTTAATTAGTGAGAGTAGTTCAGCTTATCTGAACTACCTGCAAAGAATACGCGAGAGTAGTTTCAGCTGTTCCTGAACTATCTCGCAAAAACAATTAGCGAGAGTAGTTCATCGGTAGAACGTCTCCTTGCCAAGGAGAAGGTAGCGGGTTCAATTCCCGTCTCTCGCTCCAATGTCTTTCCGGTAATAATAATAACAGGTCAGCGTTATATAAGTTTCAGTACGGCTTGATGACCGAGCGGCCAGGTAGCGGTCTGCAAAACCGCGCACGCCGGTTCGACTCCGGCTCAAGCCTCCAATAATAAGATTTGTTTTCTAAAAAAAAGAATAAAAAAGCAAATCATTAAGATCTGCACAAAACTTCTGGTGAAAAATATAGCAAATTGCAAATTTTCGCAGAAATTTTTGAGGAAAATTATGACAACAACGTTTAATTATATACAAATTGGGATCGCCTTACTTTTATTGGTTAGTATCTTGATGCAGCATCGTGGTACTGGCTTAGGTGGGGCTTTCGGTGGTGAAGGTAATGTTTACAGATCTCGTCGTGGCGCTGAGAAGTTTCTTTTCTATGCTACGATCGTTTTGGCCGTCGCTTTTGTTGCTTTGGCTGTTGTCAATATTCTGCTTCAAAAATAAGCCAGACAGTTTACTAGAAAAATAAAATGATCAAAAACAAAATTAAATATTTTTTTAATAATTTAAAAGTCTTAACTAAAAAAAGCTTGAAATGCCTTAAGTTCATTCCTCGTTTTTTGAAAACAACGGAAAAGGTAGTTTTAGGTGTACTATTTGTGGCTATCGCCATTGCAGCTTTTTTTATTTGGCAAAATCATTGGATCAAAACAACTCATGAGGCCCCGGCTTTTGGTGGAACTTTAGTTGAAGGCATTGTTGGGGAAGCGAAAGATCTAGATAAGCATACAGCTCGTTTAACTGGTGCCGGTTTAACTCGTTTAGAAGAAAACGGTGATGTCAAAGGTGATTTGGCAGAAGGCTGGGAAATAAAAGATGATGGCAAAACTTATCAATTTAAAATCCGATCAGGTTATTCAGCCAATGACTTGCTTAGCCAAATTCAAAATAAAAATACTTGGTCATCAATCGACATGTCTGCACCAGACGATCAAACCTTGGTTTTTAAATTTAAGTCGCCATTCAGTCCGTTTCTCTATGTTTCTACTGAGCCCCTCTTTAATTACGGACCGTATCAGATAACCAAAGAACAAAAGGATCAAGTTACTTTAACTGCCAATAAAAACTATTGGCAAGGTTCGCCTTACATTCAAAATATTCAGATTAATCTTTATGAGAATAAAGATCTATTAACCAAGGCGGCTAAGCGCGGTGAAATTATGGGTTACCTAGAAAATAGCACGAACAATGTTCAAATGAGTAATTCGCAAACTTTTGGTTACAATCTTCCAAGAGAATTAAATTTATTTTTTAACTTATCCAAAGCCGATTTGCAAGACATCAATATTCGTCGCGCTTTGCGTGACGGAAAAACACCAGGCAAAACTTTGAACTTAGTTTTGGCAACTTCTGATAGCGATAAAAATGAAGCCGAGGCCCAAAGATTGAAGGACACTTGGGCAACTCTCGGTGTTAATTTGGAAATTAAAACCTACGACAATGTTGCTTTGCAAAAGGATATTATTCCTAATAGAACCTATGATTTACTGCTTTACGGACAAGATTATGGTCCTGATCCAGATCCGTATCCATTTTGGCACTCTTCTCAAATTGGTACCGCTGGGGCAAATCTAGCGAACTTTTCGAACAAACCGGCAGACAAACTATTGGAAGATGCGCGACAAACTTTTGATTTCACTGTTCGTGATCAAAAATACAAAGCTTTTCGCGATATCCTAGCCGATCAAGTGCCATATATTAATTTAGAAAAAACTTCAGTTAATTATATTGTTTCAAATAAAGTAAAAGACATTAATAAAGTCTTCGGTTTTTCTGAAGCCGATCGGTTCTTAAATGTTAATCAGTGGTATATTAAAAGTAAACGAGTGAAGTAGAAGTAGTGCCCGGATGGCGGAATGGTAGACGCGCTGGCTTCAGGTGCCAGTGATCGCAAGATCGTGGAGGTTCGACTCCTCTTTCGGGCACCAAAAATTTGATTAATTTGTAATTGTTAGTTAATATGGCCCTAGAATAAAAAGTCAAGCAATGCTTGGCTTTTTACGTATCTCAAAACTTGAGGAGGAATGGGTGATGATTGCGGTAAGAGCAAAGAAAAAGAGAGATCCGTACAACATGTCTCTGCAGAGTCTACTGAAGTTCAAAAAGATCGCTCTTGTCTCGGTTTACGACAAGACTAATCTGGCCGAACGAGTCAGACGTCTGACCAAACAAGGCTACGGCATCCTTAGTTCTGGCGGAACAGCCAAGATGCTACGGGAAAACAAGATTCGCGTCTGTGATGTGGCAACACTTGTCGGTGGCGGCGCGATTTTAGGCCACAAGGTGGTAACCCTGTCGCGTGAAGTCCATGCGGGTCTATTGGCTGCCGATTGTGAAATCGAGGTACTAGAACAGCTTGGCATTCCGCGTATTGATCTGGTAGCGGTTGATCTATATCCTCTTGAGGAAGAAATCGCCAAACCTGATTGCACCCGTAAGAGCGTCATCGAGAAAACAGACATCGGCGGACCAACTATGCTTTCTTCGGCAGCCAAAGGTGGACGGATCGTTATTAGTATTCCCGAAGACTGGGAGCCGACGTTGACTTGGATCGAATCGGGTTGCCCGGATTTCGACGAAACTGTCAATGCTCAGCGAGCCAAAGCCGACTATGTTGTCGCCAAGTATCGATTGCTTTCGGCGAATTATCATAGCGGCGGCATCTACGCCGGCGTGATTGGGCGCAAGGTCAGAGACTTAGCCTACGGCGAAAATCGTGACCAGTCTCCGTCAGCGCTCTACGAAGAAGATCCGACTGATTCCCTTGGTATGGGTAAATTTGATGTCTTAACAGGTGATCCCAGTCACATTTCTGTCGCCGACGGAGACCGTGCGCTCGGAGTGATGTGCGCGGCGGCCGATGCCTTCCGTCTCAACTGCAATGCCGTGCCTTTCATCGCCGTTGCCTGTAAGCACGGCGCTCCATGTGGCATCGGCGTGTCCTTTGAAACAAGGAACACCGCTCTCGAGAGAGCGCTGATGGGAGATTCGATCGCAGTAATGGGAGCGGAGGTAATGACCAACTTCGCGATCGATGAAGATCTCGGGAGACTGCTTTACGAAGTGCCAGAGTCACTTCGTGCTCAAGTTGGCTGTAAGTACTGGGGTATCGATGTACTTTACGCTCCTGCAGTTGACGATGCTACCATTGATCTCCTCGGCAAAAAAGAGCGTCGACGCATCTTGGTCAATCCGGCGCTTATCTATCCATTCAGCTCCAAGCAGGAGCTGATGGGAAGACCGGTCCGTGGAGGGTTCCTCAGTCAGAAAGCATACCACTTCATCCTCGATCTTCACGATCTTCATTTACCGCTAACGGCGGGAATGAATGACGATCAAAAGATTGACGCCATTATCGCTTGGGCTGCATGTTGGCGATCTGTCTCCAATACCGTTGCTTTGGCAAATGATGGCACGCTTATCGGTCTTGGTTGCGGCCAGCAAGATCGCATTGCCTGCGTTGAGCTATGCCTGAATCGGGCTAAACGCTCTGGTCATAACACCAATGGCTCGATGTTTGCCTCCGACGCTTTCTTCCCGTTTGCCAAGAGGAAACGTGAAGAAGATCCGTTAGAAGGACCGGAAATTCTTATCCAGGCTGGCTGCGCCGGCGGCATAGTACCCCATGATGGTAAGAACATAGAAGAGGTAAGTGCGCTTTTTGATGAGCATAAACTGCTAGTAGGATATCTTCCGTCGATTCACCGTGGCTTCTTCGGCCACTAAGATCGAAGATCTCAAACTTATTGTCAGGCTGGATTTTTTCCAGCCTTTTTAAATACAAAGACATAAAGCCTTGAAGTAATACCTGTTAAATGTTACAATCCAAGCGTCTGAAATAGGGGACAATATGTTTGGGGAGGTTCGTTAACAATGTTAAGTAGGTATTCATCAAAACAAATGCAAGCCCTTTGGGGCGAGCGTTCAAAGTGGTCGCTGATGCTCCTGGTTGAGTTAGCCTACATAAAGGCGAAAGCTCAACTTGCGTATCTGCCAATGAGTCTCTATGAGCAGTTTCGCAAACACTCAAAGTTCACGCTGAAACGGATCGATGAAATTGAAAACGGTCCGGAAGGTACCGGACATGATGTCTTGGCGTTTGTGAAAACGGTCCAAGAATCGCTGAGGAAAGCGGGGGTTGAACGTGATGGCGAGTTCCATAAGGGCCTGTCTTCATACAATGCGCAAGACCCCGCGAATATGCTCCGTCTGCGAAAAGCTAATGGGTTAATAATCGAAGCGTTGTACAAGCTGTACAACAGTTTGAAGAGCATGTCTTTGAAACATAAATGGACTCTGATGCTGGCCTATACTCATGTCCAGGACGCAGAACCGACGACTTTCGGGCACTTGCTGGCAAACTATGCTTTTCAAATCCGACAGAGGATTCACAAGCTTGAGCGAATCATGGAGGAAGATCTCTGTTGGGGCAATATGGGAGGTACAGTTGGCACCTATGCCGGAATTGATATAAAGGTTGCCGAGTTGGCGCTGAGTGAGCTTGGTCTTAAGCCTCGTATTGACACTCAAATCATTTCTCGTGATAATCATGCGGAGTTCATGTGTGAATTGGCGATCATCGCCGGTGTCATTGAAGAGATGGCGCGGACTTTCCACATCAGGATGCACAGTGCTATCCATGAATTGGAAGAGCCGAAGAAGAAAGGTTATCGTGGCTCCTCGGCAATGTCACATAAGAGAAATCCGAACCTGACCGAACAATTGTTTGGCCTAGCTCGACTGATTCGTGCCGCAGCTATGGCAGCTCTGGAGAATATTGAAACGCTGGATTATAGGGACATTGCACAGTCGATCGTCGAGCGTCACATTTTCCCAGATGCTACATCTTTGGTTCATCATGCGGTGACGAAGATGACCAAGCTGGTCGAAGGTTTGGTCGTATGTACAGACAGAATGAAGGAACGCGTCGAAGTGGATTCACTCGGCGTTTGGGCTACGCAGCAGGTAAGAATAGCACTGATGGATGCTGGCGTCTCGTATGACGAAGCATATCTTTACACACAAGCCTGTGCATTTCAGGCTGTGTCTGAGAAGCGCCACATACTGGACGTCATGTGTGTCAAAGAAGTCTCGGAGACCAACAAAAACACCGCCGATGGTGTCTTGGGTGTAGATAAGTTAAAGAGCTGTTTCGACGCCAAGAGTTATATCGAATCCGGCATTGAATACAGTTTCACCAAGGCGTTTCCTGAGCTAACAGAAATAAGCGCAGCGGTGTAGAACAAAGGCGAACAAAATACGAAAGAAAAAGGAGTGGAAACGGAAATGATCAAATACGAAAAGGGCGAAATGATCAGCGAAGGGAAGACCAAACAGGTCTTCAAGGTGGTGGGACATCCCGGTTTGGTAATCATAAGGGCTAAGGACGACATCACTGCTTTCGATCAGGCAAAGTACACGAAGCAATTTCCTGGCAAAGGCATCTGCTCTACTACGATTACCTGCCGTGTTTTTGAACTGCTAAAGGCAGCCGGAATACCGGTGGGGTATCGTGAACAGCTTTCGGAGCGGGAATTCCTGGCCGAGGAAGGCACGATGATTCCGCTTGAAGTAATTGGGCGGCGCTGTGTTGCACCGGAAAGCAGTTGCCTGAAGCGGACACCTCAGATCGATCCGAAATCTATTGACCCCGTGATCCGTCTGCCGAGGCTTTCTGTGGAGTTCGACCTCAAGACGACGGGAGGCGGCTTCATAGATCGATTCGGTGATCGGGTGGAGCTTGGATTGAACGCTGAGCGCAAAGAGGAAGATCCACTGATCGAAGATCCTTATTCTCAAGAATGGCAGTTGCTGCACAGCAAAAAGCCCGCTTGGGAGGATGGGGCTCGGCTTGGATCCGTTCAGCGTGACCAGGTCATTTCGGACATAGCATTGATCGACAAAATGGATGATCTGACACGCCGGCTGTTCCTGGTTCTCGAAGGTATGTGGAAAATGCTCGGCTACCACATCCTCGACATCAAAGTCGAATACGGCTTCAACGCTCGTGGCGAATTGATGTTGTTTGATGTTATCGATGCCGACTCCTGGAGACTGCGCGACCGGAAATGGGAAGACTTCAGCAAGCAGTCTTTCCGAGACGGTCAGGACCTGGATCGAGTTGCCCGCAAGTTCTGGATTGTCGCTGACAAGATCCAGCAGTTTGCCATTCCGGATCAGACTCTTGTGGTTTGGCGCGGTTCCGATAAGGATAGCTGGCCTTTGGCGCCAGAATCATATGAGGACGTGCCGAATCTTAAGATCGAAATGGTCACGCTTTCAGGGCACAAGCAGACTGGGATGTGCCTCGACAAGCTCAACGATCTGCAGCGCGACTATCCTTCAGGGGTAATTCTTGCGGCAGTTGGCATGAGTAACGGGCTTGGCCCTGTCTTGGCCGCCCACTCTGTCTGGCCGGTGATTGGAATGCCAGCAACGGCGAAGGAATTTCCTGAAGACGTCTGGAGCAGTCTTCGGACACCGTCGCAGACCCCAATGCTTGTTTGTCTAGAGAAAAACGCTGTTAATGCAGCACGGAATCTCTTGGCACTCCAAAACCCCGTACTGTATATGAAACAGCAGCGAGCGGTCGAAGAACTTGATCGCTGTGCATAGAGTATGTTTCACGTAGGAGTCAGCCTTTTAGGCCGGCTCCTTTTTAATTACTTTACATTTCTAATAGATCGGCTTATCCACAGCCTTTTGCTGTATTTTTTTTTAATTTATGTGTTACTTTGAGGTGGGAGTACTTTTTATAAACTAATAGGGACCGGAGGTTGGAAATGAGTGGAGAACTACATGAAGAATGCGGAGTATTTGGGATTAGCGCTGAAGGCGAAGACGTTGCTAGATTAACCCATGCAGCCATACTTTGGTTGCAACATCGAGGGCAGGAATCGGCCGGTATTGCTACATCAGATGGTCAAGAAATTAGGTTGCAGAAACAAGATGGTAGAGTTGACCATTTTACAGAAGAACAAATGGTTATGCTAACCGGTAAGAATCCGTTGGCCATGATGGCTATTGGTCATAATAGATACTCTAACACTGGTGGAAATATCTATGAAAACTTTCAACCATTTGTGGTTCAAACTTCATTAACTCCACTAGCTTTGGCTCACAATGGGAATTTGGTTAACCCTGATGCTATTGCAAAAAAGTTGAAAGATCTAGGTGTTACGCCTCAGGGCTCATCTGATAGCGAATTGATTGCTTTGTTAATTGCAGCGGAAAGTCAGAATGCATCGAGTATTGAAAAAGCAATCGAGCTTACCATAAAACAATTGGTTGGTGCTTATTCATTAGTGATAATGACTAAGGATCAATTGATTGGCGTTCGTGATCCGTGGGGCATCAGACCGCTTAGCTTGGGTCGACTTAATGATCATCATTATCTTTTGGCTTCAGAAACCTGTGCAATAGAGGCTGTAGGTGGTAGTTTATTCAGAGATCTGGAACCCGGAGAAATGGTTGTAATTGACAAAGGCGCTGAGCCAAGATTTTCTCAAATATTGCCAAAACAATGCAAAAAACTCTGTATTTTCGAGTTTATATATTTTGCTTCTCCAGGAAGCATTATGTATAATCGTTTGTTGCAAACTGCCAGACGTCATATGGGAGAAATGCTCTGGAAAGAATTTCCTCTCAAAATAGATAATCCTGACGAATGGGTAGTTGGCGGCGTGCCAAACACAGGTCTTCCAGCAGCTCAAGGATTTGCCGAAGCCTCTGGACTTGAGTTTCGTAATATTATAGTCAAAAATCCCTATGTTTTTCGAACGTTCATCCAACCAGATCAACGACTCCGAAAACTTGGAGTTAAGGCCAAGCTATTGCCTCTTCCTCGCGAAGTCATGAAGAAAAAAGTGATTTTGGTTGAGGATTCGATTGTTCGAGGTAATACCTCGGGTGAGATTATTGAAATGCTTCGTAAAGCTGGTGCCAAAGAAGTGCACATGATGATTTCTTCGCCGCCATATATACACCGCTGTTACATGGGTGTAGATACTCAATATAGTAGCGAGTTGATTGCTGCCCAAAAGTCGATCGAAGAGATCCGACAGTTTATCAAGGCTGATTCATTAAGCTACCTCTCGTTGCCTGGACTCATTGCTGCAATCAATAAGGAAAAATACGAGGAACCAATCCCGCCAGGATCTTTCTGCGACGCCTGTTTCACAGGTAAGTATCCTTTCCCCATCCCTCAGGAAGAGGGAAGATTCGAGCTGAGCGCTTGAGTTCAATTCCCCGTGAGCAATCACGGGGTTTTTGTATTTAAAGTTCTTCCCACTCGATTGGTTTTTCGGGGAATGCGGCCATGTAGGCATAGCCGCGAAAGTTTCGATATATCTTTCCGACATTTAGAGTTCTTAAAAAGTCGACCATTTCAGAGGTGACATCTTTGGGTTTTTTGTCAGTTTCGCCCGCAAATTCGATTTCCACAAAGTCACCCAGACCTTTAACCTTGTCGATGCTTATTTCATATTTTTTATATTTATAAATGATTCGGGTTTTATCGACTTGGCAAATCTTTTTATGTTCTAATGCCTCAAAAATTCTTTCTAAGTTTTTATAATTTTCAATTTTAGTTTCATATTCATCACAATGATGGCTACGTCCGGTTTCGTCATATTTCCAATTCTTATAGTTAATGGAATCTCCCTTTTCTGAACTACGAAGTCTGAGCCATTCGTTCACTTTTTTCTTCGCCAAAAAATTCCTATGTTTAGGTGTAAAATATTTATCGATTTGTCTTTGTGTGCCAGTCAGTTTTGCATTTTCTTTCAAAAAATCGATCAATGGTTTGGTTTTTTGTAATTTAACTTGAATTTCGATTTCAATATTTTTCATAATGATTAATAAAATCTTACACCCATGGTTGATTTTTTGCCACTTTTAAGGTAGAATATAGGTGTTGGCCCGAGTGCTGGAATGGTAGACAGGCTACCTTGAGGTGGTAGTGTCCGCAAGGGCGTGGAGGTTCGACTCCTCTCTCGGGCACCAACAAATGACAAAATTAGGCGGTTTGAATTTATATCTGAGGGTGGCTAGCTCAATGGTAGAGCATCTCGTTTACATCGAGGAGGTTACAGGTTCGAATCCTGTGCTACCCACCAATAAGGAATTATATGTTAGAACTCGTAGCTCCATCAAAAAAATATAAAAAATCTTTTCTAGAAGCTAGTGAAGAATATAAGAATACGGACTCCGGTCAGGGGATTGACCAGTCAATGAAAGAAATCTGTTCGGAAATTGATTTTAATAAATTTGTTGAAGAAAAAATTGACCATTCTAAAGGAATTAATATAGCTAATGGTTATGTTCCTGCAAGCGAATTTTGGTTAATTGAGGGAGATGAATTTATTGGGCGAACAAGTATTCGGCATTCTCTTAATGAAAATTTAAAAAAAATTGGTGGTCACATTGGATATACAATTAGACCAAGTAGGAGGAAAATGGGATATGGTACAAAAATACTTCAACTTTCATTACCTAAAGCAAAAGAACTTGGTATTGATAAAGCACTATTAACTTGTGACAAAGATAACATTGGTTCGGCAAAAATAATCGAAAAAAATGGCGGTGTTTTGGAGAACGAATTAGAGCAAAGCGAAGGAAAGCCACCCAAGCTTCGGTATTGGATAAATTTTAATTGATAACCTATTGGATTATCAAATTCGTTTTTTTCTTCTGACGGATGTTTTATTTGGTGAATGCTCGGAATTTCTTTTGCCTGTTTGAGCCGAATGGATTTTCTACTTGATTAAAAACCCATATTTTGGTAAGATGTAAAAGTAATTGCCTGGGTAGCTCAGTGGTAGAGCACATGACTGAAAATCATGGTGTCGGCAGTCCGATCCTGCCCCCAGGCACCAGTTTCTTATGAGTAGCAATAGATGATTTTCGTTGGCTGGTTGAATTTGGTCTGTCTTTCGACAGACCCTGCCCGCGTGCTGCTGCAGGCACCAGTTTCTATCTTGTACCGCGTTCAGATAAATATTAATTACTGACGAGATTTTTTGCATAGCAAAGATTACCCAACGCGGAAAGAAAAATATAGCCAAGCTTTCCTTGTCGCGAAAATTTGCGAACAATTATGAAAACATTTTCCAACATTGCTATGGGCAAACTATTTCGTCCAGATTACATCTTTTCGGCCACACCGCCGGCAAATGGTTTGTATATTTATCTGCTGATTGTTTTTGGTTTGATGATTGTAATTGCAATTTTGCTGGCGTTTTTCAAATCAAAGTTAGAAAAAATATATCTAAAACTGCAAAACAGAATCTTTAATCTACTGCTGACACTTGGAATTATTGGTTTATTCTTTGTACTTTTCCGCTATGAACAAATTCCATATTTCGGCAGTCGACTAATGATCCTGCTTCTACTTTTAACTTTTCTTTTTTGGGGCGGCTGGATCGCATTTTATTGGATCTTTGAAATCCCGCAAGAAAAATTAGAAGCACGTAAGAAGCAAAAATTTATCAAATATTTGCCGCAAGCCGCGAAGCGGAAAATTCGCGGGTCAACCCGGTAACCGGGTAGATCTGTCCTGAAAGACAGCGAAAGGAAATATATCATGGCAAAAGAAGGTAGCGACAAGATTCAAGAGATTACGACAATGAAGGATCTAGCGGAAAGTTTTTCTAACCGTTTGGTCCCGTTTAAGAATGGGGAAATTATTGAGGTTAAGGTTCAAGAAATCCTCAAGAGCAAAATTGTGGTCGATGTGGCCGGATTTTGTGTAGGAATCATTCCTGAGAGAGAATTTTCACCGGATATGAGCGAAGTAAAAGTCGATGAAAAGATTTTGGCTTACGTTTTGACTTTAGAAAATTCAGAAGGAAACTGTATTTTGTCTTTACGACGCGCAGACAAAGAAAAAGTTTCCAAAATTTTGGACGAGAAATTTACCGCTGGTGGTGTACTGACGGTTAAGTGCAGCGATGCTAACCGTGGTGGACTTCTTTGTTCCTTTGGTGATTACGAAGGTTTCTTACCAGTTTCTCAGTTATCTTCATCTCACTATCCAAAAGTTTCTTCGGGCGACAAAGAAGAAATTTTGGGTAAGCTTCGCCAATTTGTTGGACAAAATTTTCAAGTTAAAATCTTGTCTTTTGAGCCAGCCAATAATAAATTAATCTTTTCTGAAAAAGCAGCTGGTGATATTGTTCAACAAGAAAAAATAAAAAAATATAAAGTTGGGGACGAGTTAGACGGGGAAATCACTGGTATTGTTGATTTCGGCTTATTTATTAATTTAGGTGAGATCGAAGGCTTGGTCCACATTAGTGAAGCCGCTTGGGAGCATGTCGAAAGTTTGAAAGATTTATTCAAAGTTGGCGAAAAAGTTAAAGTGGTTATCATCTCAATCGAAAATAATCGTATTTCGCTTTCAATTAAACGATTAACCCCAGATCCTTGGATTAAATCAGTTGAAAAATATAAAATTGGAGCCGATGTCAAAGGCGAAGTAACGCGTATTACTCCTTATGGCGCTTTTGTTTCTTTGGGTGAAGTTGGTGGCTTAGTTCACGTTTCCGAAATGGGTGAAAAAGTAACCAACCCGTCTGAAGTATTGGAAGTTGGAAAATCGTATAACTTTAAAATCATTTCAGTTGAACCGGAAATTCATAAACTAAGTCTTTCGATGAAAGACTCGGGCGCGCCTAAAGAAAAAAAGTCTGCCAAAAAAAGCACCAAAGAGGAGAAATAAATAATGAGACTGCATAGAGCGGAGGCGAGATGATTATTCATTGGGAGGGGGGCAAAGACTTTTCAATTAAGACTAAAACCATCACCGCTAAAATCGGAGAAAAAACACAGCTAGGTGATTTGCAAATTTCCGGCCCTGGCGAATACGAAGTTGGCGGCGTGCAAATCGAAGTGGTCGATGGAATTGTTGAAGTCTATGCCGAAGGAATCTGCATCGGTCATATTCAGAAAGCAAAAATTCTTTCGGAAACTGAATTGGAAAAATTAAACGGCATCGATATTTTGCTTGTTGGTGTTGGTGGCGGTGATTTTACTGAAACCAAGACAGCTTTACAGTCAATCGCTCAGATTGATCCATCAGTTGTTGTGCCGATGTATGAAAGTAATTTAGAGGAATTTGCCAAAGAAGAAGGAATTACCACAGAGGGGAAAGACGAATTAAAAATCTCCAAAGCCGATCTTCCTGTTGAAGGAAGACAAGTGGTGGTTCTCAATGCTTGTCGATAAAGTTATCTCGAAAATTCTTCGAAGCGAAAAGATACTTCTCATTGTTCACGAAAACCCTGATGGTGACACATTGGCATCTGCCTCTGTGGTTTATCAGGTGCTAAAAAGGCTTGGCAAGGAAGTTGCAATTGTTTGCAAGGACCCGGTGCCAAAGCCTTTTTTGTTTTTGCCGGAAATGGATAAAATCCAAAATGACATGCTGTTTGGAGATTACGAATTAATTTTAGTGATTGATTGCGGCGATAGTCGTCGGACTGGTTTTGATCGAAGATTAAAAGACTTTGTTCGGAACAAAAAATCCTTAATTAACATAGACCATCACCCGAAAAACGATTTGCATAAGATCGCAAATATTAATTATGTCGATCAGACTGCGTCATCAACAGCGGAAATAATTTGGGAACTTGTTGAAAGAATGCAGGTAGATATCGATAAAAACATCGCAACTGCTTTATTTGCTGGTCTATATACTGATACTGGTGGGTTTAAGCATTCCAATACGACGCCTAAAACTTTACAAATTGCCGCAGAACTGATGCATCACGGTGCAAGAATAAAGTTAATTACTCAAAATGTGAGTTTAAATAAAACCATACCAGCGTTAAAACTTTGGGGCGTTGTTTTGTCAAGACTTTCAAAACACAAGGAATTGAAAATTGTCTCTTCTGTTGTTACTCGTAAAGATTTAATTACTTGCGGTGCAACCGATGATGATATTGCAGGTGTGGTAAATTTAATGAATACTATTCCCGATTCTAAAGCAGCTGTTTTATTTTATGAGACAGAAGATGATAAGATAAGGGCATCGGCCAGGACAGAAGATGATCATGTAGATGTCGCAAGATTAGCAGCAGTTTTTGGTGGCGGCGGGCACAAAAAGGCAGCTGGCTTTACTATTGATGGTAAAATTGAAATTACCCAAGACGGTTGGAAAATTGCCTTCAATAATACTTCCGCTTAAGTCTTGTGATTTTGTCATTTTTAAGGTACAATTTAAATATGTGCCGGGGTGGTGGAACGGTAGACACGAAGGACTTAAAATCCTTTGAGGTTAACCCCTCATGCGGGTTCGATTCCCGCTCCCGGCACCAGTCATCACCAATTCTTAGGAGGAAAATTTGAGAAAGATTACCAAAATACTGATATCTGTTTTTTTAACCATTGTATTCGTACTCGGCTTCTATTACTTTTTCCCTCAAGTCTGGGGAGATGCAGTTTATCCATTGGACTATAAAGACTCAATCCAAAAGTATTCGTCACAATGGAATGTGAGGCCTAATTTTATTTGTGCCATGATTTACGCAGAAAGCCGCTTCCATGCAGATTCGGTTTCTGGCGCCGGCGCGGTTGGCATTATGCAAATCATGCCAAGCACTGGCGCTTCGATTGCATCCGAGCTTAGCGAGAGCGGCTATAGTGTTGATAAACTTTATGATCCTGAAACAAACATTCGTTACGGTACTTGGTATATAAAAGGATTGTTAGATAAATATGACGGGAATTCTGATCTTGCCGTAGCTGCATATAATGCCGGATCAGGAAGAGCCGATGCTTTTAAAGACGGTCGAGGAACCTTGCCGTTTGAAACAGTGGCCTATGTTCAAAAAGTAAAAGATATCGAAAAAATGTATGACAAAGTCTACGGCGATTGGGCGTCTGAACCTGAAGTTAAGAAGCCTAGTCCGTTTTATCAAGGCATGACTAATATCAAAGATTTTGTTAAAGGATTAATATTGGGCAAGTAGTTACTTGCCACGGAAATTTTCTGAAGAAAAATTAAAGGAAGAGTTATATGACATCGAAAGAATTACGAAAAAAATTTATTGAATTTTTTGAAGGAAATGGCCATAAAAAAATTGAATCAGCGAGTCTATTGCCAACTGATCAATCGGTCTTATTCACAACGGCTGGCATGCAGCCATTGGTGCCGTATCTTTTAGGTGAAAAACACCCTGCTGGTGATAAATTAGTCAACATCCAAAGATGCATTCGTACAAATGATATTGACGAAGTAGGCGACGATAGTCATGGAACTTTTTTTGAAATGCTTGGCTATTGGAGTCTGGGCGCTTATTGGAAAAAAGAAGCGATAAAATATACGTTTGAATTTTTTACACAAGAACTAAATGTGGCAATCGAAAATATTGCGGTAACTTGTTTTGAAGGCGATGAAACAAACAGTATTGCTAAAGATACGGAATCCGCTGAAATTTGGGAAAGTTTGGGTATTCCAAAAAATCGAATTGCTTTTTTGGGTTATGATGATAATTATTGGGGTCCGACCGGTATTGAAGGGCCATGTGGGCCTGATACGGAAATTTTTGTATGGACTGGTGATGGCGAAGCGCCATTTGATTTTGACCCAAACAATAAAGATTGGGTTGAAATCGGTAACGATGTATTCATGCAATACAATAAAACGTTAACTGAAAAATCATGGGAAAACGCCTGCAAAGACGTAAATCCGTTTGGGCAAGAGGATTTTAAATTTGAATCATTGAATCAAAAAAATGTTGATTTCGGAACGGGTTTTGAGCGAGCTTTGATGGTACTAAATAACTATAGGAATATATATGAAACCGACCTTTATGAAAGTTTAATCTTAAAAATTGAAGATTTATCTCTGAAGAGATACATGGAATTTCCAGTCGAGATGCGCATTATTGCTGATCATATTAAAGCGTCAGTTTTTGCCCTAAATGACGGTATTTTGCCATCAAATAAAGATCAAGGTTATGTAATACGACGTTTGATTCGTCGTGCGATTGTGAAAGCATACCAGCTAGGGTTGAAAGAGAATTTTCTTATAGAGCTTTCAAAAGTAGTATATCCTATTTATGATGGCGTGTATGAATTTGATAAAGCTAAAATCGAAGTCGAATTAGAAAAAGAAGAAGTAAAATTTAGAGCGACTTTATCTTCTGGAATGAATAAAATTCAAGATGCTGAGAGTTTAAGCGGTAAAATGCTGTTTGATCTCCATCAATCCTTTGGCCTTCCGCTAGAAATAGCTCAAGAAACGGCTAGATTTTACGGCGTAGAAATAGTCAACGGCGCGGTTGAAGAATATAAAGAGATGGTGAAAAAGCATCAAGAATTGTCTCGCACAGCATCTGTCGGAATGTTTAAGGGGGGATTGGCCAGCGGCGGGGAAATGGAAACCAAGTATCATACCGCAACTCATCTTTTACTGGCGGCGCTTAGAAAAACATTGGGCAATGATGTTAATCAAAAAGGTGCGAATATCACGGCTGAAAGAATACGTTTCGATTTTAATTATCCCGATAAATTAACACCTGAACAAATTAAGCAAGTTGAAGATGAGGTGAATAAAAATATCGTTGCCGACTTACCGGTGGATTTGGAAGAAATGCTTTATGAAGATGCAAAAAAATGCGGCGCTACCGGTAATTTTGAAAATAAATACGGTACAACAGTAAAAGTTTATACCATCGCTGAAATTTCGAAAGAAATTTGCGGCGGGCCTCACGTTGCTCACACTGGTGAATTAGGACACTTTAAAATTTCCAAAGAAGAATCGTCTTCATCTGGTATACGCCGAATTAAAGCTATTTTAGAATAGTTTCTGCAGAAAAGTGGTCTGGTAATTTTACCTAAGTAATAACTGATGAATAACTAAATAGATAAACCAAAGAGAGTCTAAATAAGATCTTTGAGGATATTAAGGAGGGCCTAGTGCTCAAAAACAAACGAACCAGGGTTTTACTGTACATCTTAAGTGGGCTAGTTGTAGTCGCTGTCGGTATTCTGATTATTGGGAAAATAACTGGTAAATTCAGTATCCTTGCTGCTGATCGAGGCTCTTTTGTCCCGACTTCCAGCACCCTTACTGGTCAAATTAAAGACGAAGATGGAGCCGCTTATGTTGGCAAGGTAAATTTATTAAAATGGGCGGGCGATCACCCGACTTCTATCATTTCGACAATTTCCAATGCTCAGGGTGTTTACACTTTTAAAACCTCGGATGGTTCTTACAAAGTAAACGTTTCTTCTCAAGGTGCTAGGTGTCTTGGTGGTATAACAAGTGAGCCATTCTCTGTTTCAGCGGGTAATACTACGACTAAAAATTTTACGCTTAAATATTATCAACCATATATTAAAGGCCAGATATCATATAATGATACGCCTCTTGCAGGTGCCAATGTCCTAATTAGGTATTGGAATGAGTCTCTTAAACGCAATTTTATTGTGGCTGATCTTAGAAGCACTTATAAAGGAAACTATGCTAAATACTGTCTTGATGCTGGCAAGGTTTACACTCTAGATGCTACTGCTACCTATCACGGGGTCTGGCCGATTGGAGCTTTAGGTATAACCAAGACTTTGCAATTGCCAGGAGAGACAATTAACCTGACCCTGAGGAGAGATTAGGAATTAGAATAAGTTATCGGAGACCGCTAAAAAGGCGGTCTTTTGGTAGAAATAAGAATATTGCGGTATAATGTTATTGACATAGCATGCGGAAATTTCTGACGAAATTATACTGATATTCATGCGGAAATTTCTGACGAAATTATAATAAAATCATAAGGATAAGAATTTCCGAATTTTTGATGTATAAGGAAGGGAAAAAGTGGGATTATTTAACTTTCTAACTGGCAAAAAAATTGAAGATAATTACGCCATCGCACTCGATATTGGTACGGAATTTGCTAAATCTTTGATATTTAAGGTTGAAGATGGTAAAGGTATTGTGGTTGGCTCGGGTCGTCAACACCAGAAACTTTCAGATATGGCTGGTGGAGCTGTGACCGATATCGCTGGGGTCGTAAAAAACTGCCAAAAATCATTAGAGCGGGCAGCAACTCAAGCTCAAATTATGCCAACCCAAGTTATTATGGGTATCGCTGGCGAACTGGTCAAAGGCAATACTACAACCATTAAATATACAAGGCCAAATCCCAAAACTAATATTACAATAGACGAACTCAAGGATATCGTCTCAAGAATTCAACGCCGTAGTTTTGATCGTGCCCGACAAATTTTATCTTGGGAAACCGGCCATGCCGAAGTTGATGTTAAACTTGTAAACGCCGCGGTTGTCGATGTAAAAATTGATGGACATAAAGTGACTAATCCGCTCGGTTTCCAGGGTCGTGAAGTTCAAGTCGGTGTTTTTAATGCATTTGCACCAATTGTTCATTTGGGAGCAATTCAAACTATTGCTGATGAGTTAGGTCTAGATCTTCTTGGCGTCGTTGCCGATCCATATGCTTTAGCTAAATCAATTGGTCCTAAAGAATCTACTGAATTTTCAGCTATATTTGTCGACATTGGCGGTGGCACAACCGACATTGCAGTTGTTCGCCAAGGCGGGGTGGAAGGAACGAAGATGTTTGCCTTGGGTGGCAGGAGCTTTACCAAAAGAATTGCTACAGCTTTGGGCTCAAGCTTTGAAGAAGCAGAGGAAATGAAGATCAAATATTCCCATGGTGAATTGGACGCTGAAGATCAACAATTTATTAAAAAAGCCTTAGAGACAGATTGCCAAGTCTGGCTTTCCGGCGTAGAATTAACCTTAGAGGAGTTTTCAAAACTCGATCTTCTACCTTCGAGAATCTTGATGTGCGGAGGAGGTTCAGGCCTTCCTGATGTTGCTGAAGTCCTTGAAAATGCTAAATGGAATCCAAAGTTACCATTTGCCAGAAAACCAGTCGTTCATTTTATCAAAGCCGATGATGTAGAAAATGTCGTGGATTCAACTGGAAATTTAAATAACCTTTGGGATATTACGCCAATGAGTTTGGCTAATATGGCCATTGACCTAGTCGGCGAAGAAAGAGTGATGGATTCTGTTTTAAATAAAATAGTTGGTGGATTAAACCAATAAGTAAAGGATAATTTGGACGAGATAATTTATTTAGAGCCAGATGAAGAGATTACTTCTGTAATCGATAAAATAAAAAACGCAACAAACGTCAATCTTGGCTTAGTTATTCCTCGTGATGCAACTTTGTTGCAAAGCGTAGTAAATCTAAGACTCCTTTCTCGCGAAGCCAACACGCTTGGGAAAAAGATCAGTATTGTTACAGCTGATAAAATTGGCAGAAATTTAGCGTCGCAAATCGGCTTGCCAGTTTTTTCGTCGCTTGAAGAAAAAACACCTATTTACCAATCTCATGCTCCAGTAGCGCCAGAAGACGAAGTTCTTGAAGTTGAGCCAGAAGAAGCTAATCAAAAAAAAGGCTCTGCTTTTAAGGTCCAACACTATCAGACATTTCAAACAGGGGAAGCAAGTCAAATAGTAAACAATCGCCAGGCGCCTTTAAATAGCCCAGCCGTCCCAAGAGAAGAGTCTGGTTCTGTTGCCTGGAATCGAAATGAAAAACCAGTTTTCAAGAGTAGAAATAAAGACACCAAAAGTGTCGGCTCTATTTTAGAAAGAAAAGATAAAGAGTTTAAAAGCTTGCACAAAATTCTTTGGCCGGTTATTGGCGTTTTTGTGCTTTTGTGTTTTTTGGCGACTTATCTTCTTTTACCAAAAGTAACTGCAACTGTTTTTGTACCATCTGAAAGTTTGCAAAAAGATTTGACACTCTCTGTTTCTGGGCAAGTAAAAGTTCCGAGTATTGAAAACAGCGTTTTACCAGGTACATTGATTGAATCGGAGAGTAGTAAAGATGGTAAATTTGCTACTACCGGCAAAAAAGACATTGGTCAAAAAGCTAAAGGTACGATTACTATATACAATAATTTAGATTCCAATAGTCATTCGTTTGCGGCAGGAACGCAGGTTTCTTCGTCGAGTAAAACATTTTTAATTCAAAATGCTGTGACTATCCCCGGCGCGACTGTTCAGAATTTAAAAATAGTGCCAGGCTCTGCTTCGGTGGCTATTGAAGCACAAAATCCGGGCGCCGAATACAATGTTAAAGCCGGCCGTTTTACTATTCTTGGTATTTCAGCTGTTCAGCAAGATGCTATTTATGGACAAACATCTGCAGATCTAACTGGTGGTCTAAGTAAGGTTGCTCAAGTTGTTTCACAGCAAGATTATGATACTGCTAAAGATGGCTTAATTAAAGATATAACTGACACAATCAATAAAGATATACAGCAAAAAGCCGAAGGAAAAAGATTACTAGAAAAAGCGATTTTATCCTCATCCCCGGAAATTACATCCACTGCTAAGGTTAACGATGAAGCATCCGATTTTCAAATGACTGTTAAGATAAAAGATCAAGCGGTTATTTTTTCTAACGATGACTTGAGTGTTTACTTAAACGACGCATTGCAAAAGCAAGTTTCATCAGACAAAATGGTGACGATTCCAACAGACGCTGATTTAATTTTGTCTGTAACTGAAACCGCTTACGATAAAAGCCAGCTAGATTTGACTGCGAAAGTAAACGCCAAGGTTTCTGCCAAAGTCTCTGCGAATGATATTCAGCAACAGATTTTAGGCAAAAAAGTTTCCGAAGCTCAGAGTATTATTTTAAATCAAAAAGGTATTGATCATGTTGAAATCAATTTTAATCCTTCTTGGTGGCTTAAAATCATCCCAAATCTTAAGAGAGGCGTCATAATAAAGACTGAGTATATTAGCAGAGAACAAGAATGAATATTTTAGGACTTGATTTAGGCGATAGGCGAATTGGGGTCGCGATTTCTTTTGATGATTTAGTCAGCTCTCTTGATACAATTGTTTATTTTAATCGTGAAGAGGCAATTAAAGATATATTAGAAATCTGTCGCAGTCAAGAAATTGGAAAAATTGTTATTGGAATGCCAATTGGTAATGAGCAATCGGAGGATGTGGTCAGAAGTTTTGCCAATGAATTAAACAAAATTGCCGGAGTACCGATTGATTATGAAGATGAGACATTAACTTCGAAGGAAGCGGAAAGAATTTTAAAAGATAAAAAACTTAATTATAAAAGTGAAAAATATAAACAAGAAATAGATCGCATTTCAGCCAAAATAATTTTAGAACAGTATTTAAACCGAGGACTAAATTAGTGAAAAAATACCTTCCCCTTGGAATAATTTTTATCATTTTAGTTGCCATATTAAGCCTTGTCTGGCTCTCTTTTTTTAAAAGCTCAGGCAGAACAGCGACTCTTGAAGTAAAACCCGGTGACGGCACAATGTCGATTGCCAAAGTGCTGAAAACAAAAAAGGTGATTTTTTCTCCTTTTATTTTTTATTCTTATGTACACGCTCGACATCTTATATTGCAACCGGGAATTTATGATTTGGGTTCAAGATTAAATTTAATTCAAATCGTCCAAAAGATAGCCTCAGGCGATTCGTCTGAGGTGGCGGTAACAATTCCAGAAGGCTATCGGCTAACGCAAATCGATGCCTTACTTAAAGAAAAGAATTTAATAGAATCAGGTGATTTGATTAAAATCGCTTCTTCGGATGAAGGAAAATTATTTCCAGACACTTATCGCTTCAAAAAAGACGCTACAGCAGAAGATATCCGCAAGACGATGCTGGATAATTTTACAAAGCAAACAGAAAATCTCCATGATGGAAATGTTGATCGCGAGGTTTTAATTATTGCCTCCATTGTTGAGCGCGAGGCAAAATTTGATGATGACCGAGCTAGAATCGCCGGTGTTTATTTTTCTCGTTTGGATATTGGCATGAGATTGCAAGCTGATCCGACGATTCAGTATGCAAAAGGTTCTTGGCTACCGATCACTCTTAGTGATTATCAGAATGTTTCCTCTCCTTATAATACTTATCTTCACGATGGTTTGCCGCCGACTCCTATTTGTAATCCTGGAATCAAGTCCGTTCAAGCGGCGTTAAGTCCGGTCAAGGACGGTTCGCTTTACTTCGTGAGTGATAGTGCTGGTAAAGCAATTTTTGCTAAAACCCTTCCGGAACACAATAGTAATGTAAGAAATTTAAGAAAATAAGTTAATAACAATGTAAACTAGATCAAAAGTCTTCACTTATTCCAAGTTATAGCATAAACTAAATTAAGGAGGGCTAAATGTTAGCGCGCCTTTTTGATAGACTAAATTGAATTAGGAATAAAACAATGCCATTAGTTGATAAATTTTGGGGAATGTTTTCCCACGACATCGGAATAGATTTGGGCACGGCCAATACATTGGTCTATGTTCGTGGTAAAGGCATTGTCATAAACGAGCCATCGACAGTTGCTATAAATCAAAAAAATAAACAAGTATTAGCAATTGGTGAGGAAGCTCGTAAAATGGTTGGACGAACTCCAGCCCATATTGTAGCTGTTAGGCCTTTAGTCGATGGTGTTATTTCTGATTTTGAAGTTACTGAACAGATGCTTAAATATTTTATTGATAAAGTTCATAGGGAAAAATTTAGTATTTTTCCTAGACCTCGTGTTGTTATTGGGATACCTTACGGTGTTACTGAAGTAGAAAAGCGTGCTGTCGAAGAAGCAGCGTTGAACGCAGGTGCAAGACAAGTTTTTCTCATCGAAGAGCCATTGGCTGCAGCAATAGGTGCTCGACTTCCCGTTCAAGAGGCGGCTGGTAATATGATTGTTGATATTGGCGGTGGTACAACCGAAGTAGCGGTTATTTCATTAGGTGGGATTGTGGCGTCGAGATCTTTACGCATAGCCGGAGATGAATTAAATCAAGATATTATCGATTTTGCGCGGGAACAATTTAATTTAATGTTGGGTGAGCGCACAGCAGAGGAACTTAAAATAAAATTAGGCTCAGCAAGGGAACTTTCTGAAAAAGCAACTTGTCCGATGCGGGGTCGAGATCTTGTTTCTGGCTTGCCTAAAGAAATCATTGTTAATGACGAGCAGATTAGGACGGCGATGAATAAATCAATTCAGCAAATTGTAGAAGCCGTGAGACAGACAATTGAAGAAACACCGCCAGAATTAGTTGCCGATGTGATGGAAAAAGGGATCGTTATGGCTGGCGGTGGAGCTTTGCTCAGGGGATTGGATAGATTAATCGCCCAGGCAACTCAGACAAAAGTTCATGTGGCAGATGATCCTTTAACATCAGTGGTTCGAGGTGCTGGATTAGTTCTGGAAGATTTAGAGACTTTAAAGCAAGTTTTGGTTCCAACACAGCCAAATATGTAGATGATAAATTATGCATAAACGAAAAATGATCAACAAGTGGAAAGGGGCGATTGTCGTTTTTTTGATTATACTCACTGGGCTTATTCTCTCTCCGACAAAGTATATGAAAAATATTCGAAACTCTTTTTGGGTTATGGCCAAGCCAGTTGGGCTAGGATTTCGGCATAGCGTTGGCCAAGCTTTTCCTTTTGTTAGGCAGATCCTTCAGATAGGTTATGTTGTGAGACAAAACTCTAACTTAATTTCTGAAAACCTGGGTCTTCAAAGCCAAGTAGCAAAAATGACAGAAGTTCAATACGAAAATGAAATCTTGAAAAAGGAATTAGGTTTTTTAAAAAATACCAATTCGACTAAAATCGTTCCGGCTGCTATTATCGGCCAATCAAGCGGCTATTTAAGATCTGTTGTGATTGATAAAGGTAAAAAAAATGGTTTAACAAACGGTGATGCTGTGATTTCACAGGGGGTTTTGGTTGGCACTGTTTCCGATGCTAGAGATAATAATTCTGAAGTTACACTGGTTACAGACTTTAACTCTTTAATACCTGTAGTTTTGCAAGATTCTCGCGGAACAGGGCTTCTTCGCGGTGGTTTGCAAGGCATGATGGTAGATGAAGTTCCCCTCAATATTTCAATTAAAAAGGGTGAAAATGTTGTCACCTCCGGATTGGGTGGTCAGATCCCCGCTGGTATTTTGGTTGGTAAGACGACAGAGATTATATCTAAAGAAGGAGAAATTTTTCAAAAAGTGGCTGTTTCTTCACCAGTTGATTTTTCTAGGTTAGAAGTCCTTTTTGTAACAAAGAATGAATAAAATTTTAAAGATTATAATTTTCATTTTGATAGGCATTTTACAACTCACCTTGATGCCGTTGTTGCAAATAAAGGGAATGATCCCGGATCTCGTTTTAATTGGCTGTGTGGTTTTTGCAATCGTTGATCTTCAAGACGATGCCTTGCTATTAGCCATTGCAGGTGGGCTCATTTTAGATTGGGCCGGTCCTTTATTTTTCGGTTTTCACACGATTGTCTTTGTTGGATTTGTGTTAATTATTCGGTTTCTTTTGCAAAAAATTTTGCCAGATATGAATTCAATTTTAATATTTATAATTACATTTTTTTTCGCACTAGTTTATTCATGTTTTCAAAATTTGTTATATAACCGCTGGCCTTCATTGAATTTATTTTCCTACGGCTTGTATTCAGCCGTGCTATCAATTGTTTTTTTCTTTTTATTGCAACGGTTACACAACAATAGAAATTTGGCGGTGAAGCTATGAGTATATTTAGCCAGTATGATAAATATTTGCCGGGTGATAAAAAATACAGAAAAATAAAATTTAAATATTCAGAATATCAATATTTTTCTGAAGAAGAGACTGAACTCAACGAAAAATCCCGAAATGTTTTTTGGCCTTTTTACTTAGTGAGTGCAATAGTCTTTACCGTATTGGTTTCCCAGCTTGTTAATTTACAAATTACCCAAGGTAGTTGGAATAGAGTTTTAGCCGAAGGTAATCGTATACAACAACAATATATTTCAGCGCCTCGTGGCATTATTTATGACCGTAAAGGGAAGAGCTTAGTCTTAAACGATGCTTTGTACCGTTTAAGTATTTATCCACTTAATTTGCCTAAAACCGAACAAGAGAGAAATGATGCGTTGGAAAAAATTAGCATTGCCACCAGTATTCCATCTTCGGAAATAAACGATAAAGTAAGAACAAAAGGCTATAGCAAGGCGGACCCAGTAATTTTACGAGAAAATCTTGATCGCGATACTGCACTGCTTTTAGAAGTAAAAACAATGAACTTATCATCGGTTGTAATTGAAAAAAAACCGTCGCGTAATTATTTGCAGGTTAGTGGGCTTTCACATGTTTTAGGTTATGTGGGAAAAGTGACAGAAAATGAATTAAAAAGTAATAGCAATTTTCAAGCCAACGAATTAGTCGGAAAAGATGGATTAGAAAAAACATTTCAAAGTTTTTTGAAGGGTCATGACGGTATAAAAGAAATTGAGGTTGATTCTCGTGGCAGAGTTCAGCGAGTCTTGTCAAATCTTGCCCCCCAGCCGGGCGATAGTCTGACTTTAGCGCTTGATAGTGGGCTTGAAAATAAGATGTCGCAAATTTTGCAAATAGAACTCGATAAAACAAATTCCAAGGCTGGGTCTGTCGTGGCAATCGATCCAAGAACTGGTGGGATTTTAGGAATGGTATCATTACCGAGTTATGATAACAACCTCTTTGCCAAAGGCATTTCTTTGAGCAATTATCAAAAACTTATCGATGATCCACTAAATCCTCTTTTCAATCGCTCAATTTCCGGTACTTATCCATCCGGTTCGACTCTTAAGCCTTTGGTAGCAGCTGCTGGTTTGGAAGACGGAACGATAACCGGCAATACCACACTAGACACCTCCATTGGGGCAATTAAAATTGGCAGCTGGACTTTTCCGGACTGGAAAGTCCATGGATTGGCCGATGTTCGCAAAGCAATCGCAGAATCAAACGATATTTTTTTCTACGCTGTTGGCGGCGGCTGGGACAAGGTTAAGGGTTTAGGCGTGGAAAAATTACATGATTATCTAGTAAAATTTGGACTCAGTAAGCCATTGGGTATTGATCTTCCCGGTGAAGCAGGTGGATTAGTACCAACGCCAGAATGGAAACAGCGAGTTAAAAAAGAATCTTGGTACTTGGGTGATACTTACCACATGGCTATTGGCCAGGGCGACGTTTTAGCCACGCCCTTGCAGATTACCAACGCTATTGCCGCAATTGCAAACGGTGGTCAACTTCTTAAACCTTATCTTGTTCAAACGATTAAAGATAGTAATGGCCAAGTTATCAAAGAAACTCAAAAAACAGTTTTAAATAAGGATTTTATTTCTGGTGACAACATCCAGATTGTTAGAGAAGGTATGCGTCAAGCCGTCACCTCTGGAACTGCTCAACAGTTTAAAGACTTACCAGTCGAGGTGGCGGCTAAAACAGGGACAGCTCAGTTTGGCGACCAAGATAAAACCCATGCTTGGATGGTTGCTTTTGCTCCTTATGATGACCCGCAAATTGCCATCGCTGTTATCGTTGAGGGGGCAGGTGAAGGTTATGCGGCAGCTGGGCCTGTAGTTAAAGAAAGCTTGAATTATTTTTTTAGTAATCCTTAGTAATAACACATTGACTTTTAATTCAGGATATAATAAAATAACATTTGTAAGTGTATTTTGTGGGGGATTTTTATTTTTACAGCCCCCATTAATTGAGGATTTATAATGTTTTTAACACAAAGCGGCTTGCAAAAGCTAAAAGAAGAATTGGCAGCCCTTAAAGGAAGACGAAAAGAAATTGCTGAGCGGATTAAAACGGCACGTGAATTTGGCGATTTATCTGAAAACAGCGAATATGAAGATGCTCGAAATGAGCAATCTTTTGTTGAAGGCAGAATTCAAGAGTTAGATGAAATGATTAAAACCGCTAAAGTGGTAGTGAAAAATGGTGGTGACAAAGCAGAGCTTGGTTCTATTGTTACGATAGATATGTCAAATGATAAAGTAACTTATGAGTTAGTCGGCGCTAACGAGTCCGATCCTTCAAAAGGAAAGATTTCCATTGAATCGCCAATTGGCCATTCGCTTCTGGGCCATATAAAAGGCGAGAAGATTCAAATTCATTTGCCGTCTGGCATTCTTGATTGTAAGATTTTAGACTTAAAGTAAAACACAATATCAAAATTAGCGGTATGGGAGATTTAACAATTGCTTCTGGGCCGCTTTTTTGGTAAAATCAGGTTAAGTTAACGTTACAATGGAGGCCATATGTTTTGGGTTGACGAAATAATTGAAGACATTCTAAAAAAAACCAAAAAGGATTCATATTTAGTGACCGACTGGAAAACTCCATCGGGTCATATTCACGTGGGCGCGTTACGAGGGGTAATCGTTCACGATCTGATTCGTCGCGGGCTTTCTGATAGCAATAAAACCGCTTCCTTTCAATGGGGCTATGATGACTTTGACCCGATGGATGGTATGCCAATATATATCGACGAATCATTTGATCAGTACATGGGAAAGCCTCTTTGTGACGTCCCAGCTCCTGATGCGAAATCTAAAAATTTTGCCGAACAATACGCAAATGAATTTACTCAAGTTTTTGAGGGAATTGGAATCAAGCCCAAAATTGTATGGACTTCTGAACTCTACAAAGAAGGAAAATTTAACGATTCAATAAGAATTATTCTCGATCATGCTGATCAAATTAAAGATATATATAAAATAATTTCTGGCTCCGAAAAGCCAAAAGATTGGTTTCCATTGCAAGTAATTTGTCCACAGTGTGGCAAAGTTGGAACTACTAAAGTAATAAGTTGGGATGGCGAAGAAGTCGAGTTTAGCTGCGAAGAAAATTTAGTTGAATGGGCAAAGGGCTGCGGATATAAAGGAAAGATTTCTCCGTTTGACGGTAATGCGAAATTACCATGGAAAGTCGAATGGCCATCAAAATGGTTTTTGACTGGAACCGATATTGAAGGCGAAGGCAAAGACCATTCGGCAGCTAGCGGTTCAAGACAAGTAGCTGACGAAATTTATCGTAAAGTTTTCGATAAAATACCACCGTATGATATTCCTTACGAATTTATATTACTTGGCGGTGCAAAAATGAGCTCATCGAAAGGTCTTGGTGTTACGGCTAAGGATATTTCAGATCTTTTGCCCATGAATATTTTAAGATTTTTATTTACCAGAACTCGAGCAAAAAGAACAATCGATTTTGATCCGGAAGGCGACACTATTCCAAATCTTTACGATGAATACGATCGATGCTCATCGGCTTTCTTAGAAGATAAGAATTCAGATTTAGGACGAGCTTTTTATTATGCAGAGGTTGATCTTGATAAAGAGCAACCAAAATATTTGTTACGTTTCTCTAAGATCGCCTACATGTTACAAATGCCCCGAGTTGATATCTTTGAATATGCAAAAAATGAAAAAGGCTCAGCCCTTAATGAAATTGAAAAGCAAGAAATTGAAAATCGTATAATCATTGCAAAAAATTGGTTAGAAAAATTTGCTCCGGAAAGTTTCAAGTTTAATATTTCTGAATCGCTACCAGAAGAAGCGAAATATTTATCAAGTGAGCAAAAAGAATTTTTAGCCAAAGTATTGGAAGAAATAAAATCAAAAGAATGGACAGGTGAAGATTTACATAAAAGAATTCATGAAATTAAAACAGAAATTCAGATAAATCCACGTGATGCTTTTTCAGCCATCTACCTATCTTTTATCGGTAAAGAATCTGGCCCGCAGGCCGGTTGGCTATTAGCAAGTTTAGATAATAAATTCGTTATCAATAGACTAGAAGAGGCTTCAAGATGATCGACATTAAATATGCACGGGAAAACCTAGCCGAAGTAAAAAAGGCGGTTGCCAAAAGACACAAAGATATTGATTGGGATACTCTGTTAAAACTAGACGATGAAAGAAAAGAGCTTCAGAAAAGTCTAGAAACATTACGAGCGAAACAAAATGAGCTTTCTAAATCAAAAGAGCGATCAGATGAAGCGGTAGAAGTAAAAAGAATGATTAAAGATTTAGAGCCAAAGTTAGCTGAAGTTGAAGAAAAGTTTAAGCTTGCCATTATCGAAGTGCCAAATATTCCGCTAGATGATGTGCCAGACGGTGCCGATGAATCAAAAAATGTTGTAATCAAAACCGTCGGTGAAATCAAACGAAAAAATGGTAAAGACCATTATGAATTAGCCAAGGCTTTGGATATTATTGATATAGAACGCGCTGCAAAAGTTTCCGGCAATCGTTTTTACTACTTAAAAAATCAAGCGGTTGAATTAGAATTCGCTCTTGTCCGATATGTTTTGGACATTGTTCAAAAAGAAAATTTTCAGCCGATAATTCCGCCAATTTTAATTAAAGAAGATATGGCTTGGGGCTCAGGTCATTTCGAAGCTATCAATGATGATGCATACCACACTACTCAGGATTCAATGGTGGCAGTGGGAACATCTGAGCAATCGATTTTACCATATTATGCCGGAGAAACTTTGACAGAAATGCCAAAGCGCTTTGTTGGTTTTTCCACTTGTCTGCGTCGTGAGGCTGGTAGCTATGGCAAAGATGTCGCCGGAATCTTACGCGTCCACCAATTTGATAAATTAGAAATGTTTTCTTTTTGCAAACCAGAAGATTCCAAAAAAGAGCATGAGTTAATTATTTCTTTGGAAGAGAAAATCATGCAAGGCTTAGAGCTACCTTATCAAATGTTGGCCTTGTGCGGTGGCGATATGGGTTTGCCTTCAGCTAAAACAGTCGATATCGAAACGTGGATGCCAAGTCAAGAAAAATACCGCGAAACTCACTCATCTTCAAACTGTACTGATTTCCAAGCGCGCAGATTAAAGATCCGTTACAAATTGCCTGTAGACGGAGAAAAGTCAATCTTAGTTCATACATTGAATGGAACTGCTTTAGCAATTGGTCGTGCCTTAATCGCTATTATAGAAAATTATCAAAATGACGATGGTTCGATTGATGTGCCAAAAGCTTTGCATCCTTATTTAAGCTTTACCAAAATCGAAAGGAAATAGAAAATGCGAGTTATTATTAAAACCAAAGGTGGGGATTTGCCACAAAATGTTCGAGATTATGCAATGGAAAAATTCTCTAATTTAGAAAAGTTAGTAGAAGAGCCGGCAGTATGCGAAGCAATGCTCTTCGATGACTTTGGTCCGCAAGGCGGAGTTGATAAAACTGTTGAATTGGTGCTAACGATGGCAAATGAAAAGAATCCGATTCACGTCGAGTCTAAAGCAGTTGAATATTTGGCGGCGATTGACATGGCGCATGATTGTCTTGAGTCTCAGCTAATTAAACATAAAGAAATGAAAAAAATTGGTGATCGTTATCCAAAAAAATATTTCGACAAATAATAAAGGAATTTAATGCCGAACTTTTTTAGTAAGTTATTTGGTTCAAATGAAGGTGTGGTTAAAAGAATGCAGCCATTGGTTGATAAGATTAATAGTTATGAGGTAGACTACGAAAAACTATCAGACGATGAATTAAAAAATAAAACTAAAGAATTCAAAGAAAGATTGGCGAAAAATGAAACGCTTGATGATTTAATGCCAGAAGCATTTGCGTCAGTTCGAGAAGCCGCTAAGAGAACAATCGGACAAAGACATTTCGATGTCCAGCTTATTGGTGGTATTGTTCTTCATCAAGGTAAAATCGCAGAAATGAAAACCGGTGAAGGTAAAACTCTGGTAGCTACATTACCACTATATCTTAATGCATTAGAGGGCAAAGGTGCGCATTTAATTACAGTTAATGATTATTTAGCTCGCTTTCACTGTGCCTGGATGGGCCAAGTCTACTATAAGCTAGGATTATCAACTGCTGTTATTAACCATGAAAAATCTTTTTTATATGTACCTGAGAAAAAAGACGCAGCTGTAGACTCTGATCAGGATCCAGTATCTATTGAATACGCTAATCTAAAAGAAATCTCGCGCAAAGCGGCTTATGCCGCCGATATTACATACGGCACAAATAATGAATTTGGATTCGATTTTCTGCGCGATAACATGGTCCAGACTTTAGAGCATATGGTTCAAAGAGATCTAAACTTTGCGATCGTCGACGAAGTTGACTCGATTTTAATTGATGAAGCTAGAACTCCATTAATTATTTCTGCTCCAGCCGAAGAATCGGCTTCTTTGTATCGCAAATTTGCATTGTTAGTTAAAAATTTAAAAGACAAAGAAGATTTTGCTATTGATGAAAAAATGCATTCGGTTACTTTAACTGATGCAGGTATTGATAAAGTTGAAAAGTCGTTGGGCATTTCTGAAATTTATTCGTCCGAAACTATTCATCTTGTTCATCATTTAGAAGAAGCTTTAATTGCGGAAAACTTGTACAAGCGCAATAAAGACTACGTTGTTAAAGACGGCGAAGTAATCATCGTTGATGAATTTACCGGTCGCATGATGCCAGGCCGACGTTATAGTGAAGGTCTTCATCAAGCGATTGAAGCCAAAGAAAATGTGGAAGTACAAAGAGAGTCTGATACATTGGCGACCATTTCTTTTCAGAATTTATTTAGAATGTATAACAAGCTTGCCGGTATGACTGGAACCGCATCAACGGAAGCTGAAGAATTTTGGAAAATCTATAAATTGGATGTAGTTGAAATTCCGACAAATAAAGAAAATATTCGAAAAGATTCTCAAGACCAAATCTATAAATCTGAGGATGCTAAATTTCATGCTGTAGCGCGCGAAGTAATTGAACGCAGTAAAAAAGGCCAGCCGGTTTTAATCGGTACTATTTCAATCGAAAAGTCAGAAAAGTTATCAAAAATGTTGAAGCGAGATGGTGTGAAACACGAAGTGTTGAATGCAAAACACCATGAACGTGAAGCGAAAATAATCGAACAAGCGGGCCGCGTGGGTGCTGTCACTGTTGCTACCAACATGGCCGGACGTGGTGTGGATATTATTTTGGGCGGCGTACCTTTGGATAAAGAAAAAAGAGAAGCAGTCGCAAAATTAGGCGGTTTACATATTATCGGTACCGAGAGGCATGAATCTCGACGTATTGATAATCAGCTTCGAGGTCGTGCCGGGCGTCAAGGCGATCCTGGTTCATCATTATTTTATGTTTCAATGGAAGATGATTTGATGCGTATTTTCGGTGGAGAAAAAATGAAGAATCTAATGGACCGTTTAAATTTGCCAGATGATATGCCAATTGAACACGGTCTGATTTCTCGCTCTATTGAATCAGCTCAAAGAAAAGTTGAAGGACATAACTTTGATATCCGTAAACATTTAGTCGACTACGATGACGTCGCCAATAAACATCGCCAAGCGATTTATACAAAACGTCGCGCTATTTTACAAGGTGCCAATATTCATCAAGAAATAATTGATCTGATGGATGATCAAGCAAAAGAAGAATATTTAACCAAATACAATAAAATCGGCGAAGAAGTGATGAGCCAAATTGAGAGAATGGTATATCTTCGCAGCATTGATACAATGTGGATCGAACATTTAAACGCTATGGACATGCTGAGAGAGGGAATTGGGCTGCAAGGATATGGTCAAAGAGATCCGTTAGTAGAATATAAATCTCGGGCTTATGGTCTCTTTCAAAGACTCAATGAAGAGATAAATGGGCAAGTTGTTGATGTTTTGTTAAAAGCTGACATTCGTCCAGTTGAAAAAGAATTGACAATCGAACAAGCGCCAATTAACCGTTCGATGCAATTGCAAGTCGCAAGTGAAGAAGAAGCGGCAGGGACTTTTGACAACGTTGCTTCATCGATGGGCGAGGAGCCAATAACTGTTGAATCGGACGCTACACCGGCCCCGATGACAAATAATGGCGTAGAAGTAACGGTTCGAAAAACCGGATCAGTCAATAATTCAACCACGCCATCTGCTTTCGGCGAAGTCGGCCGCAATGATCCATGCCCTTGTGGCAGTGGAAAAAAATATAAAAAATGTCACGGCAAATAAATTTGTGCGGAGGTTTGAATTAAATTATGGAAAGTAAAACATTAGATTTTTTAATTAAATCTAGACAAAGCACTTACGCATCCGGGATCAAGCCGAAAATTATTGACGGAGCTAATGTTTATACTATCAAAGATGGAGACTTGGAATATCGAGATGTGTACTACGATCAGCATTTATTTTTTCAAGGTCAAGAAGTTCTTATAAAAAACGGAGCGCCAATTTGGTCAATGAGTTATCGTGGGGCGGCTATTGAAGATTTTGATCCTGGCGAAGTTTTTACGGTTTTGCAGAAACTTATTAAAGAAAATGCGGACAAAGTTAGATTTGGCGATTTTTTTGAAAAATCCGAAGGTGGCTACAACTACGTGAGTAAAGGCGAGGGCAATTCAGATGAATTTAAAGGCAGAGAAGAAATGTACCAAAATAAAAAATTGGCTCACTGGATGGAATATTTTGCCGGAACTATTAAATGAAGTTAGGCAAGTACAAACATTACAAAGGCGATCTGGTAGAAGTCATTGGCAAATCTTTACATAGCGAAACATTGGAAGAGTTTGTTACCTATAAACATATTTCTGGCAAAAGAAAAGATGAAGAATATTTTTGGGTAAGGCCGATTAAGATGTTTAAAGAAAATGTTATAATCGAAGGCAAAGAAACGCCAAGATTTGAATTTATTGAGGGAAAACAATGAAGAAAAAAGTTGCAGTCTTATTTGGTGGGGTTTCACCTGAACATGAAGTCTCTTTGATTTCCGGTCAAGCTGTGATCGATAATTTGAACAAAGATCTTTTTGATGTTAGTCCTGTAATAATCTCGAAAAAAGGGGAGTTTGACGAAGAAAAGGTAAAATCAGCAGATTTTATTTTCCCCGTGCTTCACGGCATCGGTGGGGAAGACGGTACGATGCAACTCTATTTAGAAGAATTGGGAAAGCCATATGCTGGTTGCGGTTCTAAGTCATCCGCGGTTGCACTTGATAAAATACTTTCGAAAGGAATTTGGCAAAATCATAATTTACCAATCCCCTCTTTTACTTATTTTAATAAGGATGAATGGGTTAAAAACAAAGAAGAAATAATCAAGAAAATTTCATTGCCAGGTTTTATTAAACCTTTTAACACGGGCTCAAGTTTAGGAATTTCCAAAGTAAAAACTAAAGAAGAAATAATTTCTGCAGTTAACGAAGCCTTTAAAATTTGCGACAAAATAATCGCCGAAGAATCCATTGAAAATATCCGTGAGATCGAAGTGGGAATCGTTGGTAATAATGAATTAATTATTTCTAAGCCTGGCGAAGTTGTTCCATGTGAAGAATTTTATACCTTCGATGCTAAATATAAGGGCAACTCAAAAATAATTATTCCGGCTGAAATTTCAAGTGTCAAAGTTACCGAAATTAGAGAATTGGCCGAAAAAGCGTATAATGCTTTGGAGTGCCGCGGCTTTGCCCGCGTTGATTTATTTATGCAGAAGCCAGAAGGTAAAATATTTTTAAATGAAATTAACACAATCCCCGGCTTCACTCAATTTTCAATGTTTCCAAAATTAATGGAAAATTCAGGGATAAATTTTGAAAGACTATTAAATAAAATAATCGAGCTAGGATTAGAAAATGCAAAAATTTGATACTTTTCTATTAAAAAACGGACGTGAAGTTGATATTGTATTTCCATCTATGGAGTATTTAAAAGCAGTTACTGATTTTGTAAATAAATTATCGAAAGAAGATACTTATCTTTCATTCGCCGGTGAAGAATATAGTCTAGAACATGAAAGGGCTTGGCTAGAAAATATTTTAAATGAAATTAAATTCAAAAAAAATTATATTATTTGGGCGGTAGTCGATGGACGGATTATTGGCGGCTGTGATATAAAAGTGGGGCGAAAAAGAGAAGAACATGTTGGTACGATCGGCTTGATGGTAGATTCAAATTTTCGCGGTCAGGGTCTTGGCGAATATTTAATCAGAAAAATTTTAAAGATCGCAAAAGAAGCGGGCTTACAAATTGCAAAACTTGATGTTTTTTCTGACAATGTGCCAGCCGTTAGTTTGTATAAAAAAGTTGGATTTGTTGAATACGGTAGATTGCCAGATGGATTTTTTAGAAAAGAAAAATTCAGCGATAAAGTCGAGATGTATAAAAATCTAAAATGACAAATAAAGAAATCGCCAAAATTTTATTTCAAATTGCTGAAATATTGGAACTAAAAAATAGCTCTGATCGATTTCGAATTGTTGCATATGAAAAAGCGGCTCAAATAGTTGAAAATTATCCGATAGAAATGAAGGAGCTCTATGTCAGAGAAGGAGTAAAAAGTTTGGTCGAAGTGCCGGGAATTGGTCAATCAATCGCTGAAAAAATAGAGGAGCTATTAAAAACTGGAAAGTTAAAATATTTAACGGAAATTGAAAAAGATGTTCCTGCATCACAAATGAAATTTATTAAAGTCCCAGGCATCGGCCCGAAGATGGCTATAAAAATTGCCACAGAATTAAAAGCTAAAGATATAGAAGATTTGGAAGTAAAAATTAAAAGCGGTGAGGCAGACGAAATATTCAAAGAAAAGACAAGAAATAATATTTTAAGAGGCATTGAGATCTCGCGAAAATTGACTGGCAGGATGTTGATTACCGATGCTTTACCAGTAGCCGAAGATTTTGTTAAAAGAATAAAAGAGATTGACGGCGTTAAAGATGCTAACTTTGTTGGCTCGCTTCGCAGAATGAAAGAAACGATTGGTGACATTGATATTGTCGCCGCTAGCTCTGAGCCTAAAAAAATCATAAACGAATACATAGCTTTTCCTGGAATAATTCATATTGTTACGCAAGGCGAAGCCAAATCGACTATTATTCATCGTCAAGGCTGTCAGCTCGATTTGGAAATTGTCTCTGAGGCAGAATACGGTTCTCTCCTGCAGCACTTTACTGGTTCTAAAGAACACAATGTAGCTCTAAGAACTTATGCTCAAACTAAAGGCATGAGTGTTTCGGAACACGGTGTAAAAATCGGCGAAAAGCTACATACATTTAAAACAGAAAAAGAATTATACAACTTTTTAGGAATGGATTTTATTCCACCGGAGCTCCGTGAAAACCGCGGTGAAATTGCAGCGGCTTTAAATCACAGATTACCGGTTTTGGTAGAAGTATCTGATATATTAGGCGATTTACATGTCCATTCGGATTGGTCAGATGGAAACATGAGTATTTCTGAAATTGCCTTGGCCGCGGAAAAACTTAACTATGAATATATCGTTATCTCTGATCATACTGTCGGTTTGGGTATTGCTAATGGTTTGGATGAAAAACGTTTAGAGGAACGACAGAAGGAAATTGAAATTGTCCAAAAAGATCATCCTAGAATTAAAATTTTATCATCTGTCGAAGTAAACATTAAGGCTGATGGGAGTTTGGATATTCAGGACTGGATGTTGGAAAAGTTGGATATAGTTACGGCTTCTGTCCACACCAGTTTTTTCCAAGAAAAAGAAGTCATGACAGATCGGCTTATAAAAGCAATTTCTAATTCCCATGTGGATATTATCGGTCATCCTTCAGGAAGAGTCATCGGCCAACGTGAACCATATTTGGTTAATTGGGAACGGGTCTTTAAAGCTTGTAGTGAATATAAAACCGTCTTAGAAATTTCTTCTTTTCCGAATCGACTCGATTTACAGGATTACCTTTGTCAACAAGCAAAAAACCTTGGTGTCAAATTTGCAATCAATACTGACGCTCATCAGGCTGCGCATTTACAGTTAATGCGCTATGGGGTCTCTGTTGCAAGACGCGGTTGGCTTGAAAAAAAAGACATAATTAACACTTTTAAATTAGAAGATCTCTTAAGATGGGTTGAACTAAGAGAAAATTGATAAAGTTGCTCTAACTTACTTCTTGCTGTAACATAAGATAGAAGGGGTATTTTAATTGTAAGGAGCCAATTGATTGAAATCGCTGGCGCAACCAAACAATATAATACAGTGAAGGCTTTAGATAATATTAATCTAAAGATTGCTCGTGGTGAATTCGTTTCTATCGTCGGCCCTTCTGGTGCCGGCAAATCTACTTTAATTAAAATGTTAACCTGTGAAGAAAAGCCAACGACTGGTAAAATTTTGATTGCTGATCGTAACATTGCCAAATTAAAGTCTGAAGAGCTGCCTTATTACCGCAGAAAAGTCGGCGTGGTTTTTCAGGACTTTAAATTGCTGCCACAGAAAACTGTCTATGAAAATGTTGCTTTTGCATTGGAGGTTTGTGACGCAACGGACGAAGAAATCAAAGATCGAGTGCCGAAAATCCTTGATCTAGTGGGTATGCTTAAAAAGAAAGATAATTTACCGACGGAACTTTCTGGCGGGGAACGTCAGCGTGTTAGCATTGCTCGTGCCTTAGTGCATAGTCCTAAAATATTGATTGCCGATGAACCAACTGGTAATCTTGATCCGATTAACTCATGGGAAATTATTGATTTATTACTACGAATTAATCGTCAGGGAACCGTTGTAATTTTAGCTACTCATAATAAAGAAATTGTCGATCGGATAAAGAAACGAGTGCTGTTGATGAAAGGCGGCAAATTAATTTCGGATCGAATAAAAGCCGGATATTGCATTTAAATTGGAGAAAAATTGAGCTGGAAAACATTTACAAGAATATTTAAATTGGGCATAACTAATTTTTGGCGAAACCGCTGGCTTTCTTTGGCAGCAACTTTAGTTATGACATTAACTCTTCTTATTATTAGTATTTTTGCCATGATGACATTGGTAATCAGTAAAACTACTGATTCGATTCGCGACAAAATGGATATAACGGTTTATTTTAATGATTCTGCAACAGTCGATCAGATCGTCAGTTTTCAGCACCAAATTGCAGCGCGTACCGATGTTAAAGAAGTAAGGTATATTTCAAAAGAAGAAGCTTTAGTTAGCTTTAAAAATCAACAAGCGGGCAAGAAAGTGGCTGATTTAATTGACCCGAACGAAAATCCGCTTCCTCGCAGTTTGGAAGTTAAAGCTAATCAAGCCGAAAGTCTTGATCAAATTGCCACTTTTTTAGGGCAAGAAACCTTTACTCCAATGGTCCATGTTATCAGTTATCAGGAAAATAGAGTTGTGATAAATCGATTAATCGGTTTTACAACTTTTCTAAAAAAGGTTGGCTGGCTTTTCTCTGGTGTCTTTGTGCTTATTTCAATATTGGTTATTTTGAACACAATTCGGCTAACAATTCTAACTAGGAAAAATGAAATCGAAATTATGCGCTTGGTTGGCGCTAATGATAATTTTATTAAAGTGCCTTTCATTATCGAGGGTTTATTGTATGGTATTATTGCCACGATTATCTCAACTATGTTCCTTAAAATTGGCATGCAGATAATTACACCAATGATGAATCAGTATTTGGGGATGGATTTTAGCAACCAAATGACTAATTTCTTTTCCGGTAATTTTTTATCGATTTTCGGTATGGAAATATTAGTCGGTATTGCGATTGGAATTGGCTGTAGTTTAATTAGTATCAGAAAATACTTAAAGGTTTAGGCATGAATAGCATAAAGATTTTTAAAAAAGCTTCAAGAATTTTCTTTTTCGCGGTTTCCTTTTTGGCCATCGCTAATTTCGCGGTGCCAGTTAATGCTGAATCGATTGAGGAGCTTCAGCGTCGTCAAATAGATATTGACGCGCAAATTCAAAAAAATAAGGATGCCATTAACGCAACGCAAAAAAATATCAATACCATTGAAGGTTTGATAGATAGTTTGCAAAGTCAGATTGCGACTGCTGAAAACGATGTTAATTTATCCGTTCAAAAAATTAATCTGACAACTTCCCAGATTAATCAAACACAGATCGATATTGATACAAAATTGAAAGAACTTCAGGCAGAAAAAATAAAACTTTACGAAACCGTAAAAGTCTATTATGAAAATTCCCAGAGCGATACTTTAGTAGTGGTGGTCGGTTCTAACTCTCTGAGTGAAGCGATCGATCGTACACAATATCTTGAAGCAATCTCTACGCAATTAAACGAGCAAGTTGCCAAAATCAATCAAGCCAAGGCTGACCTAGAGACAAGAAAAAAACAATTAGAAAACGAAAAGACAAGTCTAGAAGATCAGAAGAACGCTTTGGTAAGTAAACGAAATAGTTTAAATGCGCAGAAAAGTCAAAAGGATAAACTTCTTAATCAGTCTGTAGCCGAAAAAAGTAATTACATGGACAAACTTGAAGATTTGAAGAAAGAACATAGCAATATTTCGGATGCTATTTATGCTCAAAGGCGAGCGAGCGGGGGAATTTCATATGGTTCGTCTGATTATCCATTTTATAGTATCGATATACCTGATCCATGGGGATTTTTAACCAGGGAATGTACTTCCTATGCGGCTTGGTATTTAAATGAAAAAGAGGGGAAGAACTGGTATAATACACAGCCGGGAAGGGGTAGTGCAAAATACTGGGATGAGATTGCTAACACCTTAGGCTGGACTGTTAGTAGCTCACCGAAGGTCGGCGCCGCTATTTCTTGGAAGGGTCCATTGTATTCAGGCGATCAATGGGGCCATGTAGCAATTGTTGAAGCTGTTAATTCCAACGGTACAATTGATATTTCTGAATACAACTGGGTAAAATATTCTTACTCTTACCGCTCAAATGTAAATCCTGGTATCTACGGTTCGTATGTCTACATTTATTAAACAAACTTAATATATTTTTAAAATGTCTATACTACTAATTATTTATGTTTTATTCATCGTTGTCTATTTGGTTTTTAATGCCTATATTCTTTTTCGTGTGAACGCTATGCGTGTTAAGAACGATCTGACGAGCCGTGGCATGATTATTTATGTGATAGCGATCGCGATTGTTTTTGGTGTTAGTTTTGTAATTATTGGCTCTCTTAATTGGGACAAAAGCCTAATTGGAGGTAATTTTGCCATTTAATCTTGAAGAATATTTCTGCTCAACCCCGAGTTCAAAGAAGCAAAAGAATATTGTTATTTTCGCGCGTCGCCATTGGATGTCTTTTTTAGGCGACATTCTTGTTTCAGCGATGTTAATTATAGTGCCATTAATTATCCTGTTTTTCTTACATTCTAAGTGGCCAAACCTCATTCAGGGACGTTTTGTAAATGTGTTAGCGGTTTTTGGCAGCGCATATTATTTATTACTTATCAGCTCAATTTTTAATGCATGGATTTCTTATTACTATGATCTTTATATTTTAACCAATGATTCGATTGTGGATATTGTCCAAAATGGTTTTTTTAATCGCAAGATTTCACAGCTTTCTTTAACTCGAGTTCAGGATGTTTCATCTAAAATAGACGGCATTTTTCCTACCATGTTCTCTTACGGGGATGTTTTAGTTGAGACAGCAGGTGAACGCGTCGAAAACTTTTTACTTCACGCCGTACCAAATCCACAGGTATTTTCAGCGAAAGTTTTGGAATTGCACGACCAATTAATTGAACGTGATGGTCGTCGGCAAGATCTGATGGACGGAGAAGGTGTTTTGCGGCGAGGAAAAAATCCTGAAAATATGAATAATTCATCGGTTTTAACGAAACAAAGTTTTGAAGAGGCAAGTCAGAATGTGGAATCGGTAAATCACTGCCAGATAAAAGAATCAGGTGAAATTAAAAAAGACGATCTCAACCTAGGTGGTGAAGTTATACTTTAAATTACCAATGCGTAGATTGTAAATAACGATTTGAGAATTAGAAAAGTGAAAAAGTTATTTTGGATTATTTTGGGGATAATTCTGTTAGGGTATAGTTTTTTATTACCGCAGAAAGCTCAGGCAGAAGAAATATCTCCGCAGCTTGTTATCAATGAAGTGATGGCTAATCCTCAAGGTGCAGATATTGGCAAGGAATGGATCGAACTTCTTTGTCTATCAGATATTGATCTCAAAGATTGGAAGATAAAAATCTTCAATGATCCGGATAGCGTTTCGCCAACAAAAACAATTACTTTAGTTTCAGAGCTGATGAAGAATGGAGATTATTTAATCATTTCGAATAATACTTCAGTTGCAGTCACTAATGCCAAAGGAAAAATAGTTTTATCCGATCCAAGTGGTGATTACGAAAACACTATCAGCTGGACAACTGATATGGGGGACGGTTACTCAATGGAAGTTATTGGTCCGCCTAACGAGCTAGATTATAAAAAGTGGTTAAAAAGTATAGAATTAGGTGGTACTCCCGGGATCGAAAATTCGGTAACAAAAATTGAGCCTGTTATAGCGCCGGAATATGTATTACCGCTTGATAATCAAACCTTCTTACCAACACAGACAATCGATTTTTCTTGGGTTGAAGAAGAGGGGATAAAATACGTTTGTCAAATATCTAGCGATGAAAGTTTTAGCATTTTGATCGATGCCTCCGAACTAGAAATTGGTAAATATTTTTGGAGAGTAAAAGCCGAAAATAGTCTCAATTATGTTTATACAATTCCTCGCAGTTTTGAAATTATTGAACCCGTCTATTCAAAAGAAATTAGCATTAGCGAAATTTTACCTAACCCAACAGGTGATGATACTATAGGCGAATGGATAGAGCTTTTTAATAAATCTGGTTTAGATGTTGATTTGAGTGGTTGGCGGATTGTTGACGGCTCTGGAAAATTTTTTTTGATTCCAAAAAGCACTATTATTAAGGCTTACGAATTTATTTCATTTCCAAGAACCGAAAGTGACTTAACTTTAAATAATGATGGCGATGAAGTTAAATTGTATCAACCAAATAATAACTTGATCTCAAGTATAATCTATACGGATAACGGCGATGAGGGTTTGTCTTGGGTAATTGGGCCTGATGGCGCATGGTCATGGACGACAACGCCTACCAAAGGTAGTGACAATATTATCACTGTGATTTTAGAAATCGAAGAGGTTCAAGAAATAGAACCCATTATTAATACAACACCAATTGAAATGGCAACGGGTGATTTTGAAAATTATCTCGATAAGTTGGTCAAAATTACTGGTAAAGTTGTGTCTACGTCTGGTGATACTTTTTATTTGGATGACGGCTCTGGATTAGTAAAAGTGTATATCCAAAAAAAGACTGGAATCAATAAACCAGAAATGAATAAAGGTGATATTTTCGAAATCGTCGGAGTGGTTGATCTTTATGGCCAGACTTGGCGAGTCTTGCCTCGTAGTCAAAATGATATATTGTTGGTTGAACATGCGGCTAAGATAGTGTCAACAAAAAAAGCCGTAAAGAAAGTTGCGACAGAAACAGTAAAAGCGATAAATAGTCCGCCGGTTTCTAAGGCAGTTGCCGCAGCTTCAAATACAGTTTCGGAAAATAAAAAGGAAGAAATTAAAAATTTATCTTTAGGCCAAGCAATAAAAACGATTATTGGTCTGTCGATTATTTTATTTGTTTTTTTTATTATCACAATTCGCAAACTCAGTAAACAAAAAACAGGTCGACAGATTGGTGGTCATTTTGGTGATGACGAAACCTAATCTTTATATTAAGCATTATTTTTGTTATAATAACAGGGATGATTACAAAAAGTTCAGAAGAAACAATTGAAATTGCGCTCAAATTAGCCGCCGATTTAAAGGGCGGAGAAATTTTGGCGTTGCATGGAGATTTGGGTGGAGGCAAGACTACTTTTACAAAGGGTTTGGCAGAAGGCCTAAAGGTAAACGATACCGTGACCTCGCCAACCTTTGTTTTGTTAAAAGTATATTCGGGAAAAATCGACGATAAAAAGATCGAGCTGGTGCATGTTGATGCTTATCGAGTCGAATCAATTGATGACATTAAATCGGTAGGAATAGAAGATTATTTAGATCGTCAGGACATAATATTAGTTGTTGAATGGGCTGAAAAAATTAAAGAAATCTTACCTAAAAATGTTATCAATATTTATTTTGAGCGAATTGAAAAACAAGGTTCTGCGAAAGCAGGTTCTTTAGATGAAAACGAAAGGAAGATAAAAATTGATTTTGCAAATTGATTCAACAAATCGTCAAGAAATCACCCTGGGTCTTATCGGTGTTACGGCAAGTTCTGAGACTATAAAAACGGAAAAACAATCTGAAAATTTGTTGCCGGCCTTAAATAAGTTTCTATCGAAAAATAATATTCAATTAGCGGATTTAAAGGCTGTTTTAGTTAACATTGGTTCGGGCTCCTATACTGGAGTTCGCATCGGCGTTACCGTCGCTAATACATTAGGCTGGAGCCTGGATCTTCCTGTTTTTGGTTATAATCTAACTAATTTAAATGAAAATATTGCTCTCGCCAATAAAGCGCCCCAGAAATTCAACCAGCCAGTTCTGCCCACTTATTTAGACAAAAAATAATTTGTTTTGACGCTTTTGTTTGCTATAATTTATATAGAGGGATTTTTTTTATTTATTATCTATTAAAGGAGATTATGGTTATTCGACACAACGTTGGTCAAATAGTAAAACCGAAAAGAAAAGTATTAAAAGTAGTATTGTTTTCGCTTTTAGCGATAGTTTTAGGTGTGGGTATTTGGATTAGTGTTTCTGCCTACCGCGCTTTAAATAAAGTTACTGCTCTTTCAGACGGAAAAGGTAGCCTATTTTCTTTTTTAAGTACCAGCCAACCAACGTTAAAAGGACAAAGCGAAGGCCGAACTAATCTTTTGATCCTTGGTATGGGCGGCGTGGGTCACCCTGGCGGGACTCTGTCAGACACAATGATTGTTCTCTCGATTGAGTGGAAGACTAAGAAAGTGGCGATGATTTCCGTGCCAAGAGATTTGTGGGTTAATGTTCCTGGTTATGGAAGCGCAAAACTAAATGAAGCTTATTATTATGGAGAAAAAAATTCAAAAACAACTGGCGGTGGCGGCAAGGTTTCTTCAGACTTAATCGGCAATATTTTAGGTGTACCGATTCATTATTTTGTGACTGTTGATTTTAACGGTTTTAAAAAAATGATCGACACTGTCGGAGGAATAGACGTGGTAGTGGATAAAGATTTATATGATCCGCTATATCCTGCGGACAATATGATAGATTATTCTCCGTTTAAAATCACGGCTGGCCAACATCATCTTGATGGTGCAACAGCCTTAAAATACTCCCGTTCAAGAGAAACCACCTCAGATTTTGATCGTTCAAAAAGACAACAAAAAGTTATAGCGGCCTTAAAGCAAAAAATGTTGACCGCTAATACGTTAGCTAATCCGAAAAAGGTTACTGATTTGTTAGGAATCCTGGGGAATCATGTTACGACAAATATGTCAGTGAATGATATAAAAGGCTTTTGGGATTCCGTCAAGGATTTAGACCTATCTAATATAATTAATAAGGTTCTTGATACTTCTGCTGGCAGCCCATTAGTTTCGGGTACAAGCTCTGGTGGCTCGTATATAATCTTACCGAAAAAGGGAGCCAATAATTATTCGGATTTACAATTGATCGCTAAAAATATTTTTAATGAAGTTGCGGCTTCGTTAAAAGTTGAAGTCTTGAATGGAAGCGGTAAGGTAGGGGAGGGAACAGCAGTTTCCGATAACTTAGAAAAAAACGGTTATAATGTGACAAATGTTAGTAATACGACTAAAACTACTGTAACATCGGTCTATAACTGCTCAGGCGCAAGCGCAACCGATACGGCCGCAAAGATAGCTACCTTAGTTAGTGGAACTGTTCAGACCAAGACTTCCTGTAATAATGTTGACATTCAGGTCATTGTCGGTCAAGATGCACTTACAAGGTAGTGCAGTAAATGTTTAACAAAAAACATATATTTGAAAAAATAATTTATTTGATAGTTCTATTGGGGTCATTTTCTAGTTTTTTGTTTTTTGAAGAAAATGTAACTCTAAAAATCTTGGCAATTATTTTGGTTCTGATTGGTGTATTGCTTACATTTAAAGAAAGGCCAAGCGGTACAAGCTCTCGTTTTGAGTTAATAAATCTCACCATTTTATATTTAGGTTTTTTTTCTATTTATAACTTACTATACGGCGTAAATCTGCCTCTCTATATAGCGATGATTTTGGTCATTGTTCTCATTGGCCTTGTTTTCTACCCAAGCTTAGTCATCGATGAGATCGGAAAATCGTTGTCAAAAGAAATTATTAATGTCTATGTAGTTTTAACCGGTTTTGCGATAATTGAGCTATTTTTAAGTTTGTACTTCTGGCCAATTGATCCAGGCGTAAAGAGTTTGGTGTTGGTTGTTGCATATTATCAAATTTCGAGCCTTGTTTACTTCTCCTCTCGGTCTATGTTACGATTAAACAAGATAGGGGGCTATCTATTAGTGAATTTTCTTATTTTGGTGATTGTTTTTGTAACAGTTTGGTTAAAGACTTCAAGATAAATTAACATAAGAAGGGCAAAATGATTGTACTAAAATTTTTCAAACGGATCGGCCATGCTATTCATAGGTTTATTAGACATTTACTTCCTCGTCTTAAGCCTCGTTTAAAAGTGGGCTGGATTGTCTCGGCCATCATATGGTTATTGGTTATTGTTTATCTAGTTTTTGGGATTCTAACCGCAGTCTGGGTTTATGCGGGAAAATCAGAATCAGGCTTAGTAAAAACAACTGTTAAATATTATCCTCTACCTGTTGCAACGATAAATGGTCATTTTGTTTGGGCAAAAGATTATTATTGTCAGCTAGACTACATTAGACAGTTTTCCGTAAAGACAAAGCAACCTATCCCAAACGAGACTGCTTTAAGACAGCAAATTGTTGATCAACTAGTTGAAAATAAGACATTGGAGCTTCAGGCTACGCGCTACCACGTAAGAGTAAGTAGCAAAGATGTAAATGATGCTTATCAGAAAATTGTTGATCAAGCCGGTGGTGTTTCAGAAGTTAAGAAAGTCCTAAGTGAGCTATATGGGATGAGTGAAAAGGACTTCAAGGAACTTGTAAGACAGCAAGTTCTAAAAGAGAAAATCCAAAATGAAGTTATTGCTCAAGTTCAGGTTTCCCATATTTTAATCAAAGATGAAGCTAGAGCAAATGATGTCGCAAATCAAGCCAAAAACAATGGTGATTTTGCTGCTTTGGCTAAGCAATATTCAGAAGATTCAAAGAGTAAAGATAACGGCGGCGAGCTTGGTTATTTGGCAAAAGGACAGCTTGTTGTTAATGATACGCCGATTCCCGAGTTTGATAACGCTGCTTTTTCCGCCAAAAAGGGTGATATTGTTGGTCCTGTAAAGACTTCGATTGGTTTTGAAATTATCAAGATCGAAGACAAAAAAGGTCAAATCTCAGACAGCTTTGATGCTTGGTTATCTGGAGTGAAAAAGACTTCAAAGATCTGGCGATTCATTAAATAATAAATATACAAAAAAGGCCCGAAAGGGTCTTTTTTGATGTGACTCATACGTTATCAGTCTAATGTTTGATTAAATGTCTTGTATACCCTAATGCAACTAATTTTTCGTAAGCATCCCAGACCTTATTAGGGATTTCCTGGTAATTTGAAAACCTTTATTTGGATACTCTTTTATTCTTTGTAAATCACCAACCATAATATTTATCGTCTGTTCTTTAGGAATTTTTGATTTTATCATATAATCTTCATAAGTTACCGGTGAAGATGTTACGATAAATTCTTTTTCAGGCCATTGTTTTTTAAATGTTGCGTAAGCTCTTCGTTCCATATATGGCTTTTGTACTAAAATGAATGAGCTTATATCCAATTGTCTTTCAGCCAAAAGCTTTTTAACAAAATTAATATTCTCGCTAGTATTGGATGCATTTGTTTCAAGAATTATTTTTTCTTTAGGAACACCTTTTTCTATGGCAATTTCAGATAGAACTTCAGCTTCTGATTTGTTCCAACCTGTACTTAACAGATCATTATTATGGGCCATACCTCCAGAAAATATCATCAACGGAGCATATCCTTTCAAAAATAATTCTGCAGCATATTCACCCACAGTTTTGTCGATGCTACCCAGTACAAAAATAGCACCAGCTTTTACTAGTGGTTGATTTAAATGATGATATTCCCAAATAATCTTTCCTAACCTATCTATTTTTTCATGCATACTGTGATTATATCAAAAAATAACCTCAAGTGTTATCTTCTTTGTTGGCGGTCATATGCCTAAGGGCGACCGGATTATATCGGAAAAGCAGAGGCGGTATTGGCCGAAGGACACAAAATACGAAAAAACACTCCTGAGTATTGAATTTCCAAGTGGCGGCTAATTGTAAATGATGTTTGAATTATTATGAGGAGAAATAATCATTCCCAAATTAGTTCCTACGGGAAATTATGTGACCGATTAGGGCTGAATTAAAACCAGAGTTCTTTCTTTTCCATATTTTTCATAATCACCTTGAGCCATTTTCCCGTCTAATTCAAGGAGCTTTTCTCTGTTGGTTGAAACCAGTGAGTTTCTAAAATGAAGGTCTCCCAAAGCTTGGGCAAAGCCGTCACTATAAAAGAGTATGAAATCACTCGGATCTAAATTTTTAAAACCAGATTTAATAAATGGTTCAGCATTTTTTTCACCAGTTAAAGCTCCATAAGAAACAAGCTTACCATCAATAACTTTATTAGGATTGTTTCGATATTGTCTACGAATTTCCTTGCGTCTTTTAGGGTCAGACCATTTCTCTTTGTGACTTTGTGTATAATGCAGAAAGTCTTCCAATCCATTAGGAGATTCAAATTTAATTTTACCAGTTTTATCTATAATCATTACTTGGCAATCACCAATCGATGCCCAGAATAATTTACCATCATAAATAAGTCCGCCCGAGGCCACGCAGGCGTAAAAATCATTTACCAAATAGTCGGGGTTAGGGTTATATTTTTTATTAAGTTCTGCAATTTTTTCATTAGCTGAACTGAAAGCACTTTTAACCGTGTTTTTATCTATAACTTTATTGTTTGTAAAGTCTAAAAAGCTTTTACAAAAGCAATCAGCTGCCATTTTAGCGGGGCTTGGGCTTGGATAATTTTTTAATAGTTGAATTATTGGTAAATCATTAAAATCACTTGGGCTTTTAGGATCCCGTGTAATTCCATCGGCAATACAAAAAATATTATCTCTTGTTCCGTAAGAATCTTCTTGTGGCTTTAGATTGCCGTACTTAACGTCATGTAAATATAATATTTCAATTTGTGGATTATTCATTGTATTTATTATATCATATAAGTTTTTTATTAATTTTAAGCATCTTAGGCCTAAAAAAGCCTAAATATTAAGTATAAAATTACTATCTCAAGCTTGTTTTTTTTGTGTTTAAAACCAACAAAAAATTGGGGACTATGGCGTCTACATACTAAAGGCGACCGGATTCATTTCGGAAAAGCAGAGGCGGTATTGGCCGAAGGCCACCAAATACGAAAAAACACTACCTTAAGTAGTGAATTTCCAAATGGCGGGCTCGACCGGATTCGAACCGGCGATCTCCTCCGTGACAGGGAGGCGCTTTGAACCGGCTAAGCTACGAGCCCGTACACAAATACAATCTATTCAATTTTACTTCGGGCTCTTGTTCTTTGCTGGTTCAAAGCAAGCTTTGAAACCGGTAGATCCTTCGGAATTCGTCAAAACCGAAAAAGCTACGAGCCCATAATTTTCTCAGTTCAAGATAGATCATATCACAAAAAGACTATTATTTCAACTCTTATTCTTCCATTTTAAGGTTAAATTTGCTACAATCATGATATAAAGCGGGTATGGTTTAGTTCAGAACGTGACCTTCCCAAATTTTGCGCAGGTATAGTTTAGTGGCAAAATGCGTCCTTCCCGGATTTATTGGAGCGGGATTAGTATAGTGGTAATATGTATCCTTCCCAAGGATAAGATGCCAGTTCGATTCTGGTATCCCGCTCCAATAAATCTGCATGTAGGATGGTATGGCTTACCTGCTCCAGTAAAAATTTTCGCCCGGATAGCTCAGTGGTAGAGCAGTTCCTTCGTAAGGAAAAGGTCGGAGGTTCAAATCCTCTTCCGGGCTCCAGCGAAAATTTAAAAGAAGAGGTCGGCAGTTCAAATCTGCCCATCGGCTCCCAAACAATAAAAGAAAGTTAGGTTCCGTCTTTAGGCATTCATTCGACTCTCGGAAGCTCCGTAAATTATGAAAATATTAAATTATTTTTTAAGACAAATTAAATATTTCTTTTTTAACCCATTTTGGTTAAATTGGTTTGTGTTGTTAGAGTTTGTTTTGATCCTTCTTTTGAATTTCATTATTTGGTATCTCTACTTAGATAAATACAAAGATTTTCTTAATTTAACACCGATTGTTTTTTCATCAGCTGTGGCAATAATTAATCTTTTTATGGCTGTTATTATTTATCCGAAAGAAAAAAATATTAGCATCATACTTCTTACCATCGGTTTGATGGTTCAATTTTTGATTTTATTTTTTATTAAAATGACAGTGATTTCCGGATCTTTTTAAGGAGAAAATTGAAAAAAACTAAAATTATTCGTTTTCTTGAAATTGTTCCTGGAGCTATTATTTGGATTGCATTTATTTTGCCAGTTTTCTTATCTTTCATCATTCCGGCCGCTGTGGCGACTTACGTTATTATTTTTGATCTCTATTGGCTCTACAAATCAATTGTAATGGGCTACCATCTTATTACTGGGTATAGATTAATGAAACATGATATAAAAATTGATTGGATCGAAAAATGTCGAAATCTTGAGTCTGATCCGATCAATTTAAAATGGACCGGTATTTATCATGCAGTCATGTTTGCTGTTTCCAAAGAAAACGTGGAAACCGTTTTGTCTTCCGTTGAAGCCTTGGCCCGATCAGATTATCCACTTAAGAAAATTATTTTAGTATTAGCGACTGAAGCGCGTTATCCGGTTCAGGGTCAAGAAGTTGTTGACCAGGTGACAAAAAAATTCGATGGCAAATTTTTCAAAATTATTTCTTCGTCACATCCAGATATCGTTGGTGAAGTAAAAGCTAAGGGAGCTAACGCGCGTTGGGCAGCTAAGCAGCTTCAAAAATATATAGAGCTAGAAAAAATTCTTTTTGAAGATGTTATCGTTACTACCGCAGATTGTGATACTCGTTTTCATCCAAAGTATCTTGCTTCTTTAACTTACAAATACATCACCGACCCAAATCGTGATCATAGAAGTTTTCAGCCAATCCCATTGTATTCAAATAATATTTGGTATGCCCCAGCAATTTCTCGGGTAATCGCTTTTGGCAATTCGTTTTGGCAACTGATTGAGGTAACCAGGCCATGGCGATTAATGAATTTTTCCACTCATGCGATGAGTTTGAAAATGCTAGTCGAAATTGATTTTTGGGACGTTTCAGTTGTTAATGAAGATTCGCGTCAATTCTGGCGAGCATATTTTAAATTTGATGGGGATCATCAAGTTGTGCCGATTTTTGTGCCTGTCTATATGGATGCAGTATTGGCGGATAGCTGGCTATTAACAATGAAAAATCAGTATTTGCAAAAAAAACGCTGGTATTACGGTGTTGAACATTTTCCTTATGTTGTTATTAGCTCAATAAATAACAAGAAAATTCCTCTTTGGGATAAGTTAGTTAAAAATTATAGATTATTTGAGGCAAATTATTCGCTTGCAACATCATCGATTTATATTGCGGTTATTGCTTGGTTGCCATTATTAATTAATCCAAGTTTCCATGAAACGGTTTTAGCTCAAAACTTACAAGGTATTGTCAGGGTTTTACTTGCTTTAACGTGGTTCGGTTTGGTGATTTCAATGATCATATCGACGCTTCTACTTCCGCCAAGGCCGCGAGGCATGGGAAGACGTAAAAGTTTTGAAATGCTGGCTCAATGGGTACTAACGCCGATTACTGCCATCTTTTTCAGTTCTCTGCCAGCAATCGATGCTCAAACTCGATTTATGCTAGGTAAATATATGACATTTTGGGTTACGGAAAAAAAGGCGGTTAAGAATGCGTAAATGGCTAGTGGCTATTTTGGTGGGAGTCTTTCTAGGCGCATTTGCTTTGCAAATTTATGCTGCCAAATCTGATTCACAGACTACTGACGAAGCGATCCATCTCGTGGCAGGCTATACATATTTAACCAAAGGTGATTTTCGATTAGATCCAGAACACCCGCCTTTGATAAAAGAATTATCAGCACTGCCGTTACTCCTTGCTAACCTTCGTACAGATTTTACCTCAATGTGGGACAATGCTGGCAATTATTATTATGACTCTTGGCAAGAAGCAAGAGTATTGGGCGAAAAGCTTCTTTATGGCTGGGGGAATGATGCCGGTAAAGTTTTATTATTAGGTCGACTTGCGCCAATATTACTCACTTTGATTTTGGGCTTTTTTGCTTTCTTTTGGGCAAAGAAATTGTATGGGGAAAAAGCCGGTGTCTTAGCGGCTTTTTTAGTTTTATTTTTTCCCAATATTTTATCCCACGGTCATTTGATCAATACCGACTTAGGATTAACTTTATTTACCTTGATCGCTGTGTACTTCTGGGGTAAATTTCTAAAGCATATAAATATAAAAGAAAATTGGTTAAATTTATTATTGGCTGGGATTTTTTCAGGCCTCGCTATGGCATCCAAGTTTACTGCTATAATACTATTTTTTATTCTTTTAATTTTAGCGATTGTGAAATTAGCCCAAGATAAAAAACAATATGCAACGGCGTTTTTTAGTTATTTATTAGTTTTAGTGATTTCATTTTTTGTCGTTTGGTCAACCTATGGTTTCTCATTGCAATCGCCGCCAGAAATAAAGGAGGGCTTGTCGGAAAAAGTTACTTTTGAAATTAGAAATTTTAATAAATTTTATGATAGTTTTGATGTGTTTCAGTCAGAAAACTCCGCAGAAGTGCCAAGCCAATACAATAATGTTTATGCTTTCGTCCGTCCTGTTTTAATTCCTGCAGATTTTTTTAAAGGTTTTGTTTTTGTTACCACTCATGCTTTGGGCGGTCACGGCTCATTTCTTTTGGGTATGAATTCCAATGACGGCTGGTGGTATTATTTTCCGGTCGCTATTTTTTTTAAAACACCTATCCCGATTTTTATCTTATTTACATTGGCGATTATCTACCGAAAAAAATTAAGTGCCAAAGATAATTTTGACGAGTTGTTGTTGATAATGCCGCCGGCCATCTATTTAACGCTTGCCATGGTTTCCAAAGCTGATCTTGGTATAAGACATATTTTGCCGATTTTTCCTTTTATCTTTATTTATATTTCAAAAACGATTAATATTTTTCATTTTTCAAGAAAAAATTGGTTAAAAGTAATCGTCGCCGTCTCCGTTGTCTGGTATTTAGTAAGTGCTTTAATTTCTTTCCCTGATTATTTGTCGTACTTTAACGAATTTGCACTAGGTCCAAAAAATGGTCATAAAATTTTGACTGACTCTAATTTAGATTGGGGACAAGATATTTATCGTGTCAAAACCTATATTGATCAAAATAATGTTGAAGTTAGTTATATGACATATCCATGGGATGGTCAGATGGCACTTAATTATTACGGCTTAAATTATCCGGAATTAAAGCCGGACAATACCAATGCAAAAGGCTATGTCATAATTTCTGCAACTTATTACGAAACGAACGCCTACAAGTGGATTAAACAGTATCCGGCCAAACAAATTACGCCTGGTGTTTATTTGGTTGATATTAATTAAGGCCAGGTTGATTTATTGTTGGTTTTAAGATATAATTGGTATGCTAAATACGGAAAATCTATTTTTGCTATAATGAGTATGAAGATATTTCGGGGAGTGGCTCAGTTGGTAGAGCGCCTGGTTTGGGACCAGGAGGCCGCAGGTTCGAATCCTGTCTCCCCGACCATTGCGGGTGTAGCTCAATGGTAGAGCGCGAGTTTTCCAAACTTGATACGAGAGTTCGATTCTCTTCACCCGCTCCACTGATTATTTTGCGCCCGTAGTAAAGCTTAAATTTTTCGAATTTGAATAGCAGGTCGCTTTCGCGCCCGTAGATAGCTAATTCTTTCAGAATTTAATAACAGTGCGCTTTGCGCCCGTAGCTCAGCGGATAGAGCGCAGGGTTTCTAACCCTAAGGTCGTAGGTTCGAGTCCTACCGGGCGCACCAAAATTATTATTAATTAAACCAGCCAAAAGCTGTTTTTTGTTTCTCTAGAGGAAATTATGCGTACAAAAATTATTTGTTCCATCGGTCCAAATACCGAAAGCCCAGAAAAAATTAAAGAATTAATTGAAAACGGCATGGGTGTGGCGAGAATGAACTTCTCTCACGACAGCCATGAGAATCATGCCAAAAGAATTGATCTTGTTAGAAAATGGTCAAAAAAATTAAAGAAAAATGTCGAAATTCTTTGCGATTTACAGGGTCCAAAAATCCGAATTGCTGATTTTAAAGATGCTCCGCGAAAAATTCATGATGGACAAAAAGTTGTTTTAACATCAAATATTGCAGAAGCAGTGGACAAAGAAATCATGATAAATGATCCCTATGTTCACTCAGACGTTAAGCCAAAAGACATTATTTTAATTGAAGACGGTTTAATTGAATTGGTAGTCGAAAAAGTTATTGACCATAGGATGTATTGCAAGGTAATTCGTGGCGGTGATATTTATCCTAAAAAAGGCGTAAACTTACCACTTACTAAGACAACCACCAATTCGATTACAGATAAAGACAAAAAGGATTTAGAGTTTATTTTAACTAAGAATCCTGATTGGGTTGCGATTTCATTTGTTCAGACTGAAGAAGATGTAAAACAGCTTCGCCAGCTAATGGGCAACAGCAAAGCTCGTGTTATGTGTAAAATTGAAACTGCTGTTGCCTTCGATAATATCGATTCCATTATTCGGGCAGCTGACGGCATTATGGTGGCAAGAGGCGATTTAGGTGTAGAAATGCCATTTGAAAAGTTACCAATTTTACAAAAACAAATCATAAAAAGATGCAATTACGAGGGTAAGCCGGTGGTAACTGCGACTCAAATGCTTTCCTCAATGGTTTCAGCCCCATTCGCCACTCGCGCTGAAGTTTCAGATATTGCGAATGCTGTTTACGACGGAACTGATGCAGTTATGATGTCAAATGAAACAACTGTTGGCAAATATCCAGTTGAAGCATTAATTACAATGAGAAAAGTTGTTGAAGCGATTGAAGATTACATCTATCATCGAGAAAACAAACTGTAAAATTTAGCTTGAGAAAATGCCCTTTTTCTGGTAGAATAAGGGAGTATGGTGGTCGTAGCTCAATGGCAGAGCTCCAGTTTGTGGCACTGGAGGTTGACGGTTCGAGTCCGTTCGACCACCCCACAAAAAATCAAGGTGTTAAAGCCTTGATTTTTTGTATCTGTATTGTTGAGAATTTTCTAAACTTGTATAATAAGAATGTATTAATTAAGAAAAAAGAAAATTGCGCGGCAGTAAAGCAAATAAAGGAGAACGATGTTGTATACTATTACCAGGTGGATTATCAATGCTTTAGTCTTAATGGTGATTCCTTATTATGTAAGGGGCGTGGAAATCGGTAATTTTCTCACAGCATTGATTGCGTCTTTAGCCTTGGCACTGGTTAACTCGGTTATTAGACCTATTATACTCTTGCTAACACTACCATTGAACGTATTAACGCTGGGTCTTTTTACTTTTGTGATAAATGGTTTGATGTTCTGGTTTGTTGCTTCTTTTGTGAAGGGCTTTGATATCTCAGGGTTTTGGCCGGCATTTTGGGCTGCCCTGGTTTATTCAATATTTTCTATTGTAATAAATTACTTTATTGGGCCAAAAGAAGAAAGAATTTAATAAATATGACCGTTATTGAAGTTAAAAATCTAAGTAAAAGTTTTGGTAAAGTTAGGGCTGTCGAAGATCTAAATTTTTCAGTGGAAAAGGGTGAGATATTCGGTTTTTTGGGCCCGAATGGTGCTGGTAAAACCACGACAATAAGATGTATCATGGATTTTGTTAAACCCACAAGTGGTGAAATTAAACTATTGGATAGGAATGCTAACATCAACTCGCACTGCCTAAAAAATAAGATCGGTTATTTGCCGGGCAATGTTAAACTTTATGAGTCCTGGTCAGGGAGTGATCATTTTTCTCTTTTAGAAGCGATAAGTGGGAAATCTAATAATCTATCCATGCTTGTTGAAAAATTAGACTTTAATCCTGGAATGAAAGCATACCAACTTTCTAGTGGAAATCGCCAAAAATTGGGTTTAATTATGGCACTTATGCATGAACCAGAAATACTAATCATGGACGAGCCCACTGTCGGATTAGACCCTTTATTACAAAACACGATTTACGATATTCTAGAAGATCTAAGATCCAAGGGAACAAGTATTTTTATGTCTTCGCATAATTTACCTGAAGTGGAAAGGCTTTGTAACCGAGTTGGAATAATAAAAGACGGAAAGATGATCGCTCAAGAAAGTATTGATAACCTAAGATCAAAACGGATTCACAGAATTACGATTAATTTTAATGATAAATTTGCAATACAGGATTTTGTTTTTGATAGCGTAGAAGTTGTTGAAACTTTTCCTGATAGAATTGTCCTTTCGACAAAGGGAGACATCAATCCTTTGATAAAAAAGCTTTCAAATTACGAAATTCAAGATATTAGTATTGAGCATGCTTCATTAGAAGAGGTGTTTCTGGAATTTTATGCGAAAGACAAGACTCAAAAGGAGGATAAATGTGGTCAATAATAAAAAGAAATTTCAGGGACAGAAGGGGATCGCTATTGATATATAGCGCCTTTTCGGTAGCACTACTTTGGATGTATATTGCCCTATATCCTTCATTTTCAAATCAAACTGGCTCTTTGGAACAACTGATAGCATCTTACCCCGAAGGTTTTTTAAAAGCTTTTAATTTCGACATAAAAAGTTTTACAACGGTCGAAGGTTTTTTGGCAACGGAACAATTTTCTTTTGTGTGGCCGCTGCTTGTAATACTTTTATCGTTAAGTTTCTCGGGAAGTGCTTTTTCTGGTGAAATTGAGGATGGGACAATGCAGATTCTCTTATCTCAGCCAATAAGTCGACTCAAACTTTTTTTTAGTAAATATCTATCCGGGCTTTTGATGATAATTCTCTTTACTTTTATATCTATCTACACGGTCATTCCTTTAAATATGATATATGACATTCCCTATAAATCCGATAATTTCTTTACTTTGATGATTTTGGCTTTGCTCTTTGCGTGGTCAATTTATTCAATTGGCATTTTTTTCTCTTCAATCTTTTCTAAAAAAGGTAAAGTTTTGTTTGTTACGGGAATGATTTTAGTTGTAATGTATGTGTTGAATATAATTTCGAGCATCAAAGATAGTTTGAGTGATTTGAAATATTTTTCTTTTTTTTATTATTTCAATCCAGCAAAAGCACTTGTATATAACCAGGTTGACTACTGGTCTTATTTGGCTTTTGGTATAGTTATTATCTTTTGTAGTGTGGCGGGTTTGATCTATTTTAACAAAAGAGATGCTATTTAGCACATCTCTTTTATTAGTTTTGAGTTTTTAATTTGAGGGTTCTACATTGATACTTGACGCACCGGCACTAATAGTCAAAGTTATTTTGGTATTTGTTTGATCAAAATTAGGGCTTAGGTATGTTTGATTATCGATTTTATTATAACCTTCAAAGTTCTTGCCCGTAAGCCCTGTTTTAGCGATAATCTTAACACCTAATTCTTTTGGCGTTTTGATAGTCACGCTGGAAGCTCCTGTTTCAATGCTTATATTACTTCCGTTTATTACTTCCCCAAGCGTAATATTCATACTTGAAGCACCACTATTTACGTCCAAATTACTTAAAGAAATTTTTGAAAAATCTAAGTTCATACTTGCTGCGCCAGCGTTAATAATTAAATCAATTGGAATTTTATCTGTTATTTCGATATTTAATATATTTTTGCCCCAGACAGAATTGTTAATCTTTGTACTCTTTAAAATAACCGTTGCAGTATCGCCTGATATTGTGGTACTTATATCTGGCTGGTTGTAATTGGAAACTAGGTTTCCATTAATCAGTTGATTACCATTATCTTTGATATTTAATTCGACTGCGCCTGTGTTGATGATTATTTTCGCTTTTTTTACCTCAGACGGTAAATTCTGCGAAAAATCATAGGTCTGGCTCGGTCTAGAGAAGATGCGGTTATCTTTATTGACTTTAAAATCACTCGCATTTAATGACACAAAATATATTAGCGCAATAGCCGCAATAAATGAAATAAGAATAATTAACCAGTTGAACCTGATATGTCTTACCATTAATGTAATACCAAAGAGAATTAATATTAATGGCCAAAATTTTGATAATTGGTCAAAATTATCAAATCCCCAAACATTGAAATTTTGTCCAAGAATTATTAAACCGATCACCAAAATTAATAAGCCCCAAAACCATTTCATATTTTCTCCTTAGAAAATTTCGCGATAAGTTTTAACTTAGCCATATGTTCTCCTTTAGAAAAATCCGCGATAATTTTTAATAAAAAATTGTCTATTCTGCTTTCTTTCGTCCGCTTGAAATAATAATTAAGCCGATTGTAATCAGTATTAATGGCCAGAATCTGCCCCAGCTAAACCATGGGAAAATATTGTTAAACAATAGCATTAAACCGAAAACCAGAACAATCAAGCCGAAAATTATACTGCCGGATTTTTTCTCGTGATCATACTGATTAGCATAATTATTAGATTTATACTTTACCTCTTCAGCAACTGATCTAGTATTCGCTTGGAATTTATCTTTGATTTTTTCTTTATCTTTTTTTAGATCTTTTGCTTCTTTTTCGATTTCGTCCCCGTTTTCATCGGGAATAAGGAAAATTCCTAAAATATAAAGAATTACACCGATACCGCCCCAAATAGTTAAAATTATAAAAATAATACGGACAATAACAGGATCGATCTCAAAATATTCGCCTAAACCTTGGGCGACGCCAAAAAGCACCCTTCCTTTTTTTGGTCTAACTAATTCCTTGGTCATACGTCTCCTAATATTAATTTATTTATTATCTAATCCAATCAAATCATAAATTTTTTCAGAAGGAATATCAATGTATTTTCCGACAGGAATTCCATCCAGCTTTATTTTCCCAATTCTTATTCTAACCAGCTTGGTGACATTTAGGTTGAAATTTTCGCACATTCTACGCACCTGGCGTTTGCGACCTTCAACAATGGTAATACGAAAGCTTCTTTCACTTAATTTTTCTAGCTTTGCCGGCAAGGTTTTTCGGCCTTCCAACATTATGCCATTTCTTAATTTATTTAAGAAAGTTTCATCGATTGTTTTATCCACTGAAACTTCGTATTCCTTTTCAACTACTTTCCCTTTGAGAATTTTTTGCGTTAAATCACCGTCGTTTGTCAAAAGGATTAATCCCTCAGACTTGACGTCTAATCTTCCAACTGGAAAGACTCGCTCCGGAATCTTAATATAGCTCATTATATTATCTTTGGCGGTTGTATCTGTGGTGCTGATCACCCCTAACGGTTTATTAAAAGCTAAATAGATATTTTTAGGTTTTGTGTGAGGGATAATTTTTTTATCAACTGATACTTCATCATTGTCACTAACTTTATCTGTCGCAATTGCAATACGACCATTAATAAAGACTCGTTTCTCTTTAATTAGACGATCTGCTTGTCTTCGTGAGCAAAGGCCAGACGAAGAAATAAATTTATTAATGTTTGTCATATTTTTGTAATTTTCGCAATCAAATTTATCATTTATTATTTATCTTTGATTTCAATTTTTTCAATTTTATCGCCGACGGCAATTTGCTTAACTACATCAATACCGGAAGTCACTTTACCAAATAGACTGTACTGCTTTGGAAGTGAGGGAAGGTTATCTAGACATATAAAAAATTGAGAGCCGTTAGTATCTGGGCCTGAATTGGCCATAGCAACAGAACCGAGTTCGTAATCGCCTTGTACGGTTTCATCTTCAAACTTGTATCCTGGGCCACCAGTGCCATTACCATTTGGATCTCCGCCTTGGATCACGAAGCCTGGTTCAACACGATGAAAAGTTAAGCCATCGTAAAACTTACTATTTGCCAGATAGACAAAATTACTGACAGTTTTTGGTGACTTGTCAGCGAAGAGTTCAAATTCAATCACGCCTTTATTGGTAGTAATGACTGCTTTTTTGTTTTCGATTTTGTCTTTGCTTAAGATTCCGGGAAAACTTAGGTTCATGATTGGGTCCTTGCTAGTACCATTAATTGGCTCATCAGATACTTGGCTATCACAGCCGCTGAATAAAAATAAAAAGCCGATAATTAGTGGTAGTAAAAATAATTTTTTATACATTGTAATCACATTTTACAACTTAACAGATGTTTTTTCAAGTCTTGGTAATTAAAAAATCCGCTTTGAGAAATCTTTCGATAAATCTTAGCGGATCTTTTAATTCCTTGTTCCAAAAGGTTAAAAACCTTTAGAAACAAGCTCTACTTAGCGTCGTTCGCGCATTGGTCTGGCAACGTTGACGGTCAAAGGTCGACCTTCAATTTCTTTGCCATTCATGGCTTCGACAGCTTTGTTTGCAGCTTCTTCATCTTTTAATGTGACGAAGCCGAAACCTTTTGAGCGTCCGGAAAATTTGTCAGTGATGACTTTGGCTTCAACTACTTCACCGAATTCGGCGAAAAGTTGTCCCAAACCTTCATCATTGGTGCTGTATGGGAGGTTTCCAACATACAGTTTGTTCTTTTGTTCTTCCATTTTTCTTTCTTACTCTACCTATAAAGGCAGAGTGGAATTTTACTAATCGACCCCGGTTGACTTTCTCGGGGTATTTGCATACGCACGAGTACTTTCAATCCGTCGCTACAATCATAACATAGATAAGAGGCAATGTCAAGGTCTGAAACAGGTTTGAAAGATTGACTTTTCTAAAAACATTAGGTAGAATATATAAGTTAGTACAAATGAGGAGAAATATGGATTTAAGAAACGTTGCGATCATTGCCCATGTCGATCATGGCAAAACTACTTTAGTTGATGGACTATTGAAACAATCTAAAACCTTTCGTGAAAATGAGGCAGAAATGTCTCAGGTTTTGATTATGGATTCAAATGATCAAGAGCGCGAACGTGGTATTACCATTTTAGCCAAAAATACTTCTGTTCACTATAAAGATACGAAAATTAATATTATTGACACACCTGGGCATGCTGATTTTGGCGGTGAAGTCGAACGAACTCTAAATATGGCTGACGGGGCATTGCTTCTTATCGATGCTCAAGAAGGGCCAATGCCGCAGACTAAGTTTGTTTTAAAAAAAGCTTTGGAAATAGGTTTGAAATTAATTGTTGTTATTAACAAAATTGATAAGCGTGATGCTCATATTTTAGAAACCATCAATAAAACCTATGACTTATTTTTAGATTTAGCGACCGACGATTCTCAATTAGATTTTCCAGTTTTATTTTCCATTAGTCGTGATGGCAAAGCTTGGGATGAATTACCGAAAGATTCTACTGAAGCTGCGGACTTAACTCCGATTTTTGATGCGATTATAAAATATATTCCGGCTCCGGAAGCAGAAATAGATAAACCGTTCCAAATGCAGGTTTCAACTTTGGATTGGGACAGTTTTCAAGGAAAATATGCGATTGGCCGAATTACCCGTGGTATCGCTAAAAAAGGTTTGAGTATTGTTGCCCTAAACACAGATGGCGTCAAAGAAAACAGTAAGATTGACAAGATGTTTACCAGTGAGGGCTTAAAAAGAATCGAAATCCAAGAGGCTATAGCAGGTGATATCATCGCTATAACAGGTATAGCGTCGGCTAATATTGGTGATACTCTTTGTGATGTTTCAACCCCAGAAGCCTTACCTGCTATTAAAATCGAAGAACCAACCTTAAAAATGGCAATTTCGGCCAATACTTCACCATTTGCCGGGAAAGACGGACAGTTTTTAACCGGTCGTCAAATTTTAGATAGAATTAAAAAAGAACTCCAGACTAATGTTTCCCTTCGCTTAGAAGAAAATGGCACGGAATTTATCCTCTCCGGTCGTGGTGAATTGCATTTATCGGTTTTTATTGAAACCTTACGACGCGAAGGCTATGAACTTCAAGTTGGTAAACCACATGTCATCGAAAAAGTGATCGATGGTGTAAAATCTGAACCAATTGAAGAATTAACTGTTGATGTGGATACGGATAAAGTCGGTGCTGTCACCGCCGAAATTGGCCGCCGAAAAGGTATTATGATTTCTCAAGAAGAGGGTAGTGATAAATCTACCAGATTAATTTTTGAAATTTCCACACGCGGTCTATTAGGACTAAGAAACCAGTTATTGACCATCTCTCGTGGTACGGCAGTTATGAACTCGATGTTTCTTCGCTACGAACCACTTGGTACTCCAATTCCAAAATTACGAAATGGTGTTTTAATTGCTTCAGAAGCGGGCAAGGCTGTCACTTATGGATTAAATATTGCACAGGGTCGCGGTAGTACCTTTATCCCTCCTCAAACAGAAGTTTACGCTGGCATGATTATTGGTATGAATAACCGTGATGAAGATATTGAAATTAATGTCACCAAAGAAAAGAAACAGACTAATGTTCGAGCTTCCAGCTCTGATATTTCTGTTATCTTAACTCCGCCAATTGTTTTGAGCTTAGAACAAGCTTTGGACTTTTTGGAAGATGACGAATTCTTAGAAGCAACTCCAAAAAATTTGCGATTACGCAAAAAAATATTGAATGCAACACTACGAACTAAAGCCAGAAAACAGGCATAGATTAGCAAATAAGCGCTTAGATTGTAAAAGCTCATCATTACTATTACAATAGTTAAGGAGGGCTTTTTATGAGACAAAAACTTGTAATCAAAAAATTATTTAAGAACAAATCTTTCATTGTCACAGTTTCGATTTTATTGACCTTTGTACTCTTGTTGGGAGTAGTTATTTATCGTCAAAGAGCCTCAGCTATAGAGCTTACGACGAGTGCGAGCGTGATGATTTATGGAGCAAAAGGTGATGGTATAACAGACGACACAGCTGCCATTCAGAAAGCAGTAAACTCTGTGAATTTCGTCTATTTCCCAGGTGGTATTTATAAGGTTAGTTATCCGATCACATTAAGATCAAATGTTAGAGTCCATGGAGCTAGCGCTTCTAGTACTCACATAAAACAGGCTTTCAACACATCTGATTCAAATAAATCATCTGAAGAAAATATTTTCGTGGTCAGGGGCAATTATCCGAATTTTATAACAAATGTTACTGTTGATAATTTTACGTTTGATGGTATTGCCGGTACAGATTCTATTATAGGGACGGCGTTAGATGTGATTGATGGACGCAATATAGTATTCAGTGGCAATACTGTAAATAACATGAATTTATTTTCAAGTGGAGTTCACTACCCAATCAATGTTTGGGATGGGACTTCCGATCCGGCCAGGACTGCAGGATTAACGAACGATTTACAGCTAAATTACAATATTTCTGTCATTAATAATACTGGTGCTATAACTACAAAATCTCCTAACCGTGGCTTGGCTATTGGCATCAAGTATTCTAGGACTGTTCAGGTTAGCAATAATCGCCTCACTAATTATAATGAAGGCCTAACGTGGTGGGGTGGAGATGCAAATCCTTCAAGAGGCGGAAAAGTAGGTAATCCTCGTTGGGTTAAAAATTTAACTATTAAGAATAATAATGTTAAAAATACATGGGCAGGAATCTGGGGATCAATGGGGGATGGTATTTTGGTAGATTCCAATTATGTGGAAAGATGTGATGATGTTTGCCTTGATGCAGAAGGCAGTAATAATGTAACCTTTTCAAATAATCAGGCTAAAAATGCCGGTTATGCCGTCTTAGCCACATGGCATTTTTCAAACAATGTTAATTTTGTTAAAAATACTGTTACACAGGACGGCAGTTATTACAAAGGTGATAAAGGTAGAAATCTCTATTCTCATAGTAACGATACCAACCTTGTTGGTAATATAAACATTAAGTTAGAGAGTAATTCATTAAACTATACAGGTGCTGATGGCATTGGTTATGTTACAAAATCAGCCTCTAGAACATTTAAAGCCAATCTGAACTATTTGAAAAACGTGGTGTTTAAGTTTGACCAAAATAATAGCTGTGGGTTCCTATTAACAAGTAATACTTTTGATCTTACAAAAAATATTGGGAACGAATCCGTCATCTACGCTGATAAAGTTTGGCCAGATGGGGCTTCAGCTATTTGCAATGCAGTCGTTCAAAATAACCAAATAAAATCTTCGGTAAATCAAAGTTCAGCTCTTGCTGGGATTGATATTTCGGCGACTGGCTATAATACAACTACTGATAATACTATTTCCGGCAACAGTATAGCAGGCTTTGCAAAATCCATTCACATTTATGGTAATAGTGGAAATATTGGTATAATTGAAAAATTTCATATCTTGAATAATAAAGTTTCTGGTCGGATTGTAGATAACTCACCAAAGGGAAGATCAGTGAACGATTTCTCTGGTAATGTAGATTTTAGCGGTAAAATAATTACACCCGTTGTACAATAAATCAATTTATTTGGGGCCAATAAGAAAGCTATGATCGATAGAAGTGTGATAGCTTGTTCTTAAAATAACATCAAAAATAATCCGCTCAACATAGGCATTTCAGCTTCATTTTATATATTTGTTAAGCTTTTTCAGTTAGCCTCTTAAGTGCCAAAACATACGATGCTTGTCTTAAATCAACATCATATGTATCAGCTGTTTCGTAAACCGCATCAACAGCCGATTTCATTTTAACTTCCAACTTTTTAAAGACTTCTTTTTTAGTCATTTTTTCTTTGTGAACATTTTGATACCATTCAAAGTAACTAACGGCCACCCCGCCGGCGTTTGCTAATATATCAGGAATAACCAAAACTTCTTTTTTGGTCAAAATTTCATCCGCTTTAGAAGTTGTTGGACCATTAGCCATTTCTAAAACAATTTTCGCTTTTATTTTATTAACGTTTTCTGTGGTAATCGCGTTGCCTAGAGCCGCCGGAACGATGATATCGACAGGCAGCTCTAATACCTCAGCCGGACCAATATTTTTAGCGCCCTCGATACATCCTTTTAACTTGCCATTTTTTTCTTTGCATTTAAAAAGATCATCAATGTCTTTAATGCCTTCGGGGATATAAATACCACCGTGTTCTTCAGAAATGGCTACGACTTTGTAGCCTGCTTTTACCAAAAAAACGGCTAAGTAAAGTCCAACATTGCCAAAACCTTGAATAGCAACTGTTAAATTTTCTGGTTTTTTATATAGTTTTTTAACGATTTCTTGCAAGACGTAATATCCACCCAAACCAGTTGCTTCTGTTCTTCCTTCTGATCCGCCAAAATCAATTGGTTTGCCGGTCACGACTGCTAACTCTTTCTTACCGACTACCTTAGAATATTCCTCAACAATCCAGCGCATGATATTAGGATTCGTGTTGACATCGGGTGCCGGCACATCAAGCTTCGGGCCGATTATTGGTGCAAGTTTTCGTGTAAATTCGCGAGTTAGCTCCTCTAATTCTGTAACTGATAACTTTTTGGGATCAACACAGATACCGCCTTTTGCACCGCCGAAAGGAATATCTACAACTGCATTTTTGATTGTCATAAGCGTTGCCAAGGCTTTCACTTCTGTCATATCAACGTGTTGATGATAGCGCAAGCCACCTTTGTACGGGCCTTTGGTGTTATCATGTTGAACGCGATAACCTTTGAAAACTTTTACTTTTCCATTGTCCAGTTTGATTGGAATAGAAACCTCAATAATACGATCAGGGTTTAAAATTTTACTTTCCGAAAATGAATCAAGTGGAATTTTGTTGGCTGCGATTTTTAGTTTTAGCTTAGTTCTCTTCCATGGGTTACTCATCAATCCTCCTGCTTAGTTATAAGCCTAATAATTTATTTATCTTTGACTGATCAAATCCTACCACAATTTCATCATCTATCCAAAGCTGAGGAACACCCATTTGGCCTGACTTTTCAACCATTTCATCTGCGGCATGGTGATCGATTGAGACATCCTTGTTCTCAAATTCAATGCCTTTTTTGTTTAAGTATTGTTTTGCAATTACACACCAAGGACAAGTCGGTGTTGAAAAGACTATGACTTTTGACTGCTTTTTTGAAGTTTCTTCCATGATACCTTTCTTATTTAATTATTTCTTGTAGCTTAATTATTTGTTTCACTAACGCGATGCCTTTATCTGTTAAACCATAATTCTTTTTTTGGCCGCAGCGTTTTTCTTCGATAATTTTTCTTTTTTCTAAAATTTTCATATGATATGATAGTAAATTTTTAGGGATTCCAATTTGTTCGACTAAGTCGCATCCACAAATATTTTCATTGCACTCAAAAAGCTGCAATAGAATTTTAATTCTGTTTTCGTTAAATATCGAAGTAATTTCCTGCACATTTATTTTTTTATTCATTGTTCAACCTCTATTGAACTATACTGCGTTAGCGCACTTTTTGTCAAGTGATTTTTAAAAACAGCATCTCACCAGATGCTGTTTTTAAATTAGTCCAATATTACCGATGTTCTTAAAATATAATTTAGATTTTTTCTAAATTTAGTTCTTCGTCAAATTTTATCTGTGAAACAAAATCAGGCATGTGACTAACCATGATCATGGCGCCTTGATATTCATTTACTGCCTTAGCGATGATTGGTAGATGGCGAAAATTAACGTGGTTAGTAGGCTCATCTAAAACTAAGAGTCCGGGTTGCATTAATACGAGCCGCGCAAAACTTAATAATCCCTTTTGACCTTCTGAAAGTTCGTTTACTTTGTGCCCCATCAAGTCTCCTCCAATTAGAAAACCGGCGGCAACAGAACGCAAGGTTAAAATGTCAGTATCATCAATTAGGGCACTGGTAAGAGAATCAAAAACTGTTTGATCAAAATCTAAATTCGAAAAATCTTGACTGTAATAGCCTGCGCGAACTTCGTCTAAAATTTTTGCATTCTCATTTTTACCGGAAACTAAAGATCTTAAAAAAGTGCTTTTACCCACGCCATTTGGTCCAGTGACGATTAAATGCATTTTTTTGCGTAATACTAAATCAACGTTTTTTATTTGTGGCTCGTGATTGTGAATTACCTTTATGCCATTAATTTCGACAATTTTTCCAACAATATCTTGAACTGGAATCGTAAAATTTCTAATAGTTTTGTCTTCGCGTCTAATATCAACCATATCTTCTTCTAGCTCAATGGTTTCGTCTTTTAATTTCTTGGCGAGTTTTCTCATTTTCCCGCCCTTGTTGGCAAAAAAGTTCACTTTTTCCTTGCGGTCGATAATTGTTCTTTTAAGCTGCGCGTTTTTTCGTTGTTCGCGCTCGACTCGTCGAGTAATTTCTTCTACAACTGAATAATAATCGCCGACATAGCTTTCGATTTTCTTGGTGAAGATGTCAAGATAGATAACTCCTTCAGTGAAGCAATTTAGGAAGTCGGCGTCATGGGAGATAACAATGACAGTCTTTTCGTACATAACTAAAAATTCAATTAAGCGATCGATTCCTGCTTGGTCAAGGTTATTAGTTGGCTCATCTAGAAGTAAAATATCAGATTCTTGAATTAAAGCAAATGCCAACAAAAGCCTTGCTTGCTGTCCTCCGGACAATTCGCCGACGCGTCTATCGGTCGGTACATCCAAATTCACAGCAGTCATAACCTTATAAATTTTGCTTGGTAAATCGTTCGCTGGCTCGTCGAAAGCTTTGGCAAAGTATTCGTTTACTGTTAGAGAAAAATCGTCACGCGCTACAACCTGGTGAGCGGTCGCGATAGAAGCATGATTTGTAACGGACACTTGGCCTGACTTAGGTTTTAATTCACCCGTAATTAATTTAAAAAGAGAGCTTTTACCCGCACCGTTTTGACCCATTAGCGTTATTTTGGCTGATTTTCTCACGCTAAAACTGGCTCCATCTAAAATGGGCTTTTCGTGTTGGTATTCAAAATACACTTCATCAAATCTTAAAATTACTTCTTCGGACATTTTTTCTCATTAAATTAAAGATAAAAAAAGGCCACAAAGGGGGCCGTTTTTAATTGGCAGCGCGGACGGGATTCGAACCCGTGATCTCCTGGATGAAAACCAGGTATCCTAGGCCTCTAGACGACCGCGCCACAAATATTGATAGATACGGCAGTAATACTTTTCATTGTATCCTGCGTTAAAAACTGCAATATCACAAATATTGTATCAAATTTTCGCTAACTTGTCTAGGAGCTTGCATTTTATTTGAGTCAGAATACAATAAAAGCGAAAGGTAGGTGTTTGGATTGAGGAAAAGAAAGCATCCAGATGAGTCTAGCTATGGTCAGTTTCAGGCAAAGAACATGATTAATCGCAACACAGGTTTACTAAAGTCCAGTATTGGCGCATCTACTCTTCATCCTGACACCCCAATTATTACTAGCCATCGGGATGACTTTAGGAAATCATGGCGACAAATTCATCGGGAATCAAGGATCTTTTAGGCAGGCTCGATAACGTCGGGCCTTTTTACTCTTTAATTTTATCTTAGAAGGTGGTATAATCATTACAGTTAAACGCCTGTAACAATCTTCTTCATTAGTATTTTGCGCCTGTAGTAAAGTTTCAATTCCTTCGGAATTGGAATAACAAGGCGCACGTAATGCGCCTGTAGCTCAGCGGATTAGAGCGCCACGCTTCGGACGTGGAGGTCGGGGGTTCGAATCCCTTCGGGCGCGCCACAAAATCTTTTTGTTTTAATGTTCTGATTGTGTTATATCAGGCTTTCAGCCAGCGGTCGGGGCATCATGCCTGAAGGCGAATCCCTTCGGGCGCGCCAATATTTTAGAACGATGCCTCTTTAAAATATGTGTATTGAGGGCCAGTAGCTCAGTGGTAGAGCGATTGCCTCTTAAGCAATTTGTCGTGAGTTCGATCCTCACCTGGCCCTCAATACAACATATTTTAGAAACTAGCAATTTGTCGCGAGTTCGCCAACGGCGAGTTGGCATTTTGCTCACATGGCCCTCACTGTAAAAGTTAAGCAATTGTCGTGGTTCGCCTGCATATTCGCAGTCGTGCTCCTCACCTGGCCCTCCAAAAAATCACCCTTGAGGTGTTTTTTTGTTTGTTTCTGCAAAATTTTTAACCGCCTTTAGTTCTTCTACTCTGATATCGGCCTTACCATGCAAGGGAAAATGCATGACATAAAGAGCAGTATGGTCGATATCTTTCTGCCAACCAAAGGCAAAATCTTTCAAACCAGAGAATTTTTCGTAGGTTAACCTGCCGACAAAGCAGACTACTTTAGGCTTGACTGTTTTAACAATGCTTAATAGCCGCTTTTTTCCTAATAATTCTTCACCCTTTTTTAAGTCAGCGATGTCTCTACTGGGACGATCGATCATATTTACAATGCCTAAATGATAAACTTGGTTGAACTTTTTGTCGTAAATTTCCTTTAATTTAGAATCTTCACTGAAATCTTTAATTTTTTCGTTTATTACTCCGGCTCTCGCTAAAAGGTACCAGAAAGTTTTGTTGTTAGAGAAGGGGACGCCTCGATTGAAAGATCCAAAATGAGGGTTTATACCGACAAAAACTATATTTGAATTTTGATAGTGATATTTAATCATTAAAAATACTATAGTAAAAATCTCGAGCGCGATCTATGTGTGAGTATTTAAAAAAAAGCTCAAAACTGATATATTAATAGCAGAGATGAAAAAATATTTAATTTATTTTAAAGTTGGTTTCTTAGATTTATTGGCCTACAAGGCCGATTTTATTATTTATATTGTCGTAAATATGGTTTTTTTCTTTGTCTTTTTAGCATTATGGAAAAGTATTTACACTGGTTCCGGAATTACCGAAATAAATAATTATTCCTTAAACAACACGATCACATATTATTTTATAACCTCGTTTCTTTTTCGCCTTGATCCGACTTTTGCCATGTATTTAAACCAAACAGTTTGGAATGGTAGCTTTACAAATGATCTAGTTAAGCCTTGGAATGCGCTTTTTGTTGATTTCATTTACACTCTGAACGAACTTTCCCTTCGAGTTTTACTCTATCTACCTTTTAGCTTTTTTATTTTTATTGTCTCTTTTCAGTACATCAATATCCCAAGTGGAATCAATTTTATTTATTTTATCATTACGGCATTTTTAGGAATTATTTTGGCTTATTGTTTTTACCAAATCATCCATACGCTCTGCTTCCACTTTGGAGATCAAGATAATAATATAAATTTAATAAGTTTCATTGTTGCTTTTTTAGCAGGCGGCACTTTTCCATTGGCTTTTTTGCCAGAACAAATCAGATCAATATTTTTGGTTTTACCTTTTAGATTTTTATTCGACACGCCGGCAAATATATTTTTGGGCAAATTAGGAAGTCATGAAATCTTTTTTATTTGGTTACAAATGCTTCTTTGGTCGGCGTTATTTTTTGTCGTTTACTATCTAATTTACAAAAGTGGGTTAAAGAAATATACAGGGACGGGAAGATAATGAAAAAATATTTTTTAATTAATTGGATCATTTTTAAAAACGCTTATATTCGCGATAAGAAAGTGCCAGGCGCGGTTTTTGCTGGCGTTATGTTTCACTTAGTAGATATTGCGATGATTATAATATTTTTTAATATTATTTTTTCTAACACTTCCAGCTTGGCTGGTTGGAACTTTTATCAGGTTCTATTTTTATACGCTTTTGCAAAATGCATCGTTTCTATAAACAGCGGGTGGATAAAAGGTGGCTTGAATGACTTTGCCACAGAATTAATTAGACGAGGTGGTTTTGACTTTTTTATGACTAAACCAGTTAATCCGATGATCTTAGTATCTATGAGCCGTCCAAGATTATACGCATTTATCGCGGGGATATTTGAGGTCGGATTATGCTTTTACGCAATTTTTGCTGGACATATTAACATAGGGTTAGCAAACATTTTTTGGTTTATTATCTTAGCGATTTTGGTAAATATGCTTTATTATTTCTTGCAAGTTCTGACAGTCGTACCCGCTTTCTGGTTTATTAAGCTTTGGTCCTTGCAGGATTTAATGAGCCGTTTTAATCAAGTGATGCGCTATCCTGCTGGTGTTTTTCCGCCGGTTATTCGTTTTATATTAATGAGCGTTTTCCCGATCATAGCCATATCATTTATCCCGGCTCAAACGCTTTTTTATCCACCTAAAATAGAGTATATTATCTATATCATATTAATTACTTTAATCTTCGGCATGATAACAAATTTTCTTTGGAAGCTTGGTCAAAGTCGCTATTCCAGCGCATCGAGTTAAAAAATGAATATTATTTCATCTAAAAATATTAGTAAAAAATTTGTTAAAACCACTTTTAGTTGGTCCAAATTTTGGCAGTTGCAAAAAGAAGAAAAAATTGCAGTTAAGGATTTAAACATAGAAATCGAAGAAGGTGAGTTTGTCGGATTTTTAGGCCCCAATGGAGCAGGTAAAACAACTTTCTTAAAAATGCTCTCTGGTATAATGCACCCAACCTCAGGGGAAGCGAAAGTTTTGGGTTTCACTCCGTGGGAAAGAGATCATAATTTTCTTCGCCAAATTGCCATTGTTATGGGGCAAAAAAACCAACTTTGGTGGGATTTGCCGGCAATCGATTCTTTTAACATGTTGAAAGAAGTTTATTCGGTGCCGGAGGCGGAATTTAAAAAGAACTTAGAAATGATGATTGAAACATTGCAAATCAAAGATTTGCTCTCAAAGAGACTACGCAATATGTCGCTCGGCGAAAGAATGAAGTGTGAACTCGCAGCCTCGTTCTTGCATAGTCCAAAAATTATTTTTCTTGACGAACCAACTATTGGTCTAGATGTTGTTTCGTCTAAATCGGTTAGGGAATTCCTAAAAACAATTAATCGCGAAAAGAAATGTACATTAATCTTAACCAGTCACTACATGGGCGATATTGAGGCGCTATGTAAACGAGTAATCATTATTGATAAAGGCGAAAAAATGTACGACGGTGACTTAAATGAACTTAAAACAAAATATGCGCCGGAAAAAAAGATCGAAATATTTTTAGAAAATTTAGAAGACAAAGAAAAATTCGCACATCTTGGTGGTAAAAAAAATATCATCGAAAATAAAGGCATTATTCACGCGCCAAAAGAAGAAATCGGTGCGATTGTTAAAGATGTCTTCACTCTGTTTAATGCGGAAAACATTATTATTTCTGAGGCTGATACAGAAGAAGTTATTACAAAAATTTTCAAATCAAAAAAATATTAAAATGAAAAAATTTATTTTAGTCGGTCTCTTGTTTATAACGCTAGCATTGGGGCATTTTGTTGGTAATCAAAACAATAATAAGAATTTTATTACCGAAAAAAATCCGAAAAAAAACGATCAAGAGAAATTACCCGTTATTAAAGAGACGCAAGAAGCAGCAATTCCTAAAGAATATTTGATCAGAAATGTTCCGTTTATTTCTCAAGCGCCTTTTGCAAATTGGGATGAGTTACATGACGAAGCTTGTGAAGAAGCCTCGCTTGTTATTATTGATTATTATTTAAGCGGAAAAGATTTAAATGCCGATTTGGCTGAAAAGGAAATAAAAGAACAAGTGAACTGGGAATTGAATTTTTTTGGTTCGCACAGAGATTTAAATACCAACGAAGTTGTTACTTTAGCAGAAAATTATTACAATATGCATAATTTAACTGTAAAAAAAATAAATTCGATTGACGATATTAAAAAAGAAATAAGCCAAAATCATTTAGTTATTGTTCCTGCTGCAGGCCGCGATTTAAAAAACCCAAACTATCGTTCACCTGGGCCGATTTATCATATGCTAGTAGTTTCTGGATATGATGAAAATCATTTTATTACTCAGGACGTTGGTACTAAGCGAGGACAGAACTATATTTATGATGAGGATGTATTGTTTGATGCTATTCATGATTGGACGGGAACTGGTGATACGATTGAAAGTGGAGCGAAGAATACTATTATAGTGAATTGACTTTATTTCTGACTCTGATAAAATAGAGATATAGGTTTTTAAAAATTTTAAATCGGAAGATTTATTCTTATGGAGAAATACAATGTTGAATTTAATTATTTACGTAGCGGCTGCTGCAATTGGCGGTTCTGCTTTGGGTTATGCCGGTCGCATTTATATTGCAAAAAAACAAAAAGATTTATCGGATCAGAAGCAAAGAGAAATAATTTTAGAGGCTAAAGACGAAGCCCTTAAGATTCGTGAAGAAGCTAAGAAAGAAGAAGAAAAATTTAGAAAAGAAATCCAAGAACTCGAACGTAATCTTCGCCGACGCGAGGAACTTTTGGATAAAAGAATTGAAAATAACGATTTAGACCGTGATAATTTGAAGAAAAAGGAACAGGAAATTGATAAGATCAAAACTGAAATCGGTCAAATCAAAGACAAGCATCAGCAGACCTTAGAAAAAATTGCGAAGATCAATAAAGAAGAAGCTTTGCAAATATTGCTTAAGAATATCGAAAAAGAATACAAAGAAGATTTAATTCGCAAAATTAAAGAACAAAAAGAGATTGCTAAAGAAGAAGCGCAGACGGTTGCCAGAGAAATTTTGTCGACCGTGATCCAGAGATTGGCGTCGGAGCATACTGTTGAGACAACGACAACCGCAGTTCATATCCCTTCAGATGAAATGAAGGGGAGAATTATTGGTCGCGAAGGTCGCAATATTCAGATTTTTGAAAAAGAAACTGGTGTTGATTTAATTATCGATGATACTCCCGACACGGTTATTATTTCCGCTTTTGATCCAATTCGTCGACATGTGGCGAAGGTGGCTTTAGACAAATTAATTGCTGACGGCAGAATCCATCCGACCAGAATTGAAGAATTAGTCAAAAAAGCCAAAGAAGAAATAGGTCAGCAAGTCAAAGAAGCCGGTGAAGCGGCAGCTTACGAAGTTGGTGTGGCAGGGCTGCATCCGGACTTAATTAAAATTTTGGGTCGGTTAAAATTCAGAACCTCTTATGGCCAAAACGTTCTACAGCATTCGATAGAAACGTCTCAGATTGCTGGCCTATTAGCAGCTGAACTTGGTGCCGATGTTAATTTGTCGAAAAAAGCTGGACTTTTGCACGATATCGGTAAGGCTGTGGATAGTGAAATTCAAGGTGCCCATCACCATATTAGTTATGACATTGCCAAAAAATACGGCATTTCTGAAGATGTTTGTCATGCCATTTTGGCTCATCATGATGATGTTGAAGCTAAAACCGTTGAGGCTATCGTGGTCAAAGCGGCAGATGCGATTTCATCAAGCCGACCTGGGGCAAGACGAGAAAGCTATGAAAATTATATTAAACGTCTAGAAGAATTAGAAAATATTGCAAACTCTTTTCCGGGTGTGGAAAAAACTTTTGCGATTCAAGCTGGCCGTGAAGTTCGTATTATTGTGAAACCTGAAGCGATAGATGACTTGAGCGCAATTCAGCTTTCAAAAAATATTGCTAAGAAAATTGAACAAGATTTACAATATCCTGGTACGATTAAGGTCAATGTTATTCGTGAAACTCGCGCGGTAGAATTCGCAAAATAAGTCCGCCAGCAGGCGGAAAGGAGGGGAATTGACAAAAGACGAACTTATTGCGAAGGTGTCAGAAAAATCAAATACTTCTATTTCCGAAGCGACTGCTATTATCGATGCTTTTACTACACAAATAAAAGATCAACTTTCGAAAGGCGAGAAAGTTACTATCTCTGGCTTTGGTGCATTTATGCTCTCGAAACGCGGCCCTAAAACTTTTGTAAATCCAAAAAACGGTAAATCAATCGATCTGCCGGAAAGAAATTTACCGCATTTTAAGGCCGGCCCTACTTTTAAAAAGTTTTTACAAAAATAAGAAGTTAATCTCTTTCAGCTTCTTCTTCAATTTGTTCTAAGAGTTTATAATAATTTGGAATTTCTTTGAGGTGAGCAAAAGCGATTTTGCCAGTTAAAATAGGATCGTCGTTTGTAATGTTTGTTTCTGGGTCGTGAGAACCATGTTCCAACTCCACATTCATGCCTAAAGTAAATTCTTCCAAACTAAAAACGTCCCAATCAACACCAATACGATCTCCAGTTTCTTTTGCTTGTTCGTTTGCGAAGTGATTCATATGTTCTCCTTTTATTGATTATTGGTCGAGAACCTCATACTGTCTTTGAGCTCGCTCGACACTTATTATCTAACCACAACTTGATACTGCAATTCAATACTGAACTGGGCAAATTACTATCCACTAAAAACTCTGGCAATTTGCAACCGACAGTAGTATATTACAGTTATGAGCGATGATAACAATGACATTTTAAGTATGCTTGAGCAAGGAAGTAGCGAGCCGACCGATACATCTGGCGATGCTGGTTTTGTTGGCGTTGGTGACAATGGTGAAACCATTACATTGGGCGAAAAGACAGGGTGCACACAAGATATCAAGTCGGGTGACAACCAGAAACGGTAAGCACTTTTTGTTTGAACTAAGCATAAACAACTGCACTAAATATTTAATAAATAAATGGATGGAGGATTGATGGGCGACGAATCAATGAGCGGATATTCACCAGAACAAAAAGAGCGTAATTTTGCAGCATTTGTTTATCTTACAGCGCTGTTTCCAGGCGACCTTGCTTGGGGCGCTTATGCTGTATTTGGCTATCTTCAAGGTAGCAAGCAACTGCCAAAATTTGTTGAATTCCATCTCAATCAGTCAAAGAAATTTCTTCTTTGGAGTTGGCCAATTCTTGTACTCATTTTACTACCAATCGCTTTAATGATGATAATTCCGACGCTTAGCAACAATCTGCTTTATGTTGGTACAGCACTTGCAGGTGTCTGGCTTGTTGTTATTTTCTCCGTTACTATCAAGGCAATAGTGGAAGCACGAGCTGGCCGTTGGACAAAACTCTGGCCGAACAAGTAACCTCTCAAATTTTTCGTTTTTCAATACAACTAATCCCTCGCAAGGGGATTTTTTGGTATATACCATATACAGTATCTATTGAGCAATTTGTTACTACATATGGTATTTGATTGTAAGTGACACCAGAGTATGAAAAACTACTCTCATTCTGTGTTAGTCGGGATGCGAGATTCGGGCTGTGGCTTTACTCACGACCGCGTGCCTAAAGGCAACGTCCCGTTTATTTACGATGTCGGGGATGCGAGATTCGAACTCACGACCTCATCGTCCCGAACGATGCGCGCTACCAGGCTGCGCTAATCCCCGACATCGAAAATAAGAAACAGCAGGATGCGCGCTAGTATACTAGTTCTTACGAACGGGCAGGCTGCGCTACACCCCGAATAGCTCCAATTGTAATTTGAAAATGTTTTCAAATTTCTAAATCAAATCTTAACAGAGTTAATTATATCTTAAAATCAATTAAAATCAAATTAAAAACCCCTCATGTGAGGGGCTAGCCACTCTGTATTAAGTGGCTAAAGATGCGTCTTTCTTAAGATATTGCATGATTGCTTTACCGATAGTACCGCTTGTCCCGTATTTGCACAATCAGATCTGTTTAGTCAGTAAACTCTTTCTGTTGAGACCAAAATATGGTAATATTTATCTGTTAAAGAAATATTGCAAGGATTTATGCCCTCGTAGCTCAATGGATAGAGCAAGCCCGTCCTAAGGGAGAGGTTGGCTGTTCGAATCAGCCCGAGGGCACCAGTGTATTTTCTTCAAAAAAAGAAAGGCCATAGGTGTAACTCCTGCCACCTTTAGGCATGCGGGCACCATTTACATTGCAAAAAATTCCTCGTATGATTAGTATGAAATGTATGAATTACTAATCAAAAAGGCAAAATATGTTCGATTTTAAAAATATGCCTTGTGGCATAACCTCCATCGGTGAACGCGGTCAGGTTGTTATTCCTGTAGAAATTCGCGAAAAATTAAATTTAAAAAAAGGTGAAAAACTATTAGTCTTTTCCAAAGGCGATAATTTTATCGGCATGGTAAAAGCGGAAGAAATGGGCAAACATCTAAAAGAAATGCTTTCTAAAATAGAAGGGGATAAGTGATGGAAAAAGTCATCGATGTCAGTAATCTAGTTAAAAAATATGGCAATTTTACCGCCGTTAATGGGATTTCCTTCGAAGTTGAAAAAGGTGAGGTATTTGGACTTTTAGGCGAGAATGGTGCGGGTAAAACTACTACTCTGGAGATGATCGAAGGTTTGAGAAAGCCGAGTTCTGGTGAGATAAGTGTTTTAGGTTTTGATATTAACAGTCATTTAAGAGAAATTAAAGAGAGAATTGGTGTTCAATTGCAGTCATCGGCCTATTATCATTTTTTAACCTTAAAAGAAATTTTAGATTTATTTAGCGGATTTTATAAAAAACATTCCGATCCAAAAGAATTGCTTAAAATGGTGCATTTGGAATCTAAAGCGAATAATTTTGTCGATAAAATGTCTGGTGGCCAACAGCAAAGATTTTCAATTATTGCGAGCTTAATCAATGATCCGGAAATTGTTTTCTTAGATGAACCAACTACCGGTTTAGATCCGCTGGCTCGTAGACAAACTTGGGACATTATCTCAGAAATAAAAAAACAGGGTAAAACTATTATTTTAACAACTCATTATATGGAAGAAGCGGAAATCCTTTGTGACCGCGTTGCTATAATGGAAAAAGGTAAGATTGTTGCGATGGATAAAACGCATCAATTGATTGAACATACTAAGCATCCTTATAGAGTGGAATTTATTCTAGAAAAAGACAAGCCGGAAATTATTTCACAACTTCAAAAATCGTGTCGCTTAGATGAATGTGATATTAAAAAACTGCCAGGCAAAGAAGCGCATTATGAAATGAAATTAAAAACGCAGACCGATTTAAACGAAGCGGTTGGTTTACTACAAAAAGAAAATCCGGAAAGTTTAACTGTGGGACGGGCAACGTTGGAAGACGTCTTTATTGAATTAACCGGCAAAGCAATTGCTCAGGAAGAAGCGGAGGAAGAAAATGCTTAAATTGTTTTTAGCTAATTTAAAAATGATGGTACGTGGACGTCAGGCGTTGTTTTGGGCGTTGATGTTCCCTTTAATGTTTACAATTATTTTCGGGTTTTTCTTTGGTAGCGGATCGGGAAGCGTTGGCACAGTCGTTCTGATAAATAATTCTAATACAGAGTTGGCGCAAGGTCTTGATAAAGCTCTCTCAGAAAGTGATGTTTTGAAAGTTAGGAAAGGTGTGAACGAACAAGACGCAAGAGATTTATTAAAGAAGAATCAGATTGGCGCTATTATCGAGGTACCGGAAAATTTTGGTGCGCCGATTCCGTCGGCACCGAAAAATATCAAAGTGATTGAAGATCCGGCAAATTCACAAGTGAACTCAGTTGTAAGCGGTTTTATAAATCAATTTTTTATTCAAACTGACTATCAAATCAATCACATTCAACCGAGTTTTTCGATTGATGTCGAAAAAACTAATAATCGCACATTGAATTACTTTGACTTTGTTTTAATGGGTTTAATTGGTTTGGCCCTAATGAACTCGTCTGTTCAAGGCATTGCCATTACGATGGCTAATTATCGCGAAGATAAGATATTAAAGCGTATTACCACGACGCCGTTAGCGCCTTGGAAATTTGTGGCTGCGGAAGTCCTTTCGCGTTTAATGTTAAACGTTTTGCAAATTGGTTTAATATTGCTAATTGGTTATTATGGTTTTAATGCACACATTTACGGAAATCTTGGTTTACTTTTAATTTTCTCATTAATTGGCGGTCTTCTTTTCCAATGTATCGGATTTATGATTGCTGCATTTGCCAAAACAACTGACGCTGCTCAAGGTATGTCTGTGGCTGTAACAATTCCAATGATGTTTTTAGCTGGCGTATTTTTTCCAATCGACCAGTTGCCAAAATGGTTACTAACTATTGTCCAGTATTTACCGCTTGCGCCATTACTTAGAATGGTTCGTACTATTGGTCTTGAAGCGGGTAATCCATTTTCTAATCCTTTAAATATTGAAATTGTCATAGGTTGGATCGTTGTTACACTAGTAATCTCCATATGGAAATTCAGGCTTTCTGACGAGTAAAAGGAATTGATTTTTTCATGAAAATCTGATAGAATACATTGGATGGGGCTGTATAGATTCGACGGGAAAAGTTCCTAATAATTTCAAGCCGAGCAGGTTACGAGTCTCGTAAAATCCGTGACAAAATCAAACGAAAAACCTTCGTTTACCCCTGCTTTAGCTCTAGCTTAATCGCTTCGGCTAGCAGCGTCTCCTCATTTGTCGACTGAATGAATGATACGAGGCGTTACAAATCAGTCTGCTGCTTATTGAGATATCTTTGGTAAATAGGCAAAAGAAAACGAAAGAACAATTTTGCTTCGCAAAATTTAAGCTTGTCAATGATTATTAATGCTTTTTTTGGACAGGAGTGCAATTCTCCTCAGCTCCACCAAATGAGAATCAGAAAATTTCTGGTTCTTTTTTGTTGCTCGCAAACCAGATAATAGGGCTTATTTGAGGGGTGCAAACTTTTTCGTGAGAATTTACTATTATTTCGCCCGGAAACAGCAGTTGTTTACACTTTACCCGACTGGCACGATCAAGTTCCTTCCAGACCATGAGTTTTTGGTCGATAAACTTTAACGAGAAACGAATGAAGGTCTCTATGATTCTACCAATTTATACCATTTCGACGATTTTCGACCTTTTTCGACCAATACCGACAATTACCGACAATATCCGAGGTTTTTCGAGGATTTTCCACTATTTTCCATTAAAACCACTGTTTTCCAATGAAATTCAAATTGCATCAATGATCACAAGATCTTCGACACCTGTTTGGCGCCGTGTGCCGATTTGTGCACTCCTTGCAGCGTTGGTCCAACTCATGCTCGACAGATACAAGTGCTTGAACTATAATCAATGTAATATTACCTACCTATTTAATTAAACGTGGGGGGGGGAATGATGGATATTGATAGAATATTTTGCGAACCCAAATTTTCAAAAGATGAATACATCTCAAAATATGGTGATGGGTATTCTAATTTGTATTTATTAAGAAAAGACATCTGGTGGTGCCGCGGAATCGATCCAAGTACTAAAACTAAAATATCGAATGATGCCGGCGCTCCATTCGCGGCTTTTTTATTGATCAGGATTCTTTTTAACTACATCGTCCACCTCTCTGGTACAGATTACCAAAATTACATAAGAAAATACTTACCAACAGATCTTTCTGCAAAAGAGGCTGAAATTTTAAACCGCCTACGAAATGCACTCGAGCACTTAAGCTACAACTTAGTATGGACGCCGGACATCAAAAAAGGTGAAAAAGGTAAAATAATTTATTTCGCAGTAACTGAAGAAAATACTGAATCTCTCATGGAAATGATAGATGAACAAGAAAATGAAGAAACGTGGATCGTGAATATAGACCAATTACATCAGGCCATTGAATCATCTATAAATATTCTATACAAAGATGTGATCAAGAATGATCAACTCTCTAAAGATATATTAGCTCTTGCGGGTGCGCATAGCATGCATGTAGTAGAAAAGAAGATTTTATTAGATACAGTAAAAAGCAGAAGTAAAAGTCATAACATATGAAATTATTATTAAAACCTATAAATTCCTTTACCTTTCAGGATGTATCTGACTTCTGTTCCGAAGGCTATCTTGAAAATGTCCAATTAGACTACAAAAAGGACTTTTCACCAAAAGGTGTCGCAAAGCATTTTGCATCTTTTTCTAATACCAGAGGGGGTCTAATTATATTTGGAGTTGAAGAGGATGAAAAGACTGGCAAACCTACAAAGTGGGATGGTTTGAACAATGATTGTAAATTTGAAGATCAAATATACCAACGACAAGGAAGGTAAGGTTTTTGTTTTATTAAGGATTTTTGAGGGAGATAGAACCCCATATTATATTCTTAACGACCCAAATATTTACATCAGAACCGGCAGTATAACAAAAAGATTTGAAGAAATTGCACATCCCGATGTTCAAAAAATGCTCTTCGAAAAGAAGAATGAAGCCAAAAAGACATGTAATTTAAACAATGAAATAGCTGCTTCAATTTACGACAACAAAATAAACCAGAGCCAGCTTGAATTAGACCGAATGAAAGCTACTGAATTACAAAAACCGGAAGAAGATAGAAAAAAATTGTTTTCCAAAAGATTAGGGATTGATGGTGTTTCGATATCTGCCATAACCCTTCAGCCTTATTATCCGGCAAAAAACATGGTTCAGCCAAAAACACTAATGGATGAAATTAACGAATACAGGGTACTTCTACATCAAGCGCATTACCCACAACAAGAACGAAGTTTTACCCCTATACCAAATGGCATTTTTGCCTTCCATTATAACGATAGGAGTGGCGGCATAAGATCTGAACAAATATTTACGAACGGATTATTTTGCGACTATTTTGATATATCAGAATACAACCCAGATACAAAAGAAAAAGTATTAGCCATTTCACACTTGATCGTGAGGCTAAAATTAATATTACATTCTGCTAGGAAATTTTACGTTAAATATGGTTATCAGGGTGGCCTAACTGGAAATATCAACATCACAAATACTGCTGATGCAAGATTGGGCGATATACATAGATTTGATTGGGGTGATTTAGAGCTAACTTTCCTGCCCAGCTTGAACGTTCCATTTGAACTGGACACTGTTATCCTAAATGACGATGAGAATCTGAAGTTGTTTCTAAGAGATAGAATCGAAGAGATATATTGGTGTTTTGGACTTGATGTTGTACCAAAAAGCCTCATGGACGCATTGCTGGCATAGTGCTAATCCTTTAAGGGATATTGAAACCGTTGTCTAACTTGTATCTCTCGAATTCGAATGATAGGATCTAGCGCCAGCGCTTAGTTTCCTCAAGGATAGGGTGCAAACTTTTAACAATCAGCTCCACCAGTATCAAAATAACAGGTCAAAATCCTGTTTTTTTTGTATTAAAAAAGGCTCGCGAGGGGTCGTGATATTCTCACAAGCCTTTTTCGCGAGCCATTAGAATGCTCACCTTTTGAAGCCATCGAAATGACTTCCTTTGTGCTTGACGATATTTGGTGGAAATGCTGAGAGTTCCTCGGCGAAATGAGCAAGCTGTACTTTCTCTGCCTCAATTGCTTTCATTTGCTTGTTCAGTTGTTCGATTTGTAGCTCTATGCCCAGTTTTCCAATTTCACTTGAATCAACATGGTCTTCGCATACGCTTCCGATGAACCACTCTTTTCCTTCTGCGTAGAGTAGAATGGCATAAAGTGGTTGTCCTGGGGTGACGGGCTCTTTACCCACAACGCATCGAATCTTTTTCCAGCCATTGTCGGAAAACCATGGTTCCGAAGGTGCTTTACTTGGACTTATGACAATTCGGATTGCCGACTCTGACGTTGTTGAATTACTGTTCATTTCCGATCAGCCTCCTAGATGTGCGGTTTGTCTTTTTTAGACACTACATAATAGCACATATAAAATTTAAAGTCAATCCTTTCAGTGATAATCATTTAAGGAATGTATCTAATATGTATTGTTCATAATCTAAATACAGAATTTCTCTCCATCTTCTGGTTTCAGCAATGATTTCGTGTAAACTTTTTCCGACCAGCTCCACTTAAATGAGAATCAGAGACCATTTCTGGTTCTTTTTTGTTATTACAAATAGTCGATAGTTAATTATTCCTATAGCCTATGATATGATCGTCTTATGAAACTACTTTTAACCTCAACTGGAATTACCAATAAAACAATCGAAAATAAATTTATCGAAATGGTCGGCAAACAACCCGAAGAGATGATTGTGGCTTACATTCCAACGGCCGTAAATGTTGCTCGGCCAACGGATAAACGCTGGATTATTAATAATCTTATTGGTCTCGATAAAATGAAAATCGGAAAAATAGACCTTTTGGATTTCTCTGCGATTCCCCAAGAAATTTGGCTTCCAAGATTAAAACAAGCCGATGTAATCATGGTTGGTGGCGGAAACCCCTATCATTTGATCTATTCAATGAAAAAAGCTGGTTTAGATAAAGTTCTAAAAGAGCTATTGGAGGAAAAAGTTTATGTTGGGTGTAGTGCAGGCTCGGTGATTTTAGGAAAAGATATTGTCACCACTGCCCCTAAAAAATATTGTGAAGAAATCCCTGAATTTGAAGGGGATAAAGCGTTAGAATATATTGATTTTAGTATTAGGCCACATTTTTATAATCCCGACCGTCCTCAGTACACCGATGAAACAACTCAAGAATTAACAAACAATTTTCAGTCAACTTTTTATGCCATTGACGACAATTCGGCAGTTGTAATAGATGATGATCAAGTAAACGTGATTTCTGAAGGCAAGTGGAAAAAGTTTGAACCGATAACTAAGTAGCTCTAAATATTTTCAAAAATAGAATCAGAATAAATCTCTGTTTTTTTGTATTATTAAACTCTTTAATATTGACTTATCTTTATTTTTGCCTTAAAATAAACAGTTCTTGAGTAACAAGAGCGCGTGATTTCGGAACTAGGAGGGTGCACATGAAAAAACTGCTTTTTATTTACCACGGTGGTACAATCGGTCAGATTCCGGAAATACGAGAGGGTGGCCGAATTATTCTTGTTGTGCCAGCTGATGGAAGTCAGTTTCGTGAGGTTTGCTTACCAATTATCAGTCAGTATGATGACTTCTTTGAAACTACGTTCGAGGTCATTACTACAAAGGATTCGACGAACCTTAATCAGAAAGATTGGGAAAAGCTCATCTTTAGGATAAAGAAGGCACAGGATGATGAAGGTTTCGATGCTGTCGCAATTGCACACGGGACGGACACGTTGCCCTATACTGCAACTGCTCTGTCTCTTGCGTTGCATGGAAGAACTCCTGGTAGAACAGGTCTACGAATTCCCGTTTGCGTCACAGGTGCCCAGAACCCGATTTATGACGAAAAAGGGGATGGGCGCACGAATCTTGCTCGTATGCTTGAAACTCTCAAGCAGGCGATCATCCTGGGTATTGCTGATGTGATGGTTAACTTCGACAAACGTGTATTGCTTGGTTGTCGGACGCTGAAAGTAAGTGAGCGACGATATGACGCTATGCAGTCATTGTCTTCGCCGGACGTTGGTGAAATTGATAGCTCAGGTGTCCATCTTAACTCGAGCTTACTTCGCAAAAGAGCAGATGCAGAAGACAAATTGCTTCTTGCACCGAAGTTCGGTCGTGGTGTGGTCGGCATTGAGCTTGTGCCAGGGCTTGAGCCAAGTCTGATTCTTGGATTTATCGCCAATGGTGGTGTGGCTGGGATGGTTCTAAAGTCGCTAGGGGAAGGTAATGTTTGTTGTGAAGGTGAGTTCAGCCTAATCCCAGCAATCAAACGAGCGACTGAGGAATATATGACGCCGATTTTCATCACCACAAAGTTCGCTGGTGGAAGCTCGGGGGCATGTCATTACGAAACCGGTTACGAAGCCATAAAAGCTGGTGGCATTGCCTGTTTTGATCATACAGACGTGGCGGTTGATGTGAAGGTGATCTGGTTGATTGGCAATGGCATATGTGCCACTGTGGATGATTTCAAAAAAGCGATGGCTACAAGCTTCGCTGGTGAAGTTACTCCTCCTACAGAGTTGGTCTGAGATGATCGAACTTACGGGCCCCTCGTTATTGTTATACGAAGGGTCCTTTTTATATACGAATACATTTATATAACATAGCGCCAATCAAATAAGGGATGCATCTAATCTAAACCGCTCATATTCTGAATGCAGGATCTCTCTCCAGCGCCTGGTTTCGGCGATGATTTCGTGTAAACTTTTCCGACCAGCTCCACCAAACTTCGCCACAATAGATTGTGGCTTCGCTTGGCGAGCCATATATAAAAGCAGAAGTTTGCCCAGCGTAGTCCCACGCCGTTACACTCTGTGGTTCATTAGTACTCATCGGGAAGCATTTTTATTTGTATCTTTCGTAATCTGAATAAAGTATTTTTGTACAGCATGTTTTTATTAATTGAAAATATATTTAATTGTAAAAAGAGCTTTTTTGTGCTATCATCACTGATGGATTCTGAAAAGGAGGATTTCCGATATGGTAAACGAGAAAGAGGGTACGTGTAACATCATTTCGTCCTTTGATCCCGGAATTTGGAGCGACATCCGCAGGGCCAATGAGTACATGACTCAGTCTGCAATGACACACTTCCTTAATGCCGAAGAAAGAATAGCACTAGCTCAGTTCATCAACGCTATGAGATGTGCATATGTTCGCTGGGAGGGCAACCCGGTGGAGGAACGTATAGCGGCGCTGAAAGCAATGCGGCTACCATCAGAAGATAATGGTCTGAATACAGTGAAACAAGTTGCACACGATGGGCACAACCCGTCTGAATTACGGATTATAGCTTTAAACAAACTCTACGAAGCCCAGATAAAGTTTAGTTTCAACGAACGGCCCGCTATTAGATCATTCATTCATGACATTAGTGTGCATGCATCCGATGATGCCGTTTGCACCGAGGCCCGACGCCTCTACCACCTTCTATCCATATAAGTGTCCCTAGGTCCCCGGAATGATTACATTCCGGGTTTTTTAAATTTTCGATTCGTCGGACTTCGACGAGATAAGGATCTGTTCCGAATCGATTTTGATGTAGACATGCGTGTATCGTCGGCTGTGAAGATGTTTGTCAATGAGAGGAATTGGCAAGGGTAATTTGATAATACTAAAAGCATGTAGTTAAAAGTTTTTTTAGCTTATGTTATGATCATCGTATGAAACTACTATTAACCTCGACAGATAATTGTTTGTAATTATGAATATTTCACTTCAAAATTTAGGCTTTGATGAATACTTTGTAACACTCTGTAAAGAACTGCGGATCGAGCTAGATGCTGTGGCTCGAATCATTGCAGAACATAGGGGACTTTATATTGTCAAAAACCTGAAGGGTGATTTTCAAGCAAAAATTACTGGAAAACAAATATTTACCGCATCTTCACGGGAAGACTATCCGGCAGTAGGAGACTGGGTTGTGATTAAAATGGCCGATGATAATCAAGCGATTATCAAACAGATATTGCCAAGAAAAACCATTCTTAGAAAAACGGTAGTTTCGCGAAAATCTACCGATAAAACAAAGAGCCAAATTATTGCCGCCAATGTTGATATTGCGTTCGTGGTGGAATCCGTAGACAGAGATTATAGCTTGAACCGTTTTGAAAGATATTTTTCTTTAGCTGAGGATGGAAAAGTTAAGCCCTCAATTATTTTAAACAAAGTGGACTTAATTACGAAAGATGAGCTGGAAACTAAAATTGCTGAGATACAAAATCGATTTAAGGATTGCACGGTTGTCCCTACCAGCACAGCAACTCAAGAAGGCATAGAACTCTTAAAAAACTCACTGTATCCAGGAAAAACTTATTGCTTCCTGGGATCATCAGGAGTTGGTAAATCATCTTTGATCAATATTTTACTTGGTGAAAAAGTTGCAAAAACAGCAGAGGTCGGCCAGAGTACTGAAAGAGGTAAGCATACGACTACCCATCGCGAAATGTATTTTTTAAGTGGTGGAGGAATTGTGATCGATAACCCTGGAATGCGTGAAGTCGGTTTGGCTGATTCTACGGAAGGGGTTAAGACAACTTTCAATGAAATTGCAGATTTGGCAAAACAATGCCAATTTACGGATTGCACACATATTCATGAATCTGGATGCGCTGTAAAAGAAGCGATAGATTCAGAATTATTCAGTAAGGAAAAGTATGAAAATTATATTCAATTGAAAAAAGAAGCAGATCATTTAGAAATGACAAATTATGAAAAAAAGTATAAAGAAAAAAAATTCGGAAAAAGTTTGAAAAATTATCAGAAACGAATAAAAGATTTCGAATAGAATTTTTTCTGGTATTTAGATTCTTGCAAAAAGACTGATGTATTCTTTTTTTAAATAACGTTGAAATGTGACAGCAGAGCATTTTTCTATTTATTTATCATCTTTGTAAGATTTTTGTATTAAAAAAGCAGGATTGGTTACCTGCTTGTTGTGAAACTAGCCTGCACCGTCTGGCGCACCTACTTGGCTCAGTCCACCAGTACCATGGAGAAACACCATGGCGTCTTTATTGCCACCGCAAAGGACGTAAGTCGATGTGCCCAGTAAGATGCAATCGCGCTCTAAAACGCCATTCCATGACGACAGTCCCCACTTGTCTGTAATGTAGAGCCGATCGCCGCCAAAGCAGACCTGTTCGGCTGCCTTGACCTTGTCCACCATCTGAACTCGGCCTTTGGTACTGACAGTGTAAAGACGAGATTCCTTATTCTCGTCTGCCGTGAAGTAAATCACCCCACCTGGAGTGACAGTAATTGATTTCAGTTTCAATCCAAGGTTGACTACTGTCGGTTTGTTGTGATTAACAATAACCAGACAGCTGTCCCCACCAAACACCATTAGTTCAGCGGAGAATGCCGGTCGAACTGGCTTGACGAACGCTTGCTTGAACAGAACCTCCGAGTTGGTTCCACTATTCCAGCGTCTAAGCCGTCCATTTTTGTCATAACCGACTATCGTCCCACCATCCGCGATCGGGCAACTCGTCCGAATTCCGGTTAGCTCCATGGGTGAAACGCCAAAGGGATCCTGGTTTGGGCGTATTTCGGCTACTTTCCGTCGACCAGCGCTAGAAATACTCCGTCGTTATAGCTGACGGAGTCAAAGTCAACCTGAGGGCTGATTTTGCCCAGGAAATCCAGAGGGCGGTCGGTGGGCGGGCCACCCGCCAAAACCGGTAGTGCAACCAACAAGATCAGTATTACTGAAAAACAGAGTAGCTTTTTCATTTCTCCTCCATAATCTCTTCCATATCACATGGAAGGAATGCATGAGGTTAATTCAGCCTTTTTCATGAAAAAGTCAACACTTACAGTTGAACTTCGAGTGCTTAAGAATTTACAAAAGCTGGAGAGACAAAATAGAAAACTTTATTTTTTTTCCAAGAGTTCTCTGTAGGCTTGTTCGTCGCCATAGGGTAAAAAATCTTCTTGATGTGGTTGTCGAATAAATCCGTTGACCTCTTTATGTTTAATGCCGCACCAATATTTTTCTGTATCGCCACAAATTCTAACTAAATATGCCGCGAAACCATTGGCGTAACCGCAATACATGCAATAAAATTTGTCGAGTGGGGATAAATAAGTGAGCTTTTGGCGATCGATTCTGATATAGTTGCTTCTTTTTACGATCGGTATACCGTATAGCGGAAAGGCGACATGATGATAAATCTCAAGAAAAAAGTCCAAAATTAGGAGTGGGATTGACATGCCCCAGATAAATGGCATGGCCAATCGATGTCTCAATGCTTTATGTGGGATTTTGGAAATTTTTTTATACATAAATATATTTAAACATGTTAGTTAAAGTTGTGCAACCGGTTGATTATCCTTTTCTGCTATGTTAGAATTATTTTGAAATCGGATTTCCATCTGGAGGCTTAACATGACAAGAGATTATGCGGTTGAGAACGTCAAGAAAGTATTGAGCAAAGCCATGACAGATGTTTTTGAAAAGCTTGACATCACGGTAATGGGTGTAGGCTGGTCACTTCGAACAAGAGACGATTATGTAATCGTCGAGAAAGATTTTATCGGCGGCTCAGGTGTTAGTCTGCCGGGGCGCGCAGAATGCCTCGATTTTGCTGACATATTCGTTCGCCAACTTTATATGTACCTGTGCGCCAAAGGTAATGTGTTGAGCCGCCAAAGCGGCGAACAGCCAGGTGCCATTGTCACCGATCATTATATCTTTTCTATTTATGGTCAACATTCGCCGGCGCTGGCCGATGAAACTATCTGTCTCGTCGCCGCTGTTCGTCTTGGCTGGATCACTCTGACAAAGGCCATCGAAATGGCCAAGATTACTGATGACAATCATCCAGACGGAAATACAGTTTTCCTTGGAAACAATTGGAATTTGCATGATCTCTAGACCGAATAAAATCGGTCTTTTTTAATTAAAAATTACGTTGACAAGATGTAAAGAACACTTTACAATGAGCTTGAAAGAAATAAAAAATGGACAAGCAAAGCTTGTCGCGGAATTTTTCTAAATAAAGAGAAAAATATGAAAATTGAAATACATCGGGTTTCGAAACAATTAAAGATACTTCGCGAACAAAAACAGCTAACTCAAGAAGAGCTAGCAAAGAGTTTGGGTGTTTCGCGTCAATCAATTATCGCTTTAGAGCAAGGAAAAAGTTTGCCTTCGCTACCTTTGGCTGTAGCTTTTTCAGAAATTTTCGAAACGCCATTTGAAGCTATTTTTTGTATCGAAGAAAAAATAAATAGTCATATTAATTTTAATGACCACGAGGAGGTGAGGAATTTTATGTCCAATGATTTAAGTCCATGGTCCCCGATGCGCGAAGCAAGTCATCTTCATGAAGTAATAGATCGTCTTTTTGACGAAAACTGGCCGCAGGTTAAATCGCCGCAGTTACCAACAATGAATGTATATGAAAAAGACACTAACGTGGTGGTTGCTGCCGATGTGCCTGGTATTAAAGAAGAAGATCTATCTATCGAGGTCGGTGAAGATACATTGACCATTAGCGGAGAGAGAAAAACCGAAGAGGAAGTCAATGAAGAAGATTTTTATCGAAAAGAAGTAAGTACGGGTTCTTTCTCTAGAACTGTTCAGCTACCGGCTATTGTTGATAAAGAAAAGGCTGAAGCGGAAATTAAAGATGGTCAATTGATCGTTACTTTACCTAAAAAAGCAGCAGTTTCGCCAAAGATCACCAAAATTAAAGTCAAAAAGGCATAGACGCCGTTGACACAAATCCATTAACAGAGTATAATTAATTTGTTAAATATATTCTGAAGGGAGATTTTTTTAATGTTAGTTATTAGACTCCGTCGAACCGGTAAGAAACATGAACCAACCTATCGTATTGTTGTAACAGATCAGAGAAAATCTGTTTATTCACCGTATGTTGAAATGCTTGGAACTTTTAATCCAAAAACCAAACAGGTGGTTATTGACAAAGAAAAAGCCATTGAATGGATGAAAAAAGGTGCCAAACCTTCCCACACGGTCTCAAAAATCTTCGTCAAGGAAGAGATGAAGCATGACAGTATTGTTGTTAAAAAATTCCGTGCTATTTCTAAAAAAGAATTAGAAAGACAGAAAGCGGAAGATGAGGCTGAGAAAATTAAAGAGCAGGCTGAAAAAGAAGCAGCCAAAGAGGCTTTTGAAGCTCAAGTAGAACAAGAAAAGAAAGAAGCGCCGACTGAAGATCCGTTGCAGGCAGCTGCAGCTGAAGCTATTGCTGAAGATAAAGCAGAAGAAGCAGAAAAAGTAGAATCAGAAGTAAAGCCAGCTGAAAAGGAAGAAGAGACAAAGCCAGTCGAAAAGCCTGTAGAAGCTGAAAAGCCAGCTGACGAAAAAGCTTAATTTTCGAAATATGGTCAACTGAATGCATATTGACGCAGAATTTCTAACGAAATATGGTCAAAAGAATGCATATTGACGCCGAATTTCTTACGAAATATAATGAAATTGTAGCAAATAGAGTAATTGAAGGCAGTAACGCAAATTGGTCGAGTTGCTGCTAAAGTAATCGGAGGAGTTGCAATGAACGAAAACGCAGATCAAGCATTTGTTGAAACAGTTGTCAAAGCCATTGTAGATCACCCAGACGATGTCAAAACCAATCGATCAGTTGATGAAATGGGAGTTTTAATCGAGCTCACCGTTAATCCTGAAGATATGGGCAAGATTATCGGCAAAGAGGGTCGCACGGCAAAGTCAATTCGAACCCTTCTTCGTGTCTTGGGCGCAAAGAATAATGCCCGCGTCAACTTGAAGATCATCGAACCAGAAGGTGGAAAAGAAGTAAAGGCCACAGAAGAGACTCCAGCTGAATCGCCTGCAGAAGAAAAATCCCTTGAAGAGGGTCAGGCTACAGAAGTAGTCTAAGTATAGCTTAAATATTGTTATCAAAGGACCGCCGCAGTCCTTTCTGACGAGTTTTTCTCGCTCGGAAAAGATTGAAGGCGGTCTTTTGTTAGAAGGAATAAATGAAATTCAAAATAATCTCAACTCAGCCACAGATTTATGATTCGTTTTTAACAACGGGTCTAATTTCTCGTGGTATCAATAAAAAAATAATCGAAATTGAACTCTATAACCTGCATGATTTTGCCTTTGATAAGCACAAATCAATTGACGACTCTCCTTATGGCGGTGGTGCTGGCATGGTCTTGCGCGTTGATGTTGTCAGTAATGCCATTAAGAAACTAAAAGGTAGAAAGAAAATAAAAACTATTTTACTCACACCTCAGGGAAAGGTCTTTAATCAAGCTGACGCAAGAAGACTGGCAAAGGAAAAAGAGCTTATTTTTATCGCTGGTCGTTTTGAGGGTTATGATGAAAGGATTAGAAATCTTGTTGATGAGGAAATCTCGGTTGGTGATTTTGTGCTTACTTCCGGCGACTTACCAACTATGACGATAATTGATTCAACTTCCCGTCATGTACCCGGATTTATCGAAAAGGAAGCATCGATTCAGGAGGAATCATTTGTAGAGAATTTACTTGAGTATCCGCAGTATACCCGCCCCGAAGTCTTTAATGACGAAAAAGTGCCGGAAGTACTACTTTCTGGAAATCATGCGGTGATTGCAAAATGGCGCAAAGAAAAACAATTAGAAAAAACAAAAAAACGACGACCTGAGCTTTTGTGAAAATACACAAAGACATAAACAAGGGCATTTGTTAAGATGGGTTTGCCAAATCAGCATGAAGTAGGTGGGGGAAAGGGGGATAGTTCAACCTCAAATTCATGCTTTGAAGGCAAATTTGAACAAGAAGGGACTAATCAAAGTGTCCCATTTACCATCTCACGGCGTTTACGCTTCGTCGTGAAAAGCCCATGACATCGGCCATGGGCTTTGTTCATTATTAACCAATTCTTTCATTTGACTTTTACGGGTAAAAAAGGTACAATAATCTTACATTATCACAGCAATTTGTTAAAAATTTTGGAGAAAAAAGTGGAAAAAGTTATTTTAAAAGCAGAAAAAAGGGAAGTTTTGGGCAAAAAAGTTCAAAGCTTAAGAAATAACGGACTAGTTCCGGTTGTTTTGTATGGCAAGGATTTTGATAATCTGAGTTTATCGGTTGCAAAAAATGAATTTGAAAAAATTCTAGAAAAAGCCGGAACCTCTACTATTGTTGATCTTGAAGTTGATGGAGAAGGCAATCACAAGATTTTACTTCATGAACCACAATACGATGCAGTTACTGGACAAATACTTCACGCGGATTTTTACAAAGTTAATATGAAAGAAAAAATTCACACTGAAATTCCATTAGAATTTGTTGGTGTTTCTGCTGCCGTTGCTGATTTAGAAGGCAACTTAATTATCAATAAAGATGCTTTAGAAGTTGAGTGTTTGCCGGATGCTTTGGTTAATCGAATTGAAGTTGATATTACGGCTTTGAAAACATTTGAAGACTCAATTAAAATTAGTGATTTAAATATCCCTGAAGGCATAGAGATCTCAGCTGATCCAGAAGAAGTAGTTGTATTAGTTACTGCTCCACGATCAGAAGAAGAACTTGAAGCGATGGAAGGCGAAGCCGCGGCAGATGCAGAAAAAGCTCAGATCGAAAATATTGAAGCTGCTTCAGCGGCAGAAAAGGCTGAAAAAGAAACTGAAGAAGGTGCTGACGAATCTACTCCAACTGAAAAGAATGAATAAAACATATTACTTACTAACATTTGGTTGCCAAATGAACGTAAGTGATTCGCAAAGAATCGAATCAAAATTAAGTGATTTAGATTACAAACCAGCCTCTGAAAAAGAGGCTGGTTTGGTAATTATCAACGCCTGTTCAGTTAGGCAACATGCCGTTGATCGGATTTGGGGTCATTTTAAAAAATGGGCCGATCAAGACAAAAAGCAAATTCTGGTCACCGGCTGTGTAATTAAAAAAGACCGCAGTGTTTTTCGTGGCAAAAACGTCGCCTTTTTTGATATTAAAGATTTAAACAATTTAGATAAAGTTCTTGCCGGATTTACACACAAAGAAGATGAAAAGTTTGAGTATTTTTCAATTATGCCAAAGTTGTCTGGTAAAATAGCGTATATTCCAATAATGACAGGTTGTAATAATTTTTGTTCTTACTGCGCCGTCCCATATACACGAGGCAGAGAAGTCTCTCGTCCAATTGAAGAGATATTAACAGAAGCCAGAGCAGTCCTTGAAAGCGGCTACAAAGAGATTTTATTACTGGGACAGAATGTAAATAGCTACGAATATGATTTTGCAAAACTACTAATAGCAATAGATATGATCCCTGGTGATTTTAAGTTTAATTTTATGTCTTCGAATCCACATGATATGACTGACAATATTGTGAAAACATTTGGAAAGTTAAAAAAATGGCCGAACGAACTACATATTGCAATGCAATCAGGTGACGATGAAATATTAAAAAAAATGAATCGAAAATATAACTCAGAAGAATTTTTTAGTTTAATTAAAAAGATTAAAGAGCAGGTCCCTGATGTTAAGTTGTCGACGGATATTATTGTTGGATTTCCCGGAGAGACCAAAGAGTTGTTTTTAAATACTTTAAATATTTGCAAAAAAATCAGCTTTTATAAGGCATACATATTTAAGTACTCGCCACGTTTGGGTACGGTTTCAGCCAAAATGTCGGATGATGTTAGTGATGAAGAAAAGAAAAGACGCTTTGAAGAGTTAGATCAGCTAATAAACAAAAGATAAATTCTAATTAACCCGAACTTGGAACTTTAAATTGATTCCGTTTCCCGGATTGGGCGCCATACTTGACCAAGTAATAGCATTGCGTGCAGGATCATAAACTCCCATACCTGTTGCGGAATTGGGAACGTAGGTTGTACCATTTGGTATTTCGTCTGTAATAGAGAGTTTTTTTAACACTCCACTGGTTGTATTGTTGTAAGTTATTGTGTAAGTGATGATTTGACCAGAACTTGATTCTAATCTATCGGCTGATTTTATAATAACTTGTTTTTTAACCAAAATTTCGGTTGGCGACAAGGAATTAATAGCGACGTTTTTTATTACCATTCCTAAATCGTTAAAATAGTAGTCATAACCTTCGGGTGCATAGAGTTTGAGATTAGTGCTTTCCATATTTGGCAGTAAAACATCAGTTGCAAATGCACTTTGGTTATTTACTAATATGTTTACTTGCGTATTTTTTAACCAATTATATATTGGCCTGGGTATAAAAGAGGAGTCTTGATCGTATTGACCATTACGCATAATTCCGTATCCGTAATCATCAATTTGCTGGGCGTTTTTGAGGATATAGTTTGCTGGCAGTGCTGGTAATACAGCTCCCGGGCATAAATTTTGTGGGTCTGACTGATTGTTGTTGTAATCAGAACATTCGTTTGCATTAGTGCCATGAAATTGGTAAATTATTGCCTTTTGAAAGACCGATGAGGTTATGTTCTCTAGTATCCTTTGACTTAATGTTTTACAATTTTCATAATCAAAACCATCAGAATCGTAAATTAATTTACCCTCGGCATTTTTAGGGAGATCGGTCCACTTACATTCCGCGGGGTCGTCGCTTGTATTTGTGGGCGTGTTCCATGTTCTGGGGTAACCTAGAGCCGTCTGAATTTCTCCGGCATCAAGTCCGATAGCAGTTGTCCAAAGGGGTTTTCCATAATCATAATTTTGATCCATTATCTGTCGAATTTCATTTCCTCGATTTGTAAAATTTTTTCTAAATGTGTGAATATTGGCAATGTCAAACCAGCGCCTGCCACTCCCACCGGCACCGTCGTAGATGCCTTGTATAAAATTGTCTCCTTCCATTTGCAATTGATCAGCAGGGTAATCGAGACCTCCCATAATAACTAACGCTTGTGGATTTGAAATTTTTATTGTGCTATAGGCATTAGAGAGCATGCCAGCATAGTTAACACCCATGTCATGTAGTGAAAGGCCGTTGTATTCACCAAAAAGATCTGTTGAGCCGTTTCTCACATCCATTCCACTCCAGAGCTCCCAGTATGTAACCTGTGGAAATTGCTTTGCCATATCCCCGGCAAAAGCAGCAAAGTGTTTGTAGGTATTGTAGCGGTTTTCATAATTAACGTTAGTAGGGCAGTGGTCTTTGATGCAAAGAATATTAACAATTGGTTCCACTTGTTTATTCTTCATTGTTTGAATTTTATTTTGCCATTCCGTAATTTTTTCTGGCCGATAAACTCCTGGGCTTGATTCTATGTCATTCCAGTCCATCGTCGTTTCGACCATTCTTATGCCTAGCGGTTTTACTGAATTGAGTGCATTAGTGTTGCCGGCATCTGAAATTTGGATTCCTGTTTCGGGGCGTTTATCCCAAATCCATAGTTTCAAGTAATTTGAATTAACTTCATCGTAACTTTTTATTTGGACTGAGTAATCTTTGCTGTGATCATCTTGAGCGTAGGTTTTTTTAATATCAAAATTTGACAAATTAAAAACCGAGGAATATATAATTCCAATAATTATTATTGTCCTTAGTAACCTTGTCATCTCCCTCCTTTGTCTCCTAACAAGTTTTTTCGTCTAAGATTTCAATAAGTTCTGAGATTTTTTGCGTAACTAATTCTTTGGTTCCACGAGTTCTAATGGTAATGGTTTGATCGTTTTCTTCTTTATCGCCCAGAACGATTGTATAAGGAGTTTTTTTAATTTCAGCCTCGCGAATTCTTTTGCCGAGCGATTCGTTACGGCTGTCAATTTCCACTCTAAATGCCGCCAGTTCTTTCGCGACTTTTTTGGCATATTCGTTGTGCACTTCGGCGACTGGAATAATTGTGATTTGTGTTGGAGAAAGCCAGAATGGAAAAGCTCCGGCAAAGTGTTCGATGAGTAATGCTATAAATCTTTCGTAAGAGCCAAGAATTGCACGATGCACCATCACCGGCGAGATTGATTCGTTATTCTCGTCAGTATAGGTTAATTCGAATCTTTTTGGTGTGGCAAAGTCCAGTTGAACTGTTGGAATTTGTACATCTCTTCCCATAGCATCCTTAAACATAAAATCAAGTTTAGGACCATATAGAGCAGCTTCACCTTCATGTTTTATGGCCCCCAGCTCCATCTCATTCGAAATTTCCTCAAGCATCCTTTCGGCATGATCCCAATCTTCTTTTGTTCCAATATATTTCTCTGGATGATCGTAATCTCTTACCGACAAAGAAACTTTATGATTTCCCCACATACCAATTTCTGAATAAAAATCTTTAATGATTTTTACCATATTCATAACTTCTTCTTTGACTTGGTCAATGCGGCAAAAAGAGTGGCCATCTTCTACTGTGATAGCAAAAACACGAGACAAGCCGCCGACTTCACCCGTTTTTTCAGCACGATATTGTTTATCTGATTCCATATAACGAATTGGCAGGTCTTTGTATGACCTCATTTTTGAGGCGTAAATTTGAGTTTGATGAGGGCATTGAACTGGCTTTAAAACAAAGTTTAACCCGCCTTGCGAACTTACGCGAAAAAGTTCATCGCCGAACTTATCGGCGTGCCCAGATATCTTGAAAAGGTCAATTTTTGCTAAAGACGGGCAGCTTACTTTTTGGAAACCATATTGCCGGCAAATCTTTTCGACTTTCTTTTGTAATTCATCCTTAATAATTGTACCCTTTGGAGTATAAAGTGGGAGTCCTGGCCCAACCAAATCTGAAAAAACGAAAAGATCAAGCTCCTTTCCTAATTTTCTATGGTCCCGTTTTTCCGCTTCGATCATCATCTCTTCATATTGTTTTAATTCGTCTTTGGTTTGGAAACACGCGCCGTAGATTCTTTGGAGCATTTTATTTTCTTCGCTGCCGCGCCAGTAGGCGCCTGCAATTTTTGTCAATTTCCAGCCTGCATTTTCCAATTCTTTAGTCGATTTGATGTGAGGACCTTTGCATAAATCAACAAAGTTTCCAGTTTTATAAAAAGTAATTTCGTCAGCTGGCAAATCTTTAACTAATTCTAGCTTGTAATCTTGGCCGGCTTTTTCTAATAATTCTTTAGCTTTATTTAATTCGACCTCTTCTTTCTCGAAAGGTAAATCTTGTTTTATTAAGGCCTTCATCTTTTCTTCAATCAGTGGTAGGTCTTCAGGTATAAGAGTACGAGGCAGATCGAAGTCGTAATAAAAGCCATTGTCTACTGCTGGCCCGACTCCAAGTTTTGCTTCTGGGAACATTTCTAAGATGGCAGCGGCTAACAGATGAGCGCATGAGTGACGTAAAGTATCTAATCGGTTGTTTTTTTCATTTGACATTTTTTTACTCCTGATAACATCTTATCTTAAAAACAGGAGTATTACAAGATATAATCTTGATAAATGTTTAGTTTTCAGCTATAATGTTTTTGCGTTAAGACTATGCTGTTTTGGAGGAAATCTATGTCCGAAGAATCGAGATATCCACAAGGGGAAGATGCCCTGGCTTTCACAGTCGACGATCTCCCCGTCAGTGACGAATCGAAGACAACGCTTACTGATTTCGGCATCGCCAATGTTGGCGATATTGTCCGAGTAGGAAAAACTGCCATTGACTCTCTAATCGGAGGAGAAGAGACGGAAAGAATCCACGACGTTACTCGTCAGATGGGCCTCGAGTCGGCCATTTCTAAACAAGAGCAAGCTTAGAGACCAATCGTATTTACGGTGGTCTCTTTTTAAATTAACTTTTCGTTTTGGAGTAAAGCAATTATTTCTTGATGAATGTCTTCAATCGTTCTTAGTTCGCCTTTTTTATTAATACAATTCAATCTGCGGACATGACTATAATGTTTTGAAAGCCAAAGATACTGCTTTTCAGCTTCAAATAAGTGATCTTTATTTGCTTCGTGAATGTCACGTTTTTTGGAAGTATAATTTCTTTTTTCTTTTTTATCAACAAGATCTTGAGTGAATTTGGTCGGCACATGCAAAAAAACTATGAGATCTTCTTTAGGAATTCCATTGGCAACATACTCTAACTCTTCATTCCATTTAATATATTTTTTGCGTTCTTTGGGCGGTAGATTTGCTGATTGATGGGCCATATTGGAAAAGGTATATCTGTTGGCAATAACGTGATGGCCCATTTTTAGATGTTTTTCAATGTCATTCTTAGCTCCTGCACGATCCATGGCGTAGGTAAGCGATACTAAATATGGGCTGGCTTGTTTTACATCTCCAAATTCACCGTTTAAATAGCGACCGACCATTTTTCCGAAAAAAGTTTCATAGCGAGGGAAATCAGCTAGAAAAACCTTCTTCTTTTTCTTTTTCAAATGATCGATCAGTAGCTTTACTTGAGTACCTTTGCCTGATCCGTCAGTTCCTTCTATGACGATAAACTTACCCTTCATTTTATTCCTAAATCTAATCTAGATTTACGATTATATTTTTGGCTAATAATGGGTGTACTTCCTTTACTTTTTTGTAAACTTCCTGAGCAATGCGGCGGTAGGAGATGTGACCAGCAGGTCCTGTACGGAGTTTTACGAAATGATAGACTTCTCTTAAATTCATCGTGATCAGTGTTCGTTTTTTATACCCAAGCGGCACACAGTATTGAGCTTCCATTGGAAACTTTTTTGCAATTTTTTTGTATGTTTTGTCGGCTCTTTCCATAACCTCTTCGTACTCATTTTTTAAGCCAGCCTCAACAATTTCTTCGGGGGTGGAATAGCCGTGTTCAGTGGTGGCCAACTGATTGGTTTGAGTTGCCATACGGTGTCTTTGAATATCGCGGAAGGCGCCATAATCCATTAAGATATCGAATGTGTAAAAAGTATGTTCAAACTCTCGCGGTGCTTGGTCTTTTCTTTGGATTTTGCTTACAGCTGTGTCGATAATTTTTTCTTTTTCTTTATTACTCATTTTTTTAACTTGCGATCTAATTTGGCTGTAAGGCAGGGAAGAATATTTGTAAATCAAGCTCGTCAATACTTTTTCTTCAGCGTCTTCATCGTATTTAACTAAAGTGGTTGATTCAGCTTTTTTAGGATCAATTTTTCCTAAAATCTTGTGTGAAAGCAACGATAAGTCTTGGGTTGTGTCTACAATGAAATCATCCTTGGCTGCAAACTTAATCAATGTTGGAATTGTTTTAATTGTTGCCTTGCGAATTTCTTCGGCGATTTCTTGCAATTCTCCCAATGGTTGGGAAAGCATTTTGGTCACGGCATAATCCAATTGCCTGGCGTTAACAGTCATACCCATATTTGTCTGAGTAGCAATTGGTAATAGATAACGACAGCTGTCAAAAACCTTGTTTCGAGTTCGTGACGCATAAAGCTTATCGTCCATTCCCTTTTCTTGTGGATATTTATTTTCAATAAACGTATACATTTTTTTAACAATTTCGTTGTAAGATTCGAAATAAAAATCGACCGCTTGTTCATAAAGTTTACCTAAGTCGTTTTCCATCAAAACTTTTGGTTTATAATATCTGTTTCTATCAAACTTTTGGTAACGCGTAGATTTTTCGGTGTAAGAAGCTAAACGGTTATCTTCTAAAAATTTGGTAGCCAAAATGGAGATGTTTTCAAAAGCCATTGAGAGTACGGCGTGTTCTGCAACAGACTTGTGTCCGTAACCGATAATCCATTTTTCGTGAAATTTTCTAGATTTATCAGCATCAAGCTCTTGGATTATTTGATCGAACGGTTCGGGCGAGCGCGAACATTTACCGAATGTAACCGAAACAATTTCTGGATTATAACCGACTAATGGATAGACTCTTCTTTTGGCTCCGTATTTCATTTTTCTCCAATTATTCTAGTGGAAACTTTTTTGCTAATTTTACGACTTCTTTTTCTAATTTATTTTTTGCTTCTTTTTTCATTAATGTGGCGGCAATTAATTTTGCCACAATTGTCATTTCCTTTTCTTTCATCCCGCGAGTAGTTAGTGCAGGCGTACCAATGCGGATGCCGGAGCCAATAAATGGCTTTTCTGGATCAAGTGGAATTGTGTTTTTATTGCAAATTATGCCAATTTCCTCGAGCATTAATTGCGCATCTTTGCCTGTGATTTGTAATGTTCTTAAATCAACGAGCATTAAATGATTATCGGTCCCGTTTGAGACAATCTTAAATCCATGTCCTTGTAATTCTCGAGCCAAGGCTTTAGCATTTTTGACGATTTGTTTCGCATAAATTTTAAAGTCCGGGTCGAGAGCTTCGCCGAAACAAACTGCTTTTGCCGCAACTTGATTATCATGTGGGCCACCCTGTAATCCTGGAAAAACGGCTCGATCAATTTGCTTTTGAAATTCTTTTTTACAAATTATCAAAGCGCCTCGTGGGCCGCGCAATGTTTTATGTGTTGTGCTCATTACAAAGTCGGCATAAGGAAAAGGGGATGGATGAGCGCCGCCAATTACAAGACCGGCGATATGTGAAATATCAGCCAATAAATAGGCATTAACTTTTTGAGCAATTTCAGCAAATTTTTTAAAGTCGATTGTTCTGGAATACGCAGTAGCGCCGCAAATAATTAATTTCGGTTTTTCTTTTTTGGCGATTTTTAAGATCTCGTCATAGTCTAACATTTCAGTTTTTTCATCGACGCCATAGAAAGCAAAATCAAAAATTCTGCCAGGAAATGATATTGGCAAGCCATGAGTAATGTGTCCGCCTTGATCTAATTTCATACCCATGATTTTGTCGCCTGGTTCTAAGACAGAGCTATAGACAGCTAAGTTGGCAGGGGAGCCCGAGTAAGGCTGAACATTAGCATGCCATTTTGTTGGCGAAAGCTTAAACATTTTAAGAGCACGATCTTTGGCAATTTCTTCAATTTGATCAACATAAATTTCACCGGCATAGTAGCGAGCGCCTGGATAGCCTTCTGAATACTTATTACTTAAAATTGAGCCCAGTGCTTCGCGAACTTCTAAGCTGGCATAGTTTTCCGATGGAATTAAATCGATTGTTTCATTTTCGTATTTTTCTTCAGCGGAAATCAACTTAGCGATTTTTGGGTCTTTTTTTGAGATGGACATTTAGTGTCCTTTCTAATTACATTTTGTCGTAGGTTTCCAATTCATTTTTTAAAACTTCTAATTTAATTTTAGCTTTTTTAAACATTGCCCTAGTGTCTTTGGCCGCATTATATTTTTTTTCACAGACTACTCTTTTTATACCACAATTTATGATCATCTTGGCGCAATTTACACAAGGCTCATATTTTCCATAGAGTGTGGCGCCTTCAAGAGCTACCCCTAATCTAGCAGCCTGGCAAATTGCATTCTGTTCCATATGAATGGTTCTTACGCAATGAGTGGTCATCTCGCCGTTTTCATGTACGGTTTGTTTTAGCTGGTGACCAACATCATCACAATGAGGGAGTCCTTTTGGAGAGCCAACATAGCCTGTTGTTAAAATTTGCTTGTCACGAACAATTACACATCCACCCCGGCCACGATCGCAAGTGCTACGTTTTGCGACGGTTTTAGCTATTTCCATAAAGTATTCGTCCCAATCAGGACGGATATATTTTTCTGCTTTCTCTTCTACTTTTTGTTTTTTTTTGTTTGTAGCTTTTTTTCGAGGCATTAAAGCTCCTATTTATTTTCGGTGATTATTTTATCGATTGTTTTATACAGGTCTTCCTTAGTTTTGGAATTATCAATTAAATAATCTGCGTTTTCTTTGCAATAAGAAAGTACTTGCGAACTTTTGCCAGACATTTCGAGATCTTCTCGGTGTTTAAGATCTTCTAAACTCATTTGCTGTTCCTCGATTTTTTCCGGATCATTTTCACTTCTTTTTTTCATGCGTTCAAAACGTAATTCTATTGGAGCATCGACAAAGATTAATTTAAAGTCTTCGATAGTATGTAGATAGTCAACTTCGCCTGGCTGCCTGACAGACGATAGGGCAAGATTCTTTTTTGTTTTTTCTTTAACAGCTTTTTTTGCTAAAGCGCCTGGACCAATTTTTTTTAAAAATTCATTTCCTAATATCCGAAGGTTTTCTCGTTCTACGGTTAAGCCACGACGACGCGCTTCTTCTCTTAAAATATCAGAACATGAAATATGTTGAAAATCTTTTTCAATTAAATATTCGGCGATTGTGTCTTTGCCGCCACCGAAAGTACCGGAAATTCCTAGTATCATATTTTTCTCCTGAAAAATTCCGCGATGAGCTTTAGCTTATCCATTTATCTCCTGCCTGTGCTGCCAAAGCCGCCAATGCCACGGCTGGTTTTAGTTAATTTTTTTACTTCAACTATATTAGCTGTAATAATCGGCTGAATTAATAACTGGGCAAGTTTATCGCCTTTGTTAATTTCATATGTTTTATTACTTAGATTAATTAAAATAACTTTGTATTCGCCGCGATAGCCGGCATCAATGACTCCACCTAAGCAATGGATGCCTTCCTTAATTGCCAATCCGCTTTTGTCCCAAATTAACGAGACATAATCCTCTGGCAACTCTAAAGCAAATCCAGTAGCAAAAGCATATCGCTCAAATGGTTGAAGAATTTTTGATTCAACAGAAAACATATCCATTCCAGCGTCATTTGGATGAGCATATGAGAGAATCTTTACATCTTTATTTAGCTTTAAAAATTTAATCTGCATTTCGCTTCTAATAGTAAAGTTAAGCTTTAAAAAATGCAAATTTTCAGGTATAATATGGGTGAGCAAAAATTGCTCATCGCGGAATTTCCTTGAAAGGAAAATATTGACATGTCAATTGCATACAACAAAAAAGCCAACTTGGAATACGAGATTTTAGAGAAGTTTGAAGCGGGGATAGTTCTTTCTGGTCTCGAAATTAAAATGATTCGTGCCGGCAAAATAAATTTGAACGGTACTTATTGTCGTGTTTTAAATGGTGAGATTTTTGTTTTAAATATGCATCTTGGTGGAGTTGATGAACCGGAAAGAAGCCGCAAACTTTTAATGCATAAAAGTGAAATCCAATATCTAGCTTCAAAGACAGAACAAAAAGGTTTATCTATTGTCGCATTGGCTGTTTATATAAAAAAAGGAAAGGCGAAGTTAGAGATTGGCCTTGCTCGCGGCAAAAAAATATACGATCACAGAGAACAGCTAAAGAAAAAAGATATTCAACGCCAAAAGCAGCGAGAACTCGTGGATTAGAATTTATAAATAAAGAAACTTTGTTCTTTTACTTTTATTTTTTTATACAGTTTAAGTTTTTTGATCTCAAAACCCTTAGAAATTAATACAGCGCCCTTTTTAATCTCGGTTTCAAATTTGGTGCTTAATTTCTCTAGCAGGTCAGGTAAAAAATAGCAGTAAATTAGGTTAGCCTTTTTTATTTCGGCGTCTTTTACGTTTTTAAAAATTACTTTTATCTTTTTATTAGTAAATGTCTTAATTTTAGATAATAAAAAATAAAACGGCGAAATTTCATATCCGATAGCTTCCATATCTAGGTCTGACGCTTGTTTTAAAATTTCTCCATTACCAGACCCTAGCTCGCAGAATAGGTTATCTTTTTTGGCAAATAATTTGATAATCTCAGACGTGGTTTTTTTATCACTTTGGACGTAAACCGTGCCGAAAATAATAGAAATCAAATTCGATAACTGCCAGAGAAATAAAATCAAGGATCCAATCACAATTAGAATATACAATATTATCACTCTTAGATTGTGGGCTAAAATATTAAAAATGTAAAATAATCACAAAAGAAAAAAGAGCCAGGTGGCTCTCTTTTCTAAATTTTGTTTTTCTTATCTTACATTTTTTAGTAAATGTAGCCCAAAATCCTACCGTTGCTTGCGGAAATGGTTCTTTGAGAAAGAATTCCGAAGCCTTTGTAGTTCATTTCGTTAAGGGTAATTTCATCACCATTAACGCCGTCTACCATGGCAACGTGACCGGCACTACCACCTTCAGATGTGACCATAATTGCGCCAACCTGCGGTGTGTTACCTGTCGCAAAACCAGAGTTTCTGGCACCGCTTAGCCAAGTAATTGCATTACCTGACCAAGGGATGAACCGTCTCGAAGAGACGTAATAGGTGCAATAGCCGTAAGGAAAGCGGTGAGCGCTTTCGCTAACGTTAGATGCAACTACTGGAGCAATTGCCTTACGAGTTACACTCGTAGCTTTTACTACAGTTTTGGGTTTCTTAACTGGCACTTCAATGGTAATTTGCGTTTCAGTGACTAACGGTTTTTGAATGAATTCTGTCGGCACAAAAACGTAGGAAGCTGAAGCTTGATCCACATTGCTATTAGACACAACCGGAGCAACATTTTCGATCGCTTTTTTAGCGTTCGCGATGTTGTTCCAGGAGCTATCGGCCGCATGCGCTTTTGGCAAGCTCATGAAGCTTAGTCCGAATAGGGTAGTGGCTGCAAAAATACCAAGCAAAGTCGATGCTTTGCTAAAATCCCGTCCTTTTTGGGAACGATTTTTGTTTTTGAAGGTGCCTTGACTCTGAAATTCTCCTTGTTCCTGTCCCCGTGCGGGGGCTTGTTTCTGGTTTTTTAGTTTAGCCAGGAGCCCCGAGGATTCAGTACAAATAATGAACCTCCGATGTGAGTATCAATAACTAAATACCACCCTTGATAAACATTCCCCATGCATTTTTCAACAGGCCCTAAAGCTTGTTCAAAAAAACTTTAATGTTCATATCAACTATTGATTACTCGATCGATTGCGTTTTTTACAACGCAGTTACTATTTTAACATATGGGTAAAGTTTGTCAACCCCTAGAGGCTAAATTGGTTTAAATATTGAAAAATTGCTTAAAAAGGGGTAGAATAAAGGCAAGATTAAATGCAGAGTTAGGAGAAAAAATGGAAAATCGCATTAAAATTGATGTATCACTCGGATCCATTCTCAAGGTAGCCTTAGTCGTGCTTGGCTTATGGTTCTTTTTTGTAGTGCGAGATGTCTTATTGTTGTTTTTTATCGTCCTAATTATAGTTGCGGCACTTGGGCCTCTTGTTGATAAAATGAGTAAATTTATGCCAAGATTCCTTTCGGTTCTGATTTTAGCTATTATTTTCTTGGGGATTTTAACCGCCGTCGGTTTTCTTTTTATCCCTCCTTTGGTTTCCCAGATTAGTCAGTTGGCAGTTAATATCCCGGTGATAGTGAATAAATTGGGGCCAGTATATCATAGCCTTCAAGCTATTATTCCTAGCTCCCAGAGTAATATCTTAAATCTTTCGTCACAATTGGAAGGGATCACATCGGGGATATACACAACCACGGTCGGCTTTTTTACTGGGTTAGTTGCGTTATTAACAATTATTGTCATGTCATTTTATATGCTTTTGGAACAGAATTCGATTAAAAGTTTTGTTTACGAAATAGTGCCTTATCGTTACAGGGAAGTGGCTGTTGATTTATTAAAAAAGATTTCAGACAAAATGGGCAGTTGGCTCCGAGGACATGTTCTTTTGATGTTAGTCGTGGGTCTTCTTGATTTCATTGCTTTAAGCTCTGTCGGCGTCCCTTATGCTCTAACTTTGGGTTTATGGGGTGGTTTAACTGAAGTTATTCCTTATATTGGTCCATGGTTAGGCTTACTTCCTGCGGTAATTATTGCTTTTACAATATCGCCGATAAAAGCTTTAATTATTATTATTGTTTACTTTTTAATTCAGCAATTAGAATCATCGTTTTTTGCCCCTAAAATTTTAGGGAAAGCAGTCGGCTTGTCACCAGTAATAATTATCCTAGCTTTGTTAATCGGTGGTAAATTAATGGGGATATTAGGTGTGATCATCGCTGTGCCTGTAGCTGCTGCTCTAAGCGTACTCTTTCAAGAATGGCCAGAACTCAAGAAAATAAAATCTTAGTTGTATTTATAAACTCAACCGTGTAAATTAAAAACGGTGTTAGCTTAGGTATGTTTGTTGAAACTTAACAACCAAGAGAGGAGGATCCCAGTGATTGAAAGCGGGCTACTAGTGCGGAAACTGAGACTGGAACCTGTTGATACTTCAAGCTGCGCTTACATCAATTCCGGGGTCAAACTGAATGGACGAGGTCCCGAACTTGGTGTCAGGGTGCAGCCGATTATCAGGATAAATGGCAAGCTTGTTACCGCGAAAGGCGATAAGATTGCACTTTATCGAAGAAACGGTGATGGTTCTTATCATGTCGTAAATGATGAGTTCGTAACACCTTACGGTAAGTATGATGCAGCTGAAGATCTGATCTTCGACAATATCAATGGTGGTAACTTCGCCACCTGCAATATGGTCGAACCGATTAAGATCAGTGATTTTCCAAAGGATATCCGCGAGAGATTAATAAATCAGACGCCAGTAGAATTTCGCCATCTTCTTACAGCCGAAAGAACATCAGTTCCTGGTTACTTCAGAGTTGAGGACAAAAAGGCGATTCAGATTGGTGAAATAACGGCACCTTGGAAATACTATGGGATCAAGAGCTTAACTGAATTGCCACGAGTGCGGGGAGAAAAGTTCTTTATCGGACGGATTTTTCACTCTCCGTATAGTGATAAACCGGAGATTGTTCTTTTCCATCGGAAGAAAGGCGGAAGGCTTTGTACCAACGAGCTAGGTAATTTGGAGCCTGTGGCTTCCTTTGCCGCGCTGGCGCCAAAAGATTCTAACGCTGTGTTAGGCATCAGCTCTGCTGTTGACTTCGTCGACGGCTGTTGGCTGGTCTTCTTCCATGTAGTGACTTCACTGGAACCAGATCGTGAATATCATCACGGCTTCTTCCTACTTGATCCTGACAACCCAACAAAAATTATTGCCTTTTCAGAACGAGATGTTCTAAATCCTTCACATTTCTGTTGTGACGGTGACGCTGTCTGTCAATACGCCGTTTACTTCCGGAACTTTATTTACAACCCGTATCGGAAGACAATCGAAAGCGTTGTTTCAGCGAGAGATATGGATATCAACCATATTCGTGCCAACTGGACCTCATGGAGGTCTGTCATTCGGCCAGTCAGAGGTCGAGAGCTAACTATTAACCTTTCAAACAATAGTCATGCCCGCATTTTAATATAGTGCGGGTTTTTATTTCTTTGCATTTCTACTCGTCTTTTCATATAATTAAGCCGACAGCTTAATTTCGGAAATTTGCACAGCAAATTATAATTAAGCCGACAGCTTAATTTCGGAAATTTGCACAGCAAATTATAATTAAGCCGACAGCTTAATTTCGGAAATTTGCACAGCTTATAATTAGCACAAGAATTTGACTCATCATTAATTATTCTTTGGAGCAAAGTGAATCAATCATCTGATAATCCATTGAGTCTGGATTTTAAATTTAATCTTAAAACTCTGATTGTTATTCTGCTCTTTGCGGTAGGACTTTATTTTTTATTTCCAAAGCTCATTGGTGTACCTGAAGCTCTGAAATTAATCTTACATGTCAATAAATGGTATTTAGTTTTAGCTTTAATATGCGAATTACTATCCTATGTAGGGGCTGCTACTCTTTTAGGGGTTATTTTACAGGCTCTAGGCTACAATGTTGGATTATATAAGCGCTTTAAAATTTCTTCAATTGCAGCTTTCGCCATCCATTTTTTTCCAGTTGGTTCGTTTGGCGAAGGCGCAGTTAATTACTATTTCTTACGCAAAGAAAAAGTAGAAGCCGGGTCAATCTTGTTGATGCTGGCACTTCGAATTATTTTTACTTATGCTTCGTTTCTTTTGCTTTTTTTGTATGGCCTAGCACTTGTGCCAACTGTGCCACATCTAGAAGTTTCACCAAAAATAGTTTCTTTAGTAATTTTTATACTCATTGCCGGATTAGCCATATATCTTTTTTATCTTTACAAACATAAAGATAAGTTTCGTAAAACATGGAATAAATTTTTACGTTTCTTAGATAACTTCGCCTCTAGGATCAGAGGAAAAGAAATTTCCCAAGCCAAAGAATCAGAAGTATTTGAAGATATTTATAGTGGTATTGGACTGTTTAGTAAAAAAAAGAGATCATCACTTTACGCACTTTTGGCCGGCATTATGTATTGGATGGGTGATATAGCTTGTTTTTATTTCGTCTTTTTATCTTTTGGCTACCATATTTCTTGGGGGGTTTTAATTTTTGGCTATGGAGCTGCGTCACTACTTGGCATGGCATCATTTATTCCTGGCGGTCTTGGAGTTGTGGAAGGAACAATGGGGTTGATGTACAGCGGTCTAGGCGTACCGAGCTCCTTAGCCTTAATGAGTATTTTGGTCTTTAGATTCTTTTCTTTTTGGATATGGATACCGTTTGGGCTCTATTCATTTATTAGTATGGGAAAAGAAAAAAAGAAATCTGGTAACGAAAATCTTTCAAATTTCCAAATAAAATAGAACATTTACGTGATATAATTAGTTTGGTCGATCAAAATAAATAAGGATTTCCAAAAATGAACAAATTAAATGCTGTCGATTGGATTGCTTTGATTTTGGTCATCATTGGCGCTATTAACTGGGGATTGGTAGGTTTCTTCCAATATGATCTAGTTAAAGCGATCTTTGGCGACATGACCACAATGAGTAGAATCGTTTATGACTTGGTTGGTTTAGCAGGTCTTTATCTTATCTATCTTGTGATGGTGCTTGGTCGAAAAGAGATGTAACTCTTTCTCAAAAATGAGCAACAGGTGTTGCTCATTTTTGTATTGCAAGTTAAATAATTTAAGTTTTTAAAATGATATGATTTATGTGTAAACGAAAAAAAGAGGCAAAATGTATAAACCAAAAGATTATGGACAACTGCTGGGGCATGGAGTTTTAAGCGATGAATTATTAAATACTCATTTTAAATTGTATGAAGGTTATGTAAATAACACGAATCAAATGTTAGAACTTCTGGATAATATAGATCCTGGGACACTTGAATACTCGGAAATTCAGCGAAGATTTTCATGGGAATGGGACGGAATGAGATTGCATGAGCTTTATTTCGATAATTTAACTGAGGAAGAAAAAGACTTTAACATTAACTCTGAATTAGGCAAAAAAATCAATGAGATTTACGGTGACTTTGAAACTTGGAGAAAGAATTTTCTTTCAGTTGCCTCAATGCGGGGGATTGGATGGACGATTTTATATTATGACGAATCTTCAAAAGAGCTTTTCAATGTTTGGATAAATGAACATGATGGCGGACATTTTGTTGGCTGTAAACCTATCCTAGTTATTGATTGTTTTGAGCACGCTTACTTTCAAGATTTTGGGTCTAAAAGACCCGACTATTTAGAAAAAATCTTTTCACATATTGATTGGGAAAAAGTAACTGAAAGATTTTAGCACTAAAAAAACGAGGGTAAATTACCTCGTTTTTTTAGTATAGATTATCTTAATACATTAAGTTGCATGTACCAGCCATGTGGTTTTCCGCAAGCAGGGCAAATATCCGGAGGAGTTTTGCCATTATGGATATAGCCGCAATTTAGGCATTTCCATTCCACTTCTTCCTCTGCTTCAAAAAGTATATTATCTTCTAACATTTTGACTAGTTTTAAGTATCTTTCTTCATGTTTTTCTTCAACTTCACCAATTTCTTTAAACATGTCGGCAATTTCTGTTTGGTCTTCTTCTCTGGCGATTTTTTCAAAACCTGGGTACATGGTACCCCATTCGTATTTTTCGCCGTCAGCAGCAGCCTTAATATTTTCAATTGTTTTTCTGACCGCATGAATATTGTACGTATTCGTCATTTCAGCTTGATCTTCGATAAAATGCAATTCTCTCTCAGCATGCGCTCTTTCATTGTCTGCAGTTTCTTCAAAGACTCTGGCGACCCATTCAAGACCTTCTGCTCGTGCTTGTTTGGCAAAAAGAGTGTATTTGTTTCTTGCCATCGATTCGCCGGCAAAAGCTTTTAGTAAATTTTCTTGTGTTTTACTCACGATTTTCTCCTTCTTTTTAACTAACTAATTCAATTTTACATTTAAAGTAGTTTAAGAGCAATCGCATTAATACAATACCTTTTGTGAGTTGGCGGTGGTCCATCGTTAAATACATGCCCCAAATGCGCATTGCAACGAGCACAGCTTACTTCTGTTCTTATTATGCCAAAACTGCTGTCTTCCTTTTTGATTACATTTAGCGGGGAGATTGGTTCAAAAAAGCTTGGCCAGCCAGTGCCTGATTCAAATTTCGTGCCGAAATTAAATAAAGCCGTACCGCAACATACACAGCCATAAATTCCTTTTTCTTTTGGTGGTACTGGACAAATGCTTGAAAATGCTGATTCAGTGCCATGCAGTCGTGTTATTTTGTATTGGTCTGGCGTCAAAATCTTCTGCCATTCCGAGTTTGTTTTGTTTATTTTTTCTACTTCTTCCAGTTTGTCTATTTTAGGGTTATAAATTTTCATTTTAAATATGGCATCCTTGTCCTGGGTGCTTAAGAAAATATTTCTGATGATAGTCTTCGGCTTTGAAAAAAGGTCCTGCCGACTCTATTTCCGTCACTATCTTACTTTGTAATAAACCAGTCTCTTCCATTTTACGTCTAGATTTTTCTGCCATATTTTTCTGATGTTCAGTTGTGTAAAAAATTGCTGATCTGTACTGAGATCCGACATCTGGTCCTTGTCGGTTGATGGTCGTCGGGTCGTGGATTTGCCAAAATGTACTTAATAAATCGTTAAAAGAAACTTTTTTAGGATCATATACAACTTCTACTGTTTCGGCATGACCAGTCATATTTGAACAAACTTGCTCATAGGTGGGGTTTTCTGTTTTTCCACCCATAAAACCCACTTCTGTTTTTAACACTCCAGAAATTTTATAAAATGCTTCTTCAACACCCCAAAAACAGCCGGCTGCAAAAAATACTTTTTCATATTTTTCTGTTGTCATAATTGTATTATACACTTCTAAAGCAATGTTTAATTGATCTTTTTGTTAAAAAGTGATAGGATTGATTGAAATGCAAAACATATTTGATGTGGCTATTATTGGCGGAGGACCAGCAGGAATGATGGCGGCGATCACTGCTGCAGAAAAGAAAAATAATTCATCTGAATTATCCGTGGTTTTGTTAGAAAAAAATGATTCCCTGGGCAAAAAAATTTTGGCTACTGGTAATGGCCGTTGTAATCTAACCAATCGTTTCGCAGAAAAATCCCGTTATCACGGCGGCGATCAGCAATTTATCTCTAATGTACTATCATCTTTTGATCAATTCAAAACTATGCAATTTTTCGAAGAGCTAGGGATTGTTTTAAAGGAAGAGGATAATGGCAGGATTTTTCCAAGAACTAATCAAGCACAAACAATCATTGACGCGCTAAATCATAGACTGCAAGAAGATAAAGTAAATGTTAGATTGAATTCTATTGTCAAACGGATATCCAAAAACAGTGGTAATTTTGAAATTACGCTTAACGATGGCACTGTGATAAATTCAAAAAAAGTTGTTATAACCGCAGGCGGAAAATCATCTTCCCAATTTGGATCTACTGGCGATGGCTATTATTGGGCAGAGAACTTAGGCCACAAAACGACAGAAACTTATCCAGCTTTAGTTCCTTTAGAGACGGTGGAAGATTGGCCAAAGGAGTTGTCAGGTCTGCGTTTAGAGGGTAGAACCTTTGTAACCGATGGTGATAAAATAATTTCTGAAAAAAATGGCGACATTTTGTTCACCCATTTCGGTCTTTCTGCTCCTTCGGTTATGGCACATGCGGGACGCATTGCTCCGTTTTTTAATCACAAATTAACAATTCATTTAGATATTTTCTTGGATTTGAGCGAAAAAGATTTGGATAGTACATTAATTAAGATTTTTGAATCAAGCGGGAAAAAGGAATTAAAAAACGCGCTTTCTGGCATACTGCCGAATAACTTATCGCCTGTTGTTTTGAGATTATTGGAAATTCGAGCTGAAAAGAAAACTGCCGAAATAAGTAAAGAAGACAGGCTTAAAATTGTTAAATTCTTAAAAGATATTCCATTAGAAATAAAACAAACCCGGCCTTTCAAAGAAGCTCAGGTGACAAGCGGGGGAGTAGCACTCGACGATATTAATGAAAAGACTTTAGAGTCCAAAAAAACAAAAGGTTTATATTTTGCTGGGGAAATATTAGATGTTGACGGCGATTCTGGTGGTTTTAACTTACAATGGGCATGGTCATCTGGCCATCTTGCAGGTAACCTTCAATAGTTAAATTCTATCTTCATCTTTTTCCGTTTTCAATTCAAGGATGCTCAGATACCCGAGTAAAATACCAAGTGTCATAAACCAAATAAAACCTAGAAGACCAAAAATCCAATAGATCTTTTTTTTGCCAAATTCATAAGCTGATTTTCCAATTAAGCAGGCCATGAATATCATGACAAATATTTCTAAAATATTTATATACAAAATAAATCCCTGCAAATAACGCATTAATATATCCAAGATAATTTTTAATGAGAATAGAATTAAAAATTTTTCAGTAAACTCTTGAAAGAAAATATCAGTAGATCTAGTTTCTATTCCTTTTGAAAAAAACTTTTCAATTTTTTTTGATTTAGAACAAAAAATCAAAAAAATCCCGGTTATTAACCAGAAGAAGTAATCCCAACTGAAGGCCTTATTTATTACCACCAAAAATAACGTCATTGAGGAGATAATGACGCCAAATAGAAGTGAATAGATTTTGTAGTTTTTATTATTTTGCATAATTTCGCAGTGTTTCTAAGTCGTTTGCTATTATAGGCTGTTTTCGGAGAAAAGTCAAGGCTCGATACTATTTTAAAATTATTCGTTTGATTTCTGCTAGGTTTGATAAGACAAAAATAATTAAATATATTGTGACTCCCGGAAAAATAACTAAATTTTCAAACCATTCTCCGGTTGCCACGCGAAATCCATTAAGCGGTTTTGGTGGAATGCCAAAAAAGCGATGATAAGGGAACAATAATGGAATTCCCTCGTTGGTGAACATATCAGCGAGAAGGTGGAAAAAGTAAGAAATAATCGTACAGATAAAAACTAAACGAGTATCGATTCCCCAATAAGGAGGAAAAGTTTTGAATAAATAATAAAATCCTATACTAACGATGATGATACCCAATAATGAATGAGTAATGTTGCGGTGTTCTAAAAAAGGATCAGAAATTTTAGCAAAAACATGTCCAAACGGTAAAATGTGCCAAAGTTTCCCGGTTGGCTGATCAACGTCTGGTAGTAATGCTGCAATATAAGAAAAAACTAAAACGGCGCTTAAAGTTGCCGGATTATAGGTTGAATTAGAATTGACTAAAAAACATGTGAATCCTGAGGTGAGCCTGATTATTTGATGTGTTTTTGCTGTCATAGCTCTATTTTACTCTTTAAGTTAAGCCTCCTCAAATTAAAAACCCGCTCATAAAGCGGGTTGATTTAGGATGCGTTGATCAACTCAAAGGCCCTTTCGATTTCTAAGGCAGCATCGTATATCCTGTTGGTTCGGACAGAAGACGGTAATGTAAGGTCAAGCTCACAGTAGGACAAGATTCTATCGCAGCCTCTGGTTTGTATTTCTGATTCGGCCAGAAATTGACAAAGTGTTTCTACCTCAAAGAGGGAAAGGCCATTTCGCGCCACAATCTCGTCGAAAACTTCCGAAGGGATCGTGCGTTCATAAATCGACCGAGGCGAGCCGCAGTATTCTGATAACCAAATTACTTCTTGCATTTGTTTGTCCGGTGTTGAATAAGAAATAAGCGGGGTGCCAAGTTCCCTGCTAATTTCTCTGGTTAATAGTTTGATGTTTTTCCCCTTCCCATAGAAATAGAAAGAATAGACAAGCTGTCTGCAATCATAATGGTAGCAATGTTTAGCCTTTACAATTACTCTATCGGCGGTCTCTTCATCTATTATTATCTTGAAAAACTCGCCGTCTTTGGCTTCCAGCAAAGAAGTAATAACAGGGAGACCATCAAGCGCTATTTTCCAGAATAGTTTCATGTCTTCCTCCTATTTGAGAATTAGATTTCTAAGGAAATCTAATTCTTTGTATTGTTCAGGTGCTCGTTCTCTCTATTAGAACAGATTATTCTACTTTTATTATATCAAAAAGTCAAGAAAAAACCCGGCGCACTGGCGACGGGTTGGTGGGTTGGTTAGCCAAAGACTGGTACTGGCATTATGTCTTCGCCGATCCAGTCTGGATCTGGTGGTTCGGGCATCATTTTTGGAAAGCTTTGGTCATCTGCTAGTGCTTCTTGTGTCTCATCGTCTTCCGTGCGTTTTTCCAAATTATCCATTTTCTCCTCCTTAAGACAAAAAACCGCCTTTGTTGGCGGTGCTCTTTGAGAAACCTATTTTGTTGTAATGCTTTAGATGATCCGCCACTCATCAAAACTGAGATCTTTTTTGAGATCTTTACTAATGATGTTTAGTTTGGCGCAATTCATATAAGGCATCGTATTCATTTTATCAAAAATTTTGTTGAAAAACAAGTAAATTAGCAAATTTGCTTTTTTAATTACAATAGGTTAAAACAAATGGGAGGAGTTAGAATCTTGAAAATGAGGTGTGTGATGGAAGAGTTTGATTTTGCCAGAGCGCTGACGGAAATTATTGGAAAAAGAGATGCAATGTCTGAACAAATAAGACCAATGATGGCTGAAGAAGCCACTAAAAGAGGTCAGAATGCAGACTATATAAAGACGGGAAAACTCTCCAATATTACGGTTGACGACTACTTAAGAAAAGATCCGATGTTGGCTGCTTGGTGGAATATGCTCGATTGTCTAGCTGAGGGCTTTTTCAAACATGCATTTGATTATTGGTCAAAGCTTAGGGATAGGCTTGACAAGGACGATATTGATTTGTATGCCAAGGTGATGATTGAAGAGGCTTGTCATAGCACGGAAACGGAAAATCTTTTCACCTCCAGCGGCTACTTTTGGCTTCTGAGAAAACTCGATGCTGGTGAGCTGGATACTTATGTTGATTTCGAGTTGGAGAAAGAAATCATCAACCGAGGGTTCTGGCAGTATGCCGGCAAATATTTCTCTAAGGCAGGGTATCCCTGTTCTTACGATGTGGATGATTTTGAATTGATACAGAAATATCTAACACGTGTAGATCTGAGGACTGTGAAGGATCATGCAAATCTTGTGCTTTGGGGAAGTCTGCCTTGGCCGAACAAATCTTACCAAGATGCGGTAAAGCAAGTTGAGCCAGAGCTTTCGCGAGATGAAATAGTTGTTCTGATTCGTCCGATTATAGATCGAGCAATTCACGAAGCAAGAATTGACGAATGTCGTCATGATCATATGGATGAAATTATGGTCCGCTGTATTCGAATTTACGATTCGTATCTCGATCATCCAGTGATTCAAGATTTGCTAAAGGAATCAATCAAAGAAGTGTTATATGATATTTCCTCCTCTTATGGCTGGGAAAACGCCAAGATTTTTAAGCAGTTAATCAATTTGGTTCTGCTTAATGATTTTGACCTGATTCAGCTTGCCAGTAAGTCGTTGCCGGACATACCTAATCTAGGGGTCTATTTGGTGGAGAATAATCTAGATCCTTGCTACTTTAACCGTGAGGTCCAGGTAAAGGTTTGCCAGATGATTAAGGACGGTGTGGCTTATTGGGAAATTCACGATAGGAGTGCTATTGTACCTTATCTTGCCTGTATACAGCAGGCAGTTAAAGCCGGTTGGCTTGATCGCGAATGGGCAATTGGTTATGTTCAGCCCAAGTTGGAAAAGTATCTTGGTAAAAAACGAGAGCGAACGGCTTACGCTTTGAATATTCTGGCCGTGACTCTGGAGTCGAGTTTTGTCGGTATCGAGCTTTATAACATAGTAGTCAATCGAATCCGAGAGGATCAATCGTCTAAGCATGGTCGGAAACTAAAACAACCCTGTTGATACGGGGTTTTTTTATTAGCGAATTCCAAAGAGTACAAATAAAATAATAAAAACTGCAGCTAGAAACATATTAATCAATATACCAGTTAACGAACCCAGGAGGCTACCAGAAGCGGCCTTAATGGCCTTTTTCCAATGGGCAAAGTTAGTGATTTCAATTATAAAAATGCCTAAAAATAATCCAATAAATCCGCCCAGCGGGGGAAAGAGAATTAATCCTAAAAGGAAACCGATGACGCCACCGATAATTCCATTTCTTGTGGCACCCGAAATTTTGGCGCCAAGTAAACCCGAAAAGTGATCAACAGCTATCGAGATAAGGGCAATTATTCCTAAATAAATTAGTTCCATAGCCGATAGATGATGGAATTTATCGATAAATATATAAATTAATGAAATAAAAAACATGTATGCAAGGCCTGGCAGGCTTAGCGCTGTTCCAAAAATACCCAATAACATCAAGGCTGAAAAAATTAAAAGTAAAATAGTGTTTGACATGAATAGATTATATCATCGATAAGGATTTAAATCATTAAAAAAACACCTGAATAGGTGAGTTTTAAGTGGTGGGCGCCTTTAGGCATGCTTCTGGATTCAAACCAGCAGGCTTTGTTTTGCATTTAAATTTAATTACTAAAAAAACACCTGAATAGGTGAGTTTTAAGTGGTGGGCGATACTGGATTCGAACCAGTGACCTTCTCTACGTCAAAGAGACGCTCTAACCAACTGAGCTAACCGCCCTTATTAAATTGTTAATCTTTTCTATATTGCCTTATCTTTAACACGCTCTAACCAACTTAGTTTTCGGGCTACGCCCTCACCTTTACTAAAGAAAAGCAACCGCCCATATTTAATTGTTAACATTAGTATTCTAACTTATTTCCAGACTTTTTTCAAGGCTAGCTTTTAAATGCTTATTTGATTTTAGTAGAAAATAACCAATTACTCCAAAAGTCGTAATTGGCGAAAGCCATTGTGGCACGTCTATACCAAAACTATCGAACAGCATAATTAGGCCTAAAAATAAAATCGAATACATTGCGCCATTTTTTAAGAAAACATATTTTTTGATTCTTTCAATATTGCCAATTGTGAACTGTCTAACAACATACGCACCCAAGCCATTTCCGATCAAGATTAATGGGACAGATAGTGTAAAGGCAAATGCCCCGAGAACTCCGTCAATAGAAAACGTGGCATCGATTACTTCTAGATAGAAAATTTTACTTATATCAGAAAGACCGCTTTTGGCTAGTTGATCTTCTCCCTTTTCTGCGTTTTGTTTAAATCCGTGTGTAATAAAAAATGCTGTTGAACCAACGACTGCTCCGAACGCCATTAAAGGATTAACCTTAAGAGCACACCAAACTATTGAGGTTAAAAGAATTGATACTAAAGCGTAAAACCAAATCCCATTCGAAAAGAAAAATTTTTCATGTGGTAGGCCGAAATGTTTATCTTCTAAAAATAACCAGTGGAAAAAGAGAAAAATTAAAAACGTTCCGCCGCCACTAAGCAGTATTGGCGCCGAAAGTTCGATTGCTTCCTTGACGTGTGGATCGTTGCTGAAGGTGGCAGTTAGAGCGCCGATTGGTCCTAAGCTTGGATTTACCGCCCAAATAATCGCCCAAGGCAGTAATCCTCTGATTACAAATACAGCAAAAAATAGACCCCAAACTAGAAACCAGCGTCTAGCTTTTTCTTTCATTGTTCCCAAAACTTCGGCATTGATTATCGCATTGTCGATACTGGAGATAGTTTCAAAAACGCACAGGCCAAGAAGGATCAAAATTGTGTTGATTGAGTTCATAATTAAATTATACAGTAAAAAATTACATTAGCGTTTAATTTTAGAAAACCAATCTGGTGCTTTGCCCTTAAAGCCACGCAGAAAATCATTCCAAGGCATAGGTTGTCTTCCCTCCGGCTGGACAATGTCTAAAACCAATTTACCATTATCTAAATGGGCTTGGTGAATAATTAGTCGCTTCCCATCAATTGATGTAAATGTCCCTGGCCAGCCGAATAACGCCCGAATTTGTTTATCAATTTCTTTAACTGACTTTTTCCAATTAATTTCGCCATCAGCTTTTGTAAATTTATGCGTGATAGACGCTTTGCTTTCATCTTGTGGAATAACTTTTATTTTTCCTTCTTGAATTTTTGGCAGGATTTCAAGAAGCATTTTTAAAGAAACATTGGCTAATAGATTTCGCATTGAAAGAGCGTTGTCTTGTTTGTCGATTTCAATTGCTTCCTGTATTAATATTTCGCCCGTATCAAATTCTGGCGACATTTTTATAATCGTTACACCGGTTTCTTTTTCGCCTGCAAGTATCGCACTTTGAATTGGTGATGGCCCGCGAAATTTTGGTAAGAGTGACTGATGGGTGACTATTGACATTATTTTTGGTATTTGAATAATCTCTGTTGGGATTAGCTTACCAAAATCAGCTGTAATTATTAAATCTGGATCAGTCTCTTTTATTTCTAAAGTAAAATCAGAAATTTTTTCGACTTCCAGAAACTTTTTGTTAAAGTTCTGTGCAGCTTGACCAACAGGGGAAAGGCAAATTCTTTGTGCTCGGCCAGAGGGCTTACCTTTTTCAGTTAAAATCAATTTGATATTTAAATCGAGTAAAATTAAACCGCGTAAAATCATTTCTGAAAATTCGCCAGTTCCAATATAAACAATTTTCATTTTCTTGAGTTCTGGATTTTCATGATGTAATTTTTCTTTTGCTAGTTCTGTAAAAACTTTGCCACGCAGGTGGTCAGTTTCATGTTGAATAATGCGAGCGAGTAACCCCTTGGCGGCAATCTTAATTCTTTTACCGTCGAGATCTTGTGCTTTAACTTTAATTTTCTCCGGACGAGTAATAGATAGCTCGATTTTCGGAATTGATAAGCACCCTTCAAACATTTCATTTTGTTCTTTTGAATATTCGACTATTTCTGGATTAACAAAAAACTGTAAAGGAATATTATTTTTGCCGGTTTCGTCTAAAAACTCTACTACAAAGACACTATTATTAAGACCAATTTGATTAGCTGCTAGCCCGACTCCATATTCATTATGCAAAAAATCAGTCATCAATTTAGCCTGATCTTTTAAGTCATTATTAAAAGAGGTGACGGGTTGGGTCACCTCGCGCAAAAACTGATTAGGAACAGTGATAATTCGCAATGGTTCTTTCATATAACTTTTCCATTTTACTTGCTGACGCTTCTTTGGAATATTCTTTGGCGTTCTCCCGTGCTGCTGCGCCTAACTTTAAACGAAGATTATCGTCATTGAGCAGGCTTTCAATTCTACCAATAAATTGATCAAGATTCAAGTCACAAAGGTAGCCGTCAACTTGATCCTTGATAATGTTGCTTGGCCCCATCTTGTTAACGGCAACAGCCGGCATGCCCGCTGCCATCGCTTCGGAAATGACAATGCCTTGTGTTTCGCTTGTCGAGGGAAACACGAAAATATCTGCGGCACCAAAGAAACGATTGGCTTTTTCTTTCTCTTGTTTGTCAGTGAAGGTGATAGCATGATCTAGTCCCATCTGAGAGACCTTTTTTTGGTAAATAGGTAGCTCTTTACCTCCGCCAACTAAAATGAGATGAAAGTCATTACGGCTTTTTACAAGTCTCTTTATCACTTCAAGAAGAAAGTCTAAATTCTTTTCTTTAGCGACGCGTGATAAATATAGTAGTAATTTTTTACCCTTTGGCACACCCCATTGTTGGAAAAGCTCATCTCGACTAAATGGGTTTTGAAACTCACTGAGATCGATTCCCGTTGGGATCGTTTCGATTGGAGTCTTGACCCCATAACCAAGAATTATTTTCTTCATTGCTTCAGATGGTGTAACAATTTGATCACATTGGTTGCAAAAATCGGTGCTACGTCTTTTGACAAACCATTTGCCAATCGGTGAGCCAATCTTCCAATGGACATACTCTTCAAGCAAGGTGTGATACGTGTGAACAATAGGAATGTCTAGGTCATCCGCCAAGTGTCTTCCCATGGCACTGAGCATGCCAAGAGAGTGTTGGGCATGAATGATATCTAGTCCTAAAGCTTTGGCCCTTTTGGTTATGCTGGGGGCAAAAATTGGAAAGGCAATTGGGTAGTCCTTTGGCCCAAACAATGTACTTGAAGGATAGCGAAATATGTTGCTCTGTGTGTCTGTAAAACCGGACGTTTCTGGTGCTAGAATATAAATCTCATTATTCTTCTCTAAAATATCTTCAAAGGCGTGAATTGAAACGGTCACACCATTTAATGTTGGATCAAAACATTCGGAAACAATCCCAATTTTCAATTCAAGCCTCCTTACTACTAAATATATTTTAGCAGATTGTCAGATTAAGTCTACCGGGTCAACGTCTATAATTACATTTCGCTGCTTCAACAAAAATGCTCTGATATTTTCAGGAAGTACATTTTTATGTTTAATGATTATTTGCCAACGGGACTTATTTAATTTCTTAAAAACAAATGCTGGATTCGGGCCTAGAATTTCTAACGACTCAATTTCAGTGCTATTACTTTTAAGTCCGTTCAAGGATTTAGCGGTTTTAATTGAATCTTTTTTGCAAATTTCTTCATCTTCATTTTGGAAAATTAAGTTAATCATTTTTGTAAAGGGTGGAAATGATTCTTTACGCCTTAAATTAATTTCATGATTAAAAAATGATTCATAGTCTAAGGCGGCAAGCGATTTAGAAAGACCAGCGTCAGGACGGGAAGTCTGGATTAAGCCCTGATCAGATATTTTTAGAAACTTATAATAAGTATCGAAAGCATTTTCTGCGCTTTTAAAATCTGGCAAGTACAAATATGAATCCATGTCTAGAATCGCGACCAGGTCAATTTTTGGTAAATTTAATTTGAGCGCGTAATTAGTGGCGATCGCGATATCAAAGTCATTTGTTAACTCATCGCCATCTTTTTCAAGATTAATGATTGTCGATTTTGGCCAATTATCCTTAATTATTTTCGATAATTTTCTTGTGCCTAAGCCTGTTTTTTTTAAATTTATGCCGTGACACTTTTCACAATTAGTTGGTAAATCGAAGGTTTTATCGCATCTTTGACAAACTGCTTTATTTTCAAACGGACGTAGGGGTAAGTCGCATTGTTTACAATTAAAAATCCAGTTGCAATTAGTGCAAGTATAATAATTTCCCTCACCTTTGCGATTAAAAACTAAAAGAGTTTTTTTCTTATCGAATAAATTTTTTTCAATATTTTTTTTAAGCGTTTCACTTAAAATACTTTTCGCGTTCGAGGTATCGATTATTTCAATTTTGGGTTTTAAAAAATTGTGTTTAAGAATCTTGTAGTTTTTTTGTGCTTGATAAAAATTTTCAATGTCAGGAGTTAAGCTTCCGATGATTAGATTAGCTTTTGAAAATTCTGTTAATTTCTTAGCGGTTTCTACTGTTGAAAAGCGGGGTGAGCGATCATTTTTAAAGGAAAGACTTTCAAATTGATCAACGATGATGAGTCCTAAATTATTAATTGGCGCAAACAGGGCGGATTGAGAGCCTATCACGATGGAGAATGGCTTTCTGCGTGCTTTGTCCCAGGCAATCCATCTTTCTGTTTTTGTTAAGTTAGCGTGCAGGATTATTAAGTCTTTAAGTTTCGGTGCAAAGTAATCTATCAATGAAAGATCCGGTATCAAGATTAAAACGGATTGTTTACGTTTAATTGTTTTTTCTATGGCTTGCAGATAAAATTTTAACCGTCTGGAAAAATCAGCTATTATTAAAAATCGATTATTTGTTAAGTTTAGCGAACTTGGCTGGACTGCTATCTCTGACTCATTTTTCTTAATTGTTCTTTTGGCCGACGGCACGATATTTTCAAAAAGCGTTTGTCCCAACGGGGCCAAATAATAATCGCTCATCCATTTCGCAAGTTTTAGATGTAAATTATCGATTACCGGATTAGGGTCAATAATTTTTATAATTGGTTTTAAAATCTGTATTTGCGACGAGCGCCTAATATCCATTACTATCGCTTCAATTGTTCTTCCATGAAAAGGCACTTCAACTAAAACACCGCATTTTATTTGCGGTAAAATCTCTGGTGGGATAGAGTAATCAAAAATTCCATCTCCAGAGGTTTTAACTTTTGGAATGACTTTAGCTATTTGCATAGGTCCTTTTGCTATTCATAACGATCGGCAGTAAACCGGTACAAGAGTACTTCTTCGTCTGTGGCAATGCCGCCTTTTTCACGAGCAATTTGAATTTGAGTTTCCGTGTCTTTAATTCCCTCTAAATTTGGCAATAATAATCCGGAACGGATTAAATCGTTTGAGCGAACAATGACGCCATATTTTTCTGGGTCCAATTCGTTTTCTGATTTAACCGCTTCAATTTTGCCTAAAACGTCAACTGAGTATTTTAATTTATCAAGTTCTTTTTTTTCGATTGGCTTGAAGCGGGGATCATGAAAAGCTGCCTCTATTGCGTTGGCAATAATTTCGCCACCCAAGCTTTTATGTGTTGGCATTATTGTCCCAATGCATCCGCGCAGTAAATCTTTGTCTTTTGTATGAATGGAAACAAAACAGCCGCTGCTTCTTATCGCTAGCGGAGATGGTAGGTTACTTATTGTTGGCAATTTTTCTTCTGTCAGATAACCCTCTACAGTTTGTTTTACTAAATCCGTATAAATATTTGCCATTTTTATTTCTCCGGAAGACTAAAGTTAGCTACTAAATAGCCGACACCAAATGGTCCTTCGTACGATAAAACACCACACTTTGTCTCTATGCCATCCAATGCGCCTAATAAAACAATTATCGAGCGCAGGCCGCATTCTCCAATGTTTTCAATGAATTCATCTTCATAGTATAAGATGTCCTGTACATTATAATTTTTTAAATCCTCAACGAGCTGTAGATCAAATTTTTTTCCGTCTGGATTTTGTAATAATTGGTGCGAGAGATCACCGGATGCGAGAATGCCTATGCGCCCAGGAAAACTTTCAGCAGCATCGCGAATGGCTTGACCAAATGCAAAATGAGAGGCTCTATTTAGATTAGAATAGGCGATTGGTACTACTTTAAAGCTTGATTCTTGATTTCTTTTTAAATAAGACAAAGGAACCATGGCGCCATGGTCTAGTTCGTAAAACTCGCCATCATTATCAAAAAGTGAAAACGGTATTTTAGCTTCTTCTAATTTGGTGGCTAAAACATCAACAAATTCCAAATTGTTTTCCGCTTCCACGACTATATTGGGTTGCTGAAATTCGGCAAAGGTCCCAAATAATTTTTGCATTGAACAAATGTTGTATCTGTCCGGATAAATCAAGCCATGCGGCGAGATTACTATTAAAGTATCAATATCCGCTTCGTTAAATACAGTAGTCAATTTCCTCATTCCAGCAATTGTTTCTGCCGTTTTTTTCAAATCTTCTTGCTCACCGATTCCCGGCACTATTATAGGCGGATGTGGACTAATGCCGGCGAAGTTTAAACTCATATTTTTCCCTCTAGAAAAATTCCGAGACAAGCGTAAGCTTGGCTATATTATTTTCCCTTTGATTTTATTAATATTTTTTATGTTATTTATTGTTATATATTTTCTGAAGCCATCAACAATTTTCTCCGCCATTTTCGGATCTAAGTATTGTCCGCTACCTATGCTTATACCAGTGGCACCGCATAAAGTAAAATCTAAAGCGTCTGAAAAATCTGTGATTCCTCCGCCACCAATAATATCACATTTTAGCTGTTTGTAAACCTGCCAAACCGCTAGTAGTGCAATCGGTTTAATGGCGGGACCGGAATAGCCGCCAATTTTTAATGGAAGTTTAGCCACCATTTTCTTATTGTCTATTTCCAAGCCAGGGAATGTGTTTGTCAAAGATATGACATCGGCTCCGTTGTTTAAAGAAATTTTAGCAAGATCAACTACATCTGTAACATTGGCGCCTAATTTAACAATCAGTGTTTTAGTGTAGGCTTTTCTTACTTTTTTAATTAATCTAATTAAAGCTTTTTTATCGGCTAAATAAGATAATCCCTTATGGACATTGACGCAGGAAACATTCAATTCGATTGCTGGTAAGCTTTCTTTTTCACATATTTTTGCCAATTTAATATAATCTTGATCGGAAAATCCGCCGATACTTGTTATAACTTCAGCCCCTGCATCTTTCCAAAAAGGAAGTTCTTCCGAAAAGTATTTTTCAATGCCAGGATTTTTCCAGCCATTACTATTTAGGAATCCGTATTTTGTTTTAACAATATTTGGTAAGGGGTTACCCGTGCGCGGCTCAAGCGTTATTGTTTTTGATGTAATTGCACCTAAATTCTTAACTTCAATGTGTTTAATTATGTTTCTGTCAAAAGTGCCAGATGCTAAAATAATTGGATTTTTTAACTTTAAGCTACCTAATTTTATAGATGTGTTCAATTGTTTCCTTTGTGGATATGTTTTAGTCCGGCATTTATCCCAATTTTTTCAGCCAAATCTAAAACTTCGTTTGGTGTAGGATCGGTATCCATCATTTTATAAGCGGGAAAAAATTTGCTGATATGCCAAGGAATTTCCTTGGATATTTCGGCGATGAAATTTGCGATGCTTGTAAGCTGTTTTTTGTTGTCATTTACGCCTGGTACAATTAAAGTTGTTACTTCTAAATGTATTTTTCGATTAAATACGTCTTTGATATTGTCTAAAACCGGTTGAAGTTTAGCACTAGAATATTTTAAATAATTTTCATCGACAAAACCTTTAAGGTCAATATTTATCGCGTCTAAATGTGGTGAGATCAAATCCAGGGTTTCGGTGCTAAAATAGCCATTTGAAACCCAAACATTTTTTAATCCAGCTTTCTTTGCTAATTTCATTGTATCTAGAGCGAATTCCAAAAATATAGTTGGCTCTGTGTAAGTATAAGAAATCGAAGGACAATTTGAACTAAGTGCATGTTCGATTATTTGCGCCGGCGCAATTTCGATACCAATTTTATTTGCTATCTCATCTCTAGAAGCCTCTTTCGACATTTGCGAAATATCGTCATTCTGGCACCAGCTGCAATTAAAATTGCAGCCAATCATAGCAATTGAAAGTGTTTTTGACCCGGGCAAAAAATGAAATAATGGTTTCTTTTCAATCGGGTCTATCTGTTCAGCGATAACTCTTCCATAATTTAAAACGACTAACTTACCAAAGTTGTTTTCTCTTAAGCCACATAGCCCGCGCTTTAAAGGCGCAATATGACAAAAATGATTGCAAGTTTTGCAATTCATATAATCACCCGATTTTTCGTATAAACACGACTCTTTCATTTTATATTTTTTTCCGTATCTTCAGTATAGCAGACATGGTATTATTCAACCAAATGAAAGAATTTAATGATAGAAAAGACGCGGGAAAACAATTAGCCAAACGGATCGAAACGTTGATGGACGGGATGAATCCTAGAAAGACACTTGTATTAGGGTTGACTCGAGGTGGAGTGCCGGTGGCAAAAGAAATTGCCGATTATTTTAATTTACCATTGGATGTTTTAATTGTTCGTAAAATTGGCGCGCCATTAAATTCTGAATATGCTATCGCAGCCGTAAGTCAACACGAATTAGTTATAGGCGATCATGAATTTGCAAACTATGTAAAAGAACAAGTGGAGCATGAGCGTTTTGAAATAAAAAGGCGATTAGCTTACTACCGAGATGAAAAACCGCCCTTATTGCTAAAAGGTAAGATAGTAATTTTGGTTGATGATGGTTTGGCGACAGGTCTTTCAATGGGAGTGGCTTTAAGAGAATTGGCGAGGTTGAAGCCAGAAAAAATCATCATTGCAATTCCTGTGGCAGCCTCTGACTCGTTAGGACTATTAGTGCGCGAAGGACATCCAGTTATCGCCTTAAGAGTAACTAAAAATTTTTCAAGTGTGGGTAACTTTTACAAAGTTTTTAATCAGATAACTGATGAAGAGGTTAGAAGTTCACTACCTTTGGCAAAGCATAAATAATAATATTTTTCATCAATTTGTCTTTCTGTAATATCGCTGCATTATGAGCAACGAATCCATGATTGTTCCATGGCGTTAGAACATACCAAGCTCTTCCAACAATATTTATTTTAGGCAAAATTCCCCAATCCCTCGAATCCGAAGAGTTATCTCGATTATCACCTAAGACAAAAAACTCGTTAGGTCCAAGTGTTTGGCGAAAAATATCAGTAGCAGTTAAATTTTCCGTTTTTAAACCAGCTGGTAAATAATTTTCCGATGCCAACATGCCGTTTACAAAAACCTTTCCTTGGCTTATCACTATAGTTTCACCAGGTAAACCGACTATCCTTTTAATATAGTCGTCGCCAGGCACTTTGGGAGCGTGAAAAATTATAACATCGCCACGTTGTGGTTCATGAAAGCGGTAACTGATTTTATCGACAAGCATGATTTCCTTGTCGTGGAAATTAGGATCCATCGACGAGCCTTCAACTATGTAAGGCTGTAATATGACAGCTCTGAAAAGTAAGCCAATAACGAGAACGATATCAAAAGATTTAATTAAACTAAACCAGCTTTCAATAGAAGTATTTTCAGTGGCTTCATCTTTGTTATTACTAATTGCCATCCTTATCCAAAAAATAAAGCCAAAAATACCCATGAGAGTAAGTACAAGTCCGATTATAAGCACAAGATAATATCCAGGAGTATCTGACGAGAGCGTTAGTAGAAGCATTACTCCGTAAATCGCATTAATTATGGCAAGTAGTAAATATTTCATTCAAATCCTTTGTCTTAAGTGGTGGGCGCATCTGGATTCGGACCAGAGGCCTCTTGAATGTGAATCAAGCGCTCTACCGCTGAGCTATGCGCCCCTGAAGCGCCCCACCTGCAACGCTTTGCGTATCAATGCGGGCGGGTCTACCGTTGCCTTGTCGAAAACTTGTTGGCGACTTGGTATGCGCTTAATTGTCCAGTATTACTTTAATTTTAGCATTTTTAACCTTCTTAAGCAATTGGTTATTTGACAATCTCGGTAATTATCTAAATAATGAGGATAGGAGGCGAAATGTATCCAATCCTTTTTACAATTGGTAAACTTAGCGTGTATACACATGGCCTGATGATGGCAGTTGGCGGTCTCTTTGGGGGATTAGCTATTTTTTATATGGCGAAAAAACAACATCTGCGAACAGATTTTATCTTGGATATTTGTGTTTACGCTCTTCTTGCCGGTCTATTTGGTTCAAGAATTTTATATATTATTTTATATTTCAATGAGTTTTCTTCTTTTGAAGAGATGCTATATATTTGGCATGGTGGTTTAGTTTCTTACGGCGGAATTGCCGGTGGGCTTCTTGTTTCTCTGCTTATTTTAAAAATAAAAAAAGAGCCTGTTCTAAAATGGTTTGATATTGGGATTATTGGTTTGATGGTTGGATGGGCTTTTGGACGCGTTGGATGTTTTTTGAACGGGGATAGTTACGGTCTTTGGAGTATTTCAAAATTATCTATTTGGGGACGAATCCCTACACAATTATTTGAAAGTATTTGGTCGCTAATCGCTTCATTTTTATTGTTTTATTTTGGGCTAAAAATTAAAGAGCAAAAAAAGTTGCCGGATGGAATAATATTCTTTGGAGGATTAGGTTTATATTCAATCGGCCGTTTTGTAATCGATTTCTGGCGTGACGAGCCAGTCACCGTTTGGTTTTTAAAGACCGGCCAAATAGGAAGTGCACTAGTTTTAATTTTTGCTGTTTTATCGATATCGTATTTGTTTGGAAAAGAAAGGAAGCCAAATGGAAGTAATTAAAAATTTGACAGATGCTTTATTCTTGCGCAAACAAAAACATGCTTTGGAAAAGGAGTTGGTGAGGTTAGAGGAGCAATATTGCTTGACGAAAGAGCATCCTGAATACGGTAGTTCCGATGATGAAAATGCACAAGAAGTTGAAGTGATCCAAGAAAATTTAGGCTTGCAGAGAAACTTGAAGAATATAATTAAGGATACTAAAGCCGCGATCAAAAAAATCGAAAAAGAAAAATATGGAATATGTGATATTTGCAGGGGACCAATCGAGCCTGGTAGACTAAAAGCATTTCCTGTAGCCTCAATGTGTGTAACTTGCGCAAACAAAAAATTTCGGAAAAGATAGAATGAAAATTTCGCAAGCGATGATTAAAAAAGTAAAGAACTTAAAATTTAAAAGAATATTGCCCTATTTATTGATAATCGCCCTGATACTCATTGATCAAATTGTTAAGTGGTGGGTCTTAAATCATCAATTGTTTGTCAGATTTAATGAAGGATTTATTTTTGGTTGGGGCAAAAACTGGGATTTATTTTTTTGGATTAGCTGTATAATTATTATCGTTTTGTTTTTAGCGACAATAAAAAGGCCTGGGTTGCAAGTTTACAACTTAGTTGTTATTTTAGCAGCAGCTGTCAGTAATTTAATCGATAGGATTTTTCGTGGCGGTGTGGTTGATTATTGGCAAATAAATTATTTCGGTGTGAACATTTTTTTTAATTTAGCGGATGTATTATTAATCCTAGGGGTAGCTATTTATGCCTGGCAAGTTGGAAAAGAAGCTGATAATTAAATTTTTGGGCACCAGCTCTGAGGAATCAATTCCTCGCGAAGGCTGTGAATGTGTTCAATGTTTATCGAAAGATAAAAATGACAATCGTTTAAGATCGTCAGTTTTAATTAATAAAAAAATAATGATTGATGCAACACCGGATGTATTAAAACAGCTTAGTAAAAGACAGATCGATGCTCTCGAAGCTGTTTTGATTACTCACGAACATGCGGATCATAACGGGGGGATTAAAGATCTTTTGCGGGCACGTCGTGATATAAGGATTATTAAGCTAGCGGCTGGCCAGCATTTTAAATTACTTGGCATTGATTTTCATGCTTTTAAGGTTAAACACTCTAACTTGGTGCCAACAGTTGGGGTGGAAATCAATTCTGTTATTTATATACCGGATTATGCTGATCTTGACTGGGCGATGCCATACTTAAAGAATACTAAGTTTGCTATCTTAGACGGATCGGTTTTAGGACGAAATTTTGGCGGTCATCTTTCGATCAATGAAACGGTAGCTCTTACTAAGCCTTTGAAAAATCTACGAAAAATATATTTAACACATAATGGTCACACTCGGCGGACTCATAAAGAGATGCAAAAACTAGTGCACGAAATTGGCGACTCAAGTTTTGTCATTGCTTATGATGGACTAGAAATTGAAGTTTAAAAAGGAGAAAAATGATATATTTTATTACTGGGAACGAAAACAAATTTCGAGAAGCAAAAGCAATTTTGCCGGTGATTGAAAGACTTGATTTGGATTTGATTGAAATTCAAGAAATTGACCCGCTAAAAATTATTAAAGCGAAAATGGAAGAAGCTTTTAAACATCATTCGGGAGAATTTATTATCGAAGATGGATATCTTGATGTAAAATCACTTGGCGGATTGCCTGGACCATTTGCCAAATGGTTTATCAAACTTTTGGGCAAGGACGGGATTTGGGAAATCGTAAAAAATTCTAGTGATAAATCGGCAGAAGTCAGCGTAATTATCGGCTATGCAAAAAATAAAGATGAAATTTCTTTCCTCGAAGGTTCTATTAAAGGAAAAATGGTTGCACCTCGCGGTGAGAATGGTTTTGGCTGGGACTCGATTTTTCAGCCATATGGTTATGATAAAACTTTTGCCGAAATGACGACCGAAGAAAAAAACTCGATTAGTATGCGAAAAATCGCATTCGAAAAGTTAAAAGATTATTTGCAAAAAAATAAATAACGTACTCATGGGTTGAAAAAAAAGATGGTTTCATGTTAGTCTTTGTGTAGAAAACAGGGGGTGTGATATGGCAGTTTGGTCAAGGACGTGCACTATTTGTATGGTTTTGGCTACTAATTATCCAAACGGTCTAACCATGGAGGAGCTTTTTCAGCAGTGTCAAAAAGATAATCCTGAACGTTTTCGTTTTATTGGAATCTTAGAAGGCGCACTCGGAATTATAAATGGCGAAAGAGATACTGATTCACGGGGTGTCGTTTGCTGGAAGACGGTTGACGGGAAAATCTATTATGACATGGAGCGAAAAGCCTATGCGCCAACAAGTGACTCCTTTGGCTTTTCTCTTTACTTTAACGGATGGTTGAAGGCAATACACCTTGATAATCTTATTGCTTTTGAGCCCTTAACACCTGATAATTCAGAAAAATGCCCTCATGGGCTTGATTGGAAAGACGTATCGTCACCTGGACATTGTACTTGGGACTACGGCAAGAAGATTTGCTATCCTTCGTCTTGTTGTGCTAATAGAGATCAACTCAAAATCGCAGAAATGCAGTCAGAAGGTAGAAGATTTGAAGATTACATGAAAGAGCTTGATGGTGACTAATCTACATAAGGCTTCCTACTAGGTAGCCTTTTTTAAAACCAAAAAAACGTTTTAATATTGTATATGAGATCGAAATCTAGATCTAATTAAGCGATTTTTTGCTGTAAGAGAGCGACATCGGCTTCAATTTTTTCGACTCTTTTAATACTGGCCTTATTTTGAAGCGATAATTTAACTAAAGACATATCTTCTTTTAATTGATGGACATCTTCTTTTAGTACTGATATATCAGCTTTCATTGGCGCAATATCAGAAAGTGCTTCTGAAATTGTATCGAATTTTTGATTTATAGCTTCCAATAAAACTTGGACTTTTAAATCTTCCATTTTAAGCTCCTTGAATTTAAATATATCATAATGAAAATTTGTCTACAAATTTGTGCTTTTCAAAAAAATCGGCGAGTGCCGATTTTTTTTGTAATATCTATATTTTTAAGCTGTCTTAACTTTTTCAACGATTTTGGCAAATTCTTCCGGATTGTTTTCGGCAATATCGGCTAAAACTTTTCGGTCGAGTTCAATATTTTTATCTTTCAAACCCTTCATGAAAATGCTGTACTTGATGTCATTTAGTCCGCAAGCAGCATTAATCTGAATGATCCAAAGTTGTCTGAAACTTCTTTTTCTGTTTCGGCGGTCGCGGTAAGCAAACTTACCAGCATTAACAATCGCCTGTTTGGCCATACGAATTAAGTTTTTACGGCCATGACGAAAACCCTTAGTTTTTGCTAAGGTATTTTTTGTCGATTTTTTTATCATTACTCCACGTTTTACTCTTGCCATTCATCACTCCAATTTAGAAATAAACTAATTTAACTATTATTTATATTCATATGGCTGCCGTCAGGCATGCCCACTAATTACTAGAATACAAGCTTATGCTTATCCATTTGGTAACATTTTCGCTATTTTGCGATAATCAGCATGCGTTAAGGCCATTTTTTTGGTTGAATTACGCAATGTTCTTTTGGATTTTCCGGTAGTTAAATGCTGCCCTGATAATTTTCGGCGCATTAATTTACCGGTCTTGGTGACATTGGTAATTCTCTTGCTGGCTGTTTTTACTGTTTTAGCTTTCATATTTTTCTCCTAGAAAAATTCCGCGACAAGCATGCTTGTCTATTTTTTTCCTTATTTTCCTTTACTCATAGTGGCAAAGAATCGATTACCCATTTTTTCGACAGGTTTATCAAAAACGCCACCCGTTTCTGTTTTAATTTTTTCCATTAGGTCAGCCATGCGGTCACGGAACATCATCTCACGTCCACGAAGTTGAATGGTAACCTTAACCTTATCGCCTTTATCTAAAAACTGTTTAATCTTATTAATTTTGACTTCTAAATCGTGAGTATCTATCTTAATGCCAAAGCGGACTTCTTTTAATTCAGACCCATGTGCCTTAGCTTTTTGCTTGTTCTGCATTTTGGTCTGGTTGTAAATATATTTGCCATAGTCCATCATCTTTACGACTGGGGGACTAACTTTATCGTTAATTAAAGCCAAATCCAAGCCTTTTTCGTAAGCTAAATAACGAGCTTGGTCAAGACTAACTTGGCCGTGACTACCGCCATCTTCGTCGATTAAGACGATCGGATCGGTTTTAATTTCTTCATTAATTTTAAGATCTTTAATACTATTCTCCTAAAAAACTATTTTTCAAATTAAATACAAAACAATCAACAATTAGCCTTTGGGGCAATTTAATTGTTTGATTTTTGTTGCTTTCATTTGCTGATGTAAACTTATCTATTTCCATCCGGAATTAGTATATCACGCGCAACGATGATTTTCAATACCTTTGGCCTGTTTTGAATAATAATAGGGGTCTTGGCGATAATTTCTCCGTCAGCCAAAATCGGAACTACTTGTCCAGGAGTTTCAATTTGAAAACGTTTTGCGTGGAAAAAACTGCTCGAGTTCTCTGAGACCTCTTTTTTTCCAAATAAAAATGAAAAAACGGACTTTTTGTTTTCGTTTGATAGACTATCTTCAACTCTTATTTCGATACCTGGTTTAATGACTATTCTGTTAAAAATCATGCTTGACTGTATATCGGCGGTTAGAAGGTAGCCTTCGGTTGGTTTTGCGCTTTCAATTACCGCTTCAGTTAAAAAATACTTATTTGGCTCGATAAAACAGGCGTCCGTTGTTTCTAATTTCCTATATTTTAGGGTCTCACAAGCATCTTTTAAATCTTTGACATGAATTTTCTTTGCGATAGGGGAAGTATAATCATCGGGAATTATACCCAAAACTACATCATTATTTTCTTTTTTATTAATGATGGCTGTAGCAATCTTATTTACTAATTTTTCTGAGCCAACGGCAACAATGGTTGAATAGCCTTTAACGATTCCCAGAGAAGCTAATTCTTCAATTGATCGAGCAGGTGACGGTGAAACTGTTTCACCTGCAATTCCCAAATCACCAAGAAGATTTTTAACCTTCTCTTGGAAACTTTCGCTTTTTTTGCTAGCCGACTCCAAAATGTAATAATACATTTGTCCTTTCTGGGCTAGCTTATTCTACTTCGTAATCAGGTTCATTTCCGGCAACTTCTTTTTCATCTTTGGATGGTTCTGAAGCAGCGACAATACCTTTTTCTCCCTCTGGCATGTTTGATTTACCGACGAAAACGGCACCTGAGCGAATATTCAAATCTTTGGTCGTAATTGAGCCAAAAATTTTACCGGTTGGCAAAATTTCTAACTTTCCCGAGGCCACGACACTGCCATGGACTTCACCGGCGATTTGAACCATGTCGGCCGTTACTGGTCCTTTAACAAAGGCAGTTTCTGAAACCACGACAGATTTTTCTGAAACGACTTCTCCTTCAATCCTGCCATGAATGACAATTTCATTGGCATCAGCCAATGTTCCGACCAATTTAACGTTCGCGCCGACAATGGTGCCTGGACCTGATAATGGTTTTTTGTCTCCCATCATTAAATACCTCCAAAATTAAATTTTACTACTCTAATCCTAATAAGTTGTGCCCTTCTTGTCAAATGGTTGACTTTTTAAGGATTTTCTGTTAGTGTTGATAACTAATTTAAAATATATATGAGCCGCGGCGAGACTTGAAAAGGATTGACAAAGGTGATATAATCAATCAAGTAAAAACGCCAGATAGCTGATTGATGCGGAAATTTGGGCAAAGCCCAAATTATACTATTTCAAGTTAATGCATATTTTTTACTCAACAAATATAATTATTAAAGGGTCATGCTAAATGGATAATAAAAACGAAATTCGAATCAGTGGTGCGAGAGCCCACAATCTAAAAAATATCAATGTCTCGATTCCTCGAGATCAATTGGTTGTTATTACTGGTCTTTCCGGCTCGGGTAAATCGACCTTGGCTTTTGATACCTTATACATGGAAGGCCAACGCCGTTATGTTGAGTCATTGTCTTCTTATGCCAGACAGTTTTTAGGTAATTTAGAAAAACCAGACGTCGATCTGATCGAAAATCTCTCCCCGGCTATTTCTATTGATCAAAGATCAGCATCGCAAAATCCACGTTCTACGGTTGGGACTATTACTGAAATTTATGACTATTTAAGAATATTATTTGCCAGAATCGGCCATCCTCATTGTCCGACCTGTGCCAAAGAACTCGTTCGTCAGACTCCTGAAGAAATAATCCAATCAATTATGAAGGATTTCTCCCAAGTTAAAAGCAATATTTTAATCTTAGCGCCTGTTGTTAAAAAACAGGCCGGTGAGCATAAATATATATTAAACAAACTTCGTAGTGCCAAAGTTGAAAAAGTGGTTATCGACGGCATAATGATGGATTTAGTCGAAGCTTTGCTGTTAACCTTGGAAAAAAGTAAATTACACACGATTGAAGCTGTTGTTGGTCAATTCGTTTTTGATGGCAAAGAAACCGAAGAACCAGCCAAAATTGATAAAGCAATTTCAAGGGCTTTGGAAATGGGCGCAGGTAATATTGCAATCAAAGATTTAATTTCTGATGTAACTAAAAAATATTCACAGCTTTTCACTTGTACTACTTGCGGCATGGTTCTAGAGGAACTACACCCAAGAATCTTCTCTTTTAATAGTCCTTATGGCGCCTGCCCAGTTTGCCAAGGTTTAGGTATTAAATTAGAAGTTGATCCGGAATTAGTCTGGCCGAACCCAAGATTAACTTTGGCAGAAGGTGCCATTCGTCCTTGGGCCAGAATTACTTCTCGCGCTAATTGGTATACCAAATCATTACAAGAAATTGCTGCTAAATATAAATTTTCACTCGACACTCCTGTTGGCGAGCTTCCGGCTAAAATTAAGCATCTTATTCTTTATGGTGATAAAAATACGGCCGTTCCGCCAACTGGCGGATTTGAAGGTGTCATTCCTAACTTAGAACGTCGCTACGACGAAACTGACTCTCCTTATTTAAAAAGTGAAATCGAAAAATACATGGTGGAAAAAATCTGTCCCTCCTGTAAAGGTCAAAGATTGCGTGCTGAAGTATTAAATATTACAGTTGACGACAAGAACATTGTTGATGTCACCAGTATGAACATCGGTAAACTTTTGGAATATTTCAAAGGGTTGCCTGAAAGCAAAAAATTACGTGATTTCGAAAAGCTAGTGGCCGGCCAAATTATTAAAGAAGTCAACGAGCGTTTATCATATTTGTCAGATGTCGGCTTAGGCTACTTAACCCTAGATCGCAGCGCCTCAACGCTCGCTGGCGGAGAAGCACAGCGTATTCGTTTAGCTACTCAGCTTGGCACTGGTCTTATGGGTGTGATTTATGTTTTGGACGAACCATCAATTGGTCTTCATCCGCGTGACCATGATAAATTATTAAAAACTATTCGTATCTTGAAAGACCTTGGCAATACGGTTGTCGTTGTTGAACACGATCAACCAACTATTGAAGCCGCCGATTGGATTATTGATATGGGTCCAGGCGCGGGCGACCGCGGTGGTTATGTTACTGCCGAAGGCACTCTAGAGCAAATCAAAAAAGATCCGAATTCCTTGACGGGTCAGTATCTTTCAGGCAAAAAGAAAATCGAAGTGCCGAAAAAAAGACGACCTCAAACAGAAGAAAAACTTTCTATCAAAGGCGCTGCCGAATTTAATCTTAAAAATGTTGATGTAGAAATTCCATTGAACAACTTTGTTTGCGTCACCGGTGTTTCCGGTTCAGGAAAATCAACTCTTATTCTGGAAATTCTTTCCAAAGCCTTAACTAAACATTTTCATCATGCCAAAGAGGATCCAGGCAAACATAAATCCATTGCCGGTTTGAAGTATTTAGATAAAGTCATTTCTGTTGATCAGTCACCAATTGGTCGCACACCGCGATCTAATCCGGCAACTTACACTAATCTATTCACGCCAATCCGTGAGCTTTTTGCTGGCACACCAGAAGCGATTGCCAGAAAATATGATCCAGCCAAATTCTCCTTTAACTTAAAGGGTGGCAGATGTGAGACTTGTCGCGGCGATGGCGCTTTAAAAATCGAAATGCACTTTTTGCCAGACATTTATGTGACTTGTCCGGAATGTAAGGGTAAACGATATAACAAAGAAATTTTGGAAATTTTATGGAAAGATAAAACCATTTCTGACGTTTTGGAAATGTCAGTTGAAGAAGCCTTGATTTTCTTTGCTGGCGAAGCACAGATTATGGATAAACTAAAAGTCCTTGATGCTGTTGGCTTGGGCTATATGCATTTAGGTCAGCCGGCTACCACGCTTTCAGGTGGAGAAGCGCAACGCATTAAGCTTGCCACTGAGCTCTCCCGACATGACACTGGACGTACATTATATATATTAGACGAGCCAACTACTGGTCTTCATTTTGAGGACACAAAAAGGTTATTAGCGGTCTTACAGGCACTTGTTGATAAAGGCAATACTGTTTTGGTTATAGAACATAACGTCGATGTGATGAAGTCAGCCGACTACATTATTGACATGGGTCCAGAAGGTGGCGATGAAGGTGGGCATCTAGTCGCCGCTGGTACACCGGAAGAAGTTGCCAAAGTCAAAGAAAGCTATACGGGCAAATATCTCAAAGAGGTTTTGAAATAAGATATTGGAAGGGGTGATTACGATCGAGAAACCAGATGAAAGGAATTCTGATCTAACCAATGTTGAGTTGGCAGATCTTATCGAAGATGGCTTGGAAAGACGGTTCATTATAGCAAAAGAATATGAAGTTGTAGGTGATGACGAGCCGAATTATCGATCAATGCTCGAGCTTGCGGTGACACGGCTGCGCGATCAATCTACAACTGATCCATCACATGTGCGCAACCTTGTCAGACGAGAAACAAATGGATCGGCAAGAACCAGAGTCGTGCGCTCAATAGAGGGTCTATGATATTCTAAGCGGTTTGCACAGCAGATCGCTTTTTAAAATCAGATAAGATAAAATATAAACAATTATGAAACTACTTAAAACAATCTCAAATAAAGATTTTGATTTGCCTGTGGTAAAAGAAGAAGGGCGCATGCCTCGAATTCGGGAAGCTGCCCGGGCGGTTTTGATGGATAACGATTACAAAATCGCTTTGCTTTTTGTCTCCAAAAAAGATTACCACAAACTGCCAGGTGGGGGACTGGAAGAAGACGAAAATATTTCTCAAGCACTCGAACGAGAAATTTTGGAAGAAACTGGTTGCAAAGCAGAAGTTATGACCGAAATTGGTGAAGTCGAAGAGAATCGAGAAAATTTTTTATTAAATCAAAAGTCATATTGTTTTTCTGCAAAACTTATCGGGGAAAAAGGAGAGCCGGATTTTACAGATAGTGAAAAAGACGAGGGATTTATACTCAAATGGGTGAGTGTAGAAGAAGCGATAAAGCTAATACATGAAGATAAGCCTAGTGATTATCAAGGCCGTTTTATACAAGTTCGAGATTTAACTCTTCTTAAAGAATTTCAAAGACAAATTGAACTCAACGGCTAAATAAAATGGCCGCGATTTTCAGGGTGGTTGTTTTTTGGTATGAATTATTATACATTGCGGATGCCGGCATAAACCTGTCGGTGGGATCTTGCGATGTGAGGTGAAGTGATGGTAGTTGGGTATTTACTAAACAGCAGTTCGACAGCAGAAACGAAGGAGTTTCAGGATCACGCAATCAATATCGTTCAGCTTGCGCCCGAGCTCGAAGGGAAAGTTTTTCATTACGGGCACGGAACAGTCCGTGGTCTTATGATCCGTGCTGAAAATTGCGCTGAGGTGCAGCGGATCGCCGAAGTGATTATGAGCACGATACCGTTTCCCAGGCGTCTCGCTGGCGACTATGGTCTCAGTTTCGAATTCAGCACCAGTAATGTATCTTGATACTGGGGAAAACCATCAACCGTGAGAAATCGCGGTTTTTTAATTTTGTCAAAAATTCCGCGCATCGTTTTTAAAGAACAATGATATAATCTAATCTATGAAAGCAAAGCTAAAACTAATAAAGCGTTTGCATATTCCAAAAACTAACTATGAAGAATATTTCAAAGAACAAGGGTTTGAAGTTGTTTGTGGTGTGGATGAAGTTGGTCGAGGGGCTTGGGCTGGACCATTAGTTGCCGGGGCCGTGATTTTAGACAAGAAGCTGTATGGTCTTAGAGACTCCAAACTACTTTCGGCCGAAGAGCGGGAGAAACTCTCGAAGAAAATAAGGAGAAACTGCACTTGGGGGATTGGCGAAGTAAGCGTTCAAGAGCTCGAAGAATTAAAGATGACTAAAGCGACGCAACTTGCTTTTAAGCGGGCGATAGAAGCGTTAGAAACACAAGTTGATTATGTTTTAATCGATGGCACTATTTCCCTAAATCCCCTACTTTACCCTGAGCGAAGTCGAATGGGCTGCCGCGCCTTAATAAAAGGGGATATGAACTGTTCTAGCATTGCCGCTGCTTCGATAATCGCCAAAGTTTATCGTGATAATTTAATGGACGAATTAGATAGAAAACTCACAGGTTACCATTTTGCCAAGCACAAAGGTTATGGCACTAAATTGCATCAAATCGCTCTCAAAAATTTGGGTCCCAGTATTGCTCACCGAAAGTTTTTCAATCAGTTAATGGATTGACAAAACCATAATTTTCGCGTAGAATAGAGCTGCCTTAAGTAATTGAGACAGTTACCCCGCACCCTTTAGGTCGGGGAGGAAAGTCCAGGCACTATAGAGCATTGTATCCCGCCAAATGGCGGGACCGGGTGACCGAGGGAAAGTACAACAGAAACATACCGCTAACCGCCGCAAGGTAGGAGTAAGGTTGAAATCGTGAGGTAAGAGCTCACGCGTGTCCATGGTAACATGGTGCGGTGGAAACCCTACATGGTGCAAGTCCGGTGGGCCTCAACTATCATCATAGTTTGCTCGACTAGGTGGCCTGAGGTCCGGACGCTTAGATAGATGCTGTCAAAACAGAACCTGGCTTATCGATTACTTAGGGCTTTTTTTGTACCAAAAAAATATTATTTAGTAATTTTTCATAAAGATTACGTCGTAAATTATGTCTATTATAAATGCGAGGGCGGAATGATTAAGCTTGTCTGAGTCAAAAGGTTTAATCATGAAGAATCTAAAATAGAAAGGGCCAAATGAAGGGATTTGTAACTGATATCGAAAAGCAAACTTTGGAAAATGATAATTTTCGTAAAGTTCTTTACACATCCGAACATAATCAGTTGGTGCTGATGAGCCTTCTTCCGAAGGAAGAAATTGGCTTGGAAACACACGCTGATAATGATCAGTTCTTTCGTTTTGAAAAGGGCGAGGGGAAATGTCTAATCGACGGGAATGAATGCGAGCTAAAGGATGGTGTGGCAGTAATAGTTCCGGCTGGAGCTGAACATAATATTATCAACACCTCAGAGACCGAACCACTTAAGCTTTACACTCTTTATTCACCTCCGCATCACAAAGATGGGCTGGTAAGAAAAACTAAAGAAGAAGCGGAAGCTGATTCACCGGAATTTGACGGTGAGACGACAGAATAGCGAAAATCTCTTGTTTGTTAAGCGATATTATGTTTTACCACACCGCTACTCCCTATATTAAGAGCTTCTTAATTGCCTCGATAATCAACTCTTCAGGAATAACTTCATAGCTTCTGTCATTTAGTTCGATTGTCCGACAATTAGTACTCTTGCCAGCAAGACAAGAACAGGAATGACAATGGTTTTCTGAAGTTGTCGCATTCAGAATTTCTTCTAAAGATAAATTATTAATTAAGACTGTATTTGATTCCGGCATTCTATCTGCTTCCAATTTTGTCTCAAAATAATCAATCTGAAGATCTTTTAATTCTGGACTATTTGAAATTGTTTTTATAGCGGATTTAATATTGTCGCCAGTATTGTTACATCTTGTACAAGTTTCACCTTCTTTGTCGTAATGTAGCCATTCAATTGTAATCTTTTTCATACAACTCCTATCTTAAAATTAAGTTAAATAAATAGCCCGTAAATATAATTCCAAGTCCTACTATAACCGCAAAGATTAAGATCAGTTTTGTTTTCATAACCTTCTTAAGAATCATAAACTCAGGTAAGGATAATCCAGTAACAGCCATCATAAAGGCGAGTGATGTACCGATTGCCACACCTTTCTCCGTAAGTGCGCTAATTAACGGAATTACGCCAGCTGCATTGGAATATAACGGAATACCTACAAGCGTAGCCAAAGGAACCGCATACCATTTATTGCTTCCTGCGTAACGTGCTAGAAAGTCGGTTGGAACGTAGCCGTGAATAAAAGCACCAATACCAATACCAATCAAGACAAAAGGGTAAACTTTTCTAATTATATCGAGTGTATAGGATTTGGCATACTGGACGCGATCTTTAAGAGTTTGCTCTTTTTCATTCAACTCAGAGCTAACTTTATGTTTGTAAACAAACTCTTCAACTAAATTTTCCACCTTTAGTTTGCCGATAATTAGGCCTGAGACAATGGCGATCAAAAGACCGCTTGCTATATAGATTAGAGCGATTTTTAAGCCAAACATGCCTGCAAGCAAGACTAAAGCAACCTCGTTTATCATCGGTGAGGCGACAAGGAAAGAGAAGGTTACTCCAAGCGGAATACCTGCTTCGACAAATCCCAGAAATAACGGAATTGCGCTGCAAGTACAGAATGGGGTTACTATACCCAGTAAAGAAGCTAGGACATTCCCGGTATACTGATGTTTTCGAGATAAGATGTTTCTTATTCGTTCTGGTGATAAATAGGTTCTTATAAAACTAACAATGAAGATGATTACTACCAATAAAATTAGAATTTTTATTGTATCAAAGATGAAAAAGTTTACCGCTTCAGCAAGAATAGTGTTGTGAGCAATTGAAAACACACTGTAAGTTAACCAATCAGATAATAATTTTACAGGAAGCCAGATATTCATCTGTATATCCTTTCTTTAGCATTTACCGCCACAAGAGCAACAACCACTGCTTTTAGATTCGGTATTATCAGAGTTTTCACCGCTAATCATTTCCTTGATTTTTTCAACAGTCGGTACTGTGCCAGCCGACGCAACTTTACCTTCAATAATTAGTGCGGGACTGGACATAATACCTGCTTCAGCTATTTTCTGAATATCTGTAACATATTCGACCTCTGTATCCATATTCAATTCTTTAACCGCCTTTAGTACTTGCTCATGAAGTTGTTTACAAGACCCGCAACCAGGTCCTAAAACTTGAATTTTCATTTGGTTCCTCCTAAAATCTTATTTAATAAATTGTAATGCTCGTTTATTTCCTGATTATTGAGAGAATAATATACATTTAGTCCTTCTTTACGAGATTCAATCAAATTAAAATCCCTAAGCACTTTGAGATGATGGGAAGCCAAGTTTTGTGGTATTTTTAATTCACTCCAGATTTCACAAACACATCTTTCCTTTTCTTTCAAAATACAAAGAATCCTAAGGCGATTCTCTTCCGAAATTGTTCTTAAGAAATCAGCTGTAAATGCAATTTCTTGGCAATAATTTTCATTTTGACAACAATCCATAGCACCTCATTTATATCAACGCTCATTGATATAGTAATAAATAATCATATTTTTGTCAAATAAAAACAGCCTAAATCATCTTTTGGATAACTTAAACTGTAATATCGGCTTCGCCGGTTGGCTCCGCTTGCATCCGCTCAAACAAAAAACGAGCACGAAGTGCTCATCTTTTGTTTGGCTCAACACTGTAAACAGCGTTAGAATAATTTTCCAGAATGAACAGAGTTATATTTATATTCCTGATTTGTTTAATTTATCAAATGAATATTTGTAAATAAAAAGCCCCAATACATATCAATGTAAGGGGGCATAGTTGTATTTATAAAAGACAAGTTATTTGCGGAGCTCCTACGAATGCTCTTTGTCCCAACCAATCAAAAAAACCATATCCAAGGAATAATCCGTTGCCGAACCACTTTTCGTCCAAGAGACCGAGACTTACTGGTTGAGGATCACCCTCGGGATTTGCCATAAAATCGTCATTATTCTGGCCTAATGCAGTAACCCACAAAATTCCAATGCCTTCAAGCTCTTTAATAATCTCCTTATCTTGTAGTGCTACAAGCTCAACTGGCACACTGTACCCAATGTTCCTCTCGGTAAGTCGTTCGCGACTTTTGTTGCACATTATCCCCACCGAACCTTGCCACAATATCGGCGGCCAGAGGATAGGGATATCGACACCTTCAATAATGCCGGATTTTCCAATATTCCACTTCTCTGCTGGAAAATCATAAACAAGACCCTGCTTGTTCTCACTCGATAGCCACTTAAGGTTGGGTGGCGGCTCATCATAGTTAATAGTTAGGTTGTGGACGACAACGATACCATTTTTCAAAGTTTCAACTCTAGACATTTTACTGCCCCCCCTACGTATAAACTCCGCAGATATTTCACGACAAGACCTAATAAAATATAGTACACTTATTTACCCAAAAGTTCAAGGTTTGTTTAGTTAAACGTAAAACTTGCAACAAAAAAAACAGCCTAAATCATCTTTTGGATAACTTAAACTGTAATATCGCCGGTTGGCTCCGCTTGCATCCGCTCAAACAAAAAACGAGCACGAAGTGCTCATCTTTTGTTTGGCTCCCGGGCAGGGATTCGAACCCCGACTAACAGGACCAAAACCTGCCGTCCTGCCATTAGACGACCCGGGAATAACTATTTACTTAATAAAATATAACATTTTTATCCCTAATTTTCAAGAGAGTTAATTTGACAAATTATTTCATTGTTCTATGATTATATTACCACTACCTAGGGTGGGGGTAAGAAAGGAAAAGTATGAATCATTCAAGCGAAAAAACGATAGTGAATTTTAAAAAGGCCAAAGGTCACTTGGAAAAAGTAATTAAGATGGTTGAAGACGGCGAATATTGCATCGATGTTATGCAACAGAACTTAGCTGTAATCGGTTTATTGAAATCTGCCCATCAGATGTTAATGGAAGGCCATCTAAATACGTGTTTTAAGAGTGCGATGAAGTCTAACAATGAAAAAAGAAAACAGGAAATGATTGAGGAGATTTTAAAAGTTTCGAAACTATCTAATAAATAGGAGGATAATGGAAAAAAATATTTCAAATTGCTGTAAACCTGTTAAAAAATTCTCGGAGAGAAAAGGATTTTTCTGGGGAATTGTTTATGGTCTCATGCCGCATACATTTTGTATTTTTTTCGTACTTTGTTCTGTGGTTGGGGCGACGACCGGTTCTATATTCCTGAAAAGATTTTTTGTCATTCCTCATTTCTTTCAAATTTTAGTCGGACTATCATTATTTTTCGCAACTCTTTCAGCTTCTATATATTTAAGGAGAACAGGCAATTTTTCTTTAGTTGGTGCTAAAAGAAAATGGAGCTATTTGACTATTTTGTTTATCACGACAATTTGTGTCAATCTGTTTTTTTACTACATAGTTTTTCCATTGGCGGCGAATGTAAACAGTGGTCCGAAAATTGCACAACCAGCTAGTCCAGAAGTTACGATTGAAAACGGGGTACAGGTTGTTAGGATGACACAAACTGGACGAGGCTACCAACCTAATGTCGTAACAGTCAAAGTTGATATGCCGGTAAAATGGATTATTACTGGTACAAACACTGGTTTTTGTACAGCTTTTATAGTGTCGAAGCAGTCAAATATTAATAGGGATTTAGTATTGGGTGAAAACGTTTTAGAATTCACTCCAAAGAAAATTGGCAAGATTAATTTTAGTTGTGCTATGAACATGTATAAAGGTTATTTTAATGTAGTAGAATAGGGGAAAACATGTCAAATGATAAAAAAATACAAATTAACCTTTCGGGGATGCACTGTGCTTCTTGCGCTCTGATCATTGAAAAGGAAATAAATAAATTGCCCGGTATAAAGCAGGCCAATGTTAATTTCGGGGCAGAAAAAGCATCGATTATTTACGACGAAGATTCGTTGAAAATCGAAGAAATAACTAAGACTATTAAGAACGCTGGTTACGAAGCTGAAATCGTGGATGAAAATATGAGCGGTATGGATCATATGCATCACAAAGAAGAAGCTTACGAAACATTGCGCAAAAAATTTATAGCCAGTTTAATTTTAAGCTTGCCGATGCTATATTTTATGCTTTTGGACTTTTTTAAATGGTTGCCAGGCTCAAATTTATTTCCTCCGTATATCGGAATAATCTCATTGGTATTGGCTACACCGGTTCAATTTGTTATAGGTAAAAATTTTTATAAAGGTACTTGGTCGGCGCTTCGAATGAAAATGTTTAATATGGATAGCCTAATTGCTATCGGCACCTCTGTGGCTTATTTTTACAGTCTAATAAATTACATTAATTACACTATTAGTGAGCATTCGTTAATCGGTCTTGAAGGCATGAAAATACCCGATCTCTATTTTGAAACGGCTGCCTTTTTAATCACTTTTGTCATTTTAGGGAAATTACTCGAAGCAAAAGCTAAGGGAAGAACTTCTCAAGCAATCCAAAAATTGATCACGTTGCAAGCCAAAACTGCTCGAGTGGTTCGTGACGGAGAGACAAAAGATTTACCAATTGAAAAAGTTGTTGTTGGAGATATTATTCAAGTTAGACCGGGTGAAAAAATTCCGGTTGATGGCACAATTACAAAAGGCATTTCAGCTGTTGACGAATCAATGATCACAGGGGAAAGTATTCCGGTTGAAAAAAACATGGGTGACAAAGTGATTGGTGCCACTATAAATAAACAAGGAAGTTTTGAATTTCGCGCTGAAAAAGTGGGTTCAGACACTACACTCTCGCAAATCATAAAGTTAATCGAAGAAGCTCAGGGTTCGAAAGCGCCGATTCAGGGTTTCGCCGACAGAATTGCGGCTTATTTTGTGCCGATCGTTATTGGAATCGCTGTGTTAACCTTTTTAATTTGGTTTTTCCCTTTGCACGCCGGGCTTACCTTTTCCCTTTTGGCGTTTACGGCCGTCATTGTGATCGCATGTCCGTGCGCTTTGGGACTTGCCACTCCGACGGCAATTATGGTCGGAACGGGTAAAGGCGCAGAACATGGTGTATTGATTAAGGGCGGAGAACCGCTTGAAGCTGCCAACACAATCAATACAATAATCTTTGATAAGACCGGGACATTAACCGTAGGAAAGCCAATCGTTACTGATATAATCGGCCAAAAAGAAAATCTGCAAATTGCGGCCTCCCTTGAGCATGGCTCAGAACATCCCTTGGCCGGATCGATCCTGCAAAAAGCCAACGAAGAAAAAACTGATACTAAAGAAGTTGAAAACTTTAAAGCCATTGCTGGTCATGGTATTGAAGGTATTATTGATGGCCAAAAATATTATTTCGGTAATCGAAAACTTATTGCGGATGTTGCTAAGTTAAATTTATCAAAATTTGATTCTGAGCTTATTCGGTTGGAAGAAGAGGGTAAAACCGCCATGATTTTGTCAAGCGATAAAGAAGTTCTTGGTATTATTGCGGTAGCTGATACTGTCAAAGAGACATCGAAAAAAGCGGTTGAAAAGCTTAAATCAATGGGGATGGAGCTTTATATGATTACAGGTGACAATCAAAGAACCGCTCAGGCAATTGCCAAAGAACTGGGTATAGATAATGTTTTAGCTGAAGTTTTGCCGGAAGATAAGGCTCAAGAGGTTAAAAAATTGCAAAATTTGGGCAAAAATGTAGCAATGGTGGGCGACGGGATTAATGACGCACCTGCCTTGGCTCAAGCTGATTTGGGTATAGCGATGGGGTCTGGCACTGATGTAGCAATTGAAGCAGGTGGCATAGTTATTATTAAAAATGATTTAAATGATGTTGTTACTGCTATCGAGCTTTCACGAGAAACATTTTCAAAAATTAAACAGAATATGTTTTTTGCCCTGTTTTATAATGTGATCGGTATTCCGATTGCCGCAAGAGTTTTTATTGGCTTAGGATTGGTTTTAAAGCCGGAATTAGCAGGACTTGCCATGGCCTTGAGTTCAGTTTCTGTGGTATCTAATTCATTGCTGTTGAAATATTTTAAACCAGGTCGCAAAAATTACATCTCGGTGATCGCGCCAATATTGATGATTATTGTTTTTAGTTTTTTGTTTTTTGAATTTGCACGTTTAAGTTCGAACATGGGAAAATAATCAATTAATAAAAGAAAGGATTTATTATGATGGGAACTGATTACGGCACGATGATGGGGTCAAATGGCGGAGTAATGATGCTTTTTGGCTGGTTGGCCTATCTACTTTTTGTCGTGTTAATTGTCCTTGGCATTGCTGCGATTTTAAAATATCTAAAAAAATAAAATTTTCAGCTTAAGAGTTAGCAGGCTCTTCTATTGTGGTTGATTCAATCTCTGCGCCATTGGTTGGCAAGTTCGGTAAATCCAATTCAACTTTAGCCGCATATTTTCCTTCTTCATCACGGTCGTCCCAATTTTTCTTCTTTGGTAAGAATTTGACGACAATTTTAAACTGGCGTTTGTCGCCATCGGCATCTTCGATTTCATTAGCGTTGCTTTCTTTATGGTACTCAACGACTTCACTGGATAAAATCTCTTCTAAAGTATCTAATTCTTCTTTGTTTTCTTTGATATCGGCAATAATTTTTTGAGTTTCCTGTTGGGCCAGGATCTCGTTTTTGATTCTTTTTCGTTTTTCTGTCGCGGTTTTTACTTCTTCGCTAGCCTCTAAATATTGAGTGTTGTTCTCGAGTTCATTTTTTAAAGTTTCTCGGGCCACTTTATTTTCATTTTTGTAATTTTCGACCTCTGTCATTCTCTTGTGAATACTGGAAAGTTCCATTGATCTCCTTTTTATATTTTGCTTTACAAATCTCCGCGATAAAGCCTTATTGCTTTAACTTACGTGAGCCTATTGTATCAAATATTTAGCATTGAGCAAAAGACTGGTATACTGAAAATACAAAGGAGTATATATGCAAGGATTAGAAATTATAGCCAAACTTCCGTTTGGCGCGGAAATTTCTAGAAGGAAATTATGCAAGTACTAGAAATTATTAAATTTGTCTGGCCATTAATCATTCTGCAGTTAGCTGTCCAAGTTTATGCTATTTATGATTTAGCAAAACGCGGCAAAACAAAGAATCTTAATTTTGCAATCTGGTTAATTATCATTATACTCGGCGAGATTTTAGGTAGCATAGTTTATTTGTTGGTTGGCCGGGCAGAGGAGGAATAATGAGCGCAATTAAAATAGAAAACCTCTCGAAAGTTTTTGGCGATTTTAAGGCACTGGATGATCTCTCGTTTGAGGTTTCTGAAAACTGTGTTTTTGGCTTTCTGGGACCAAATGGCGCCGGTAAAACTACGACTATTCGAATGTTAGTAGGACTATCAAGGCCAACTAGTGGAAGAATATTTATTGACGGTGAGGAAGTAGTCTTTGGGAAAACTATGGTAAACAATAAATTCGGATATTTGCCAGAGCAGCCCGCATTTTATGGTTGGATGACAGGCGAAGAATATTTAAGTTTTATTGCCGATCTATTCTTGATCAAGGACAAAGAAACGGAAATAAAACGGGTTTTAACCTTGGTAAAGCTGACTGATGCTAAATCTCGCCGCATCGCCGGTTATTCGAACGGAATGAAACAAAGATTGGGTATCGCTCAGGCTTTAATCAACAAGCCAAAGGTTTTGATTTTAGATGAGCCAGTTTCAGCGTTAGATCCTATCGGCCGCAAAGAAGTCTTGGAAATTTTACTTGATTTAAAAAAAGATCATACAATTTTTCTTTCGACTCACATCTTATCGGATGTTGATCGGATTTGCGATGATGTAGCAATTTTGGATCACGGCAAGCTAATTACCGTGGCAAAACTTTCAGAGCTAAAAAATGAATATGCGGCGCCAGTTCTGGAAATTGAATTTGATGAGGATCCTAAAGGCGTGGCCGAAGAATTGCGCAAAGAGAAATGGGTGCAGAAAGTCGAACAGCAAGGAGAAATTATTAGAGTTTGGTTAAAGGACGAAGCTGTTATCGATAAGAACCTTCCTTTAAAAGCCGTTTCCAAATTTAATTACGGAATTGTTCATTACGGCATGTTGCAACTACAAACTGAGGATTTATTTATGAACCTAGTTGGGGAGGACAAATGAAAAGCCATATTTTTTGGAGCTTATTAAAAAAAGATTTTTTAGATTTGTTACGATCAAAAAAGATTTTAATTTTAGGAATAATATTTCTGTTTGTTGCAATTTCTTCAGTAGTTTTAGCGAAAGTTATGCCTCAGATTTTAAATTCGCTACCTCAAACCCCAGGATTAACCATTAGTTTACCAACGCCAACTTATTTAGATTCAGTCGATCAGTTTGTGAAAAACCTCTCCCAATTGGCAATTTTTGTTTTAGTCTTTCTTGTTGCCGGAACGGTTGTCGACGAAAAAACTAAAAAGACTTTGGAACTTACCTTAACCAAGCCAATTTCTAAAAAAGCATTTATTTTGAGTAAATACGCGGCAAATTTGGGTTCAATCAAAGTTGTATATTTAATTTCAGCGCTAATATTTTATTTTTACACAGTTACAACCTTTGCAAGTTTTAGCTTTATCAACTTTTTAATCATGTCGCTTTTGATTTTGGTTTACTTAATTCTCATTTCTTCAGCCACAATTTTCTTTAGCACTATTGCCAGTAGCCCAATTATGGCGGCCATTGGCGGTTTTGTTAGCATGATTATTTTAGGTACGGTTTGGGGATTAATTAAATCAATTAAAAATTACTCACCGTATAAATTAGTCGGTGATTATAAAGAAATTATTACCAGTGGTTGGAACAAAGATTTGTTATTCCCATTGTTAATATCGATAGTTTTAATCATCAGTTTTGTTTGGGCATCGATTATAGTCTTTCAAAAACAGGAAATTGAGCGTTAATGTGTAGATTTTATGTTTAATCGAATTACTTCCGAAAAAGCAAGAGAATTACCTGAGCCAAACTATAAGAAAGCGTTGGAGATACTTCAAAATGTCTAAAATAACTATTGTAGATGAAAATGACGATGTGATTGGCATAAAAGAAAGAGATGAGGTAACCTCGGCGGATATTTATCGTGCCACTGGTCTTTGGATAACAAATTCCAAAGGCGAGATTTTATTGGCTCAAAGAAGCTTTAATAAAAGCCATAGTCCGGGCAAGTGGGCGCCGGCCGTCGCTGGAACGGTTGAAGAAAACGAGAGCTATGAGCAAAATATCTACAAAGAAGCTGAAGAGGAAATGGGGATCGTGGATATTAAATTTGAACTTGGCCCAAAATGGCGAACATCAAATAAATATAATTATTTCGCTCAAATATTTACAGTTGTATTAGATTGGCCGTTAGAAAAATTTAAGGTTGATTATCGAGAAGCTGAACAGATCAAATGGTTTAGAAAAGATGAACTCATAAAAGAAATTACAGCTTGTCCGCGAAATTTTACCTCAGCTGCACCTAGGATGCTGAGTGTTAATATAAAAATCGAAAGCGATTAGATTTATCTAAGAATTGAATGGGTTCAAATTAAAAAAGACTTGTTTCTTTTTGTCCTCTTACGAACTCTGCGAAATCCTTTATAATAATTTTTTGTGAATATTTCTCAGGAAAGATTTGGCTTATTTTAATATACTTAAGATCGCAAACCTTAATAGAAAGGATAATATGGACAAAGCAAAAGCTTGTCGCAGAATTACTCCTTTCCTAGAAAAGAGAAAATATGGACGGTGTCGTACATTTCGAAATCCCTGCTGACGACCTGGATCGCGCAAAGGAGTTTTATAGCGAAATCTTCGGCTGGAAAATGAATGACATGCCGGAAATGAAGTATGTTATTGCTTGGACAGGTGAAACCGATCCGGAAAGTGGCACGCTCAAAGAAAAAGGAATGATTAACGGTGGTATGATGCAGCGTGACCCCGAGGTTTCTCACCCAGTTATTACGATCGATGTTAAAGACATCGATGAGTCCATGATGAAAATTAAAGAAATGGGCGGAGAGGAATTAAAAGCAAAGATGGAAGTTGGGGACATGGGCTATGCCGCATATTTCAAAGATACCGAAGGAAATGTAATGGGTCTCTGGCAAAACAAATAGACAATTGTTTGGTCTTTTGAAATAATAGAGATGGCTTGAAGCCATCTTTATTATTAAGATATAAATGCAAAAAGGATCATAAATGGACATCAATGAATATCAAAAATTAGCAACAAGAACGGCTAAAAACTATAAGAATCAGAGGGCTTTAATGAATTGGGGATTGGGCGTGGCCGGCGAGGCGGGCGATATTGCCGGCTGCATTAAGAAAACGGTTTTTCATAAAAACGATCAAAGCGATGGAGTTCGGGAAAATATCGGCGATACGATGTGGTACTTAGCCATGATTTGTAACACTATGGGCTGGAGCCTGGAAGATATTTTAGAAGAAAATATTGATAAATTAAGAAAGCGCTATCCTGAAGGTTTTACATTTAAAGATGCACAGCGCGGCAAAACACGCGTTGATTGGATGGAAAAAAATGGCCAATAAAATCGGCGCGAAAAAATTAATCGCTTCTTGCGGTATGAATTGTGGTATCTGTAAATTCTATTTACGAGAAAAAGATGGCTGCCCTGGATGTCATGTACAACCGAAAGAAACTTGTCTCAAATGTAGAATTAGAATTTGTGAAAAACACACTGGAGATTTTTGTTATGATTGTAAAGAATTTCCTTGCCAGCGATTGAAAAACTTAGATAAGAGATACCGATCTAAATATAATATGAGCGAGATTGAAAATTTGCATTTTATCCGAGAAAACGGAATGGAAAAATTTTTAGAAAAAGAAAATAAAAAATGGGCATGTTCTAAATGCGGCGGAGTAATTTCCTGCCACACACAAGAATGTTCTCAGTGTGGCGTAAAAAATGCAAAAATAAAGGATAAAAATGTTTAAATATCAGTGGAATGCGTGGCTACAATTGAGTAGTATGAGCCCGAGAGAATTTATTTGTGGATTTTGCGGAAAGGATGTTGGTTCTGATCATGGATACTTTAGTCAGACTCATGGTGGAATATCAATTGTAATTTGCACGAATTGTGGTCGTCCAACTTTTTTTGAAAACAATTCTCAAACACCTGGTCCTTTACTTGGACGAAGTGTTAAACATCTTCCTAGTGATATTAAAACTATTTATCAAGAAATGCGCAGTTCTATTAAGGAAAAAAATTATACTGCTACTTTGTTATTAGGGCGTAAGCTGATAATGCATACTGCCGTAGACTTGGCTGGAGCAAAAGAAGGTGAAACATTCGCGGCTTATGTCGATTTTCTTAAATGTAAAAATTATATACCACCAAATGGTGAAAAATGGTTAAAGTATATAAAAGATTTAGGAAATGAGAAAAATCATGAGATAAAACTTGGGACACTGGAAGAAGCTACTAAAATATTATCATTCATTGAAATGATGCTTATTTTTACTTATGAATTTCCAAATGAACACGAAGAAGGGATAAATAAATGAAAATATTTTTAACTTCTAGCGCCTATCAGGTTATGGATAAAATCGTGTCAGAGCTTCCTATGAAGCCCTCTGAATTAAAAGTGGTATTTATTCCTACTGCCGGCGATCCATATGATGATGATCGGCCATGGCAAAAAGCCGATCATGATAAGCTTAGTGAATTAGGTTTTGTTGTCACCGACTTTGATCTAAAAGAAAAAACCGAAAGCGATGTGCGTGATATTTTGGGAAAGGTTGATGTTATTTTTGTCGCCGGTGGTAACACTTTTTATTTATTAGAAAAGGCGAGAGAGAGTGGTTTTGAAAAAGTGATCAAAGAACTAAATGATTCCGACAAAATTTATATCGGCTCAAGTGCTGGTTCATGTATTGCTGGTCCAGATCTCGAACCAATTGCGCCTATCGATGATCCTGAAAAGGCAAATTTGGACAATACAAAGGCTTTTGGTCTTGTTGATTTTGTCGTTCTGCCTCATCATGGTAACCCAAAATATGATATTTTGCATGAAAAAGTGATTAAAGAATTCGGAAATAAATATGAAATTAAGACGATTACTAATGAACAGACTATCGCAATTAATGATAAGGAAAATTGATGCAAATTATTACAACAAAACAAAAACTAGCTGGCGTGCTACACGGAATCATTGTGCTATTTGCTTATACTTCGTTTCTTTGGCTTGATTGGAAACTGATTGTTATTGGCGTGCTACTTTATTACATTCAGCTCAAAATTTTTGACGGATGTATTTTGACTTATGCTCAATTTGGCAAGTGGAATTATTCATTTACTGCACATTACGCTGGCAAAATATTAAGGAAATTTAATGTTGATATCGAAGATAAAAAGATCAAAAGATTTATTGATATTTTAGCGCCGATTTTTTTGGTACTGGCCATAGTTTTGCAGGTAATTTTGAAATATAGACCTCTTGTAGTTTGGAAAATTTGGTAAATTAATTTTGTTTGGAGGTAAAAATGTCAAACGAACAAAGTGAAAACGAACCGGTCTGTTGCCCGAAGTTTAATCCTGAGCCATGGGACGGGAAAGTCTTAGAATGGCAGGACAAAAAATTTATTAAAGATCACGTTAAAACTTTTATGTACATGCCGATTAATTTTGGCGGGGCGATGATGCGGCTAATGGAAAAAGTAGAGGCCGCTGGTGCTCAAACACCCGAGAACATGTGTCTTTCTGACCACACTTCGAAATGGAATATGGATCTTTATTTGGCAGTCGATAAAGAAATCGAAGGCGCGGAAAAAGCCAATTTAAGTGGTAAATTTCTAACCAAAGTTTATGAGGGTGATTTTAAGGATACTGGCAAATGGGGTGAAGACTTTAAAAATTTTGCCGTTCAAAAGGGCCTCAAAATCAAAAAATGGTATATGTGGTATACAACCTGCCCGAAATGCGCTAAAAAATACGGCAGGAATTACGTGGTTACTATAGCAGAGGTAGAGTAATAATTTTTCGACCAAAAAATAAATTACTTATAATTATCCAGTTAAAGGAGGTGAATAGAATTGGAGTATTCTGCGGGAGCTGATAGGCTTGCCAAATCTAACAAAGGACAGTATAATAGCTCCGATATGTTAGATATAATACACCAAAATCATAATATAATTCATCGAAAAAGAAAGGTTCGCGACATTTGCAGCGGAGCTGATCCTTTTGTTTTCAAAAAAAATAATCTTTGGCACCTATTGTTACAAGAAGATCTCCGACCTGATCCGGAAGCTCACCGAGGTATTGGCGGCTACACATTGCGGACGGCTCGGAGCCTAGAGGGTATTAAGAACGCAAATCCAGAGCCCTTAATTGTCGCAAATCAGGATGATCACTTAAGACAGGTTTGGGCGGCAGAAATACATAGTAATTTCTTATATGTAGCGGCATCCGAAGGTGGTAATAGGACACACAGAATGCATGTCTACCAAACCGACGAAAGTCCGCTCGGTCCTTGGAAGTATTTGGGCAAGCTTAAGACCGCCGACGGGGAAGACTTTTGGGCGATCGATTTGACGATTATCAAGATTAACGGTAATAGCTATGGAGTTTGGTCAGGTTGGAAAGCTAATGATGATGAGTTTCCACAGCACATTTATATTTCAGAGATGCTTTCCGAAACGGAAATAGGGCCGAGACATCTCTTGTCATCTCCGAAAGATAATTGGTGTACCTCCGTAAAGCCGATTCTTGAAGGACCGCAAGCAATAGATATCGATGGAAAGTTCTACGGGTTGACTATAACTGGGAATGCCAGCTGGACGAAGGACTATTCCACTTCTGTAATGAAATATCTTGGCGGAGACCCGCTGCAAAAGAGTTCATGGGCTTTTGTTTGTCAGCCGCTGTTTGAAAGCGGTTTCGGTATCGGCCATGGAATCATCGTACAAGAAAAAAAACAACTTTATTATATAGGTCATCGTAAATCTTCCGATCAACCTGGCTGGGGAGACAGAGTTATTTTCTATGCCAGTTTGAGCAAAGAAAAACTTATAGATTATCTTGCGTCTTAAGCCTGGAATTTTCTGGGCTTTTTTACATTGATGAATTTTTTTTGATACGCTATTATTGATCTAGGTAAGAAATGAAGAAATATTTAGCCATTATTTCGTTTATCGTTATCATGATAGCACTCGGTGTTTACTGGATTTATTATTTAAAAAAAGCACACAGCACCTTTGAAAATTACTATGCATTCCGTGGCTGTGTTCAGTTATTATCAAAAAGTGACGAATACGGATACTGTAAAGCTGAAAATGGCTCTATAATGAAGATTGTAAAGTACAAAGACAGGTGGTTTTTGGCAGGGGATTTACCATCTGGTCGCTTTTTTGATTTCTAAAGAGTAAAGATTAAAATATCAAATATTAAAATAAGGAGTTGAAATGAAAAGAACTGGTTTCTTTAATGCACTTGGAACTTTGGTTTACATCGTAATTGTCGGAACAATAATGCAGAATGGCGATCGGCTTTTTGGTAAAACGGATACCTTTATAACTCCGATCATTGTCTTACTGTTGTTTACACTTTCAGCTTCGATTGTTGGTGGGTTTATTTTGGGAAAACCAGTCATGCTTTATCTTGATGATAGGAAAAAAGAAGCAGTTTCTTTATTTCTAAATACATCTTTCTGGTTGGCAATTTTTACCGTTGTTGCCCTGATAATCGCCGCTTTGGTTAAATAAATTAGATATAACATGATTTTTAGACCTAAAAGCAAGCTGATTATTATTATTATTATTATTATTATTATTATTATTATCCCCCTAATTTTATTGGCGATTGGCATTATTCTGATGTCTTTGCGCGGGGATGAAGACGCTTGGATTCAGGACAGAAATGGTAGCTGGCAAAAACACGGCAACCCGGCTGAAGTAACCGATTTTAATACTTGCGCTAAATATTTTCCGGTATTGTTAACTTATCCCGAACAATGTAAAACGCCAGACGGAAAAAACTTTGTTAACAAAGAATAAATATACGGCAGTTTTAAAACTACTAACGGTCATTTAGTTGTGTTAAAATTGATGTAAAAATAAGCTTAATAAATTGGAGGGGTATGAGCGATCAGCTAAATATGTCTGGACAAAAAGTTTCAGGCAATAAAACATTACTAATAATAATTATTCTGCTTGTTGTAATCATTGCAGGTGGAATTATTTTTTGGTATATGGGTAGCTCCAACGAAAAGCCTGCGATCAATTCACAAATAAGTGTGCCACAAGGCGCTGGTCAATCTAAAAATTCAGATGAATTTAACTGGTCTACAATGGACCAAGGCCCATACAAAGACAGGGTTTTGTACGCATTGGGTAATTCATTAACTAGTTGGGTTGATTCCGGCAAAGTCTTAGCTGAACATGCCAGTGTGCCAGAAGTAATCGTTAAAGACGGTGTTATTTATATCTATTTTGTCGATGTTTCAATCGACGGCAAGCCCGAGCAAATCGGCTTGCTAAAATCAAACGATAACGGCGCCACATGGTCTGAAAAGCAAATAATTACCATTAAAGGGCTAGGGAGCAAAATTGCTGTTGATCCGGATCCGTATCTGCTTGGTGATGGAAAAATTCGTTTGTATTATTTTGACATTAGTACGACTAAAACCGAAGGATTGAAAAACAATGCGATTTATTCGGCAATTTCGACTGATGGCATTAACTTCACCGAAGAAGAAGGAACCCGTTTTAAGTATGCGGCCATTTTTGATCCAGATGTAATCAAAGTCGGCGATATCTGGAGAATGTATGTTGGTACGGATGACCAAAAAGTTCTTTCAGCCACTTCAAATAACGGACTAAATTTTAATTATGAAGGAATTGCTTTAAACCAGGGATCTATTCCTAATGTAGTTTACGAAAATGATACTTACTATCTTTTTACCGGCGGCATCGAAATTTCAACTTCGAAAGACGGCAAGACTTTTACGAAAACATCAGAGAGGTTTGATGTAGGTCGCTTAACCGCTGATCCCGGAGTAGCTAAACTAAATAACGGTCAGTACTTTATGGTTTATAAGACTAAAGATGAAATACCTAAACAATAAAAATATTACTATTAAGGAAGAATAATGTGGAAGTGGTTTAAATGGGTTTTGTTATCGATCGGGATTATGTTTGCGATTGGGGCTTTGTTGTTGTTCCAGCCGTGGGCATTTTTGCCGCACAAACACATTGAAATTTCTTTGCCGTTTCCGAAAGAAGCTGACTCTTATACTGACTTGATTCCGATGGGGGAGATCGAACAATGGCACAATGCTTCAACCGGCCTGCCAAATGGGCATCCGGGGATTGATTTCGGCTGGGAAAAAGAAACTGATATTTTGGCAGTTGCCGACGGACGAATAATCAACATTCGAAAAAACCATGAGGGCCAATACATCGTTGAACAAAGCTTAGGTCTGTATTACAGAACGGTCTATCAGGAACTAAATAAACTTGAGCCGGATATCCGATTTCTTGCAAAAATAAAGAAAGGGCAGGTAATCGGGCAAACCGGACGACCGCATGTTGAAGGAATGGAGCTACAAAATAGTGCTCCTTCCAGACAGATGCATTGGGATTTTTCTTCGAGCTCTTATTTCATTAACCGAATATGTCCTGTAGGCTATTTTGATACTGATTCAAGAAAGCGGATAGAAGCCATCTGGGCTAGGGTGAAAGCTAATGGAAACTTTAAGCCGCAATATCCGGATATCTGCAACGGATACTACGAAAACATGGAGGATTGATGTGGATATGGCTGCAAAATAAATCGCATGTAAAATGGATCGGATTAGGAGCTTTAGTTTTATTAGCATCTGGTTTGGGCTTAATATTTTTCGGGCCCGACAAATCTGCCGAAAGCCCCTCACGGTTTATTCAAGCAGATTTTATTGAGCTGGATCGAATTGCCCAAATTTCAAAATTCAGATCCGGTTCCGGGCATGATTTCTCCCAAGGAACTGGTGAGACTTGCCGCAGTATGAAGCATTATTTTAATGTGCCGCACACCGAAGAAAGTGAACGATTAGGTAGGCAAAATAATTTTTTACCGCCAGCACCAGACGGCAAAACCGATATTAAAATCTACAGCCCAGTCGATGGTAAAATTGTCAGAATCGAAGAGGAACAAACAACAGGCGAACAAATATACATCGAGCCAACTAACGCATCGCAATACACCCTCCGTCTTTTTCATATTTACAAACTTGATGGTATTAAAAAGGGTTTGAAGGTTACTGCTGGTCAACAAATTGGGGTAATTGGCCAATACCAAAATACCGATATTGCTATTGAGAAGAGAGAGGGTTTTAACCCCTATTTTGTTTCGTATTTTGAAGTGATGCCAGATTCATTATTTGCAAACTACCAAGCTCATGGGATCAAAGATCGCAGTGAATTAATTTTCTCGAAGGAATACCGCGATGCTAATCCGTTGCAGTGCAACGGCGAACAATTTTCCACCAATTATGACTCAGACCCAAATAGCGGAAATTTTGTTTATCTAACGAACCAGGCAGACGCTCGAGCAAATTAGAGCAGGAGAGATTGTTTATTCTCTTATTTATCGGCTTTCGACAAAGGTGAGAGCAATCCCGGTTTTACCGCAGCGGCCGGTTCGACCAATGCGGTGAATATAATCGGTGTAGGTTTGTGGCTGAGTGTAATTGATAACATGAGAAATATCTTTGATATCAATACCTCTGGCAGCTACGTCGGTAGCAACTAAGATTTTAACTTGACTAGTTTTAAATAAATTTAACGATCTCTGGCGTTGGCCTTGGCGTTTGTCGCCGTGAATTGAATCGGCTCTAAAACCTTTTGCAATTAAATCGTTTGTCAGTTTTTCAACATCTCGTTTAGTTTCTGAAAAGATTAAAACCTTGTCCGTTTCTGGTTTAGAAAGAATTTCATGAAGTTTTTCAAGTTTTTGATCTTTACTGCATCTCACCACATCTTGATCGACATTTTCTGCTGTGTCGCGGGACTTAATTTGAACAGTCACTGGATTGACCAAGAATTTATCAACTAAGACTCTGATTTTTGGTGGCATAGTAGCCGAAAAGAAAAGAGACTGGCGATCCTTAGGCAAGAGATTTAAGATTTCTGAAATGTCATCTACAAATCCCATGTCTAGCATGCGATCAACTTCGTCCAGAATAATATTGTGAAAAGTTTCTAATTTCAAGAAATTTTTATTAGCCAAATCTTTTAATCGGCCAGGTGTCCCAATGACAAAGTTTGGATTGCGTCGAAGACTTTGAATTTGTTTGCCCATTGGCATACCGCCAACGCAGGTGGCTTGAAAAACTTTCATTGAAAACGAAAATTCATGCATTTCGTTAGAAATCTGATTAGCAAGTTCTCTGGTTGGAGCAATTATCAAAACTCTTTCGTTTTTATTTAGAAAAGCGCGGTTAATTAATGGTAGTAAAAAGGCGGCAGTTTTGCCTGTACCGGTATTAGCAAGTCCTACAATATCGCGGCCGTTCATAATGTGTTCAATTGATTGATCCTGAATCGGAGTTGGAATCTCATATTTTTTATATTGAAGATTTCGATTTAATTCTTGGCAGAATTTAAAATCGGCAAACTTATTTTTAATTTCAGTTGGTATCTCAATATTAAAATTCGTCGCTTTTTGAACGAAGCGATTTGGGTCAATTGATTCACCAAAACTACGTTTTGGTCTTCCCTGAAAACGGTTACGATTGTAGTTTGAATTGTTTCCGCCAAACTTAGATTTCGGTCTGTAGGCTTGATACATGTAGTAATCTTTCTTTTGTAGACACAAAAAAATCCGGTGTCTAATTAATTAATTTTTTTACTGCTCTAGAGAACATCGAAAAAATTAATTAAATATTTTCCGGAAATCCGTAGAACAATTTATTTGAAACTCTGTAACTAATAAACTATAACAGAAATTTTTATCTTTGTCAATCGATCAGCGGCTTATTCTGTTTTAGCCGTTAATCTAAGTAGCTCATTTTTAAAATATAATGTTTCTTCCCTCATGTGATCAGCTAGCTCTGGCGGAATAATCGATGCCACATTGCCGTTTTCTAAATTTTCAATTAATTCTGTTTCGCTGTTTATGACATCGTCCAGCGCCTCGATTATTTTATTGTAATCAGTGGTTTCACTTTCTAGGAAATCGTAGAATGTATCAGCGACATCTAATTGCTCTTCGATTAAGTCGGATTCCGTTGGGTCAAGTAAATGAGAGGTGAATAAGCCATGCTCCGCCATAATTTCTGTCCAAAAATTCACCAATTCATTAATATCAATCAACCGTCCTTCTTTAATATCATTTTGATGAGAAAGAATGAATTCACCTTCGCGAATCATGTGATCAAAAAACATGGGCCAAATTAAAGTATGAATATCGCCTTCTTCTTGTCTGTCTTCCATTTCTCGCATTTGTTCAATTACTTTTTCCGTTTGATCTAAGACATCGTCAGTTAACGAATCGATTTTTTCGTCGCCCAGTTCTAAATTTTTCGCCTCTTCGATGATTTCCGACATTTCCTCAATCTTAATTCGAATAGTTTTAATGTATGGCATTAACTTTTCAAACTTAGTTGGCAGTAAAATTTCTCCTACTACTAAGTGATCTTGAAGATCATCTGCAATAAAAAGTAAGTTGGCAAATTTGAGAGCATCAGGATTTTTCGTGTTTGGGTTAGCTAGGTACATAGTAGTCATACCAGAATCATCTTTAATAATTTCGTCGCTATTCATAATTAATTTCCTTTCTTAAGTTATCGTAAAAAAATTATCCATTTTTTGATATGTGTAGTAGCACAAAACATGTTTCGAATAGACAATTCAGTTGATTAACTTGCCGAATCAACTCCAAATAATTTCTCAGTTGATTCTCAGGAATATTTGAGATATATTAATTAGCTATGAGAATATTAATTATTGAAGATGATCGAAAAATCGCTAATGCAATTAAAAAGGGTTTAACGCAAGAATCTTACGCCGTTGACCTTTCTTTTGATGGTGAAGACGGTTTGGGTTCGGCTCTTTCGGTTGATTACGATCTAATCATTATAGATCGAATGTTGCCAGAGGTTGACGGCATTCAGATTTGCAAAGCTTTGCGCGAAAAAGAAAAACAAGTGCCAATATTAATTTTAACCGCAAAAGATAAAATCAAAGATAGAGTCGAAGGGCTAAATGCCGGGGCCGATGATTATCTGACAAAACCTTTTGCGTTTGACGAGCTTTTGGCGAGAGTTAGGGCTTTACTTCGTAGGCCCCAAAATGTTTTAGAGACAAAATTAAAAATCGCCGACTTAAGTCTAGATACCAACACTTTCGAAGTTTGTCGTGGCAAGAAAAAAATTAAATTATCAAGTAAAGAGTTTGCCTTATTAGAATATTTAATGCGCAATCCAAATAGAATTCTGACCAAGGACAATATTATTTTGCATGTCTGGGATTACGATGCGGATATATTGCCGAATACAGTGGAAGTCTATATTGGATACTTGAGAAATAAAATTGATAAGCCTTTCGAAAAATTGCCGGATTTGATTTCGACGGTTCGCGGGTTTGGCTACAAAATAATAATACCAAAGGAAAAAAATGACTCATTTTAAATTGGCCTACCTGAAATTGACCGGTGTTTATGTTTTGATTGTTATAATTATCAGTGTTGGCTTTAGTTTGTCTTTATACAGAATCTCTTCGGACGAAATTGATCGCGGTCTTCTTCGACAAACGCGAACTTTCGGTAATCTTGCGCCTTTTAAAGGACAGCAATCAATTCCAGAAATAGATCAAATCAGAAAACAACAACTAGATGAAAGTAATGCTCGTTTGAAAACAAATTTGATTTATTTCAATATATTAATTTTGATTTTGTCAGCAATCGCTAGTTATTTTTTTGCTAAAAGAACATTGGAGCCGATTGAAGAAGCGATGGAATCACAAAGCCGTTTTACTGCCGATGCATCACACGAGCTTAGAACACCTTTAACTGCAATGAAAAGCGAAATCGAAGTGAGCCTTCGCGATAAAAAAATGAGTCTAAATTCTGCGATAAAGTTATTAAAAAGTAACTTAGAAGAAATCGGAAAATTGGAAAGTTTGTCCACATCTTTATTGAAGTTGACACGATCACAAAATGAAACTCAAGAAAATTTTGAGGAAGTTTCTTTAGAAGATGTATTAACCGAAAGTTATGAAAAAATTGAAAGTTTAGCGCAGAAAAAAGATATAAAATTTGAAACAAAGTTAATCGAAATAAAAGCGCGAGGTGATAAGCAAAGTTTGGTAGAACTTTTTGTTATATTTTTAGATAATGCTATTAAATTTAGTCCAAAAAAATCCAAAATATTCATTACAATGAAAAAAGAAAAACACTTTGCAATAATATCGATTAAAGATCAAGGCTCTGGCATAAAAGCACTAGACTTACCCCATATCTTCGATCGCTTTTATTGCGCGAATTCATCAAGAAATAAAGAGAAGGTTAATGGATATGGATTAGGGCTTGCAATCGCTAAACAAATTGTTGATCTTCATGATGGCGAAATTATGGTTCAGAGTAAGCCAGACAAAGGTAGCACTTTTTCTGTCAAACTACCTATTTAAAAAACCGGAATTTCTTCCGGTAGATTATTCCTCCCAAAGCGTTTGTCTTTGCCACGGCCAGATCATTTTACCGACAACCAAGTCATCTTTGATCTTGGGATCGTCTTGTCGGTAGATTTGGTAATAGACATTTGCCAGACTGTAGATCTGGAGTAGACTTAGTTGGCCTTGCCAGCGGCTTCTTCCGCTACTGTTGACGATGCACAGTGCACCAACCACTTTAACGGTCCCAAATCCTTGGCAATACTTTTGGTAAAAGTTCTCTATGGGCACATTGTTGTGCCATTCGCCGTTGACCAAAAGCACATTTGAATTCAGAGGAATATCTGAGTGCCAAGCATCAACCGCATGGATGTATTTACAGCTGAAAAGCTTGGCCATCTCATGTGCAAGCGGACCGCTATAGCCGTCCGCATAGACAAGGTAATCGATTTTCGGTTCTCTGTGGAAGAGTTTGTAATAGTCCAGAAGCTTTTGAGCAAACTCTTCGTTGGCTGCTGGCGTAGAAAGTGCCCTTGGCATATTTAGGTACGACTCAGCGAAGAAATGCTCACCCTCTGGCTTCCATCTGCTTGGATACTTACGGTCCGATGCCACAAGACATCCGATACGTCTACCTTCACGGTCTTTCTTGCATTGATAAAATGAGTGTAGTGAAAACAGCCTTTCCAGTGTTTCTCGTTGCCTCTTTTGATCTGGATTTTCAAAAATTGACATTCGCTCCCTCCTAAACACCGATTAGATTTTTTATACATCGAAAATTAACTAAAAGCAAACTTTTTAAGCAAATTCTCAGCTCAAACTTTTATTATGAGAGTGTCTTGAAAAATAAAAAAGATTGGAGGTGAGAAAATTGAATAAAAAATTACTTATTATTCCCGCGATTGCTATAGGTGTAGCTATTAGCGGAGCAGCACTTTGGCCAACTGGTATTGCAAAAGCAAATGGTAATGGCAACGGCGATATGATGACACAGCAACTTGCTCAAAAATTGGGCATAGATCAGGATAAAGTATCAGGGGCAATGGATCAAATCCATGAAGAAAAACAAGCCCGAATGCAGGATGAACAAAAAACAAAACTGCAGGAAGCGGTTGACGCTGGTACTATCACATCTGAACAAAAAGATGCGATCTTAACTAGACAAACCGAACAACAGCAAAAAAGAGAACAGGAAAGAACGGAAAACCAGAAATGGCTGAGCGACAACAACTTAGATCGTGAAACTTTACGTGATTTAGGTGTTGGTATGGGTGGACATGGACGCAAAGGAATGGGGATGGGATTTGGTCAAGAATAAAATCCCTTCATATAAAAAAACAGCCCCTTGGGAAAGGGCTGTTTTTAATAATGAGATTTTATAAGCTGTTTCTCAGGTTTGTCTCATAAACTTAAGCAGAAATAATTAGAAAGGAAAAATCATGGGAGTAATTAGTCGAGGTGTCAAAAATGCTTTTAGAAACGGCGTTCGGACAACCTCAATCATTTTTATCTTGGCATTATCGATCGCAATGAGCTTGATAATGCTTTTAGCCTTAAAAACTGTTGATGCAAAGATTTCATCGGTAAAAGGGTCAATTGGGAACACAATCACAATTAGCCCCGCCGGTGTGCGTGGATTTGAAGGCGGAGGAACACTGTTAACAGATGCAAACGTAACAGATGTAAAAGGGTTGTCGCATGTTGTTTCTACTATTGGAGTACTATCGGATCGATTAGAAAGCGCTAGTACAAATTTAATATCATCAATTGAGCCTGGTGAATTTGGCAATCGTCAGAAAAGACAAGAAAATAGCTCAGTCAGCTCAAATAATACTAGTGCGAATCAAAGTTTTACTATGCCAGTCATGGTTTCGGCAACTAGTGACATCAATTCTCTTTCCAGCTTAAATGTTAGTGAGCTAACTTTAACAAGTGGAGATAAAATTGATGCTAGTTCATCGGAAAATATTGCAATGCTTGGAAAAGATTTAGCATCTAAAAATGGTCTTTCAGTTGGGTCAACTTTTAAAGCCTATGATCAAGATATTAAAGTTGTCGGTATTTACGATACTGGAAATACTTTTACCAATGGTTCTGTTCTTATGCCACTTAAAACCTTGCAGAATCTTTCTAGCCAAACAGGGCAAGTTAATCAAATAGTTGTCACTACTGATTCAATCGATAATCTTTCCAGCGTTGAGACGGCAATCAAAGATAAAATTGGTTCTGACAAGGTCGACGTAGTCTCATCCCAAGACCAATCACAAAACGCAGTTACGCCATTGGAAAATATCAAAACAATTTCCACTTATAGTTTAGTTGGATCGATCATTGCTGGATCAATTATTATTTTGCTTACAATGGTTATGATTGTACGTGAGAGACGAAGAGAAATCGGTGTTTTGAAAGCGATTGGTTCTTCTAATACCAAAATAATGGCGCAGTTTATTTCTGAAGCCTTAACTTTGACTTTGATTAGCAGTCTAGCCGGAATAATTTTAGGCTTGATCTTTTCAAATCCTGTTTTAAAAATCATGGTGACAAACACTGAATCATCGGTCAGCACAGGTGGGCCAGGACGTGTAATGGGTGGTGGCGGTGGAGCTATGATGCTAAAAATAGGCAATGGTACTGGTAACGCTTTGCGTGAAATGCACGCCGTTATTGGTTGGGACATTATCCTTTATGGCTTTTTAGCGGCTATAATCATCGCTATTATCGGCAGTGCGATCCCATCATTTCTAATATCAAAAGTAAGGCCAGCCGAAGTAATGCGGGCAGAATAGAAAATTAAAGGATAAATATGTTAAAAGTAAATAAATTAACTAAAGTTTTCTTATCGGCGGACAATAAAGTTTCAGCTGTTAAAGACGTTTCAATGGATGTGCCTGATGGAGTATTTAGTACGATTGTCGGAAAATCAGGTAGCGGTAAAAGTACGTTACTGTCTCTTTTAGGCGCGCTGGATAAGCCGACATCGGGGAGTATTGAGGTTGGCGGTGAAGACGTGACCAGAATGGGGGATAGTAAATTAATAAAATATCGTCGTGATAAAATTGGTTTTATTTTCCAAAATTATAATTTAATTCCTAATCTGACGGCATTGGAAAACGTGACGCTGCCAATGGAATTCGCTGGAATTAAAAAAGAAGAAAGAATTAAAAGAGCAGAAAGTTTATTAAAGCAAGTTGGATTAGACTTAGCTAAACAAAACCGCAAACCGGGCCGACTTTCTGGTGGGGAGCAGCAGCGCGTGGCGATTGCACGGGCTCTGGCCAATAAGCCAAAATTAATTTTAGCCGATGAGCCGACTGGTAATTTGGATTCTGCCACCGGTAAAATCATCATTGATTTATTGAAGGATTTGGCTCGAACGGAAAATACGACCATTGTGGCCGTGACGCACGACGAAGGTATCGCTAAGCAAGCAAAAATTACCTTTACGTTAAAAGATGGTCGATTGGTATAATAAAAAATTAGTACAGAGAAAGCGGATTTATCCAGCCGGAAAGGTCCGCTTTTTTTGATACATAACCTTTAATATCAAGTCGAGTATCGGTTAAAATGGCAAAATGAAGATGTCGTCGTTCGCCGTTAGTTTCATTACTGTAGCCTGTGCCAAGCAAAGCAATTTGCTGACCTTTGGAAAAAGTTGTGCCAACCCTTGGTAATGATGCTGGTCGAATATGGCCATATAAAACGCTATGTTTTTTTTCGTTCATTTCTGTTTCTAAAATAAAAACTCCACCATAACCAGAAGCGTATTGGGAAAAAGTGATTTTACCATCATTCACTGCAAATACAGGGACGTCGGTTTTTGCATCTTCGTATTCAGCATCTGCACCGGTATGATAACCGGTAAATCTTTCTGGCTGAATCGGTGAGTTTTGGGGTGTACTATAAATACCAAATGGCTTTTTTGTCACGCGGGCTTTGAAATTAGCTACAGGTTCAGCTAGTGAAGAAGTTTTTAGGGACTCTGTAGAATCCGGCAACGTTGGTTGAAAATCTGTTTGAGTGATAGGTTCTGAGTTATTAGTTTTAGGTAAAAATTGAAATTTAAAAAAGATCAACCCGCCGATAATTAAATAAATTAAAACTAAAAATATTGATTTATTTCTTTTCATGATTGCCAATTATATCATATGAAAATACTATTTTTGCTGTTTTATTACCAAAGAACTACAATTGTATTAATGAAAAAAGAACGATCCAAAATCTTATTTACCTTTTTTTACTTTTTTTCCAGCGTCATAATTGTGGCTCTTGGAGTTTTTATATTTTCACCAGAAAAAGCTTTAATTAAAAACCTGGACACAGCTCCTAAGCGAGCGACTGAAAAAACTTTTAATTTTATTATTGGTGGAGATGTAATGCTTGGCCGAGCGGTGGCTTGGCATTTCGATAACGATGTTACGAAGGCTTTTGAAAATCTACCTGCAGAAATTTTTGCAGATAAGGATTTGGCAATGGTAAATCTTGAAGGACCAATTTCAAGTGAAAATATTAAACCAGATCCGACGGCAAATAATTTCACATTTAATTTTCCTGTTAACTCTATTAACACCTTAAATTATCTTAATCTAAACGCGGTAAGTCTTGGTAATAATCATTCTGAAAATCAGGGTTCTGCTGGATTAAATACAACGAGGGATTTGTTAGCAAAAAATGATATTGTCGCAATTGGCAGTGAAAAAAACTTTGACGACAATTCTGTTTCAGAATTCAAAGGGAGCGGAATTAACCTCTCCGTAATAACTATTAATACTCTAGCAAGTAAGGATGATTTAACTGCATCAATCGAAAAAGAAAAAGCTAGAGGAAATTTAGTAATGGTATTTCCGCATTGGGGCAATGAATATCAGTCAACTCATTCATCAAGCCAGCAGCAATTGGCTCGTAGTTGGATTGACGCTGGCGCCGACATTATTATCGGGTCACATCCACACGTTTTGCAAGATGCAGAAATTTACAATAATAAATTAATTTTTTATTCGCTCGGTAATTTAATTTTTGATCAAAATTTTTCGGAGGAAACTCAAAGAGGCATGATACTTGCTGGAAAATTTGTAAATGAAGAAGTGGAAATTACCTTTTTGCCAACTAAAATCGCAAAATACCAAGTATCTCTTTTGCAAGAAAAAGAAAAAGAATTATCAATTGCTATTTACCGCAGATACCTTGGAGAAAAATATTTCATCAATAAAGATACAATAACTATTAACCAATAAATATTGTATTATGCATGAGTTTAAGTTAAATTAATATAGAGATGAAGATTAGGAGGGGACGTGCGTAAGCCTTCCGGGAATTATTTAAATTATATCTATTTCATAGCTGGACTAGTGATTATTGGTCTGTCAGTTTTTTTGTGGCCAAGAGGAACAAAAGCTAGTATTCCGACCTTTGGTACTCCGACAGCTAACAAGACAGTATTGAATAAATATGAAATGTTTGAACTGACCATACCGTTGAGTGCAACCTACGATAATCCATTTAGAGCAAGTGCAACCAATGAAACTTTTGTTGATGGTAATCAGACACAATCAGGATATGGTATTACTTTAGATGCATATATTCAGCTTCCACTCAAGGATGGAGTGTCTAAAACCATAAAAGTGCCAGGCTTCTATAATGTTGATTATAAAACTCCGATGGCTGATAATCCAAATAATACTAATAATACTTTTGCGGTAAACTCTGGCTGGCGCTGGAATATACGTTACGCAGGTTCAGAAGCGGGGACCTACAAATACTATCTCAAGGTGGTGGATAAAAATGGATCTACCTGTTATCCGACTAATTGCTCGCCTAGTTCTAGTACTCAATTTCTAGTCGGTAGCACGCCTGATCCGAAGACTCCGCACGGATTTGTTCGAAAAAGTACAAAAAACCCTGGGTTTTTTGAATATGACGATGGCACCCCTTTTGTTCAAATAGGCTCTCAGATGGATGCGTTCGATATTTACAAATACCCGACTTTGGCAGCTAATGGATTTAATTTTAGTCGTACTTGGTTGACAAATGGAGCCCAGTCATCGATTTTTCGTAATACTACTCCGGCTATTTGGAGAGCGGGAGTAAAAGATAATGAAGAAACCTATGTCGGTTATCGACACTATTCTACTGATGCGAAAAAGACGGGTAAATTTGGATTAAAAACTGCGGTTGGCCCAAATCCAAGCTTCTCAAAGACTACTACATTAGCACCTTCTGGCACAATTTTATCGTCGCAAAACAATATAGGGGCTCTCCCAAGTACTTGCTATACTGCTTCCGCTTGGGTTAAAACTGCTAATAGCTTCAATGGAACTCTTACATTTAGCGCGGCAACTGACGGTCGTAGCCCAATACGAGTTAATAGTCAGTCTTTGACCGGTGTTAAGGACTGGACCGAACTAACCGTTGGTCCATTTAAGACACCAAGCGATGCAAATCATATCAGTATCACTTCCCAATTAAATTCTTCCGCTAAAGGTGATGTGTATATGGATGATGTTGCTTTATTTCAAACCACACAAAGTAATGGTGTTTGCAGTAATACTCATGCTTACGCTCCCAATGAAGTCAATCTTCTTTGGGATCCAGGATATGAATATGGAAATCCAATGGGAAATCCCAGTGTGCTATTTATGGAAAATTTGGGTCGTTTTGAGTACATTGTCAAACAAGCAGAAGTAAACGGCGTAGTGCTGCAACCTTGTATTTTTGATTACAAGGTTTGGGGGAACTATTCTGGGGATAAATCAAACTGGGCAGCTTTTTACGGAAGTGTTGACGGAGATGCAAATATATACAGTAATTTTTGGAAAACAGATACGAATGAGTTCAAAAGTCAACAATATGCATTGAGATATTTGATTGCTCGCTATGGCTACTCACCGGCGATTGGTTTTTGGGAGTTAACTAACGAGATGTATAGAGTTGATAAGGCTACTAATTCGGATGCTCCTGATCATCTTGTTTGGGTAAATGCAATTGGTGATTACTTAAAATCAATCGATTACAATAATAGACTGATGACAAACTCTTACAATAACGGTTATGATTACACAACTTTTGCCGATCCAGCAAAGACTGGTATAGAGATTTACTCAAGACATAATTATATTTATGACGAGACAACTCATAAGCAAGGACGCGACGAAATAACTTATGCAATAAACACTTTTAGATACTTTAAAGAAAATGGTTATGGCAACACCTTATTAACTACCCTTCTCGGGCTTGGTGGCGAATATGGCGTTGTTTCAAATCTGAACGGCCAGCACAATAGTCATTGGGTTGATGTGTCTGAAGGCTATGTGGCAAAGGAAGGATTGACGCCTACTCAGGCTAGTGTGTATTGCCAGTCAGACGGCACAAATTGCGACAATACTGGCATTGTTTTTCATAATACTTTATGGGCATCTGCAATTTTGCAGGGTTTTAAAAATGTTCATAATGTCTTTTCTGGCGAGCTACTATTTAATAATGTTTATGGTGATAAATGGATAGCTCAAGCAAAGGGAGTATCTTATTTTTCAAAAAAATTACCTTTTTATAATTCCAGCGCTCAAATATTAGCAACGCCAGATATAGCCGACGTTAATGCTACTAGCCTAATGGATTTAGTTAACGGTTCAACGATTAGCGTAGTTCAACCTACTTCTAGTAATGCAAACATTAGGGCTTTTGGTAGAAAATCAGGTGAACAAGCGTTTTTGTGGGTTCAAAACGCCCACAATATTTGGGGCGATCGAATTCAGCAAAAACAAAGCATTAGTAATGTCAGCGGTGATTTAACTATTCCTGGTTTTACGGCGAATAAACAATTTACCGTGTCTTACTATAATACATATAATGCTAGAGTAACTCGTACGGCAACAGTTAATTCGGATTCGACTGGTAAAATTAAGTTAACGAGTTCTGTTTCGGGGGGAATTGCTGGTATAGTTTTAGGGACAGATACAAATGCTATAAACAATACTGATAGTCGTCCTGATGTCGCTATTATTATCACACCAACATCATCAATAAAGCCAATTGTAAACTTAGTGAAAACAGTTAGCAATACTCAAGCCGACGCTGGCAGTTTGATTACTTACACAATCAAAGCAAAGAATAACGGCAATGATTTTGCGCAAAATGTGATTGTATCAGATTCGATCGATAGTTCGAAAGTCGAGTTTATATCTGCTTCCGATGGTGGAGATTTTAGTAATAATCGAATCAGCTGGAACTTCGGGCTAGCAGTCGGTGAAGAAAAAACAAGAAGTTTTATTGTGAAAATAAAAGAGATTAGCGGTTTGATTCAACTTTTAGGAAATACACCAGTCGTGTTTGAAGCCGAAGATAGTCGTGGATCTTTAAATGGGTCTATGTCAAAAGGCGATGATTCTATAGCTTCGGCAGGTAAGTATCTTCATGTTCCCAATGACCAGGCAGATGATAGTGGCTCTGTTTCTTATAATTTAGATGCCACGTCGAACCCTGGTACTTACTATCTTTGTGTTAATACCTATTGGATAGATACAGCTGGTAATTCACTTTCTATAAGTTTAGATAGCGACCTTAGTAAAGTCAGGCTTGGTAATGAGGAAACGAATTACAATCAATGGATGTGGCGTCAATTTGGTCAAGCCTTGGAACTTTCTGGTGTCCATACTCTTACAATCCATGGTCGTGAATCTGGCGCTCGCTTTGATCAGATTAAAATAACTAAGAGTTCGAATTGTTTGCAATAATTTTATGAAAAAAATGATGAAAAAAATCTCGTTCCGAAACTTTATTACAACTTTATTGGTTACTGGTTGTGTTTTTTCCTTTTTTTTAGTTCAAAGACTAGATCAAAGTAATATTAATGTATCGGCTGATGCAGTGCCCGGTGCTTTAAAGGTTGACACAGCTAATCCGCACTACTTTATTGATGCCAATGGGAAGCGAGTTTTTCTTTTAGGGTCCACTGCTTATAAATTTTCGAACATGAATGTATCAGACCAGGAAATATATTCGGAAATTGATGTCCTTTTAGGCAGTAGCTCTACAACCGATGATGACATGAATTATCTTCGAATTTGGAACTTGAGACCATGGGATGCTAAAGGAGACGTGCGGTTCCCTTGGTTGCAAACTGGCGCATCTTATTCTTCAGATTATAAATTTGATTTGACTAGATGGGATGAAACCTACTGGTCTAGAATGAAAAAAATGGTTAGTTATGCACAAAGCAGGGGTGTTTATGTAAATATATTTCCTTTTGATGAATGTGGTATGGAAGGTTCTCTAGATGGAAAAGAAGAAATGTGGAAAAGACATCCTTATCACCCATATAACAACAGCAATAATCTTGGTCTTTTAACCAATACAGCGACGCCTATTGATGGTAGTAATAGTATTTATGATCCGTGGGGCAATGGTAAATTAAATACTTTAGAAACGGTGCAGAAAGCGTATTTTACCAAACTCCTTAATGAGCTAGCGCCATATAATAATGTTATGTTTGAGGTGGTAAACGAGTATCAAAGAGGGGGTGAAACATGGGAAGCTCAAGTTGCGGATTACCTAAAAACAGGAATGGAATCACGAAACCAAACAAATTCCACATACTGGAAGACTCAAATAGTGACTGTTAATCATATCCTAGCGGCAGAGGCACATGACTATCAGTGGACCGATCCAAATATCGCTGGTTATAACTTTCATAAAACAATTAATAAAAGTGATGGTAAATATCTTGCTAATGCAAAAATTAATGCTTTGGCCGAGTATATGAGTTCTTATTACTCTAAGAATAAAGTAATTAATTGCAATGAATGTTCTCATCTAAGTAAATATATTGATATGAGAAAAATTGGTATGGGAATGTTTGTTCTAGGTGGTTATGTCTCCTTTGACGACTCCACCGATGCCATTACTCCGGTTGCCAATAAAATTCATAAGTTTATTCGTGGTGTAACTGTTCCAGGAGATAGTCGAAAAGGCGTTAAATTTTGGGAAATGAAGCCAAATAATACTTATTTCAGGGCGGTTGGTTCTTCTGTTTACATTAAGTCGACTCCAAGTGGCAGTTCTACCGGATACACTTTAGCTAATCCTGGCCGAGAATATGTTGTTTTTCTAGATGGCTATGGATCATCTAATGGTGTTTTGGGAATTGATTTATCAGGGTTGCCTACTGGTATGGAATATAAAGCTGTTGCTTACAACACGGATCCGGCTGTTACCACAAATGAGTACACAAATCTTTCAGTATCATACAACGGCGTTTCCAGCCAAATTAACGGTATACCATCATTTGGCTCAAGCTCACTTAGCTCTAGCCAGGTGGTTTATATCAGAGCGATTCAGGTAGATCAAGCTTATCAAACGTCGATTATCAATGAAACTACTTTACAAGTTAAAAGTTCGGAGCCAGAACCGTTTGCGCTAACTCATTTGCAGCAAGGGAGCCAGGTTTATACAGATAGGGATCAATACAATTACTCAATTACCACAATACCAGCCGAGCTTTCTGGATTAAATACGGATTGGATTAACACAGCTAATAATGACAAATCGAATGTGACGAATCCTTTTATAACATTCCAAGTAAAAACCGCCGGATATGTTTACATTATCTATGATGTTAATCAGTCGCCGCCCGCCTGGTTAGCCGGCTGGGAACTAAGAACAGATCGTTTTGCAAGAAATAGTACCTCAGGAAGCCCGACTGAATATAAGCTCTTTAGAAAGTATTTCGCTAACGGTTCAAATGTAAGTTTGGGACCAAATGTGTCATCTGGTACCGGTAGCAATATGTATCTTGTTGCGGCTTACCCGGCAGCACAACCTAATATAAAGATAACCAAGACCATTTTGTCTAATAGTGTATCTGTCGGAGATAATATTGAATACACTCTGTTGATAAAAAACGAAGGCGTCGCTCCGGCCTTAAATATTAATGTAAGTGATCCAATTGATCTAAATAAGGTCAGATTTAAGTCCGCTGACAATAATGGTAGTTATGACGCTACTAATAAAGTTGTTAAATGGAGCATTTCTAAGCTTGAGGCTGGTCAAGTGATATCCCTGAAATTGGTCGTTACGACCGATCTTCAACCGTCGGTCACTCTGGTTGGGGCTGGAGATATTGCTTATTCTGGTTATGTGATGGATAAAACAGCAAATTTAATCGATAATATTTCCGGAACTGTTTTTACAGCCGGCGATAATAACCAAAGCAATACTGCTGATTACGCGACAAAAATGCAGGAATACGTTAACTATTTTACCCCCACTTGGGGAAGGTTCATCAATCGTTTAAAGCCAGCCATGGGTAATCATGATTATTTGAACCCAGGTGCCTATTATGATTATTTTGGTTCTGCAGCCGGTCCTGTAAACAAAGGCTACTATAGCTATAATTTGGGTGCCTGGCATATTATTGTTTTAAATAGCAACATAGAGCAAAGTCAGGGATCCACTCAGGAGCAATGGTTAAAAAATGATTTGGCCAATAATACCAATCTTTGCACTATGGCAATTTGGCATCATCCCAGATTTAGTTCCGGTGTACATGGTAATAACTCAAATGTTGGCACTTTTTGGCAGGATTTGTATAGCGCCGGCGCAGAAGTCGTCGTAAATGGGCATGACCATGATTACGAAAGATTTGCCCCGCAAAAACCTGATCAAACTAGAGATGACGCTAGCGGTATCAGAGAATTTGTTGCCGGGACTGGTGGGGCTCCTAATAGATCGTTCGGCACTATTCAGTCAAATAGCGAAGTTCGAAAATTAAATCATGGTGTTCTTAAGTTTGATCTGTATTCAAATAAATATGATTGGCAGTTTATTCATATTGACGACGGAGCGGTTTACGATTCTGGCACGACAAATTGTCATTAATACTTTTGTTGAGAAAGATATTCGGTAGAGTAAAGATCTATGGTATAGTGTTCATATGAACCCAAACGGTCCTTTGTTGCATTTTGTGATTGCGGCAGGTTTACTTGATAGCTTTAATCCTTGCGCAATTGCTGTCTTGCTTATTTTTATTGCTTTAATGTTTACTCTGAGTAAAAACCGCTCAGCAATTTTGAGTATGGGTTTTGTTTATATCATGTTTATTTTTTTGACTTATTTAGCAATAGGCTTAGGATTGTTAAAAATTATTACGATTTTTAGCATTCCGCATCTTATTGTCAAAATCGGTGCCTGGATAGTTATTATAGTTGGTCTTTGGGGGTTAAAAGATACTTTGTTCCCAGGTAAACGTAATATCTTGGCTATTCCAATTGGTTCAAGACAGTTAATCGCTTCATGGGCGACAAAAGCAACTATTCCGGCGGCGGCTGTGACAGGTATCTTAGTTGGTTTAACTGAATTCCCGTGTTCCGGTGCTGTTTATATTGCTACCTTAACTTTACTTTCTTCAAGTACGACATTCCTTAAGGGATTGATTTATCTCATTGTTTATAATTTTATGTTTGTTCTCCCGTTAATTGTTCTACTCTTAATCGCTGCAAACCGAATGATTTTGGAAAAAATGATTAATTTAGACGAAATGAACTCAGATCGGATTAGAGTAATTAGCGCTCTAATTATGATCGGTATCGGTATTGTGATTCTAAAGTGGTTCGTGTAACCTGTGGATAACCTCATGTGCCTAACCATAAAAAAACGCAATTTAACCTGTTAAATTAGCTATTTGCTTGACAAAGAAAACGGCACTCCTGATAATAGATGTGTAACCGATTATCAGGGTTAAATCCCAACACCGGAAGGAGGTGATTTAAATGGCATATTCAGTGCAGTCCAAGAAAACTGGCGAAACTTACTACTTGCACTCAAAGGACGTTACTTTGAGAGGTGGTCGCCTACAAACCATCTACTTCTTTGCTCGACAAGAGAAAGAAGGAGCGATGGACGACTTGCCAGCCGGCTATGAAGTCATGGAAAACAGCCGAACTGGTCTTCCAATGCTTCGCAAGGCTAAATAGATTATCGTATCAAGATAAAGAAGACTCGCTATCTCCTGGATATTGCAGGAAAGGCGGGTTTTCTTGTATGCTCATGATATAGGCTTAATGACTTGATTTTTTATTTAATTTATGGTATACTTTCCATTGTTTAATAGGAGTTCAATTGAAAAGAGTAGAATTATTTTTTACGTTTATTTTAATCCCGCTAGACATCTTAATGGTTGTCTTGGCGGTCGTTTTAGCATATAAGCTAAGATTGGATTATTCATCGCTTCCGTCCGCCTATATTGAGCCCTTCAATGAGTACTTGAAATTTTTTATTTTCACTCTACCGGTTTGGTTTGTGGTTTTCTTGATTAACGGACTTTATTCGATCTCTGAAAGAAAAAACGCTTTAAATGAATTTGGTAAGATTGTTGTTGCTGTTTCAGCTGTAATTGCTTTAGTGGTTGCCTATATTTTCTTGAGCCGAACTTTCTTTTTCTCACGTTTGATTGTGGCCGAGCTATGGGCTTTAGCCATATTATTGGTTGTTATCGGCCGCTTTATGGTCCGATTTATTCAACGCTCTCTTTATAAACGAAAAATTGGTGTTCATCGTGTAATTATATTGGGTCACAATAGTATGACAAAGCCAATTGTGGCGGAATTAAAGAAAAATTATCGTCTCGGATATGAGATTGTTAAGGTAATTGATAAGGATGGTATTGAAAAACTAGATACTATTGTTTTTAATAACCCCTGTGATGAAATTATGGTCACTGATGCTGGATTACCTGAAAGCCAGATTGCCAAAGTCTTGGAATTCTGTCGTCTAAACGGTTTAGTTTTTAAAATGACTCCGAATTTATTTTTAGTTAGATCTTCGCATGTTTTAGTCCAATCTTTAGCCGGTGTGCCAATTTTAGAATTTCAAAGAACCCCGTTAGACGGTTGGGGCAAAATAATCAAGCGATCAGGTGATATTCTCGGATCCTTAATTTTAATTATTATTTTATCTCCAATCATGCTGTTAACAGCTATTTTAGTTAGATTAACCTCTAAAGGCAGTATCTTGTTTCATCAGGAAAGAGTTGGTTTAGGGAAAAACTTTGTTATATATAAATTTCGTACAATGAGAGAAAATGCCGAAGAAGAACACGCTAAAATGATGAAAAAATATGGTGTTATGTTTAAACTAAAACATGATCCAAGATTAACGCCGATCGGCAGCTTTTTGCGCAAAACCAGTCTTGATGAATTGCCTCAATTTTTCAACGTTTTAAAGGGTAATATGAGTCTAATCGGTCCTAGGCCGCCAATGCCGGAAGAGGTCGCAGAATATAATAATTGGCAGAAAAAGCGATTAGGTGTAAAGCCTGGAATTACTGGTCTCTGGCAGGTCTCAGGGCGCTCTGAGTTGTCATTTGATGACTGGGTTCGTCTAGACGCTTATTATATTGAAAACTGGTCATTATGGATGGATATTCAAATATTTTTCAAAACTATTTGGGTAGTGCTAAAAGGCAGGGGAGCTTACTAATTTGAATATAAAAGACTCGAAATTTCTTTCAGAAAAAAAAGTCGCAATTGTCGCAGAAGAATTAACTCAGCTCGGCGGCGCTGAACGAGTTTTGGATTGTATTCTAGAAATTTTTCCTCACGCACCCGTTTATACTTTAGTTTGGGACAATAAGAAAACACATCGAAGATATGAAAAATTTGATGTCAGACCCTCTTTTATTCAAAAGATGCCTTTTGGCATAAAAAAATACAAGTGGTATTTACCTCTGATGCCAAAGGCAGTAGAATCATTTAAATTAAAAGAGTATGACTTGGTTATTTCCCTAACCTCAGCTTTGGTTAAGGGCATTAAAACCAATTCCGATCAAACCCATATCTGTTACTGTAATACGCCAACTCGTTATTTATGGATCGATTCTGAAGATTACGTCAAAACAGCCCCAATCCCGTTCTTCGTTCGTCCATTAATGCCAATGGTTTTAAATTATTTAAGAAAATGGGATTTGAAGGCTGCTTTTAGGCCCGACTTCTTTATTGCTAATTCAATTAATGTTCAAAAAAGAATCAAAAAATACTATGGGCGAGATTCATTTGTTATTTATCCAACAGTTGATACAACTAAGTTTAAACCTAGCAAAAAAGAAGATTATTTCTTGTTGGTTAGTCGCATTGAACCATACAAAAAAGTTGATTTAGTTATCGATGCATTTAAAGGTCTTAGAGAAAATCTAAAGGTTGTTGGCTCTGGTACTAAAATGGATGAAATGAAAAAAGCCTCCCCGAGCAATATTGAATTTGTGGGACGTGTTTCCGATGAAGATTTAATTAAGCTTTATGCTGGCGCTAAAGCATTTATTTTTCCACAAGAAGAAGATTTTGGTTTAACGCCAGTGGAATCAATGGCAGCTGGCACGCCTGTGATTGCCTATAAACGAGGCGGGGCTTTGGAAAGTGTCGTTCCTGGTAAAACCGGTGAATTCTTTTACCCTCAGACAGCCGAAAGTTTGTCTAAAGTAATAAAAAATTTCCGTCCAACTAAATACCGTTTAGATATTTTGCAAAAACAGGCATATAAATTCGATAATAAAGTTTTCAAAGAACAGCTTTTAGCGTATATTGAGAGTAGGCTAAAATAATTAATATTAACGAAAAGTAAAAGAGGAGTAAAAATGGAACTAAAAGAATATTTTAAAATTATTGGTAAACATCTGTGGGTTTTTGTTACCATTATATTATTAACAACTGTTTTTGCATTTGGTTTTACTAAAGCAAAACCAACAACTTACACATCGTCAACGACATTCACTGTTAATAAGGCTTCGGCGCTAAAACAATCTCAGGCAAATTATTATCTTTATGATAATTATTACAATGTTCAATCCTCAGGTCTTTATGCCCAGGTGGTTGCATCTTGGTTTTCATCTCCTGCTGTCGTCACGGATATCTACCAAAAAGCTGGCATAGCGGTTCCAAATGTCTCGCAAAATACACTAGGAAAAACATTTAAAGCGACCTACGATCAGCCGTCTGTTATAAATGTTTCAATTTCCGGTTCTGATCAGACAGAGCTGCAAAAATTAATGAATGCAGCTTACGATGTTTTACAAGCCAAAACCGACGAATTAGGTCAAAATGACGTTTCATTCTACGAACTAGCCAAATTTGAACCAGTCGTAACTAAAGATAATCCTAGTTTAATATTAAACACTGTAATCGGCTTAATCGCCGGTATTATCTTAGGCGCTTTGATCGCTTTAGCTGTCGAGTACTTCAAGGAAGACTAATTGTTTTAAGGGAGGGTGTTTGTGGAAAAGAAAACTTCTTTTCGAAGTTTTGATTCGATAAGATCGAAGAAAAAAATAGCGCCAATAAAACATGCGGCAAAACCTAAAAAAAGTTCTCATAAAAATTGGAGTTGGCTAATTTTATTATTGGTGCCAGTTTTTGTTTTTTTATCCTTGCTTTGTGTGAGTAAGGTTGTTGATAAAGTAAAAGTGGCGCAAATGTTCAGAAGCGGTCGTTATCTAGTACTATTCCAAAACAACGCTGAACTTAGGCCAAGCGGCGGTTTTATCGGTAGTTTTGCTGTGATTGAATTTAGAAATTTTACCATTAAAAAAATTGATTTTAATTCAAATATCACCAAACTAGATAAAGCGTATGTAGCCGACCATTCAGTGCCCGCACCGGCACCATTAGGTCAAATCGCAAGTGGTAATTGGGCGATGCGTGATTCAAATTTTGCTGTTTCTTTTCCAGAAGCTGCGCAAAAAGTCGAATGGTTTTATAGTCAAGAAACAGGGGATAGTGTCGATGGAGTGATCTCGATTAATGCTTCTGTTTTGCGGGATTTTTTAAAGATAACTGGGCCAATGACGCTTAGTGACCCGGCGGTAACCATTGATTCTGGTAATTTCTTTACCGAATTAACCAATCAAATTGAAAATGAATACTTTGATTCTACTGAAAATCAACAAACTAACGAACCGAAAGAAATCTTAAAGACGATGATGCCGGAAGTTTTGAAGCGAGCCTTATCTATTAATAAAATTAAACTTTACGAGTTTGTCTATGTCAGTTTTAAAGAAAAACAAATCCAATTTTTCTCTAATGATCCAGCAATTGAACAATCGATCAAGGATTTGGGTTTGGGCGGCGAAGTGAAAGACTTTGACAAAGATTATCTGCAAGTCAATGTCGCCAATATTGGTGGCTCAAAATCTTCACAGAATATTAATGAAAATTTAGAATACGAAGTAATTAATCAAAATGGTTTAATGATGAGTGATTTGACTATTACCCGAAAGCATATTGGGACCGGAGTCTGGCCAGATGGAGTTAATAGGTCGTGGGTTAAGGTTTTGGTGCCTAAAAACACAATATTAAAATCTGCCGACCTTGACGGTTCTGATATTACTGCTAAGGTAGAAAGTGGGGAAGAAGCTGGTAAGACATATTTTGCCAGTTGGGTGATTACAAAACCACAAACAACTTCCGTCTTGCATCTTAATTATCAATTACCAATTTCGCCTGAAAATTATGCAGTTTTGTTACAAAAACAATCCGGCAATTGTGGTGATTTGGTCAGAGTGCTATTAAATAACAACTTGCTTTATAATGGCGTGTTAAACTCTGATACTGTGGTAAAGTAGAGGTTGAATCAAAGCAAAAACTTTGACATAATGAGAGAAGAAATGTTCCAGGTGAAGGAACTGCTTTTCTTGTCGTTGTAGAATTAATCAAAAAAGGAGAACCAAGTGGCAGAGCAAGAGTATACAGCTAAACAAATTACGGTTTTGGAAGGCCTAGAGCCGGTACGACAACGTCCTGGTATGTATATTGGTGGTACGGGAATTGAAGGTTTGCATCATTTACTATGGGAAGTTGTGGATAATGCAGTCGATGAAGCAATGGCAGGATATGCAACAGAAGCCATAGTTGAGCTTTTACCCGATAATAGAATAACAGTTATTGATGACGGCCGCGGTATTCCAGTAGATATTCACCCGCAAACTAAAAAAAGTACTTTGGAAACGGTTTTAACTGTCCTACATGCCGGTGGTAAATTTGGCGGTGGCGGCTATAAAGTTTCCGGTGGTCTTCATGGTGTTGGTGTTTCTGTGGTAAACGCTCTTTCGAGTTTCATGCGTGCAGAAGTTTATCATAAAGGAAAAATTTATGCCCAGGAATTTAAAAGAGGCAAGCCTCAAGCTGATGTCAAGGTTGTCGGTACGACCGATAAAAGAGGTACGAGTATCTCTTTTATTCCGGATGAAGAAATATTTCCTTCTCGCGATTTTTCTCTTAACACCATTTTGAATCATTTTCGTCAGCAAGCATATCTAACTAAAAAAATTAAAATCTCTGTTTGCGATCATCGTAAAGACGAAGAAGCGCCATGCTATACTTTTTATTTTGAAGGTGGAATTGCTAGTTATGTCCGACATTTAAATAAGAATAAGACGGTTTTAAATGATCCGCCCGCCTACGTGGAAAAACAAGCCGATGATATTACTGTCGAAGTCGGTGTGGCTTATACAGACGATTTTAATGAACATGTTTTTACTTTTGCCAATAATATTTACACGACAGAAGGTGGCACTCATTTAACTGGTTTTAAAACAGCGCTTACCCGCGCGATTAACGATTATGGCAAAAAATATGATCTTATCAAGGAACCTTTCACAGGTGATGATGTTCGCGAGGGTTTAACGGCGGTTATTTCGGTAAAATTACCAAACCCGCAGTTTGAAGGCCAAACTAAAGCTAAACTTGGTAACCCTGAGATTAAAAATATTGTTGAGCAAGCTACTTTAGAAGGTTTAACCTACTTTTTAGAAGAACATCCTCAAGACGCCAAAAAAATTATTGAAAAATGCGGACTTTCACTTCGAGCCAGAGTTGCTGCTCGTGCTGCTCGGGACACAGTTATCCGCAAAGGCATTTTAGAGGGCATGACACTTCCTGGTAAATTAGCCGATTGTTCTGAAAAGAGTGCGGCCAAATCCGAACTATATATTGTTGAGGGAGATTCTGCCGGCGGTTCAGCCAAGCAAGGCCGTGACCGTAAATTCCAAGCCATTTTGCCGCTACGCGGAAAAATTTTAAATGTTGAACGAGCCCGTTTAGATAAAATGCTGGCTAACGAAGAAATCAAGCATTTGATTATCGCGCTTGGTGCGGGAATTGGTGACACAATTAACATGGAAAAATTACGTTATCATCGCATCATCATCATGACTGATGCTGATGTTGATGGTAGTCATATTCGAACACTGCTTTTAACCTTATTTTATCGCCATTTTCCAGGTTTGATCAAAGACAGTTATCTCTATATCGCTCAGCCGCCATTGTATGCAATTACTAAAGGAAAGAACAAAGAATATGCGTATAGTGATAAGCAGAAAGACGAAATCGCCAAAAAATTTGGCAAGGATAGCGTCAACATCCAGCGTTACAAAGGTTTGGGAGAAATGAATCCGGAACAACTTTGGGACACCACTATGAATCCGGAAAGTAGAATTTTGTTAAGGGTTCAGATGTCAGATGCAGCCAAAGCTGATGAAATCTTTTCTATGCTGATGGGCGATGAAGTCGGTCCGCGTAAGCGTTTCATCCAGACACATGCTAAAAATGTTAAAAATTTGGACGTATAAGTTTTTAAAATTTTGCATCTCAAATGTTAAAAATTTGGACGTATAAGGATTAAAATGGCTAATATTAAACAACCAAAACCAAATCAATCAGAAAATAATGACGAAGAAATCTTAAAACCAAATGTTTTATTAGAAACTGAAAAAGAACATAAAGATTGGTATGACAGAAATGCTGGCAAGATGCGCGGCAAGCCTCAAATGGTTAATAAAGAAATTAAGAAAGAAAAAGGTTCAGGCAAGCATTCTCTAAGGAAGGAAAAGCAAAATGGCTGACGAACAAGATAAAACAAACGACGAAGAAATAACAGATGCAGACGAAAAAGCGGAAGAAGTAGAAACGGAAGATTCTGAAACTTCAGAACCAGTGGACGTTTCTAACCTTTCAGAAGACGAATTAAATCCGGAAAAAATTGCAGAAGAAGAGGCCGTTTTTGATTTTGGCGCAGAGACAGATCCGGATGAAAAAACCGACTATGGTTTGATGCGCCCGCGTACCCTGGAAATCGAAATGCAGGAGTCGTATCTTTCCTATGCCATGACTGTTATTATTTCGCGTGCTTTGCCAGACGTTCGTGACGGCTTAAAACCAGTTCACCGTCGGGTTCTGTTTTCCATGCATGAATTAGGACTAAGTTCAAAAGCTAAATTCAGGAAATGTGCCACTGTGGTTGGAGACGTTTTGGGTAAGTATCATCCACATGGTGACGTTGCGGTTTATGACACTTTAGCTCGTATGGCTCAGGACTTTTCAATGCGTTACAGATTAGTCGATGGTCAAGGAAACTTTGGTTCGATTGACGGTGATTCTCCGGCTGCCATGCGTTACACTGAAGCCCGAATGGCATCGATGGCCGAAGAATTATTGACCGATATTGAAAAGGATACGGTTGATTTTGTGCCGAACTATGATGGCACAAGACAAGAACCAAGAGTTTTACCTTCACGTGTGCCTAACCTCTTATTAAATGGAGCCATGGGTATTGCTGTGGGTATGGCGACCAATATTCCACCGCATAATCTAACCGAAATAATCGACGGCACTATTCACGTAATCGATAATCCTGAATGTACTGTCGAAGACTTGATGCAATTTGTCAAAGGACCGGATTTTCCAACCGGTGCCGAAATCTATGGTTTGGAACAGATTAAGGCCGCTTATACCATGGGTAAGGGGAGTATTGTGATGCGAGCTGTGGCCAACATTGAAGAAGTAAAGCGCGGCGGTTTTCGTATTATTATTTCTGAAATTCCTTACCAGGTAAATAAAGCTGAGTTGATTTTGAAAATTGCCGATTTGGTTAAAGATAAAAGAATTGACGGCATTTCCGGACTTCGCGATGAATCTGACAGAACTGAAGGTGTCCGTATTGTTATCGATCTGAAATCATCGGCCTATCCAAAGAAAATTTTGAATCGCTTATATGATTTAACGCCAATGCAAACTGCCTTCCATGTTAATATGTTGGCATTAATCGACGGCATTCAACCGCGTGTTTTAACCTTGAAAAACGTTTTGGAAGAATATGTTAAGCATCGTCAAAAAGTCATTCGCCGTCGGGTAGAATATGATTTAAGAAAAGCCAAAGAGCGTGCTCATATTTTGGAAGGCTTGAGAATTGCCCTGGCTCGAATTGATGAAGTTATTACTGTAATTAAAAAGAGTGCCAATCGTGAGGAAGCCTTAAAAGCTTTGGTGGAAAAATTTGAGTTAACTCTCATTCAAGGTGGCGCCATTTTGGATATGAGACTTTCCGCCTTGGCCGCTTTGGAAGTTAAAAAAATTGAAGATGAATATCAGGCCTTATTAAAATTCATTGGTGAATGCGAAACCATTTTGAGCGACGAAAAGAAAATCCTCGCTATTATTAAAAAAGAATTAATTGAAGTCCGCGATAAGTTTAAGAGCGAACGCAAGACCAAAATATTCGATCAAGAAATCGGTAAGTTCCGCGCCGAAGATTTAATTCCTTCAGAGCAGGTAATCGTGATGCTTTCAAAAGGAAATTACATCAAACGTATGCCGGTTTCAGCTTACCGTAGTCAAGTTCGTGGCGGTAAAGGTGTTATGGGTATGGAAACCAAAGAAGAAGATACCATCGAACATTTAGTGGCAGCCAATACTCACGACGATGTTTTGTTTTTTACCGATCGCGGCCGCTTATTCCAAGCCAAAGTTTATGATATCCCGTCGGCTTCGCGTATTTCCAAAGGTCAGGCATTGGTAAATATTTTACAAATGTCGCCGGATGAGAAAGTGACAGCTGTTATTACTTTGGATGCCAAAAACGAAGCTTTGAAATACTTTGTCATGGCTACGGAAAAAGGCGTGATTAAAAAAACAGAAATCGAACTTTATAAAAATGTTCGAAAAACCGGTATTGTTGCTATTAAATTGGGTGCCGGTGATAAATTGAAGTGGGTAAAAACCACCTCAGGCACAGACAAGATTTTTATGGCTTCTAGCCGAGGCCAATCGATTCTATATAACGAAACAGATATCCGCCCAATGGGTCGCAGCGCCGCCGGTGTTCGTGGAATTTTACTGAAGGGTGAAGATAAAGCTGTTGGCATCGATGTGATTTTACCAAGCCTGGAAGAAAAAGCATTCGTTTTGGTCGTTATGGAAAACGGGCTAGGTAAGCGCACCCCATTAACGCATTTTAAGGTTCAGCTCCGTGGTGGTATGGGAATTCGTGTGGCTGCGGTTACTGCCAGAACTGGTAAAGTTGTGGCTATGCATGTGGTTTATGGCGATAAAGTTGACGTCATTTTAGCTACCAAGAATGGTCAGATGATTCGAATGCCAATGGATACAATTAAAATTTTAAGTCGAGATACACAAGGCGTTACGCTGGTAAAACTAAAGGATAATGATAAAGTCGCTTCGGTTACGGTTGTAACAAAGAGTGCCGAGGAATTAGTTCAGCAAATTCCAGGAGAAGAAGCTGTTGTTCAAGTGCCGCAAAAAGAAGATCGTCCAGTTCAGGAAGTACCAAAGCTTCAAGAATTTGACACTAAGGCCGAAATTGAACGAGAAGCGGAAGAAATGAAACTACACTCCGATGTTGGTGAAGGGCCAGATGACGACGATTCTGGAGAATCGGGAACAGCTTCGGAAGAATCGGGAACAGCTGATGATAAAAATATAAAAGCTCAGAGTAAAAAAACTGCAGAAGGCGACAAAATTGTTAAAGATGAATATTCCAAGCAAGTTGAAGTAAAGAAAACTGATAAGTTGCCCGAGTGGGCTAAATCACACAAAGATACTTGGCGTGAACCTTCGGTAACCAAATTAGGGAAGACTAAAGTTCACGACTACAAGGAAGGTGATGTCCCAAACCCTGAAGATTTGAAAAAAAATCTGAAGAAGTCAGAACCAGAAGATCAGAATTATTGGGGTGCCAAAGGTGATAAAGGACAAGGCAATTTGTTCTAACAGATTTTATCGTCATTGCGAGCAAAGCGAAGCAATCTGAATCTGGTTATTTAAAAAAGAGGCAGGAGCTATTTTCTGGCCTCTTTGGGTTAAATCGGGGATTATGATTCAGGTTCTATCATTTCTCCATTGAAGATGATTCTGCCTTCTTCTGTTAACTCCACCTTCTTCGCATGGGGGATAATGGAGTATGTGGAGATTTTTTCGAGACACGATTTTTCCTCGTCGGTAGGAAGATAGTTATCGTGAAAACCGAATTTGATTTCGTCTGTTTTTTCGATGTACTTTAACCCTACAAGTATCTTCTTTTCTGGATTTTCGCCGAGAAAGAAACATCCGACCGAATCGTAATACATCTCGAAATCAATTCCGCACCAGGCTCCTTTGAGGAAGGTTGCTTTGGGTGAAGTTGTGATGGATTGGATTTGTTCCATAGCTCTATCAAATCTTAAAGAACCTCCTCTTAGCCTCCTCACCAAATCCTCAAATCGTCGGAAAAGATGTCCTAGCTGCTCATCAGTGATAGCATTTGCCATCTGGATAAGCCTCCTTAATACAATACTCACTGTCTCTGACTGTGGCGCCAAAAGTATAGCAAAAATTGCCCAATAGGTCAAGATATTAATTGATTTCTTCTTCCTTGCCTTTTACTCCTGAAAGATGTAGAATAGGGTCAGTATGGCAAGAAAGCAAGTTTCTTGCGCGGAAATTTTTTGACTATTTATATTTGAATTGGAATAAAATTATGGCTAAATAGATTTAGCGCGGAAATTTTAAAAAATTATGGCAAGAAAAATACACAAAATGAGTAAAAAAGAGGCGAAAGCGGATTCAAAACGCGTATCTTTTGTTACGCAACAAAATGAGAATCGCCAACAGGTTATACAGCAGACCGAAAATAAAGTGGTGGAAGCACCATCGGTTTTGAGTGTACGCGAATTCGCCGAATTACTTAAAGTGCCTGTTACTGAAATTATTGGCGCGTTGGTAAAAAATGGCGTTATGGCGACTATCAACGAATCGATTGATTACGATACCATGTCAATTATTGCCGACGGTTTAGGTTTTTCTTTAACTGAAAAAGCCGAAGAAGAAATTAAACTCGAAACCAAAAATACAAAAAAGCATTTAACCACTCGTCCTCCGGTTGTCACGGTTATGGGACATGTTGATCACGGTAAAACCATGCTTTTGGATGCAATCCGCCACACCGACGTTATTTCAACAGAATCAGGTGGAATTACTCAGCATATTGGTGCTTACCAAGTTACAGTAAAACGTGAAAATAAAGAACGTACGCTCACATTTTTAGATACTCCAGGTCATGAGGCTTTTTCCGCGATGCGTGCTCATGGCGCCAATATTACCGATGTTGTCGTTTTGGTGGTGGCGGCCAACGATGGCGTAAAACCTCAAACCATTGAAGCTATCAACCATGCCAAAGCGGCTTCTGTTCCAGTGGTTGTAGCAATTAATAAAATTGATTTACCGGACTCTGATATTGATCGAGTTAAAAGACAATTGGCTGACAATGGGCTTCTTTCCGAAGAATGGGGCGGCGATGTGCCGATGGTCCCAGTTTCAGCGAAAAACAAAGAAAATATTGATGAAATAATTGATATGATTTTGTTGGTTGCAGATTTGAAAGAATTGAAAGCAGACGCGACCTTACCAGCCACTGGCGTGGTGATAGAATCACACATGCAAGCTGGCCGCGGTCCGATTGCTACAATTCTAATTCAAGAAGGCACATTACATGCCCATGACGTCGTTGTGATTGGTTCGACATATGGCAAAGTTCGTATCATGGAAAACTATTTAGGTAAAAAGATTTCTGAAGCAACTCCTTCAATGCCAGTGAGAATTGCTGGTCTTCAAGAAGTGCCAAACTTTGGTGATCGTGTTTTAGCAGTGGCAGACGAAAAAGAAGCCAAAGAATTAACCAAAGTAAAATCTATCAAACGAAAAGTTTTGTCGATTGGTGAGCTATCCCGTGATATTAAAGCTGGCAAAATTAAAGAATTAAAATTGATTTTGAAAGCTGATGTCGCTGGATCTTTGGAAGCCATAAAAAAATCACTTAATGAAATTTCTAACGAAGAAGTAAAAATAAACGTTTTACATGAAGGTGTCGGCGATATTACTGAATCTGATGTAAACATGGCCTTGGCCTCCGAAGCGTTAGTAATTGGCTTTCGTGTCAAAGCATCGAGTGATGTGATGAATTTGGCGCGTCGAGAAAATGTTAAAATCAGTATTTATGATATTATCTATCAATTATTAGACGACTTAACCGCCGCTCTTTCAGGCTTATTAGAACCTGAAATCGTGGAAACTGAAATTGGCCGCATGAAAATTCTGGCTATCTTCAAGGTTCACCGCAACGAAAAAATTGTTGGCGGTAAGGTTACATCGGGTAAAATTGAAAATAATTGTGAAGTTAAAATCGTTCGCGATAAAGAAACTATTGGAGAAGGAAAAATTGTTTCTTTGCAGCAAAATATGAAAGACGCTCGCGAAGTACTCGAAAACTTTGAGTGTGGTCTTAAAGTTGAGACCGAAATTAAACTCGCCGAAGATGATTCTCTTGAATGCTACAGAAAAGAAGAGCGAGTCCGTAGACTGTGCTAAAATATTTTTTGATCTAATAAAAAAGCTCCGATCTTGAAAACCGAAGCTTGATTTGGCGTGTTTAGTTTGATATTGCCGGATGTTCCAAGTCCCATTGGAGTAGCTTGGACTCGAATCGGCTGGCGACCTTGACGACGAACTTTCTGGTGACTCTCGCCCAAAGAGCGTCTCTGACCTCTTTTTCAGTTTCGCAATGCTCCGTGATGACTTTTTGAATAGCATTTTGAGCTGAATCTACTGTCACATTTACAGAATCCGACGGCACAAAACCGATTGTCTTGATAAGCTCGATGGCTAAATCGGATGTCAACCGATCGGTCATCTCATCGGTGCCGTCAGAAGCATCTAGTATGATCTGATCTGCTATCTCCACGGCTTTTCTGACTGTTTCCTGCCTTTCATACCCTATTCGCATTTGTGTATCTCGGTCTATCATTATACCCTCCGTCATCTGATTCGAAAATCTTCACTGTGATTTTACGCTTATTCACTCAAAAAGTCAAGACAAAAACACTGGTGAGATTTGTCTTAAAATGATTTTAGAACTATTGTTTAATACAAGTATTGTATTTATCGACTTGAGTATTGTATGTATCACTTTCGGTTTGTATTTCTTTTGACAAACTGTCGGCTTGTGCTTGGAGGTCTTTTGCTTTTGCAGTGTCAGCGTCGGCTGTTTCACGAAGCGTTGTACCTTCATCCCAATATGGTTGTGCTTGAGTTTTGTCTTCTGTTTGAGTATATATTTCATTGCCTTGTTTTATCTTATCGTTTGCTTGGGCATTCATATTTGACGCTTCGGCGTAAAGAGCGTTTATTTGACTAGCCAAACTTTCATATATATTTTTTTTGTCATTGATATCTTGAAGGATGTTTGAATTGGGGCTCTTGCAATTTGGCAGGGGCTTACCGAATTCTTGAACTGCAAGCCAGGTCTTACCTCTATTCTCAAAGGTATCTAAACCGGTATAAATACCGATTTCCGTATACTCATTATTTAATATATTTGCCCTATGCCCAGGACTCGCCATCCAGGCATCCACCAAATCTTTTTCATCTTTAAAATCGCCCAAGGCCAAATTTTCGCCAGTGGTTTTGTAATTGTAGCCGGTAGCGCTAACCAAATCGGAAGGGGAAACACCGGTAGGGGAAACATGCTCAAAATATTGATTGGTAAACATGTCATCGGTTTTTTTCTGAGCGGCAGTTACTAAAACAGTATTTGTTTTTAAGGCTAGTAAATTTTCGTCGGCGCGATATTTATTGGTCCAATCTAATACTTTGATGGGATCAAGTGTCTTAGCTTTTTCTGTGGTTTTTGGGCCAAAAAGTTGGCCTGGGAGACCAGTTGTTATTTTAGATGTACTTGTCTTAGAAAAATATTTTTTGTAAACAAAGTAACTAGCCGTGCAAAACCCGCCTAAAATAATAACAATTAAGATAGTTAATAATATCTTTTTATTCAATTCCATAATTTGCTTTGCAAATTTCCGCGAATTATTATATTAATTCTATTTTACCAAAAATTTGGTTTCTTTTTTAGAACTAAAGCGGTATACTTTATATATATTAGGAGTATTTTGACTCAAACAGCGACTGAACAAGCGATTTCACAAGTTCTTGGCGCTTCAGATAGGGCCAATTTTTTCGTAACTCAATTTAATTTTCGTGATCATCCCTACGAAATTTTAGATATTTTATTAGTAGCTATTCTCTTTTATTGGATCTATCTATTGCTAAAAGAAACCCGGGCAATGAGAATCCTATACGGTATTGCCATCCTTGCCATAATCATGCTTTTAGGCCGAATTTTGCAATTGGCAGCTCTGAATTTTATTTTAACTTATGTATTAGCGGGTTTAGTTGTGGCTATTCCGGTCTTATTCCAGCCTGAGCTAAGAGCCGCCTTAGAACGTCTTGGCAGGCCTCGATTTAACACCGGTGGGCTAAAACAGAATAAATTAAACCAAGTTGTGACAGAAGTGGTTGCCGCTGTTTCAGCACTTTCGGAAAAAAGACAGGGCGGTATTTTTGTGATGGCGCGTCAAACTGGATTGCGCGATGTCATTTCTTCCGGCGTTCTTATTAATGCGGAAGTGACTAGACAATTATTAGTTAATATTTTTGCGCCAAAGACGCCTTTGCATGACGGCGCGGTTATTATTACTGCGGATAAAATCACTGCGGCTAATTGTTGGTTACCATTACCACAGCAAGAATTTAAATTAGATTTAGGAACAAGACACCGAGCCGCCGCCGGTATAACGGCCGAAACAGATGCCATTGTGGTAGTAGTTTCGGAAGAAACTGGCCGTATTTCGTTGGCGGTCAGCGGAAACTTAACCGTAGGCCTTTCCCCTCAGCAACTGGGAGAATTTTTAGAAGGGCTGCTTTCGCATAGGATGGAAGGGATAACAACAGGGTGAAAAATTTTCTTCAAAAAATATTTGGCAATTTTTGGGCAAAAATTTTCTGCCTTATTTTGGCTGGTGCCCTTTGGCTTTATGTTGGCGTTGGCCAAACTAAAAGCAGCACTTTCCCTGGCGGCGTGCCACTGCAATTAAGAAATGTGCCACAGGGCTTGGTGCCGGTTACCGATGTTGATAAAGTGAAGGTTGATGTGGTTACTCAAAATGATGTCTTTAATAGTCTAAATGCAGATTCTTTTTCCGCCTATTTAGATTTGACGGGTCTTTCAGTTGGCACATACGATGTGAAGGTGACTATTGTGACTGCCGTAGCCAATGTTCAAATTGTTGAAACAAATCCTTCGACTGTAACCATTAGATTAGAACCTAAGGTCGAAAAAGAAGTTCAAATTAGCTGTTTGTTCGATGGTCAGGCCGGGACAGGCATGGCACCAGGCCAATGCGGTTTTGAGCCGAGTACTGTTAAAATATCCGGTGCAAGAAGTGTGGTTAACTCAATAACCGAAACAACGGCAAAAATCCATCTCCAAAATGAAACAGCTGATTTTAAAAAGTCTGTCAGTCTCGTTAGTATTGATGCTCGTGGCAATGAAATTAAGAATCTAACCTTCTCTCCAGCCGAGGTTATGGTTACGGTTCCGATTGTGAAAGCCAGTAACATCAAAACTGTGGGTATAAAAGTTAACACTTCGGGAATCCCTGCCGACGGATATTGGGTCTCCAAAATTGAGTCATCTCCTTCAACTATTACCATTAACGCGGCGGATAACATTATTAGTAGCATTAGTTATATCGAAACAGAGCCGATTGATGTAAATAACATCAGCAAAAATAAAACTGTTGAAGTCTCGCTAAAACCGTCTTCGGGAGTCAGTATTTTAGATAAAATCGATAAAGTGAAGGTAACCTTAACTATTAGCAAGAATCAGTCAACGAGAGAGGTGAATGCCGGCTTTAAATGGCTAAATCTTGCCGATAATCTAAAAGTGACCTCGGCTGATCCAAGTTCGGTTAAGATTGTGGCTGCCGGCTCACAAGATCAATTAAATAATCTCAACTCAGGTGACATTCTTGTTCAGGTTGATTTAACTGGCTTTGACGCTCCTGGTACTTATTCTGTTGATATTAGTCGAGCGAATATTTCTGGACCGACAGGTGTCTCAGTTTCGTCGATTGTGCCGTCGGCGATCAATATAAGGTTGGATACTAAATAGTCCTTGCATCTTCTGGCGCTTTTGCTAATGTAGAAAGTGCCTTTTTAAATGGAGGATAAGATACTAAATCAAGTCGTGCCTTTTGCTAAAAAAACATATGGAAAGTTAGAGCTCATACAGAAAAAACTCAAAAATCGCACTCCGGATGGTGTCAAAAATTTTGTTGGTAAATTCATTTTGCCTTATATGGCAATATTTTTAATTGGGGGTTTTGTCTTGGCAGCGAATTTTGCACATGCAGCAGAAAATACGAACTTTATGGTTTCAGATGAAGTGATGGATCTTGAACCGGCAGAAGTTGCAAATGTTGTAAATTCGGTTTCGACCTACACACCAATAGTCCAAGCTGATCCGATTCAGGTGGCGCTTGCAATGCAAAATAATGATTTTGTTGAAAAACCAAAAGATGTCTTTGAAACGGTCATCACGGAGCAGCCAAAAGAAGTTACTGCTCCTGTGGTTAGAAAATCGACAACAAATTATGTTGTCAAAGACGGCGACACTTTGTCTAGCATTGGCTGGACTTATGGATTAAAAATTGCTACAATAAAGGCTACCAATAATTTGACAAGTGATTCAATCAAACCCGGTCAGACATTAAAGCTGCCGACGGCGGATTTATCACCTGCAGCAATTAAGTTAGCTGCCGATAAAGCATCAAAGAAGAAGGTAGCTGGTGCCAAGACTGTTAATCGCGCACCAGGATCGTCGAATAACGCCTATCCATATGGCTGGTGTACCTATTACGTGGCTACCAGACGATACGTACCGGCACATTGGGGTGATGCTAAGTCATGGTTGTCGTCGGCACAGCGTGCAGGTTATTCAACGGGGAGAGAGCCAGCAGCGGGCGCCATTGTCGTCACGACAGAGTCTTGGTGGGGACATGTCGCTTATGTCGAATCTGTCCACGGGGATTCGATTACCATTTCAGAAATGAATGCGGTTGGTTGGGGTATTAAAAGCTCCAGAGTTCTTTCTGCGCATGCATCAAAAATAAGAGGATATATATATTAAGTTAAAAGTTTATCAAGTCTAATGTTGAAAGAAGATATGTTAACAGATGAAGCAATAATTAGAATTAAGTCGGGAGATGGCGGAAATGGTTCCGGTTCTTTGCGGCGTGAAAAATATGTGCCTAAAGGCGGTCCGGATGGTGGCGACGGCGGCAAAGGCGGCGATGTTATTTTTATCTGTGACAATAATACTCATACATTAAGCGATTATGCTCGAAAAAAGGAATTTAAGGCTCAACGCGGCGATGACGGTCATGCTAAAAGAAAAACTGGTAAAGACGCTGACGATTTAATGTTGCCTATTCCTCCAGGAACTTTAGTCAAAATTGACGATGAATTAGTCCACGATTTTACATATGCTGGTGAAAAGGTTCTAATCGCTCAAGGCGGCAAGGGTGGCCGCGGTAATGTTCACTTCGCAACAGCAACTTTTCAAACGCCTCGGTTTGGCGAAAAAGGTAAACCAGGCGAAGAAAAAACTCTTAAACTGGAATTGAAACTTCTAGCCGATGTTGGTTTGATTGGACTTCCAAGTGCTGGAAAATCAACTTTACTTTCTGCTATTTCCAATGCCAGACCAAAGATTGGTGATTATCCTTTTACTACTCTTGAACCAAATCTAGGTGTTGCCAAAATTCATGGTAAAGAAATTATTTTGGCCGATATGCCAGGTTTAATTGAAGGTGCAGCCGAAGGTCGGGGACTAGGTGATAGATTTTTACGCCATATTGAAAGAACCAAAGTTTTGGTTCATCTTATTGATATTAACAGCGATGATCCGGCGCGTGATTATAAGGTTATTCGTGATGAACTTGGCAAATGGAATCCGAAATTGCTGAAAGAAAAAGAAATTGTGGCTTTAAATAAGGCCGATACATTGGATCCAAAAGAATCAAAAAAGATCGCTGATAAATTTTCCAAAAAAATTAAAAGAGATGTTTTGGTTATTTCTGCAGTTTCCGGTCAAAATATCGATGTACTCTTGAATCAATTAGTCTAGTAAAAAATAAAAAACCCAACCGTAAGGTTGGATTATATCTAGATGACCAGTATCGGTTGCCACTGGTTAGGTTTTGCTGTGAGGATGTCTTTGTTGAACGATTCGATAGCCAGCTCAATCATAATCTCATGGGGAAAAGGTGCATCGGAAAACTTCTCGCCGAGGTAGCGCAGTAGGTACCAAAGCTGTTCGTAATTCTTCGGGCAATCGAACTTGTAGCCCGCCTTGTTGTCATACAGGCTTTTCTCGCCATAAAACGATGAAAAACGGATGATCGTCTTAGGCATCTCGGATAGTCTTTCGGACATAAGAAGAATCACCTTCTCGACGAGCGGGTTTTGTCCGGCAACAAGAATTGTGTAAGGTTCTCGACAGTACAGGCTCCTAATCGTCCGTCCGATAACTAACGCTTCATAGTCGTTATGGTTGGCAATCCCTGGCGGAAAACCACTATAACTATCATGGCCGATGTCCCAGGTTTCCACGAGATGTCCAGGTCCAAAAAGCTCTTCTCCCCGGACAACTTTCCCTGGTCTTGACTGGATTGCGCTCATGATTTTCCAATCTGGGTGAACCGCACTATCAATATCTCCACAATGAAGAACCAATGTTCTCAAGCCCATCGGTTTCCTCCTTTCGCTGATTTTTTCGGACAGTTAATTATATCAAGTCATTTAGATAAAACAAGCCAGCGATATTTTGTTGAGTCTTTTTGGTTAATACTGCCGTTTTTTTAATTTAACTACAAAAAGTGAGCGGTAAGTGATATAATGGTGGCAGATTTGCGAAAAGGTGGTGATAAATAAATGAGAAAGCTTTGTTTGGTGCTACTGGTTATGTTCCTTGGCTTGATCATTATTGAGAAAGTTTGCACCGCTGAAGAGACAAATCTTCAGATTGAGAAGCGTTATGTTGAGTTGATTAACCAGAAGAGGAAACTTTATGGACTTAAGAGTCTTGAAGTGGATCCGCTTCTAACTACCGTCGCACGGGATCATAGCTCAGATATGCGCGATAAACGCTACTTTGCGCATTGTTCGCCAGACGGAGCGACTCCTCTTGATCGCTATCTTCACAGGCTCCCATACGTTCCTGCTTACGCTCTTTATGGCGAAAACCTATTTTGGTGCTCATCGGCAAAGGATTCTACTCCTGAGAACGGAGTCCAAGCATTCATGCTAAGTCCTTCTCACAGAGACAATGTTCTGTGTGAAGGATACGAAAGTATCGGAGTCGGAGTAACTACAGATAAATCAGGACAAATTTGGGTCAGTGTCGAACTGGCCATTATCGATCCTAAACCTTCTATGGCCATTGTGGCCAAGAAGTAACCCATCCTCGAAAGAGGATGTTTTTATATTCTTGAAATCGTTCAGGAAATGGCTGAGATCTTGACATTTCTCTCCATATATGCTATGATGTACAGTCATAATTAGATGACAGTCGCGTACAGGAGGAAATCAGTGATACTTAAAAGAAGTGATGGCAACCTTGGCGGCAAAGGCGTTCAGCTCACAGTAGTAAACCTTATGGAGAGGAACAATCTCCTGAGGTTACTCACTGATATGGGCATCGAGTCGACCAATATCGGCAATACAGTATGCATACCGGAAGGGCGTATCGAAGTGAATGCGGTATGTTTCGCGCTCTACACTGACGAAACATACATCCCAGGAACGAAGAAAACCCGTTGGGGTAGGATCTTCAAAGGCCGGATAAAGGAAATAAGTGACTTTAGCGGCCAGGTCCTATGGTGCAGGACAATTCCTAAGGTCCCGGCAACCATTAACCTCGCCTAGGCGAACAATAAAGACTGCGAGTTGCATTAGCGCTCGCAGTTTTTAAAAAGCCAGGAAACCCCGTATGAAAGCGGGCGTCGTCTGGTTTTTTTAGCCCGCTGCAATGCGGGGATGAATGGCTTCCACTTTTACCAGATCCCGTCAGGGATATGGTAAAATTATCTCATGAGAATTAGAAATTTATGCCACTCCTGCTATCAACATCAATATCGCATTGTTTGGGGAACCAAGTGTCGAAGAAAATATCTCAAAGAATATGTCAAAATTGAGTTAATCAAAAACCTCAAAGAAACCATCAAAAAATATCCCACACTGGAAATTATCGAAATTAATACCAACGAAGACCATCTACATCTTCAAATCGAGATACCGCCAGATCTCTCGGTGGCTGCTGTCGTTAGAATATTAAAATCAAAGTCTAGCCTTGCACTCAAGAAAAAGTTTAAATTTATCCGTGAGATATATCTCGACAGCAGCATTTGGAGTGTGGGATATTTTTCTTCGACAATTGGACTCAACGAGAAACAAATCCGAAAATACATTAAATGGCAAGGAAAAGAAGACCTCCCGAAGCAGTTAGAACTCTAATTCTCTTGAGCTCCCCAAAGAAACCCCGGCTGAAGCGAGCTTGCGAGCGGAGTCCGGGGAGTCTCATTCGTATAACTAAAAATTAGATTCCTTAATTATCTATTTATAAAAAAATGCGATCAATGTGTAATTTGGTATTGACAATCTCTTGACAATGATATCTCACTGTGATAGAGTAAATATACCAATAAAAAAGAGAAAAATTGATAAGAATCTTTCTCGTTAACTAAAAGTAATTGCACTAAGCGGCAACCAGCGTTGTTGCTGTAATTTTGGGAGTATTTTAGTGTCAACACAAAATCGTCTTCAATTTTCTAAGCCAAAGTTTACTGTGCCACTGCCTAATTTAATCGAAGTTCAAACCCAGAGCTATGATTGGTTCTTCAAGGAAGGGATTCGAGAACTCCTAGACGAAATTTCTCCGGTAGATGACTTTACCGGAAAAGTTTTGACGTTGGAATTTTTGGATTACTCACTTGACGCGCCAACCTACGATGAGCAGACAGCTAAGACTAAAAATCTTACCTTCGAAGCTCCTCTCAAATGCAATGTCCGTTTGACTAACAAAATCTCCGGTAAAACCAAAGATTCTTCAGTGTTTCTTGGTGTTTTTCCGTTGATGACCGATCGCGGTACCTTTATCGTGAACGGGATTGAAAGAGTCGTCGTTTCCCAGATTGTTCGAAGTTACGGCGTCCTTTTTGTATCAGAAGAAGTTGCCGGAAGAAAACTGTTCGGTTGCAAGATTATTCCTTCGAGAGGCGCTTGGTTGGAATTCGAAACCTCAAACCGCGACATCATTTCAGTCAAAGTTGATAGAAAACGCAAAATTCTGTTTACTACTTTCTTGCGCGCTTTAGGTTTGACCGATGATCAAATCATCCATGCTTTTGAAGGCGTCAACGACAATGCAGATCATGATTACGTTAAAGCGACTCTAGCTAAAGACACGGCCAAGACATTCGACGAGGCCGTTGTTGATGTATATAAAAGAATTCGTCCGGGTGATTTGGCAACTGCCGAAACTGCCCGCAGTTTCTTGGAAGCAATGTTCTTTAATCCAAAGCGCTATGATTTAGGTCGCGTTGGACGTTATAAAATGAATCAAAGACTTAATATTAAAGCTTCTGAAGACTTGAAGAATCGTATTTTACGAGTCGACGATGTTGTTGAAGCCATTAAAGAAATTATTCGCTTAAACAACGATCCGATGGCCGAACAAGATGATATTGACCATTTGCGCAACCGCCGTGTTCGCGCTGTGGGTGAATTAGTTCAAGCCAAGGTTCGCGTCGGTTTGCTTCGTATGGAAAGAATTATTAAAGACAGAATGTCGGTTTTGGACCCAGATACTGTTACTCCGGCTCAATTAATCAACGCTCGTCCAATTGCCGCTGTTTTGCAAGAATTCTTTGCTTCATCACAGATGTCTCAGTTTATGAACCAAACCAACCCGCTTGCCGAGTTGGAACATAAGCGTTGTTTGTCAGCCACTGGTCCAGGTGGACTTTCTCGTGAACGCGCTGGATTCGAAGTTCGAGACGTTCATCGTAGTCACTATGGCCGTGTCTGTCCGATTGAAACTCCTGAAGGTCCAAACATCGGTTTGGTTGGTTATATGGCCAGTTATGCTCGTATCAATGAATATGGTTTTATTGAATCACCATATTTAGTGGTTGAACATGTAAAAGGTCAGAAACCGAAAATTACCAACAAGGTTGTTTATCTGGATGCCGACGAAGAAGATCGTGTTATTGTTGCTCCAGCTTCGACCGATGTTGACAAAGACGGTTACATTACCGCCACCAAAACTGTTGTTCGGGAATTTGGTGAGCCGGTTATCGACTTAGCTAGTAAGATTGAATATATTGATGTTTCGCCAAAACAAATTGTATCTATTTCGACTGCCTTGATTCCGTTCGTCGAACATAATGACGCTGTTCGTGCTTCCATGGGTTCTAATATGGAACGACAAGCCGTGCCTTTGGTTCGCCCAACCTCACCGGTAGTTGGAACGGGTATGGAAGCTGATGCTGCCAGAGACTCTGGTCAGTGTTTGTTTGCCAAAAACGACGGTGTAGTAACAGAAGCTTCTGGTTCAGAAATTGTTGTTGGCGTTGACCGTTACCGATTAGAAAAATTTATTCGTTCTAACCAGGCAACCTGTATTAATCAAAGACCGGTTGTTCGGGTTGGCGATAAAGTTAAAAAAGGCCAAATCTTAGCTGATTCTTCTGCAACTGAAGAAGGTGAATTAGCACTTGGTCAAAACGTCTTAGTTGCCTTTATGCCTTTCAAGGGTGGCAACTTCGAAGACGCTATCATCCTTTCGGAAAAATTAGTTAGAAATGATAACTTAACCTCAATTCACATTGAAAAATACTCGACTGAGGTCCGTGACACCAAATTGGGTCCGGAAGTTTTGACTCGCGATATTCCAAACGTGGGTGAAGGTGCTTTGGCCAACCTTGACGAGCAAGGAATTGTTCGAATTGGTGCTGAAGTTTCTGCCGGCGATATCTTAGTTGGTAAAATTACGCCAAAGGGTGAAACCGAACTTTCAGCTGAAGAAAAACTGCTTCGGGCAATCTTCGGTGAAAAAGCTAAAGATGTTAAAGACACTTCCCTTCGACTTCCTCATGGAGAATATGGAAAAGTTGTTAATGTTGAAATCTTCTCCAAAGAAGCCGGTGATGAATTGCCAGCCGGTGTTTATCAGATGGTTGAAGTCGCAATTGCACAACTTAGAAAAGTCCAAGTTGGTGATAAATTAGCCGGACGACATGGTAACAAAGGTGTTATTTCCATGGTTTTGCCAGAAGCGGAAATGCCTTACATGCCAGACGGTACACCAGTTGATATTATCTTAAACCCATTAGGTGTTATTTCCCGTATGAACCTTGGTCAGCTGTTGGAAACTCACTTGGGTTGGGCTGCTAATAAATTAGGCTACAAGATTGCCGTTCCGGTTTTTGAAAGCATGTCCTTTGAAGATATTCAGGCCGAATTAAAGAAAGCGGGTTTACCAGAAGACGGTAAGGTCCAATTACATGATGGACGTACCGGCGAACCTTTCGCTGAAAAAACAACTGTTGGTATTAAATATATGATGAAGCTTTGCCATTTGGTTGATGATAAGATGCACGCTCGATCGACTGGACCATACTCTATGGTTACTCAACAGCCGCTGGGTGGTAAATCTCAATTCGGTGGACAAAGATTTGGAGAAATGGAAGTCTGGGCTCTGGAAGGTTATGGAGCCGCTCATTCACTGCAAGAAATGTTAACGATTAAATCGGATGACGTTGTAGGCCGAAGCAAAGCTTATGAAGCCATTATCAAAGGCGAACAAATTCAGAAACCGTCGATTCCAGCTTCGTTCTTTGTCTTAGTCAAAGAACTTCAGTCGCTTGGCTTGAATGTTGAAATGCTTTCAGCCGCCGATTTAGCCAAGGCCGCAAAGAAAATTAGCCGCCCGGCAGTGGGCGAATCTGAAAACGAAAAAGAAGATAATGATATTAATAATGCAGAAGAATTAGACGCCGAGGTAACCGAATTAAAAGAAGAAGAACCACCGATGGTCGAACCATCGATTGATGAGGGAGAAGATAAATAATGGTCAAGCTATGCTTATCGCGGAAATTTTAAAGGATTTAAAATTATGAAAGATAACAAAACACAACCACAAATGGCGAGAGAAACTTCGAAAGTATCAGATTTTGATGCCTTGAAAATTTCTGTTGCTTCTCCTGAAGACATTGCAAATTGGTCCTTCGGTGAAGTTACCAAGCCAGAAACTATCAACTACCGCACCCAGAAGCCGGAACGCGATGGTCTTTTTGATGAAAGAATTTTCGGTCCGACTAAAGATTGGGAATGTTACTGCGGTAAATACAAAAAAATCCGTTACAAAGGTGTAATTTGCGATAAATGCGGCGTTGAAGTCACTCGTAGCGCTGTCAGACGTGAAAGAATGGGTCATATTGATCTTGCTGTTCCTGTTACCCATATCTGGTATGTCCGTGGTGTTCCGTCTGTCGTAAGTTTGATTTTAGATATTTCTGTTTCCGATTTAGAAAAAGTCGTCTATTTTGCCGGCTTTATTGTTTTGGATGTTAATGAAGATGTTAGAAAATCTTCGTTGGAACAATTGGAAAGAGAGTACGCCGAAGCCAAGGGTAAATTAACCAATAATATGGATATTGCGAAAGTTGATGCTTCTTATAAAGCCACCAAGCTAGAAATTATGTCCTTGGTTTCCAAGAAGATTTTAACTGAAGGCCAATATCATGATTTATCCTTGAAATATGGTCAGATTGTTAAAGTCGGAATTGGTGCCGAAGCCGTTTTTGAACTTCTAAAACGCGCTAATTTGGATGAATTAAATGAAGATTTCTCCGGACAATTAGTTTCAGCCATTGGTATTAATCGACGCAAATTATTACGTAGATTAAAGCTTGTTTCTGAAATGCGTGAAGCCGGTATTCGTCCGGAATGGTTGGTTTTAACCAAATTACCAGTTATTCCACCAGATCTACGTCCAATGGTTCAATTGGATGGTGGCCGTTTTGCCGCCTCCGATTTAAATGATCTTTACCGACGTGTCATCAATAGAAATAACCGTCTAAAGAGACTTATTTCACAGGGCGCCCCAGAAGTTATCTGTCGCAATGAAAAAAGAATGCTTCAAGAAGCAGTTGATTCACTGATTGATAACTCAGCTCGAAGAGGACGCACTGCCTCAACCGGCGCTGCCGCCCGAAAACTTCGATCACTTTCCGATATGCTTCATGGTAAGCAAGGCCGGTTCCGCCAGAACTTGCTTGGAAAACGTGTCGACTATTCAGGTCGTTCAGTTATTGTTGTAGGTCCAAACCTTAAATTACATCAGTGTGGTATTCCTAAGATGATGGCTTTGGAACTTTTCAAACCATTCGTTATCTCCAAGCTTATCAACGAAGGCCACGTTCATAATGTTAAAAATGCTACTAAATTAATGGAAAAAGGTGAACCAGTTGTTTGGGATATTCTTGAAAAAATTACTTCAGATTACAATGTGTTGTTAAACCGCGCCCCAACGCTACATCGTTTGGGTATTCAGGGTTTCCAGCCAGTTTTAATCGAAGGTAAAGCCATTCAGATTCACCCATTGGTTTGTTATGCTTTCAACGCTGACTTTGATGGTGACCAGATGGCTATCCATGTTCCGTTGTCTACTCAGGCCAGAGAAGAAGCCGCTACCTTAATGCGCGCTGATCATAATGTCTTAAAACCTTCATCCGGCGAACCAGTTATTATTCCTCGATATGAAATTGTCGCGGGTATTTATTGGTTGACCGGTATCCAAGAAGGCGCACAAGGCGAAAATAAAATCTTTGGTAGCAAAAATGAAGCTATTTTAGCTCACCAAGAGGGTTTTGTTCATGCTCGCGCTAAGATTAAAGTTCGCATGAAACTTAATAAAATGGATCCAGCGGCAAAAGAAGAAATCGTTGAAACAACAGCTGGTAGAATTTTATTCAACAATATTTTGCCAGATGAATTGCAATTTAGAAATGAAACTTTTGATTCCAAAGCTTTGAAAAATATCTTGTCAGAGCATTTTGCCAGGTTTGATGTTGCTGGAACAGCAGAATTTGCTGATAGAATCAAGGATATTGGTTTCAGGTATTCATCTGTTTCCGGTATGACTATTTCGATTTCCGATATTCATATTTCAGATGATAAAAATATAATCGTCAAAGAAGGCGATAAGAAACTGGAAGAAATTGAATTGCAGTATCAACGCGGTTTAATTACCGACAGTGAACGCAAAATGAAGATTATCGAAATGTGGACCGAAATTCGTGGCAGAATTGAGAAGAGTATGATTGCGCAATACGATGAACAGAGTCCGGTTTACCAAATGGTTAAATCTGGTGCTCGTGGTTCTTTTGCTCAGGTTACTCAGCTCGCTGGTATGAAAGGTTTAGTGGTTAACCCGGCTGGTGAAATTATTGAATTGCCGATTAAACATAACTATAAAGAAGGTTTACCTGTATTCGAATACTTTATTTCGACTCACGGTGCCAGAAAAGGTAAATCAGATACTTCACTTCGTACTTCTGAGGCTGGGTATTTGACTCGTCGTTTAGTCGACGTTTCACAAGATGTCGTCATTACTATGGACGACTGTGGCACAGATCAATTCCTAGATATCACCCGAACAGAATCCGAAGAGATGGGTGAGAAATATTCACAAAGAATGATTGGCCGCGTTTCAGCTCAAGACGTAAAAGCCGGTAAAGATACAATTGTAAAAGCCGGTGAAGAAATCACCGAAGAAATAGCTGAAAAGATTGATGCCACTGGCATTGATACTTTAAAGGTTCGAACCGTGATGGGTTGCCATGCCGAGCGTGGCATTTGCCGCAACTGTTATGGTAAAGATCTTTCTTCAGGTAAGATGGCTGAACATGGCGCTGTCGTTGGTATTATTGCCGCTCAGGCCATCGGTGAACCAGGTACGCAGCTTACTATGAAAACCTTCCACATGGGTGGTGTTACTGGAGAAGATATTACTTCTGGACTTCCACGTGTTGAAGAATTGTTTGAGGCTCGTACGCCAAGAAATCCTGCTATTATGGCTGATATGGATGGCATAGTTAGAATTTTTGAAGAGAAAGATATGCGCAAATTGGTTATCACTTCGGATGAAAAGCGCCAAGAAGAATATGTTTTAGAAAAAGGCTATGAACCGACAGTAACTGATGGCGATATTGTTAAAGCACGACAAGCAATTGCCGTAGCTCCAAGCAAAAAAGCCTTCCGCACTGGTCTTACTGGTAAAGTCAAAATCGAAAAAAATAAGATTGTTATCACATCGACCGAACAAAACTCAATCAGTTATTCAGTCTCGACTAAAACCAATCTTAAGGTCAGCGATGGTGATAAAGTTGTCATGGGTAAGGAATTGACTGAAGGTCACTTCAGCCTAGAAAACATGTTGAAGCTAAGAGGACGCAAGGCAACTGAAAGATATATCATCCGCGGTGTCCAAGAAATCTATGCTTCACAGGGTCAGACAATTAATGATAAGCATATTGAAATCATCGTTCGCGAAATGTTTTCTAAGATCAAAGTTAAAGATCCGGGCGATTCAGGCATGCTTTCGGGTCAGGTTATCGATCATGTTGATTCGATGAAACTTAATAATGAATTAAAAAAACAAGGCAAACACGAAGCTACTTTTGACGAATCTGTCTTAGGTATCACCCGTGTCGCCTTGATTACAGATAGTTTCTTATCAGCTGCTTCCTTCCAAGAAACGACTGGTGTCTTAATCGACGCCGCCGTTCGCGGAGCTGTTGATCGCTTGCAAGGTTTGAAAGAAAATGTTATCATAGGGAAGCTGATTCCAGCAGGAACAGCATTTCACAGAAAGAAAGACTAAATGCCAACAATTTCACAATTAATCAGAAAACCAAGAAAATCGAAAGTTTCCAAAGCAAAGACGCCTGCGTTACGCCGCGGTTTTAACTTTCTTAAAAACAAACCGGTTATTTTCAAAGAAGGCAGACCTTTTCTTCGCGGTGTTTGTGTTAAGGTTACAACTGTTACTCCAAAAAAACCTAACTCCGCTTTAAGAAAAATTGCCAGAGTCAGACTTACTTCCGGTCAAGAAGTCACTGCCTATATTCCAGGTGAAGGTCACAATTTACAAGAACACTCCGTAGTTTTAATCCGCGGTGGTCGTGTAAAAGATCTTCCGGGTGTACGATATCATATTATTCGCGGTAAACTTGATACTGGCGGTGTCGAAAACCGTAAACAGGGCCGTTCAAAATACGGTGCTAAAAAATCATAAGATTTTTGCAAGTAAAGTCGTAAAAGGAAAACTACCATGCGTGGAAAAAAAGCTCCAAGAAGAACAATTGATCCAGATTTGAAATATAATTCCGTTACAGTCAGCAGATTTATAAATAAAATTATCGTTCGTGGTCAAAAAGAAACGGCCCGAAAGAATGTTTATAAAGCTTTTGATGTCTTAAAAGACAAGACCGGCAAAGAGCCACTTGGTATTTTTGAGACAGCTTTAAAGAATGCTGCTCCTGTTTTGGAAGTAAATGCTCGTCGAATCGGCGGCGCAACTTACCAAGTTCCAATGGAAGTTCGTCCAGAGCGACGTGAAACTTTAGCTATGCGATGGATTATTACCGCAGCTCGTGCCGGCAAAGGTGGAAACTTTTCAGACTTTCTTGCCAACGAAATTCTTGATGCGTACAACAACACTGGTACAGCCATGAAGAAAAAAGAAGTGTTGCACAAGATGGCCGAAGCCAACAAAGCGTTTGCTCATTTCGCCAGATTCTAAATAAAAGATATCATATTTCAAAAAAGCACCGAAAGGTGCTTTTTTGATTGGATCGCTTGAAAAGAAAAAGTATATTTGTAATAATAGTGATGAATTAATTAATGTCCTATTTTGGACAGGAGGGTTCGATGTCATCAATTCTTCTCGCTCAAGCAACCGACACGGTTGATTGGGGTACAACGACGACAGCCGCGGATACTGCAGCAGATACGGCTGTGGCCGCAACTGGACTTGCCGTCTTCGGTGGATTCTTTATTGTTATGATGGTCATTGGTTTGGCCAGTTTGGCGATTTGGATTTGGGCTTTGGTTGATGTTATCAAGCGACAGTTTACAAATCCAAGTGACAAAACTCTTTGGATGGTCTTAGTTATCGCCGGTGCTTTTGTCTTGGGTCCAATTTTGCCGATCGTTTATCTTATTGTTGGCCGCAAAAAAGGCACAATTCCAGGTGGATCAAGTCCAGCTGCTCCGCAACAGTAATCTTGTTTAAAATACAAAAAGGCGCTTACAGCGCTTTTTTGTATACTTGATATTCTTGAAGAAATCGTATACAATATCTCATGAGGGGAATCTTTTTGTAATAAATAAATTAATTGAAGTAAAGGATTAAATGGCCAGAGAATATCCATTAGAAAAAACTCGAAACATCGGAATTATTGCTCACATTGACGCAGGAAAAACAACCGTTTCTGAACGCGTTCTGTTTTATACCGGTAAAACCTATAAAATTGGTGAAGTTCATGAAGGCGAAGCCGTTATGGACTGGATGGAACAGGAACAAGAACGCGGTATCACTATTACTTCCGCCGCCACCACTTGTTTTTGGGCAACTCGCGACAATCCAAATGAAAAATACCGTTTTAACATCATCGACACTCCGGGACACATTGACTTCACTGCTGAGGTTCAGCGTTCCTTGCGTGTTCTTGATGGTGCCGTTGTTATTTTTGATGGTGTAGCTGGCGTTGAACCGCAGTCAGAAACCGTCTGGCATCAAGCTGATAAATTTGAAGTACCTCGTATCTGCTTTATTAACAAGTTAGATCGAATGGGTGCAGATTTTTATCGCTCATTCCAATCGATAATCGATCGACTTTCCAATAATGCAGTGGCCATGCAAATCCCAATCGGTGAAGAGGCTGACCTTTCTGGTGTTATTGATCTGTTAAAAATGAAAGCATTGCGTTTTGAAGGGGATAAAGGTCAAACTGTTACTGAAGAAGAAATTCCAGCCGATCTCAAAACAAAAGCTGAAGAATATCGCCAAAAGTTAATTGAAAAAATTGCTGAAACTGATGATACCTTAATCAATAAATATCTCGAAGGTGAAGAAATCGCATATGCAGATCTAAAGAACGCACTTCGAAAAGCTACTTTAGCCAACCTGTTAATTCCAGTATTCGCTGGTACGGCTTTGAAAAATAAAGGTGTTCAGCCAATGCTTGATGCTGTTATTGATTATTTGCCTTCACCAATCGACATTCCTGCAATAAAAGGTGTAAAGCCTCGAACTGAAGAAGAAATCGAACGCCACGCATCCGACGAAGAACCGTTTTCCGCTTTGGCCTTTAAAGTTGCTGCCGATCCTTTCGTTGGCACTTTGACTTTCTTCCGAGTTTATTCAGGTCAGCTTAAAGCAGGTTCGTATGTTTTAAACCCAACCAAAAATATCAAAGAAAGAATTGGACGTATAGTTCGACTTCATGCTAACCATCGCGAAGATGTTGAAGAAGTTTTTGCTGGAGACATTGCCGCCGCTGTCGGTCTAAAAAACACTTTTACTTCCGATACTCTTTGCGACGAACAAAACCCAATTGTCTTGGAAGTCATTAACTTCCCAGAACCAGTGATTTCCTTGGCAATCGAGCCAAAAACCAAGCAAGATCAAGAAAAAATGGGTATTGCTTTAAATCGATTGGCACAAGAGGATCCGACATTCCAAATTAAAGGTGATATTGAAACTGGTCAAACCACTATTTCCGGTATGGGCGAATTGCATCTGGACGTTTTAGTTGATCGTATGAAGCGTGAATTTAACGTCGAGGCCAATGTTGGCGCACCTCAGGTTGCTTATAAAGAAACAATCAAACAAGCTGTCAAACAAGAATCAAAATTCATCCGTCAGTCTGGTGGTCGTGGTCAATATGGTCATGTCTACATTGAGCTTGCTCCACGAGAACGCGGTGAGGGCTTTGAATTCATCGATAAAGTTGTCGGCGGCGCCATTCCAAAGGAATATATTCCTGCTGTTGAAAAAGGTGTCAAAGATGCCATGAGCCGCGGTGTCGTTGCCGGTTATCCTTTAGTTGATATGTCAGTAACTCTATATGATGGTACTTACCATGATGTTGACTCTTCGGAAATGTCTTTCCAAATTGCTGGTTCGATGGCTTTGCAAGAAGGTGTTAAAAAAGCCAACGCAGTTTTACTTGAACCGGTAATGAAAATTGAAGTCGTTACTCCTGAAGATTTTATGGGGGACGTCATGGGCGATCTTAACTCCAAACGAGGTCAGATCAAAGAAATGTCCGACCGCGGCAAAATGAAAGTTATTGATGCCGAAGCACCGCTTTCTGAAATGTTTGGTTATGCCACTCAGCTTCGATCAATGACTCAAGGCCGTGCATCCTACACTATGGAATTCGACCATTTGGCCGAAGTTCCAGCCCATTTGACCCAAAAGATCATTGAAGGCAAAAAAAAGTAAATTATATAAAGTCATTGCGAGGCCTTCTGGCCGAAGCAATCTATTCAAGATTGCCACGCTATCGCTCGCAATGACAAAAAAATAGATTATTAAAAAACCGCTCTGAGCTTGTCGAAGAGCGGTTTTGGGTTATGATTACTTGAGCGATTTAGGAGTGATATTCAACCTTGTGCTCAATCCGACTTCTATAAGCAGTGGCTTTGCGTCAACTCGCAAGCGGTAGAGATCCCAACAGAAATCACCCATATTACCGATTCTAACGAATGCTGTGTGGGTGACAAAACCGGGGGTACTATTACACAACATCACTTTGAGCACATTACTCTTGAAGTTTCTTGTCATTAGATGATGTGGAGTCACACACTGTGCGAGCCCAGGATTATCTTTTTCGGGATTTACAAAATCTGATGGGAGTTCCGGCTCCCGGTATGTCCAAACCGAATAGTATCCCTCCTGAAAAATACCCAGAAGTTGCTTGTCGACTCTTCTTGCTGCCCAATGGAGCGTTAACTCTTGGAGATCTTGCCTAAAGGGATCGGATTCAATCGCCAGATTAATGAAATCCGGCGATATCGTGCTTAGCCCCTCTAGTAGTTCTGAGACACGTCTTAGGCCTGCGGCCAAATTATTCAAGCTTACCTTACTCATTGTAAAGCGTACCTCCCTTTTCACAGCCAACCACAGCTACCGATGTAACCCCAGCTGGTTCTGTGGCTTCCCTTAGGAAACAGGTCGATATTACTCTTAAGGTGTCATTTTGTCAATGAACTCTTGTGTATTTTTTCTCCGCATTGTGCCATAATATAATTAATAAGTAATTAACGCCCCACTTCGCTAAAGCTTCGCGGGACACACTTCATTCAATTCTTTTTGGGTATCAATAGAATGGAGTGGCTTGCCACGCGTAGCCCAAGCAAAGCGAAGGGCGAAGTGTGGAGGGATCACATGGACTATTTTGGTATTATCAAAAAGGCCTTTAAGATTAATTTAAAGAATAAGTTTTTGTGGATTTTTGGTATCTTAGCCGGTGGAGCAGCGGGTTTTAATGGAATGAATGGCAATTTTGGTTCGCCGTCGAGTAACTCTACTTGGTCGGATATGAGTAAAAAGTTTGCGGATTTTGATATTACCGCTTTCTGGGCTGACCACGGCGCAACAATTATATTCTTGACAGTTTTGTTTACTGTTTTAGCTATTATCTTTTTTGTTCTTAATTTAACCAGCCAAGGTGCTTTAATTGGCTCAGTCGAAAAAATTGAAGCAGACGAAAAAGTAGATTTTTCCAAAGGTTTTAGTATTGGTTGGAAGAATTTTTGGCGCGTTTGGGCATTGAATATTACTATTTTGTTGGCTATTCTCCTTGGTCTTTGTCTTTTGGTAATTCCAACCTGTCTTTTGGTCATTGCCGGCGCCTATGTTTCGGCAACCGTAATCGGCATTTTAATGTTTGTTGTAAACTTAGCTTTTTGGATTGTAATTTCTTTTATCTCTCCTTATGCTTTAAGAATTGTTATTTTAAGAAAGCTAACCATCTTTCAAAGTTTGCGACAGGCCCTACATTTTGTTCGTGACAACCTAGCGGAAGTCGTAGTCATATACTTGTTATTAGCAGCTATCGGTATTGCAGTTGGCCTTGGTGTAGCTATTGCTGCAGTTATTATCATCGGCTTGTTATTCGCGATTGGGTACGGCCTTTTCTTGGCAAGCCTTACCGCAGCAGTATTTTATGGTTTGATTGTCGCCTTCATACTAGTTTTAGCCATAATCGCTTTTTCTGGTGCCTATTCTTCCTTCCAATCAACTGTTTTAACCCTGACTTACTTGAAGCTTGTAAACCGCAACTAAGCTTCGAAGAAGATTGAGTTTAGCTTCGAAGAAGATTGAGTTTAGATTTGACGGATCATGTAAGATATGATATGATTCATCTAGTCAATCCCTACCTTATCAACAGGGTTGACATTATTGAATTTTTATCGTACAATTAAAAAGCAAAAAACAATTTAAATCATCGGAGGTCTTTAATGGCTGCAGAAAAATTCGAACGTAAAAAACCCCATGTAAACGTGGGAACTATTGGTCACGTTGACCACGGTAAGACTACCTTAACCGCGGCTATTTTGGCTGTACAAGCTAAAAAAGGTTTAGCCGCTCCTCGCTCGGTTGATCAAATTGACGCCGCTCCTGAAGAAAAAGAACGCGGTATTACTATTGCAACCTGCCATGTCGAATATGAAACTGAAAAACGACACTATGCTCACGTCGACTGTCCGGGACATGCTGATTATGTTAAAAACATGATCACTGGTGCCGCTCAGATGGATGGCGCTATCTTGGTTGTTTCCGCTGCTGACGGCCCGATGCCTCAGACTCGCGAACACATCCTTTTGGCATACCAAGTTGGTGTTCCAAATATCGTCGTTTTCATGAATAAAACCGACCAAGTATCTGATCCTGAACTCTTAGAATTGGTCGAAATGGAAATTCGCGATTTGTTAACTAAATATCATTTCAAGGGCGATGAAGTTCCGATTGTTAAGGGCTCAGCTCTTAAAGCACTTGAAGGTGATGCTGATGCAGAAAAAGCTGTTTCTGATTTAATGGATGCCTTAGATTCATATATTCCAGAACCAACCCGAGAAATTGACAAGCCGCTTTTAATGGCTGTTGAAGACGTTTTCTCTATCAAGGGTCGTGGTACCGTTGCTACTGGTAGAATTGAACGCGGTCAAGTAAAAATCAACGATGAAGTTGAAATTGTTGGTCTTAAACCAACCAAAAAAGTTATTGTAACTGGTGTTGAAATGTTCAAAAAACAACTTGACGAAGGTCAAGCCGGCGACAACGTTGGCTTGTTGCTTCGTGGTGTTGAACGAGAAGACATCGAACGCGGTCAAGTTATTGCCAAAACTGGTACTATTACTCCACACACTGAATTTGACGCTGAAGTTTATATTTTAAGCAAAGAAGAAGGTGGACGACATACACCGTTTATGAAGGGTTACAAACCACAGTTCTATGTTAGAACTACTGACGTGACCGGTGAAGTCGAACTTCCAGCAGATACCGAAATGGTTATGCCGGGCGATACCATCTCCTTTAAAGTTAAATTAATCCAACCAGTTGCTATGGAAGAAGGCATGAAGTTCGCTATCCGTGAAGGTGGCAGAACTGTCGGCGCTGGTGTGGTTACGAAAATCAACAAATAAAAGAGGAATATGGCAAAGACAAACGCTCCTAAACAAAAAATCAGAATCAGACTTAAGGCTTATGATTATCGAATTATCGATAAGTCAGCCCGTAAGATTATTGAAACCGCAGAGCGCACAGGAGCTCAAGTAATTGGGCCGATTCCTTTGCCAACTGAAAAAAGTAAAGTCACGGTTTTGAAGAGTCCTTATATTCATAAAGATGCCCGCGAGCAGTTCGAAATGAGAATTCACAAGAGATTAATCGATGTTTTAGAACCAAATGCTAAGACCATCGACTCTCTAATGAGTTTAGATCTGCCAGCAGGCGTAGACATCGAGATCAAAACCTGATACAATAACGTTATAAATACAAAAAATTTAGTCCGGATAATGTTCGCTACGGCGGGCGTTTCCAGACCAAATTTTTTTACTTGAGACCCATAAAGGACACAAGGAAACATATGAAAGCTATAATTGGTAAAAAAATAGGTATGACGAGAGTTTTTGACGAAAAAGGCATGGTAATTCCGGTTACCCTTATTTCTGTAGGCGAAAACGTCATTACCCAGGTCAAAACAGCCGACACTGATGGTTACGAAGCCGCTCAGGTTGGTATGGTTGAAAACAAGAAAATCAACAAACCGTTAAGTGGTCATTTGGCCAAAACCAAAATCAAGAGCCGCACTTTCAAAGAATTTCATTTTTCCGGGCTTGAATTAGGTCAAAAACTTGACCTTACTCAATTTGAAGAAGGTGAAGCAGTTTTCGCTCAAAATATTTCCAAAGGTAAAGGTTGGGCTGGTGTCGTTAAACGTCATCATTTCAATACTGGACCTCGTACACATGGTAGTGACAACTATCGACGTCCTGGTTCAATTGGTGCCACAGGCCCACAGCGTGTCATCAAGGGCCGCCGTATGGCTGGTCAGATGGGTTTTGAGCAAGTCACCCAAAAGAACATCAAAATTGTTAGTATCGATATAGAAAAGAATATTTTAATGGTTAAAGGCGCAATTCCTGGCCCAAATAAGAGCACTGTTTATATTTGGTCTAACAACGCCATAAAAGCCAAAAACGAAGAAAATACAGGTGAATCAAATGAATAATAAAGTTGCTATCTACAATATAGACGGTAAAGCTACCGCTTCTGAGCAGGAAGTTTCAACTCTTTTAGTTGAAGAACAAAACGATGCCTTGTTTTCACAAGCCGTTTTGACCCAGCAAGCTAATCGTCGCCGCGCCATTGCTTCAACCAAAGATCGTGGTCATGTTTCAGGTGGCGGAAAGAAGCCTTTTAAACAAAAAGGTACTGGCAATGCTCGTGCAGGTTCAACTCGTTCACCATTATGGATCGGTGGAGGCGTAACTTTTGGCCCACATGGCACCAGAAATTACAGCAAAAGAATTCCTACTGCAATGAAACAAAGAGCCATTAAGATGGTTTTAACTCAGAAAATCCTTGATAACCGTTTTATTGTTTTAGAAGATTTGCAATTGGAAAAGATTTCCACCAAGCAAATTCAAGGTATTTTTGAAAAATTGCCTTTGCAAGATGGAAAGATTTTAGTCATTTTGCCGCAAATTGATGTTAATATAGAGCTTTCTCTCGCTAACGTCCCTTACGCCAAAGTGATTAAGGCAGAAAATTTAAACGTTTTAGATTTAAGTAAATTTAACTACGTTTTAACAACTGTCGCCGGTGTAGAAAAAATTATGAATATATTTTCCGGTAAAGCCGCAAAGGAGTCTAAATGAAGGTATTAATTAGACCAGTTATTACAGAAAAGACAATGGCCGGAGCAGCAGATAGCAAGTTCGTATTTGAAGTGATGCCAAATGTTAACAAACATCAAATCACTCAAACTATTGAAGAAATTTATAAAGTGAATGTTATTAAGATAAATATTAATAAATACAAACCGGAAGAGAAATTGATTCGCGGTCGGCTCAAATCCAGAATTCATGGCGAAAAAAGAGCGATCGTTACCTTGAAAAAGGGTCAAAAAATCGAAGGTTTCGAAATTAAAGAATAAGATCGAAAAGGGTATAAAAAATGGCTATTAGAATCTTAAAACCAAATACAGCAGGACGACGCAATATGTCGGTAACCGACTTCTCTGGTTTGACGAAGAAAAAATCTGAACGATCATTGACTAAGGTTTTAAAACGTTCAGCTGGTCGTGATTATACCGGTCAAATCAGTGTTCGTCACAAAGGTGGCGGCGCAAAACGAAGATATCGCGAAATTTCTCATTTAAATGAGAAAATCGGTGTTAAAGCTGTTGTTAGTTCATTAGAATATGATCCATATCGAAGTGCTTTTATTTGTTTAATCACCTTCGAAGATGGTACAAAAAGATATATTTTAGCTTGGGACGGTGCAGCAGAAGGTAATGAAATTATTGCCAATGAAAAAGCTGAAGTAATTTTCGGCAACCGAATGATGTTGAAAAACATTCCAACCGGTAATCAAATTCATGATATTGAAATCCATATGAACCAGGGCGGAAAATTAGTTAAATCGGCTGGTAATTCAGCTGTGATTTTAGCTAAAGACGCCGGCTGGTGCCAGATTAAGATGCCTTCAGGTGAAATTAGAAAAATTAACGAAAAATGTTTTGCTTCAATCGGACAAGTCAGTAACACCACGCATTCGGCTCAAACAATTGGAAAAGCCGGCCGCAAACGTCACATGGGTGTTAGACCATCTGTCCGTGGTAAAGCAATGAACCCGAATTCGCATCCGCATGGTGGTGGAGAAGGTCAAAACTCAATTGGTTTGAAATATCCAAAGACTCCATGGGGTAAGCATGCAATCGGTGTAAGAACCAGAAAAAAGAATAAATATTCTGCACAATTTATTGTGAAGAGGAGAAAGAAGTAATGTCAAGATCACTGAAAAAAGGGCCATTTATTGACCTTCGGTTAATAAACAAGCTCCAAAATATGAAGGCAGGCGACAAGAGTACCATCAAAACATGGTCACGCGCTGCTGTTATTACTCCAGAAATGGTTGGATTCCGTTTTGGTGTTCATAATGGCAAAGTACATGTAGAAGTTTTAGTGGTTGAAGATATGGTTGGCCATAAATTAGGCGAATTTTCTCCAACACGTAAGTTTGCCAGACATGGTGGTAAGATGGCAAAAGAACAGGCACAAGCTGTAGCAGCTAAAGAAGCTCAAGGCGTAAAAGCCGCAGCCGCACCTAAGGCAGGAAAATAATTATGAATTTTATTTCTAAACAAAGATTTTCTAAAATCGCTCCAGATAAAATCAGAATTTTGTCCAGCATGATCAAAGGTCAGAAAGTCGATTGGGCTTTGGCTCAATTAGAATTCTCTGGCAAAATCGGATCAAAATCTTTGATCAATGCCATCAAGCAAGCCATGGATCAAGTTAAAGTCAAAGGTTTGAATATTGATGATTTTAGAATTTCTACGACTCAAGTTGATGAAGGGCCAAAGTTGAAACGCCGCCGCATCAGACATCAGGGTCGTTCAACCATGATTTTAAAAAGAATGTCACATGTAGCAGTCATATTAACAGATGAAATTAAACCAAAAGCCAAAAAAGAAACGACAAAAGAAGTCGTTGCGACCAAAGGGAGCAAATAATGGGCCAAAAAGTTAATCCAATTAGTTTTCGATTACCACTCAATAAGGATTGGCAATCAAAATGGTTTTCCAAGGGTAATTTTGCAAAAAATTTAGCCGAAGATTTAGCCATTCGCCAAGCTATTGAAAAAAAATATGGTAAAACTGCCGGTATTGGCCGAGTTGAAGTTTTGCGAGACAACGATTCTATTACCGTCAATCTTCACTCCTCAAAGCCTGGTATTTTGATCGGTCGCAGTGGCCAAGGTGTTATTGAATTAAAAGCTTATTTATTAAAAAATGTTGCTATTTATAAAACTATGGACAGCAACAAACAACCAAAAATTAAAGTTGACGTCATTGAAATTAAAGCCCCTGAGTTAAATGCTCAATTGGTGGCTGAAAATATCGCTATTCAGATTGAAAAAAGAATTCCTTTCAAGAGAGCAACCAAGCAAGCTATTCAGAAAACCATGGAAATGCGCGCCAAAGGAATTAAAATCCAGGTTTCAGGTCGCCTTGGTGGCGCTGAAATTGCCAGAAGCGAAAAATATGGCGAAGGTTCTGTCCCATTGGGTCGCCTTAAAGCCAACGTTGACTACGGTTATGCGATCGCGATGACTACCTATGGTACCATCGGCGTCAAAACATGGATTTACAAAGGTGATATTTTGAAAGAAGAGAAGGAAAAAAACTAGCTCACGCTAGTCGCGGAATTTTCTAGAAAGAAAATATAATATGTTAATGCCCAAGAAATTAAAACACAGAAAAGTTAACCGTGGCAAACGCGCTGGCGTAGCCTCACGCGGCTTTGAGATATCGTTTGGCCAATATGGTTTGAAATCATTGGGCAGAGGATGGCTTACGGCTCGTGAAATCGAAGCCGCCCGACGTGCCATGACCCGTTATATCAAACGTGGTGGCGCAGTCTGGATCCGTATTTTCCCAGATAAACCAGTTACCCAGAAAGCCGCCGAAGTTGGTATGGGTGGTGGAAAAGGTACTATGGATCACTTTGTAGCCGTCGTTCGACCAGGAAATATTTTGTTTGAAATGGCTGGCGTTCCTGAGGATATTGCTCGCGAAGCGTTACGCTTAGCCTCACATAAATTAAGAGTTGAAACCAAATTCGTTAAGAAAGATTAATCAAAAATATGAAAAAAGTTACTGAATTAAAAGAAATTAGAGAAAAAGACACCAAGGCCTTAGTTAAGGAATTGGCTGACTTAAATAAAAAAATGGCAGAATTGCAATTTAAAACTTCTTTTCGTAGATTAAAAAACTTTCACGAGATTACCGATATGAGAAAGCGCACCGCTCGAATTTGGACAGTTTTAAATGAAAAGGCGATCGCCGAATTTAATAACAAGGAAAGTAAATAATGAAAAAGTTAACTGGAACAATTGTTTCCGATAAAATGGATAAAACCAGAACAGTTGCCGTCGTCGAAAAACGCCGCCATCCTATTTATGACAAGGCATTTACGGTTACTGGTAAGATTAAAGCTCATGATGAAAAAAATGAGTTTGTTTCAGGTGATGTTGTCGAAATCGTCCCAGTTCGGCCGATTAGCAAAGACAAAGCCTGGAAAATTGTAAAGAAGGTTAAATAAAATGATACAACCATATTCAAGATTAAAAGTGGCCGACAACACCGGCGCTAAAATAGTTCAGGTCATCACGGTAGTCGGCGGAGCAAAAGCAAATGCCGCCAAGATTGGTGATGTCGTGGTTGCTTCTGTAAAAAGCGCAGTGCCTCATGGCGCTGTTAAGAAAAAAGAAGTGGTCAAAGGTGTTATAATTCGCCAGGTTTTCCCTCATTCCAGACCAGATGGCACCATGATTCGCTTTGACGATAACGCAATTGTATTGATTAATGCAGATAAGACACCCCGTGGCAGTCGTATTTTTGGCCCAGTTGCCAGAGAATTACGCGAACGTGGGTATATGAAGATTATTTCTTTAGCATCGGAGGTTTTGTGAAGTTAAAAAAGGGTGACAATGTATTTGTAATCGCTGGTAAATCCAAAGGCAAAACTGGAGAAATTACCGCGGTTATTAAAAAAGACGACAAAGTTGTGGTTACCGGTGTTAATATTGCCAAACATCACTTAAAACCTTCTCGTAAGGCCCCACATGGCGGCATTATGGACATTCCGGCCCCAATCCAAGCAAGTAACCTTATGGTTGTTTGTCCACATTGTGGCAAAATTGTCCGTATCGCACACAAGATTACGAAGGATGCCAAGGAAAGAATTTGCAGCAAATGCAAAGGCAGTTTGGATGTAAAGGAGAAGAATGTCAAGGCTTAAAGATATGTATTTAGAAAAAATCGTGCCACAGCTACAAAAAGAAGACAAGCTCAATAAAATGGCTGTTCCGAAAGTAGAAAAAGTGGTTATCAACGTCGGTATCGGTAAAATCCGTGCCAACGAGGGTTTAGTTAATCAAATCAAGAAGAATATCGAAGCTATTGCCGGACAAAAACCGGCCGTCCGCAAAGCCAAAAAAGCCATTTCAGGTTTTAAAGTTCGCGAAGGTGATGAAGTCGGTTTGACTGTTACCTTACGGGGCGAAAGAATGTATGATTTTATGGATAAATTGGCTAATGTCACTTTGCCTCGAGTTCGTGATTTTCGCGGCTTGAACCCAAAAAGCTTTGACAAAAAAGGTGGTTTTACCCTTGGTATTAGAGAACACATATACTTCCCAGAGGTTGCACACAGTACAGAAAATATTCATGGTCTTGAAGTCACAATCGTGACAACGGCCAAAACCCCTGTCGAAGCACAAAAATTATTAAAATTGTTAGGTTTTCCTTTTAAGGAGAAAGATAATGGCTAAAGTAAGTCAAATTAATAGGGCCTTAAAAAAGCCAAAATTTAGCACCAGAATTGTTCGCCGATGCAACCGCTGTGGTCGACGCCACGGTTTCATCCGAAAATTCGGGCTTTGCAGAATTTGTTTTCGCGAATTAGCGACCAAAGCGCAAATCCCTGGTGTAACAAAGTCATCGTGGTAGGAGTATAAAATGGATACAATAGCAAACATGTTCACACAACTTAAAAACGCAGGTCATGCCGGAAAGAAAGAAGTTTCCGTTTCTTACTCAAAGCTAAATTTAGCCATTTTAGCCATTTTGAAGGAAAAAGGTTTTGTTGCTTCATTCAAAGAAGAAACAGCCGAAGGAAAAAAATATCCTAACCTAACAGTTACCTTATCTTTTAAGGCAAATAACGAATTATCATTCAATGATATTCGCCGTGTCAGCCGATCTGGTCGCCGCATTTATGTTGGCGCCGGACGATTGCCACAGTTAATGCGCGGCAAAGCGGAAATCTTAGTTTCAACTTCCAAAGGTGTTATGAGTGGAACTGACGCGAAGAAAAAAGGCCTTGGCGGAGAGATTCTAGGAGAGGTGGTCTAATGGCCATGATAAATCATGTCGCGGAATTTTCGGGAAAGAGGAAAATATGAGTAGAATTGGAAGATTACCGATCAAAAATATAGAAGGTGTGACTTTCACCGAGGATCATGGTCACATTGTGATTACTGGCCCAAAGGGCGAGCAGGTTTTAGAATTCCCAAGACAGCTTAAGCTGGAAAAGACGGATTCTGAAATTATTTTATCTCGTAACTCTGAAGACAAAAAAATCAGAGCTTTGCATGGTTTATATCGCCAGTTAATCGCTAATGCCATGGAAGGCGTTAGTAAAGGTTGGGAAAAGAAATTAGATTTTAAAGGTGTTGGTTATCGCGCGGAAACGCAAGGCGATAATAAATTAGTTATGGCATTGGGTTTTTCCCATCCGGTTGAAATTATTGCCCCAGAAGGCATCACTTTCACGGTTCAAAAAAATGTCATTACTGTCAGCGGCATCGACAAACAAAAAGTCGGTCAAGTTGCTGCCAATATCCGAAAAATTCGCCCAGTCGAACCATATAAAGGTAAAGGTCTTAAATATATTGACGAAATCCCACGTAAAAAACTTGGTAAAGCGGCTAAAGCAGCCGGGGGAGCAGCCTAATGATATTAGATAGAAAAATAAGAACAATTAACCGCGTTCGCGCGAAAGTCTCCGGTACAGCCGAAAGACCAAGATTAGCGGTCTTTAGATCTTTAACCGGCATTTCTGGCCAATTGATTGACGACCAAAAAGGTGTCACTCTTATTTCAGTTGCAGGTAAAGATGCCAGTGAAGCAGGTAAAACAATGGCCAAAAAAGCAGTCGAAATGAAAATTCAAGAAGCTGTTTTTGATCGCCGATCTTATCGCTACCATGGTCGTGTTAAAGCCTTTGCTGAAGGCGCCCGAGATGGAGGATTAAAGATATGAACCCATCACAAGATATAAAACAACCGGTTCAACCGGCTGCAAATCCAAAGAGAAACGAACGCGAATTCAGCGTTGGACGACGTGGCGAAGGCCGCGAAAGGCCAAAGAGCGAATTCGAAGAGCATGTTTTGCAGGTTGACCGCGTTTCCCGAACAGTTAAGGGTGGAAAACGTGTTCGATTCCGTGCTTTAGTTATTATCGGTAACCGTAATGGTAAAATTGCCATGGGTGTCGGTAAAGCCGCTGAAGTTCAAGTCGCCGTTCAGAAAGCCGTTACTATCGCTAAAAAGAATATTTTAGTAATTCCGATCGTAAATGAAACCATTCCTTATCCGATTGATATTCATTCTGGCGCCGCTCACATTATTTTGAAGCCGGCCAAACCAGGTACATCTGTTATTGCTGGTGGCACCATTCGTGTCATTTGTAACCTAGCTGGTATTCGTAACTTAGTCGCCAAGATTTTAGGGACAGCCAATAAGATCAATAATGCGCAAACTACTATGTTGGCATTATCACAAATGGCCAAGAGACATGCAGAGGAGAATCCAAATGGAGTTAAATAAACTTATTTCAATTAAGACGACCAAAAAAGCAAAGCGTTTAGGACGCGGGCTTTCTTCAGGAAAAGGTGAAACTTCTGGTCGTGGTACCAAGGGTCAGAAATCACGCTCAGGCCATAACATTCCTCGATCATTCGAAGGTGGACAAACTCCGTTAATCCAACGTTTAGCCAAAGCTCGTGGTTTTAATTCTATTCATGCCAAGCCAGAAATCGTTCATATTGTTGATATTGAAAAAAACTTCAACGACGGCGACACAGTCAATTTTAAATCTTTATTAGAGAAGAAATTAGTTCATTCAGTTAAAGATGGTGTCAAAGTAGTCGGACCGGGTAAATTAACCAAGTCTTTGCGGTTCCTGGAAGTTAAACTAACCAAGAGTTTGTTTGAAGCAGCTTCCAACAATAAGCCAGCTGCTAAACCAGCCAAGGCTGTTGAAGCGGAAGTCAAAGAAGCACCTGTTAAGAAAGTTACAGAGAAGAAACCAGTCGCCAAAAAGTCTGCAAAAAAGGCAGAGTAACAAAGATATATGTGATTGATATATATGCAAAAAGGATCCGCAAGGGTCTTTTTTGGTATAATATAACTGTATTTGTAAATACATAGACAATATTAATAATAGAAATCTGAGTCTAAACTATGATTAGAATCGGCTATGTTGGTAACAATTTAACTTTGGGTTGTACCAGTTCCAGTACTTTTCGGCTTGCATCATATAGTGATGTGAGACTGATCCAAACAGTGGCATCAAATCTTGAATGTTTACAAAAGATTCAAGATTTTAATGCTGAAAACAAAATCGAACTTTTTAGAATCAGTTCTGATCTTATTCCTTTTGCTTCTCATGAAGTTTTGTCCTTCCTGTGGCAAGAGCATTTTAGAAGCGATTTTGCCAAAATCGGTCAATTTGCAGAAGAGAATAATATGCGTTTAACCATGCATCCGGATCAATTTGTAATTTTAAACTCACAAAACAACGCTTTAACTCAAAAATCAATTTTAGAACTAAATTACCACGCTGAGGTATTAGATTTATTAGGCACCGATTCTAGCTCAAAAATACAAATTCATATCGGCGGAGGCTATGGCGATAAAAAAGCAAGTATGAATAGGTTTATGGAAAATTACAAGCAATTGCCAGAAAAAATAAAAAGAAGATTAATAATTGAAAATGACGATCGGATCTTTACCGCTAAAGATTGTTTAAGCGTTTCGAGTAAGACCGGTATTCCGATAGTTTTAGATTATTTTCACCAGGCTTTAAATAATGACGGCGAAGAATTCATCGAAGTTTTAAATCAAGCTGCTAAAACTTGGAAACCTTCAGATGGATTTCCAATGTTGGATTATAGCAGTCAGAATATTAACAAAAGACGTGGTTCTCATGCGGAAACCTTAGATAGCGAAGATTTTAAGATATTTTTAGAAAAATTAACCGGTAACTTCGATGTTACAATTGAAATAAAAGATAAAGAAATAAGCGCGCTCAAAGCCAATCTTATTTTAAAAAGATTTAAAAAAGCGGCTTGTTAGCCGCTTACTGTGGTCACTGTCTCCAAATCGATAAATCTTCGACACTGGTCGAGACGTTCTCGAGCTTTCCCTTCTTGCTCTAGGGTCAGGTCATCTCTGCCTAGTATCCGCAGGTAAAGTGTTGCGGAGAATCGGTACGCGTCGTGGGTTTCCTGACACATATATCTATCTGCGAGCGACAGCATGTCGTCAGGGTCGGAACCTGGATCCTCAAAGACCTTCTTCGGGCAAATGAGGACTCCCTCCATGTCAAACGGATTTGTTCTCCAATGCTGCTCGCTCTCTGGCTCGACGGAGGAAAATACTCCGTCGTATTGCGAAAATCTGTAGCCAAGCACCAAGCCGGGAACATTCAACGGATTGAGCTTCGGATCCGCGGTGATCCTCGCCATCACCGGGAACCAGCCGCCCATGAATCGTGTAAGGCTGATTGAATATGCGTAATCTCCATTATCGCTTTCCACCTCAGCCATGTATTTATCTGTCGCACTATCGAGCTGGGTGGTGACCGCTTCAATCTTACTGGCGTTCTCTCCGGACAAGATGGCAATAGCCATCCTAACCGATTTGTCCAAGTCGTTGTCTGCTATAACGCACATTACTTCCATCAACATCCTCCTCAGCGATAAAAACAATCCGTTAACATTATAGGTAATTTTTCGCCTTTTGTCAACGCTTGAGCTATGTTTTTGATACAATAGAACTAATGATAAATTTATTAATTATTTTCGCCGCCTTAATCCTCTTCGCATACCTCACGAACTTTTTGCTTGTTCGGTCGTTTTTAGGTTTTAGATGGCGGTTTTTTGTCGCACCAGGTGTTATTATCCACGAACTTTCTCATGCTTTCGCCTGTGTCTTAATGTTTGCCAAGGTAAAGAAAATATCATTTTTCGATAAAGATGGGGGATCAGTCACTCATGAAAAATCAAAGATCCCAATCATCGGCCCAATATTGATCTCGTTGGCACCATTGGCTGTTGGTATCTTTCTTTTCTTTTTCTTAGGTAGGATCATTCATTTGGATGGTTCGCTCGACACCTCAGCTGTCGTAAATAACCTTAAAACCATTTATTGCCAAATTGATTTCACTAATTGGCGAAACATTCTCATCGTTTATTTACTCCTCTCCATTGCCGTGACCATGACACCAAGCTGGCAGGATTTAATTAATATGCTACTACCGCTCGTCATTTTAGCGGGAAGTTTTTATCTGCTCTTTCGCTTTACGCATCTCGTTAATTTCTCACAATACGAGCCGTTTGTCTTGCATCTCACGCCGATTTTAGATCTTGTGGTTTTTGTACTCGCAGTTTGTTTGGCCATTAGTTTCATCTTTTATTTGATCACTTGGGCTGTGTTTCAAAGATAGTTTATACTAAAAAAGGGCAAGTGTTTAACTTACCCTTGATGGTTACTTGTTAAGTATGGTTTATTCGTCTGACTCAATCTCTGTGATCAGACGGCTTGCCATCGCTTCAACCAATTTCTTACGGGTCGATCCTTCCTTGTCGTCGATAATCTCGTCGATCATGCTTGGAAGGCGCAATCTGAGTTGCGTTAGAATAGCGTCTCGATCATCGTTTTCATTATAGCTATCTGTATCGAAGAACGTGCTGACGAGATCTTCGGCATCACTGATGAGCCGAGCCTTCAGCTTGTCTCGATAAGCTAGCAGTACCTCTTCGTCTAGGATGACTTTCTCGATTTGTTCAGAAATCGTATCCTTGCGTCTATCGCCAAGGTCATCCTCGTTGTCATCGAAGTATTCATCGATATCTGAATCGCTTGGGATAAGCTTGCTTCCGATCAAGCGCAGTTTTTCTTCCGGTATGTTTCCTGCGATTGCCTGATCTTTAAGCCTCTCAAGGGAATCACTGAAGAAACTTTGCGGAAGATTATCGATGATCGCTTCAAATCTCAATTGCAGCTTCTGCTGAGAAACCTGCAATGTTGTTGGGGACAACGAAAAGCCTGAAGATTGTTCACCGATCATGGCACTGATCGTGGACTCAATTCGACTACCGATCGCTTTCTCGTAGGCTTGAACTCTTTTCTCAAAGGCTTCAAACTCTTGTCTAACATTGACCGAATCTTTTTTGGGGATATTCTGAAGTTGAAACGTAAGTTCTGCAATTCTTTTCTTTGAAGAAAGGGCAGAACCTATTGCGACACCAACAGCGATAACACATAGAACAACTACGATAAGCATTAAACCAGACAACATGCTTGGATCCCTCCTGTTTGTTATGTGTGCTTTGCGAGCAACAGAGTAATATACCATATAACTATACATTTGTAAAGGCTGTTAACATCTATTAAGTTTTGAAATATTAACCAATTAAAGTGACATGGAAAAATGTTAAGCTGTTTAAGGGTGAAAAACACAAAGCTAAAAATTAATTTAGGAAAAAACCATGGAAAAAACGAAAATTACAACTGAGCCTGACAAACTGAAAATTGTTATCGAAAGAGTGCTTAACGCGCCAAGAGAACTTGTATGGAAAGCCTTCAATGATCCGGAACTTATCGTCCAATGGTGGGGACTGAGAGATCAAACAACTGTTATCGAAAAAATGGAGGTCAAGCCTGGCGGCGAATGGAGATTTATTTCTCATAACCCAGATGGTAGTAAAGATATTTTTTATGGCGAATACAAAGAAATTAAGCCGCCTTATCTTGTTTCACAAACGTTCAACTATGAGCCAATTGGTTTAGGCCATGAATCTTTGGACACGGTTGATCTTTCGGAAATGGACGGGAAAACAAAGCTCAAAACAACTTCAGTTTTCAAGACACTTGATGACTTAAATGGTATGATTGGGTCAGGTATGGAAAAAGGGGTTAATGAGTCATACGAACGACTCGATGACCTTTTGGAAAAAATGAAAGCTGAATAGATCGTTAAATGAATAAAGTTCAATTTACTCAAAAATTCAAATCCAGAATTTATTTGGGGAAATTTAACTATTGGAAGTTTTTTGTTTCGCCGGTTGAATTGTCGGAAGAAAAAATTCTAATAGAAGATTTCGCTGAATTTTATTGTCCTTGGTATTATGTAGATAATCGAGAAGTTAGCTTTAGTGAAGCGCAAAAAAATCCAACGGCAAGGGCAATAAATATAAACAAGGCCAGCAAAATTAATTTAAGTGATAGTCGAATGAAGGCGATTAGTTGTATTAAGCCTGATATTATTAGCTCGTTGAATCCAATTCCTTTAGCTCAAGATCTAAAAACAAATAAAGTGTTAGTTCTCGACAGTAATAAAACACTGATTGGTTTGTATAAATTTTTTCTCACTAACAAAATCGAAAATGTAAAAATACCGGTAGTTATAATTAAGGGGTATAATCTCGAAAAGATTGTCGGCGATTTTGAAATTATTAATAGATAGATAAAAATGCCCTTGATTCCAGGGCATTACCATTAGTTGATTTGACTGTGGTTTATTGATGTTTCTATTAAAAAAGGATATGATGTACGCATCATACCTTGCTGGGTTAGGAGGATTGCAATGATTATTAATTGTAGAGAGTGTGGCCATGGTCTGAGCCATAGAATACAAGGCCCGTGTGTGAATTGCGGTGAACCAGAACCATTCAAATGCTGTATCTGTGGCAGATTTCTAAATGGACCTTTGACCAACGATGTCACAACTCAGCCTACGCACAGAATCACGAGCAAAGGTCCCGTTTGCGCATCAACAAGTTGCATGGAGAAATTTATTATTCTCCAACTTTCGAAACGATGATCGGCCGCGGATAAACCCCGCGGTTTTTTAATTCCTGAGATATTCAATTTCCTTCTCACTGGTAAGATTGACTTTGACCCTTAATTTTGTTATGATTTAGCGTTATTTGTACCTACTACAATAAGGAAGGTGATTTAAATGGAGTTGATTTCTCAATGTGCATTGGCTCATGGCCAACCTATAAAAGGTATAAGAACGCCTTGCTACGAATGTAATAGTACCTTCGAGATTACTGGAAGAGAACATTACTTCGAATGGCACGGAGAAAGATACAATAGAGCTGAAAAGATCTTCCCTAAAGGTCTGGCCGATTTCATTTACTTGATCAATTACAATTTTAGTACCGAGTATAATCTACGACGAATATATAACTTTATGGTGAAATGCCCGACGCCCGGCTGCAGAAACTGGTTAAGCATTCAAAGTAAGGACAGTATAGAGCTTGTGGTGGCTTGGCAATACGATCAGGGAATGGTGAACTACGCGGAATATCAGAAGTCATGGCTGAATAATCTTAAAGAAAAGCTTCATTTTGCATCAAAAGAGTCTGTGGAGCATCAAGTTTTCAGGAGTAACTTTGAAGTAAGAAAAGAAGTGCACGGGCTTATAGAAAGCATCTTGCAAACGGAAAGGTTGATTAGCTCTTATGAAGGGCTTGTAGAACAACCCTATTTGGATCGATATGTTGCTGCAAAGCATAATTTAGACACTTTGCATTCACGTTTGGAGCGTTTCTTGGTGCTTCGAGCGAAGATTGAAAGGATAACCGAAGATCTGCGAAATGCTCTAATTACCAATGCTTTTACAGAGAAAGAGGCAGAGCTCAGAGCCCAAAAGGATCTTGAATCCTTGGCGGTTAAGCAAAAGAGCGATCCTGTTGCGTGGGCAGACCTACTTTCTGCTTACGAAGACATTATACAAATCAATTAATCATATGAGGAAGTTATTACTTCCTCTTTTTAATATCGAAATACTAAAAAAGCGGTTATTTCTAACCGCTAGAATATTCTCATTTAGGTCGTGACGTCTTACGTTTGTTCTCATCTGGATGTGGATCGCAGATTTCTCTCCATTTGCTATAGTCGACCCCATTGGTTTTCGCAGGAGCTGACGGAGGCTCATCACGTCCGCATCGCCGACACTTACCATTATTGAAATCGCAAATCATCTTGCTTTCCCCCAGAGGGATGTGACATCTTTTGCATCTTACAACTTTTGCACAGGGATGATTCTCGGTCAAGGTCGGCTCTGATTCTGCATGTTTGACACGTACTTCAGTTGCGCGGCAACCGGCGCGCATACACTTTCGCTTTTGGACGCATTCACTATCCGTGTTATATTTCCAATTGCTCCAGCTGTGTCCCGAAAAAAGACACTTTAGGCGGTCAATAATTCCCATTGGACTGCTCCTTATGGCAAATTGTTAAGGGAGAACCCGAAACTGTACAAATCGTAACAACTCATGAGGCTAAAGTCAATATCAGTAAGGCTTTCCTTTTTTATTTATTTAAAAAAGCCCCCGCCTTCCAGTGTCTGGTTGAAAAGGTGGTATATTCATTTTAACTATTTACTTTACATATATTATTTTCTATAATAGTGGCAAATAAGAGGTTATTACCTCGAGGAGTATAAATGTTATTAACATGGACTTTGTCAATTTTTGTAATAGCTGTGATTTTAAGCAGCATTAAGCAGATCAACCAATATCAGCGCGGGGTAAAGTTTAGATTGGGCAAGTTTGTAGGAATTATTGAACCAGGTTGGCGCTTAATTTTGCCTATTTTTGAATCAGTCACTAAAGTGGATATTCGCGTTAAAGCCGTCGATGTGCCAAATCAAGAAGCGATCACCAAAGACAATATTTCTGTTGGCATTAATGCAGTCATTTATTACAAAGTCGACGATGTCAGTAAAGCTATTTTGGAAGTCGAAAATTATTTCTACGCCATTTCTCAATTGGCCCAAACAACTATGCGAAATATTGTCGGTTCGGTGGATCTGGACACTTTGCTTTCCGAACGCGATAAAGTTTCAGAACAAATCCGCATGATAGTTGATAAACTTACCGATCCGTGGGGTATTAAAGTTCAAAATGTCGATCTAAAAGATGTATCCCTACCGGAAGATATGAAGCGTGTTATTGCCAAGCAAGCGGAAGCCGAACGTGAAAAAAGAGCGGTTATCACTAAAGCCGAAGGCGAAGTTATTGCTTCTACTAATTTAGCTAAAGCGGCACAGACCTTATCCGCTTCCGATGGCGCTTTGCACTTAAGAACGCTCAATACTTTAAATGATCTTTCATCGGATCAATCTAATACGGTTATTTTCGCTATTCCTCTAGAGGTGTTAAGAGCCTTTGAAGGAAAAGGCAATGATACTCTTAAAAAACTCGCCGAGAAATTTTTAAAGTAAGACCCAATTAAAAAAGCGGTTATTTCTAACCGCTAATACTCAGGAATAGTTTGTCCTCTTGACCGAATTTACGGTGGCGGTGGCCATCTGCTTACTGGAGAACCGATTGACGAGTCATCATCTGATGGTATGCCCGGCCTGTAAGGAGGAGGATCGGCTGACGGGCCAGGTTGTCTGACATTATCGCCTTGAGATCCAAGCGCAAATGAAGTCTTCTTTTGTGCGAGTTTCTCGCGAACATCTTTTGGCTTGTCGTAATCTTTGAATATGCCAACGACATACAGAACTATGCCAACTACGAATAGGCCAAGGATGCTGTAGCAAGGGATCATATTGTCTAGTTTGGAGCAGACAAAAATTCCAACGAGCAATAAGCCAAAAATACCAATCCAAGTCCAGTTGTATCTGTCCATCTTCGCCTCCAGAACAATCGTTTGCTCATTCGGCTGTATCGTAGTTCAAAATTGTTTTGGAGTCAAATTTGCCAAACCCAAAATAAAAATGGGACGAGTTGGATCTCATCCCATGAACAAAATTTAGTCATCATCATTGCTGTCAGAAGAACTCACCGTGTATCCTTCGGAATTCACATAATCAACGGGGGTCGAATAGCCTTCTGAGTTTTTAGGTCCACCCCATTGAGGATAACCTTCTGAGTTGTAGCCACCATGGGGAGTTAGATGGCCCTCATTGTTGTATTTTGCCTCTATTCTAGTTCTGCCACCACCGTTACCTCCATCATTGTAACCTGAACTTACACTTCTATTTTGGACTCGACCGCCGCTACGACCGCCATTGTTGCGACTTCTTTTGTCGACCCCGTTGCTTCCTGAAGGATTTTTTAGGGCACCTACTACGGCTAATAATCCAACTAACAGCCCGATGATCCAGCCGATTACTGCTCCTAAATCTCCTCTAATTTGATAACCTATAGCAGTGCCTATAAACATGGTTACTAAAAGTAAACCTGCGACCATTTCTTTCACCTCCATGGGCAGTAGTATTTATTGCGCTGATTGTAGCTTGAAAAACATAAAAAGTCAATGTGTTGTCATTGCGAACGGTAGTGCGGCAATCTATCTTTCGACTTTCTACTTTAGTGGGCTTTACAGACTTTCAACTATCCTAATCTCATCCGTTGCGCTTTCTACTGTTTCAGAGTAATATTTTAGTTAGAAAGGCGATATAAATGCCAGAAAAATATAGTCTAGAAATAGCCAAAGCTATCGACTCCGCCCTGGGTGAGAAAGAATTTAATAAACGAAAAGAAATGCAGGCCGATATATCGCTCGCGTACTTAGAAGGTCATATTAATCGTGATGAATCCGACGCTCTATATGAGAGCGAGGGGAAAATTGAATGGGGAGTGGCTGAATTTAAAACGCCGGAGGAGTTCTTGGAAGCATTGGATTCGATTGGGCTCCCAGAAGAACAGGTGATGTTGTATTATCGTCATGAGCTTTCACATTATCAAACCGATATAAAAAATGGCCACGAGTCTTCGTTTTTATTGTTATTTAGCCGAATTGAAGACGGTTCTCTCTCAGTTACACCGGCGGTTAAGACCATGTATACAGAAACGCCAAAACATAAAGAAAATTTGAGAGAATCGATTACTGCCCCTCAAGATATGAGTGAATTTGATAAACGAAGCGTCGGAATGACTTAAAGGAGAACAATGTCAGTTAAAATTATTTATTTTGTTCATGGCACAACTACCGATAACGAGAAAAATATCTCTTCGGGATGGAAAGACACAGAACTGTCAGATCTCGGTATTCAGCAGTCGAAAGATTTAAGAGATCAAATTAATATTGACGATTTTGATGTCGTTTTTTGTTCTGATCTAAAGAGATCAATCGATTCAGCAAAATTAACCTTTGAAGAAAAAGTGCCGATTAAGATTGATGCTCGTTTACGTGAATGTGACTACGGCGATCTAAATGGCGAATCCTCGGATATTGTCGAACCAATGCAAGAAAAATCGATCTACGAAAAAATGCCGAATGGCGAAAGCTATGAAGATGTTAAAACTCGCATCAACGAATTTTTAAATGATCTTAAAAAAGACTATGATGGCAAGAATATTGCAATTGTCGCTCACAAGGCGCCTCAGCTTGCCATCGAAGTTTTGTTAAACAGCAAAACTTGGGAACAGGCTTTTGCTGAAGACTGGCGCAAAACCAAATCTTGGCAGCCAGGCTGGGAATACGAAGTCGGATAATATCTGTCGCTATTTTGAAGTATCTCCGCAACCTTGCCCAGTCTGGATAATTAGAATGGAATTAAGTTAATCTCATCTGTTGAATCATATCTGGCAAAAGAGTAAACTTGAGTCAGAAAAGGAATTTTTACTATGGCAAAAGAAGGATTCTGATATTGCTGATCTTATGATCCCGTTTTCTAGTTGTTCCTATGTTCATAAGGATTTCTTTGGTAGTGCCTCGATCAAAAACGTGTTGCCAGTACTAATTCCCGAATTGTCATACAAAGATCTCGTATATCCATGCCGGCGGAGCCGCACAAAGGTTATGGATGGAAGCGGTCTTAGACGGAAAAAGACCAGACGAAAAAGATAAAATCCTTGAAGATTTAAAAAAATATTGTGAACTAGATACCTATGCCATGGTTCGCATCTTTCAACATTTAACAGAATCAATTAATGAAAATTAAATTCCCTAAACTTGAAATGAGCGGTGTCACTTCGTTTCTATTAATGTGGCTGTTTGGGAACTTTTTATTCTACGCCTTGATTATGTTATGTAGAGAAAAATTCGGCTATCATATTGATTCACACCAAGCTGTATTTATTTCATTTCCCGCTAGTCTTATTTGGGCCATAGTAGGAGCCGTATTAACTAATAAAGACGAAAAAATTGCTGCGGGACGCAAAGATATAAGCAATGCAGTGGCCAAGTTATTTAATAAGGACTAAAAAAGGCAGAGATTATTCTCTTGCCTTGATGGGATCTGTAGCTATTTGTTTTCTTGCTGGCGGCGTTTGCCAAGCTCAATGAGCTCTTTTACTCTCTGGCCGCCCTTGTGGCCGATCTCCTCGTAGAACTCGTGGCCGTACTTTTCGCTTGTCGTCTTGCCGCCCTTGGCGCCGATCTCTTCGTAGAAGGGCGAGCCATAGCGTTCTGCGGTAGTCCTACCACCTTTTCTGCCGATTTGTTGATAAAACTCGTAACCATATCTTTCGCAAGTAGCTTCGCCGCCTCTTCTGCCGGCCTCATGGACCGTCATCCCGCCCTTTTTCTCTTCTCTTGCCATTTCAGATGGTACCTCCTCGCGTTGATTTCATATGCACAGTTTACTTTAAGAATCGATAAATGTCAATACTGTAAAATAAATACGCTTAATGTCATAATAGAGAAATGAACCAAACACAAGCACTCAAAATTTTAAAATCAGGCGCCAATGTTTTCCTGACCGGAGAACCTGGTAGTGGTAAAACATATTTAATCAATCAATATGTGGAGTATTTGAATTCTCATGGAATCAAGACAGCTATCACCGCTTCAACTGGAATTGCCGCCACGCACATCGGTGGAATGACGATTCATTCTTGGAGCGGCATCGGCATAAAAAGCAGATTGAATATTGGCGAACTGCATAAAATTGCAAGTAATAGCTATGTTTCAAAAAGAATTAAACCAGCAAAGGTATTAATTATCGACGAGATATCGATGTTGCCGCCAGAGACTTTGCAAACAATTGACCAAATTTGTCGAGAGGTAAAGAAAAACTCAATGCCTTTTGGTGGCATACAAGTTGTTTTAGTTGGCGACTTTTTTCAATTGCCGCCAGTTACTAAAAGAGTAGTTTTGGATGATTTTTCGCAAGAAAGTTTATTTGAAGAAGTTCCTCTAGGACGCTTTGCGTACGATTCACCATTGTGGCGTCAGGCGGATTTTGTGACTTGTTATATCACTGAACAACATCGCCAAGATGATGACAAGTTTGTCAGATTACTTTCGAAGATCCGTAGTAATAGTTTTGACGAAACATCGCTTAATTGTATTAAGGAAAGACAAGTTGACGGAGTCAGTATTCCTAGTTCCGTACCTAAACTTTTTTCACATAATGTTGACGTTGATACAGTTAACGACCGTATGTTAAGTAAAATTCCGGGAGAAGCGCAATATTTCCCCATGTTAACCAAAGGTCATGAGGCATTAATTGGGGTGATGAAAAAAGGCTGTTTATCGCCTGAGAATTTATTTTTGAAAGTCGGTGCGTCCGTCATGTTTACAAAAAATAGTCCTAAAGACGGTTACGTAAATGGAACGTTAGGCGTGATAGAAAGTTTTGATAAAGAAACAGAAATGCCGGTTGTTGAAATACGAAACGGACGCAAGATAAAGGTTTCTTATGCGGAATGGATTTTAGAAGAAGATGGCAAAGTAAAAGGCAGACTTTCACAAATTCCATTACGATTGGCTTGGGCAATCACGGTTCATAAAAGTCAGGGGATTAGTTTGGACGAAGCGGTTATCGATTTGTCTAGGGTCTTTGAATTTGGTCAGGGTTATGTGGCCATTTCAAGAGTAAAAAGACTTTCAGGAGTTTACATCCTTGGCTGGAATGATAAGGCTTTTCAGGTTGATCCCGAAATCTTAGAAAAAGATAAAGAATTTAGTACTCACTCAGCTGACGCAGAAAAACTCTTCGCTAATTTTTCGGAAGAAGAATTTCAAAAAATGCACGGAGATTTTATCACTCTTTCAACCCTTTAACTTTGCGTTTATTTATGATACGATGTGCTTTGTTAACGCTGACAACAGGGGGTGAACGAAATGAGAGATTTCTGGGTTTTTGTCGCATTAATGGTTGGATTCTGGTTTAACCTTAATTTGGCACTCGATTACACTCGATCCGGAATTGAAATAAAGCAAGAAATCTCGAAGCGTATTGCAGAAAAAAGTGAGCTTGAGAGACAGAACCTCTATTTTGTCTTCACTGAATTCCTTCAGGATCCATTGGATGCAATTAAGGGTAGTTACATCATCGCTAACAAGGTATGGATCATTTTGCTTGTCCTTTTCTATCCTTTTGTCATGAGTTTCTCAAGCTACATCGGAAGCCATTTCCCATTTTCCAACACCATTACCGGCGCCTTTCTGTTTGGCATGATACTGGTGATTCCATTGTTCCTTGTGGACTTAGGCTTATATCTACTTGCTGCGGCTTTTGGGCTTAATCATAACCTGACAGCATACCAGACAATGATTTCAGAGCGCAGAAGACGTCTCGAGACTCAAACTTGTTACATGGAGGATCTGGATTTTTTCATCAGGCTGGATCATCAGCTTGATGCAATAATAAGTGAGCTTCGAACTAAAACTGTCAAAGAGGAAGTTGTCTAATTTCCTCTTTTTTAGTACCTAAATATTTGAAATTATTGAGATAATGAAAACAAAAAATTGGTCACAAGATGTAACGAAACATAGTGCGGCTCTGGATTTAGAGCCCGGCGTTTTTACATTGCAACATCCAAGAGAAATCGCCCTATCATTGCAAAGATCGGCAGAAAAAAGCACTCGACGAAAGGCCGAGCCATATCAATCCGCCATGTCGATGTTAAATTTCTATATTAATCGAGCAGGCAAAAACTTAGATTCAAATCAAAAAAGGATATTGGAGCGGGCGAAAACAGAACTCAAAAGGATTTACAAAAGGAAATCATTCGGTTGACTTAACACACGATAAAAGATATAATGTGCTCAGATATTACTACCCGCAAGGGTATTTGGGAAAGGGGATCGAACGTTGGCAAGCGTAGATGAAAGAATACGGGTAATTAGAGAAACGAATGATCTAGAGATTGCGCTACGAGCGATCAGAGACTCAAATCACGAGATAAGACTAGCTGGATACATAACGCTGGTCGAAATGCGCGACAAGGATGCGGCGCCAGAGATTGAGAGCGCCTATCTGTCGGAGAAAGACGACAAGGTGCGCGGTGCGGCTTTGATCGCGCTTGGTCTTTGTTCGGACGGAGGACGAATGGATCTCTTTGTACCCGTTGCAACGGATCCAGAATCGACCGACAACATGATCGCGGCTTCTTATATCGCCATGTGCGAGAGCGGATTCGAGTATATGGTAGAATATGCCGCAGAATCAAACGAGAGTGAAAGACATCGCGAAATCGCCGCCAAGGTTTTGGAGGATATTCGCAGCGGGCGCCGTGAAAGAATCGAAAAGATCTACGGTATCGCCCCTTAGGGTAAGCAGCCGGACAAACGTCCGGCTTTTTTAAAAAAATTATGTAAATCAATACAGGCTTTTTTTACTTTGCTATGATAAAATATATTTAATAAGAAAGGATAAATATGCCGGTAAGGAAAACGAAAAAAGCTTTGGAAAAGACAGTAAAAATAGAAAAACAAAAAGGAAGTTTTGCGTCTTCGCTTCAAAAAGCTGCCTTTACATTTGGTATTATTGGAGTATTTATTCCATTTTTTCCAATCGTGGCAATCGTGCTTGGCGCGGTCACTAAAAAAGAACTTCCAGATAATTGGCGGGCAAAATGGGCCATCGGATTAGGTATTTTTGGAATTTTAACGTCTTTCTTGGTGATCTTTGCTTTTATCTCGTATCTTGCGCTTATTATTGGTAATATAATTTTAGGTTAACTAATTAAAGGAGGTTTCATGTCAATCGTTTCAGAGTCAGAGTACAAGGGTAATCCTATGATCGTTATTAAAAACGATGAGGAAGATAAATTTCCTTTTCAATTTGGCGTTAAAAAAGCTAAGCTAGTTTTAGAGAACATTGAAGAGATTAAGAAGTTTGTAGAAAAAAACGACAAATTCAAAAATGAATAAAAAAATCGAAGTCGAGTTACGCGGGCCAATTACCAAAGAACAATTTGATCGTTTGGAAAGTCTTTTTGAAAAAGATGGCAAGTTCATTGATCACAAGGACCGTGTTTTGATTTGCTATCCTGATCCTGATACAGGGAGCTTTGTCGAAGAATGTTTTACCGATATCCGTGTTCGTACGACTAATGGCACACCGGAAATGATAATCAAGTTAGGCAAATGGGGTGGCGACAACGAAAATCGTCGTGAATTATCACTTATGGGAAAACCTGGCGAGTTCGATAAAATGGTCGTCATGATGGCCGCCCTAGGACACAAAAAAGGTGTTTGGGCCGTACGCAAAGGGAAAGTTTTTGATTACAAAGAAGTGGAATTTTCACTTGTCGAAGTGCCGGATCATAGTTATTACTATGAAGCAGAAATAATGGTAGAAGAGGTATCTAAAGCAAAAGCAGCTCGAGTAAAAATGGAAAAACTTTGTAAAGAATTAAACCTAGAAGTTTTTGACGATGACGGTTTTTATGGTTATATCAATCGCTTAAATAAAGAATCAAATAAGGAATTTTTGTTCGAAAAGTACTCAGAGGGATTCTTCAAAAAAGAATTTGGGATCTAGCTTTTATATAATAGACGTGAATAGTGTTGACAATTATTGATGAGTCTGATATAATTTTTTTATCAAATGCTTAGGCACTAGAAATTCCGCCTTCTTGCAGAAGGCTGTTTCTTTTTTTGTTGCTAAGTAAGACCCTTGAAAATCTAGTTGATGTTTTTCCTCCAAAGGAGGATGACATAGTGGTCGCCAAGGCCAGCGAAAAAAATACAGAAAAACAGGAGAAACCGTTGAAATTAAAAGTAATTCTCGTTCTTGCAATGATGCTCTGCGTGAGCATCGCCTTCGCTTCAGGCGGGTCAGTTACCGGTGACAGTATCGGCACGACAGTAACGTCGGTTGTCCCGACCTACATCGACTGCGTCGACGAGATGCAGGCGTTCGCGATGGGCACTCAGCACTTTACAAGCGCTTGGGGTCCCGAACGACTTGAAGGTCAGGCATCGTTTAGCGGAGCTTTGGCTTACGCGAACTGTCCAACAGTTGTCACAGTAACCGGAAACAATCCGGCCGGCGACAATATCCCGAGGCTTGCTCGTGCTGAAGTCGGTGTAAGAGCTGACGGCTTTGACCGAATTCCCACAGTTTATGGGATTTCTGTCCTTGCCAATGGCGACAACTATCCGATTACAGACTGGCTCGACGGTTCTTCCCAGGTTCCATTTGTGGGAACAATTGCGGAAACCCCGCACAACGGATACGTGGGCTATTCGGTTTTTATTGAAGCCAATGGAACGACAACGATCGACCCGGGGTGTTCAGTGAAAAACACCTACATCGATCCCAACAAGTCAAACGGCGACTCGGCTGACGCCGGCGTCTACGAGGCCAGCCTGGTCTTTACGTTGACACCCGCGCTCTAAAGCTAGAGTGCAAAACAGGAACACAGTCTTGGCGACTGCGATCAGGGCACCCTTTCGGGGGTGCCCTAGATTTTTATTTGGAGGTAAAAATGAGAGTTCCACTGTTGTTGGTTCTTTTCTTATTGAGCGCAACAGGATCTTGGGCTGTTGGAATTTATCCGGCAAAAGTTGATGTTGAAGCCCGCGCTGGCAACCAAGTAAAGTTGGTTTTTCACATAGTGAACAAATCAGACGATACAAAGGATGCTACGCTTACACCAACCAATTTGTCGGCAGATTCAAATTTCGTTTTGGTTTTCGAACCATCGCGAATGGGAACGCCAGCATCTTGGTTTTGGCCACAGGCTGAAGCGTTTAAGTTGCTGCCGAAGTCTGATACCGAACATGTTTTTCGAGTTAAAGTGCCGTCAGGTACAAAACCCGGAGAATATTTTGTCGGTTTGCTTCTTGACCCTAATGAAAGCAGAGCGCTTGTCGGAAAGAAATATAAGTTAAATTTGAAGACTCGCGTAGCGGCAATCATTAAGGTTGTTGTCCCGGGCGTCGGACAATTACCGAAATCAGCCACTCTAGGGGAGTCCACAATTGTCATTGAAAAGAAGAGCCCGATCAAGTTTGGGGTTCTCTTCCAAAGCACCTGTGTATCAAGTCTTTTAGCTCGGGGGCAATGCCGCGTTATAGGTAAAAATGGAAGAGTCTTTGACTCATTTATCCTACAAGCAGCCGGTCAGAGCACAAAGGGTTCCGCGTTTGTGTTTCCTAAAGGATCGCGTCGATTTGGCGGAAAATTGCAAAGATGTTTACCTTTGGGGAGCTATACTGTGGAATTCACTTTTGACTATGGCAACGGTTGGCGTAGAGCCATGACCAAAAAGGATTTTGAAGTTACACAGGAAGTCTCTTCCGAACAAGGAAAACTCCTTATACTTGGAGTCGACAAGGAATTAATCGAAGAAGTCATTCCCAGAGGTGGGTTTCGGGCGTTTAAGACTACTGTGACGAATATCGGTTTCGAACCGACTGAAATTACAGTTTCAAAGACATTGATTGCAGAGGTATCGCCGGAAAAGGCGATTTTAGCACCTGGCGGAAAAAAAGATTTCCGAATCATTGTCAAAATGCCAAGGGATGGCGAGACTCAACTTGTTGAACAATCTGGCAAGATCAGTTTTAAACCCCAGAGTGGGGAACCGATATCTGTCGATGTGAGAATTAAGCTCCCGGCAGAGAAATCAAGTGGAAGGAAGGAAACGGAATGAAAAGGTTGATATTGTGTAGTATTGCACTGTTATGTTTGTTTTTCGGTTCTTCGGTCGTCAATGCGGACCCAGCCACCAAAATTACCAATGTCTTTCAGGATACAGATATCCGCCAAGCCTTGGTCACGATAGCAGTCCAAGCTGGTGAAAATGTTGTCCCTGACTCATCGGTCGGCAACATGACTGTCACACTTGATTTGAAAGATGCGCCGTTTGAGGTTGTTTTGCAGATGATCTGCGACTCAGGCGGTTATTCGTTCATCAAAGACGAGCATTGTTATCTTGTCGGCCAGGCCGTGCCAACTAACCCGAATTTTGACAGATTCTGCACCTCGGAAGCAGTTAAGCTGAAAAACAGTGAAGCTTGTGAAATGGTTAAGGTTTTCAATCAATTTTACGCGCAGTATGTTAAGGCCGGCGGAACAAGGGAAAACGTTATAGTAATCTCTGCTCCACAACGCATCAGCCAAGCTATTAAGAAGATAATTCAAGAAATCGATCAGCCAAAGAGACAGATCGAGATCGAGGTGATGGCAGTTGAAATCCAGAAGGTCAAGGGAAGAGATTTTATGCTTGATTGGACGGAAGGAAGGCCGGGCGTCAGTGGAGGAATTGAGACTCTTTCATTTGCGAACTTTGTGTTTGGTTATACAAACACATTGTCCAAGAATGTCCTAATCGGGCTCAAAAGCGCCCTTCAAAATGGAGTTGCTAGAGTTCGTGCGAATCCACGGATAACGACAATGGACGGATACGAAGCTTTATTTTCCTCTGGACAAGAAGATTACTTTGACACTTCCAGTCAGAATCCGAATGGATGGCAGACTGGTAAGCTCGAAAAGATCGAGTCTGGTGTCAAATTGAAAATACTGCCACGTCTAGCAGAAAATGGAGAAATCAATCTTTGTATAACGCCGGATGTGTCAGACGTCATTGGAAAAACCGAACAGGGTTTACCAAGACTTAATGTTCGGACAATGACAACGACGCTTCGGGTTAAAGACGGAGAAACGATTGTTATGGGAGGTATGCTGAGTGAGATAAGCAGATCCTCTAAAAAGAAATTGCCGATTCTAGGAGACCTTCCTCTGATCGGTTTCGCTTTCAGAAGCAACTCGACGTCCGCGATTGTGACCGATATGGCGATCCTGGTGACGCCACGAATAGTCAACGATCTTACAACGCGAACATCTGTTGAAGCCAACTCTGATCTTCTTGAAGCCGTTGGCGAAAGACGATAAAATAATATACATTTATACGGGAGTAGTCACATGACTGCTCCTTTTTAATTACAATTAAAAACGCCGAGCGGTAAACTATCCGAATTGTCGAAAGAATTATAAATTTTAATAGTTGAAAAATATATTTATCGGCTATATATTAGATATATAAGGAGAATATATGAAAATACAGGACAATGGGCCTGCAGGTGCAGTTTATGGCATGGGTTTCGTTGGCGCATTGGTTTATTTCTTAACCAATGCCGGAACTTTTTGGATTGGCGTTTTGGGCGTTCTAAAAGCCATTGTTTGGCCAGCCATCTTAGTTTACGAAGCCCTAAAGTTTTTAATTAAATAAAATACGGAACAAATCAGATAGCGGAAAATTCGATGTAATAAATTACAATTTAAATATCAAGAAGCGGTGAGAGATTTGGCTCGTTGACCCGCTACCAACCGTTCGACTAGTTGTCTAAAGGCGCTCACGGTGGTAAATCCAACCCGAAAGGGAAAGATACGGCAAGTGCAAAACTAGCTTTTTCTTTCCAATCGGAAAGTTTTTTTGATATAGAAAGGACAAAATGCGAACAGCCGAATGTGTGAGTGCCGGCCATCCGGACAAAATTTGCGATCAAATTTCCGATGCAATACTAGATGAATGCTTGAGACAGGATCCAATGTCTCGTGTGGCAGTTGAAACTATGGGTGGTCATGGGAAGATTTTTATTTGCGGGGAGGTTACCACAAAAGCGGAGTTTAATGCTAAAGAAATTGCCATCAAAATTTATCGTGAGCTAGGCTATGAAGATGAGATAAAAGTGATTTCAAATATTGTTAAGCAAAGCCCAGATATTGCTTGCGGCGTTGATACTGGCGGGGCGGGGGATCAGGGAATAATGGTTGGTTATGCGTGTAACGATAACGAGCAGATGATTCCGCAGGAATTATATTTGGCGAGAAAGATTTTAAGTCAATTACCAAAAAACTTTGGGCCGGATGCCAAGTGCCAAGTGACATTGGATAAAAAAAATAATATTGAAACAATTGTTTTGTCAGCTCAGCATACTGAAGGACAGAATTTAAAACCTCTTGAGAACTTAGTAAAAAAATATAATCCGAAAAAGTACTTTGTAAATCCGACGGGCAAATTCGTGATCGGTGGTTTTTTTGGCGACACCGGTCTAACTGGACGCAAACTGGCTGTTGATAATTATGGCCCTCAAGTACCAATCGGCGGCGGCGCTTTTTCCGGTAAAGATCCAAGTAAAGTAGATCGCTCTGCTGCATATATGGCTCGTCGAGTCGCCGTAGATTTATTGAAAGAAAAAAAAGCAAAAGAAGTACTTGTTAAGATCGCTTATTCAATTGGTATAGCAGAGCCAGTGATGGCGATCGCTGAGATTGATGGTAAAAGATTTGAAATAACAGGCTATGACTTAACACCTCAAGGCATAATTAAATATTTGGATCTAAGGAAACCGATTTATCTTAAAACTGCTAAACTAGGTCATTTCGGCAATAATCTTACTTGGGACAAATAAAAAGGGGTTATCCGCTTGACAAATATGACAAATGGGTTTATTTTGTATTAAGAGTGATTACGTACGGAGGTTGCAAATGTCTGATGATAACACTCGTGTGACGGGCCTATGCAATGATTGTATGGCTGAACAAGATGTGGTGCTTGTACACGAGCTGGATAACGACGAGTTTGCCAAGAACAAGATAAACAACAACATGCATCTCAATTTCATCCTATCTCCTCACAACTTCGGCGGCGCCATTTGCCCTGGAGTAGGGCAGCATCCAGTTGATTTGTACAACGTGTAGCTTGTTTTTTGGCCATTTTTTTCAAACCGGCTTTTGCCGGTTTTTTCTACCCTGTTGCGTTATCCTAATCTGAGATCTCTACAATTTTATTTTTATTCTTATGCCCGGCGTTAATTGTTATTAATGACTTGGGCTTTTTAAAATATTTACTTAAAGCATCAATTATTGCGCTGTTGGCTTTACCTTTTTCCGGGATAGCAGTGACATAAACTTCGTAGGTGAGGTCATCTATTTGTTTGACAAGTGTTTTATTGGCGTTTGTTTTCGCATTTACAATTATTTTCATAAAGTTATTATAACAAAAAACCGCCTATTGTTTAGGCGGCTTGGTAACAGCCGTGATGTTTTTTGGCGCTTTGTGCCAACGAAAGACAATATGGAAAGGACTCTTACCCTTAACAACATGTCCGCCGTCAGTATTAATCGCTTCATCGCACTTAAGAACATTGGCGAAAAAACTGGCCAAAGTTCTAATATTAGTACGACTCTGAACTATGTATATATAGCCAGAGGTAAAACCCATGCCCATTCTGTCGGTTTCTGCATCAATAAAGACCGTTTTAAAACCATCGTAGCGAAAAGGCTTGATCATCTGTCCTAAGGCAACAGCATCGATTTCCTTATTCTTATTAAGAAGCTGGTAGTCTTGAGACAGGTTGATGCGGCCATCCGGATGGATAGCAAGAAAATACCGCCCAACCTCGCGTCCTTTTACCTTTACACCGTTACGACGAAAGTAATCAACTGGAAGATTGGTTCTGCAGTCATAGAAGTTGCCAGAACAAACCGCAAAACCACCGAGCCGCTTCTTAGCTCTTTCTTTCTTTTCGCCACCAGGTTCATAGGAAATCACTGCCTCAACGTGGTTGCATCGAGGCAGCTGAACAACGAGGAATGTTGCGCCTTTGTACTTGGTAACCCAAGGTTTCACTATATGCTTGGGATGATTTTGGGTCCAAGAGGCGCACGGCAAGGCAAGTAAAGCAAGAACAACAAGAACTATCAGTAGAACTCGCATCTTAGACCTCCTATTGTTAAGGTAGATTTATTATGGCACAAAAGCGAAAACAGTCCAAAAAGTATATCATTCTGCAAGCGCTGTGTCAATTGGTAATTGACTATATTGCTCAACCTGATAAAATGGTGTAGGATTTAAATGTAAGTAATTAAGAAATAGCTGCTTTAGGAATAATTAATATGAGAATAATTGAAACATTTCAAGAAATCTTTACGATGAAAGATTTGCGTAATCGTATTTTGTATGCGGTTGGGCTGTTGTTGGCTGCAAGAATTTTAGCGCATGTACCATTACCGGGTGTTGATCTTGATGCCTTACAAAGCTTTTTTGCAAGAAACCAAATTTTCGGTTTATTCAATATGTTTTCCGGCGGCGCGATGGAAAATTTTTCCGTAATATTGATGGGTGTCGGGCCATATATTACCGCAACGATTATATTTCAGTTGCTTACCATGATAATTCCAGCGATGGATGAACTTAATAAGGAAGGCGAAAGTGGTCGTGCAAAAATCAACTACTGGACTCGAATTGCCACCGTGCCTTTAGCGCTTGTTCAATCGTTTAGTATGATCCGGATTTTACAAAGCCAAAGTATTTTAGGCTCCTTAGAACCTTTACAATGGGCAACCATTCTTGTTTCGGTTACTGCTGGTACTATTTTATTAATGTGGCTGGGTGAACTTATAACGGAAAACGGCATTGGAAACGGCGTTTCCCTTATCATTGCTTTAGGTATTATCTCCGCCATTCCAGGCCAAGTGCGAAATACCTTACAATTAGTTGATTCTGGTATGATTGTCGGTTTAATTATTTATATTGCCATTTCAATTGCCGTTGTTGTGTTAATTGTGCTGGCTAACGAGGGTACGCGGCAAATTCCAGTTTCCTATGCGCGGCGAATACGAGGGCTAAAATCATATGGCGGCGTTGATTCGTTTATTCCTATTAGAGTCAACTCAGCCGGCGTTATTCCAATCATTTTTGCCATGAGCATTTTACTTGTTCCAGGTGTGGTGGCTAATTTACTACAAAATGCAAAATCCGAATGGTTAGCCAGTTCTGCTGCACATATGGCAACTTTTTTCCAGAATAATCTTTACCAGGGAATCATCTACTTTATTCTTGTAGTAGCCTTTACCTATTTCTACACAGGCATTGTATTAAAACCAACCGATATGGCCGAGAATTTGCAAAAGCAAGGCGGTTTCATTCCAGGCATCAGACCAGGCACAGAAACGTCTAATTATTTGAGTAAGGTCGTGCTATATATTACTCTTTCAAGCGCAATCTTTCTTGGCGCAATTGCTGTTTTACCATATATCGTCCAAGCTATCACCAATATTAATACACTTGTTCTAGGTGGAACCGGTATCTTGATTATGGTTTCGGTTATAATTGAAACGATGAGACAAATTCAGGCTCAGTTAGCAATGAGATCGTACGATAAATATTAAACCGTTTACATATTCACCAGCATGTTCCGCGGAAATTTACTTCTTAAATTATCGAGACTATGCGTCAGATTCAAGCACAATTAGTAATGAGATCATACGATAAATATTAGGCTGTTCAAATGACAAAAAAAATTATATTGATTGTCGGAACAATAATCGTTTTGTTTTTTAGTGCTTTTGTTTTGCTTAAAATCCAACAAAACAAAATCAATCAAGCGGAAAATACAAATAATTCAAGCCAAAATACCTCTTTAGTCAAAGCGACGGAAAGTACGAAGCTAAATGGCAAAATTTACTATATTTCCTACAAAGAGGGCAGTTTAGAGATCAACTCTTATAACACTTCAGACGATAAAATAACTACCGTTTATTCAGATAAAGACGAAGAATATAAAATTGGGAAATTCGGCAATTTTACAAACCTTTCATCGGAATTTTTGGCTACTATTAAAAATAGTAATAAGGAGAAGCTTGTTTCTTTTAAGTTTAACGATAAAGCGGATATGCACGTTTTAAGAGAAGATTTTTCCATTTCAGAATCCTTTGCCGCCGATCCATTGGGTAAAGAGATCTATTATAGTAAAGAGTTTATTACTGATTCTGAAACAAAGCATAATTTATATCAAGAAACTCGTGATGGAAAAAACCAAAGGTTGCTTTATCAGGCCAATGCTCCGATTTTAGATCTATCAATTTCGATTGATGGCCAAAAGGCGTTTTTTACCCAAGACGATAACAGAATAATAGGCTTAGATTTAAATACTTTTGAAGATGAACAGATTTATAAAACAGGCGACAAAATTTTTGATCTTTCTGTTTTATCAAACGGCAATTTAATTTTTACCGAAGCAAACGAAAAAAATATTAACAGTTCAATTGTTTATTTAATTAATTTAAAAACCGGCGAGCTAAAAAAAGATTTGTCTTTGAGGGAGAAGATGTTATCGTCCGCGATTATCTCTCCGGATATGATCGCCACAGGCGTTGTTCAAAAGAACTTTGAGGACAATTTTAATGACATGCAAACAGGTGAATTAAGTACAATAAGGATTGGTAGTGATAAAATAAATACTATTGGCTCCGGTATTCATATTATTTGCTGGAAGCCATAGCAAAGGAGTGGAATGAGCAAAAGCGTTAAAACATTAATTGCTATTTTAATCTTTTTTGCAGCTATTTTTGCTGCAGGTAACGGTTACTTTTATGCTAAAACTGTTTCACTAGAAAACACGATGAATAACAAGGATGACTCAGCTATAACAAAAACGAAAACTACAGATACTGTTTCGGCATCCATAACTACCACTACTCCTGTCAAAACCACTGACACAACTACTGTTGCAACTTCTAGTACTGACAGTCGCCCATCGAGTCCATCGGATACAGTCGTCGTTGGTCAGGGTGAAACTTTGTTTGCCATCGGTCAAAAAGCTGGAGTTAGTTGGACACAGATTGCCGATGCCAATGGTATAGACGCAGATAAGATTAAGGTTGATCAAACTCTTATTATCCCTAAAAATAATCAAATCGGTTTTACTGTAAATAAAGATATGGCCGCAAGTTTACAGAAAGATGTTGATGCTGGCAAATATTTATTTAGACTTACAGCGGTAGACACAGCTAAAGCAGATTCTCCATCTGCTTACGGAATTACCTCTACTGATACTTTTGCCCAAGCATCAATCGATGAAACCGCGGGTTCGGCAACAGTTACTGCTAAAAAGGGTGACAAGATATATTTGATAACGTTAATTCAACCGTCAACAAAGGGTGCAAAGGGAATTTGGGCAATTGAATCGATTAAATCAAATTAGCGATTTATGAATCGAAAGTAGTTAAACAGAAAAGGAAAAATGCAAAGTTTCATTTTTTTAGGGCCACCAGCTTCCGGTAAAGGAACGCAGGCCAAAGATTTAGCCGAAAAGTTAGGTTTAATCTATTTCGGAACGGGTGATTTCATGAGGGCTGAAGCAAAAAAACAAAGCCATTTCGGTCAAATCTTTCAACGTGTTTGGGATGAGGGTAAAGGCAATTTAGTAGACGATGATATAGTATTAGAATTCGTTAAGGCTAAAATAGAAGAAATTGGTCAAGAAAAAGGTTTTGTTTTTGATGGTTTCCCAAGAACCATTAAACAAGCGGAGTTTCTTAATCAAGAGCTCAAGCATAATTTAACCGTTTTCAATATTGAGGTTTCAGAAGATTCTATTGTTTCCAGATCAGGCACTAGAAAAGTTTGCGAAAATTGCGGAAAAATATTCTTTAAGGCGCCGGTAGACAAGCGAAACTGCGAAGTTTGTGGGGGAGGATTAATTCATCGTCAGGAAGACACTCCGGGGGTTGTAAAAAAGCGCTTAGAGGTTTATAATCTTCAAACAAAGCCATTAATTGATCACTATAAAAGTAATAATGCATTAGTAGAAATTGATGGTGAACCAAATATAGAAGAAGTCGCATTGGAAATTGAGGAAAAGGTCAATGAAAGAAGAAGTAACAATTAAATCAGCCGAAGAAATAGTAACAATGAGAAAAGCCGGCTACATAGCCGCATTGGTTTTAGATACACTGAAAAAAGAACTGAAACCAGGAATGTCCACCTATGAAATTGACCAGATTGCAGAAAAAACCATCCTTGATAACGGTGCCACGCCTTCATTTAAAGGTTTTGGCGGTTTTCCTGCTGCAACTTGTATCTCGGTGAATGAAGAAATTGTTCATGGTATTCCTTCAAAAGGTCGCATAGTTAGGGAAGGCGATATAGTTGGAATCGATGTCGGGGCCTACTACCAAGGTTTTCACTCAGATACGGCTGTTACACTTGCCGTCGGTCAAATTAGTCAGGATAAACAGAAATTACTGGATGTGACCAAAAAATCGCTTATCGAAGCAATAAAACTTATTAAGCCCGGTATTCATTTGGGTGATATTCAGGAAACAATCCAAAAGATAATCGAGACAGAAGGTTATGGTGTCATACGCGATCTGACCGGCCATGGAGTTGGCAGGCAGCTTCAAGAGCCACCGCAAATTCCAAATTATGGTAAAAAAGGAACAGGTTTAATTTTGAAAGAGGGAATGACTATTGCTGTTGAGCCAATGGTTTCGATTGGAACCTGGCAGGTCAGAGTTAAATCTAATGGTTGGACTATTGTAACAGCTGACGGATCGCCTTCGGCGCACTTTGAGCATACGATCGCAATCACAAAAAATGGCGCACAGGTGTTGACGAAAATTTAATTATGTGTTACTATTTATTTGTATTTATTACTTTTAAAACACAGATTTGAGTGAGTTGAGGTAGCCAGTTGCATCAAGATAAATTAGTTTTTGAAGGCCAAGTCACCGAGGCATTACCGAATGCTACTTTTAGAGTTGAGTTAGTAAACGGACAGGAAATTTGGGCTCATATTTCCGGCAAAATGAGAATGCATTATATTAAAATTTTAGCTGGAGATAAAGTTCAAGTTGAAATGTCACCCTATGATTTGACCAAGGGAAGAATTATTAGAAGAATGTAGTAATAGCCTCGGATCATTTTTATCTATTTAACAATGACCCCGGCTTTATTTATATCATATAGAGGATTTAATGAAGGTTAGACCATCAGTTAAAAAAATTTGCCAGAAGTGTAAAGTAATCCGAAGAAAAAATGTTATTCGGGTAATTTGTCAAAATCCAAAACACAAACAACGTCAAGGTTAATAACAGGAGTACCATATGGCCCGTATTGCCGGAGTAAACATCCCAGACAACAAACATGTAGAATATTCACTACCCTATATCAATGGGGTTGGTCTTTCGTTAGCTAAGAAAATCTGTGCTCAAGCAAACGTGAAGTGCGGCACCAAAGTTTCCGATCTCACCACAACTGAAATTGACCGAATTCGCGAAGTTATCGATAAAAATTACAAGGTTGAAGGCGATTTGAAAATGGAAATCGCTCAAAATATTAAACGCTTAAAAGCAATCAGTTCATACCGCGGTTTAAGACACATGCGTAATTTGCCGGTTCACGGCCAACGCACTAAGACAAATGCTCGCACAAAACGCGGCAAGAAAGTCACTGTTGGATCAGGCCGCAAGAAATCGGCTGAAAAGACATAAAATTTCTGACGAAATAAAGCAAGCTTGATTCTGAAGAATTAATCTTAAAGGAAAAATATGGCTAAAGTAGTTAAAAAGAAAAAAACAATTCAAGAAGCAGCGAAAGCTATCATTAGCGTTCATTCTTCTTTTAATAACACGATTATCACTATTGCCGATGAAAATGGTAATAACTTGGCTTGGTCTTCGGCAGGGTCAAACGGATTTAAGGGAACCAAGAAATCTACTCCTTATGCCGCTCAAATTACCATGAAAAAAGCTCTTGATAACGCGCTTGCTTATAACATCAAGGAAGCTAAGGTTCGTGTTGCCGGCGTTGGTGCAGGTCGCGAATCTGCAGTTAGAGCTATTGGCGGAACAGGAATTAAAGTTACTAATATCAAAGATATCACACCGGTGCCACATAATGGATGCCGACAAAAGAAAACGAGGAGAGTCTAATGGCTGGAAATGCTTGTCGAGAATGTCGCAAATTTGGTGAAAAATTATTTGTAAAAGGCGAACGCTGTGTCGGCCCAGGTTGTGCTTTGACTCGAAGAGTCAATGCACCTGGTACTTCTGGCAGTGCAAAAGCAGGCCAGTCAAGACGCCGCAAGAAATCTGAATATGGTATTCAGCTTCAAGAAAAGCAAAAAGCTAAATTCACTTATGGTATGCGAGAACGACAATTCCGTGCAGTTTACGAAAAGGCTGTTCGGGTTGGTGGTGTTACTGGTGAAGTTATGTTGCAAAACTTGGAACGAAGACTTGATAATATTCTTTACCGAGCAGGACTTGCATCGTCAAGACCACAGGCCAGACAAATGGTTGGCCATGGTCATGTTAAAATTAACGATAAATTAGCCGATATTCCTTCAATGTTAGTTAACATTAAAGATGTTATTACTTTAACCAAGCCGGAATTAGCAGATGACAAAAATAAAGTTGTCGCTCCTGCCTGGATGAAAGTTAATAAAATGCAGGTCGAAATTAAAGCTTTCCCAAGACGTGAGGAAATTGAAACTCCGGTCGACGAACAATTAATTGTTGAATATTATTCAAGATAACAAAAATATTAATATGGAGGTCCTTATGGACTACATTTTACCAGAAACAAATTTAGTACAAATCAAAACCATGGAAAAACTTGGCAATAACGGACTTTTCGTTATTGAACCTTTGAGCCCAGGTTATGGCGTAACATTAGGCAACTCACTTCGAAGAGTATTGCTTTCTTCATTGGAAGGCGCAGCCATTACTTCAGTTAAGATTGATGGCGCTACTCATGAATTTGCCACCTTGCCAGGTGTCAGAGAAGACGTAGTTGAGATCATTTTAAACTTAAAATCACTTCGTTTCAGAATGCACACTGACGAACCTGTAACCATGAAACTTTCGGTTAAGGGTCCAAAGGAAGTTAAAGCTGGTGATTTTGACAAAAATTCATCTTGCGAAGTTGTCGACGGAGAAGCTTTTATTGCTTCAGTTGGCAAAACTGGCAAATTGAGCCTTGAAGTCGTAGTTGAACGCGGTCGTGGCTATGTTCCGGTTGAACGACGCCGTGATGAAAAAATGCCATTAGGCACCATCGCTGTTGACTCGGTTTTTACTCCAGTTAAGAAAATTCATTATGAAGTAGAAAATACCCGTGTCGGCGGAATGACCAACTTCGATAAATTAACTTTAGAAATTGCTACTGATGGTTCAATTGATCCTGAACAAGCTCTTGAAAAAGCTTCAGGTATCTTAGTAGAACATTTGTCTTTAATGCAAAAAGCGTTCACCAGTGAAGAACCGGTTTTAGCACTTAAAGTAAAAAAGGCTAAGAAAGAACCAAAAGAAGAAGTTGAAGCCCCAGTTGAAGAAAAGAAAACCGTTAAAAAACCTGCCAAGAAAACCAAGTAATCAATTTTGATTTAAACGAGTTAAATTAAGGAACATAGATGAGAGCATTATCAAGAAAAAAAGCCAGTAGAGAATCACTTTTACGGAATTTAGCCACTTCCTTGGTTTTATATGAGCGAATTGAAACCACTGAAGCCAAGGCAAAAGAAGTAAAACCAGTTGTTGAACATCTTATCGCTCTTGCAAAGAAAAACGATTTAGCCGCCCGCAGACGACTTTTGGGATACTTTTTCGACAAAAATGCGACCAAGAAAGTATTGGAAGTATTAGTACCAAGATTCGCCAATCTGCAGAGTGGTTTTATTAAATCATACCGCAAAGGAGTTAGATTAGGCGACGGCGCTATGATTATGATTTTGGAATTACGAAAAAGTGAAATTAAAGAAGAAATTAAAGAATTAAATACAGAAGGTAAAGATGGAACAGAAAAACATGCAAAAGCCACAAAGCCAGCCGACAAAGAAGTCGGAGCTAAAGGCAACGCAGCAAACAATTCAAAACGAACCAAAGCCAACACAGCCAAATAAAAAAATTGAGACCAAAGAATTTGACGCAGCTGGTCAAGTCGTTGGAAGATTAGCAACCGAAATTGCCGATACTCTTCGTGGTAAGAAGAAACCATCTTTCAGACCATATTTATCAATGGGTGATAAGGTTGTTGTTAACAACGCTTCAAAAATTGTCTTAACCGGCAATAAAGTTGAGCAAAAAGTTTATCATCACCATACTGGTTATCTAGGCCATCTTAAAACAGTTACAGCCAAAGAATTGATGGTTAAGAACCCTGGTGAAATCCTAAAGAAAGCCGTTTACGGAATGTTGCCAAAGAACAAGCTTCGTGATGGCTGGATGAAGAACTTAACGATCAATAATTAACCCTTCACAGGATAAAGGAAATATATGCCAAAAGAGATTACAGAAATAAAAGAAACAATCGTCAAATCCAAAAACTACTGGTATGCTTTGGGACGCAGAAAAACTGCTATTGCCAAGGTAAAGTTAGTCAAAGGAACTGGCAAAGTAACTGTTAACGACAAAGAATTGGCCCAACCAAGCCGAGTTTATCTCGAACCGTTAAAGGTTACCGGCAAAGATAAAGAATTAGACATTTTTGCTAAGGTTTACGGTGGTGGCACAGTGGCTCAATTAGATGCAATCCGTTTAGGAATTGCTCGAGCCTTAGATAAATTCGATGGCGAACTCCATAAAACGTTAAAAGTTGAAGGTTTCCTTACTCGTGACGGAAGAATGAAAGAACGAAAGAAACCAGGTCTCAAAGGCGCTCGTAAGGCTCCACAATGGGCAAAACGTTAATATTTGTATCGTAGATACACAAAAGGGCACAGCAATGTGTCTTTTTGTTTTTTTAGTGAATTTTCCTTTGCAAATTAACCATATATTTGATAAAATATAAACATGAGCACAAGAAGAGTTGAAAAAGTATCTGCCCTTTTAAAAAGAGAGCTTTCAGAGCTAATTAGGAATGATCTTTCAGAACAATTTGGCTTGATTACTATAATGGATATTGATATAACTCCAGATTTTAAAGATGCGAAGGTTTACATCTCAATTTTTAATACTGAAGAAGAAGATAAAATTTTAAAAACACTCGAAGGAAAAACTCGCGCTTATCAAAAGGTATTAGGGGATAAGCTAAGAATGAAATTTACTCCTCACCTAACCTTTAAAACAGACAATTACCAAGAAAAAGTTGATCGCGTTGACGAATTATTAAAGGAAATTGACCATGGGTCTTAGATTATACTTATTTAGTCTTTACTCAGTCGCGATTTTATCGTTGGGACTTTGGATTTTATTGATTATTAACGTTAATCCATTTTCCGCACCTTCTTGGATAATAGTTTTAGTATATACTCTTCTTTTTTGTTTTTTTACTGGGCTATTTGCTATCATTGGTTTTTATTTAAAAGTTTGGTTATCAAACCGGGAAGTCATATTTTCCCATTTAATGCCAACGCTTCGACAAAGCGCTTTGATTGCTTTTTCGGTGGTTGGCTTAATCTTCCTGATACAGGTTAAATCACTTAATTGGTGGATTGCGTGTTTATTTATAATTGCAGTAATAATGTTAGAATTATTTTTTAGGAGTAAAAAATGAAGGGACACTTACACCCACTAACTCAAATGCTTAGAGTATCATTGAAATATTTTGAAGACAGAGGATTTACAATCGCCGAAGGGCCGGAGATTGAAACAGAATGGTTTAATTTTGATGCTTTAAACGTATCTGCGGATCATCCATCCCGAGATGTTCAGGATACATTTTGGTTAAATGACGGGCGTCTACTTAGGACTCATACAACCCCGGTAGATGTAAGAGCTATTAAAGAAAGCAACCTGAAACCGCCTTTAAAACTAGTCATTCCTGGGCGATGCTTTAGAAATGAGGCGACCGATAATACCCACCTATACAATTTCTATCAAATCGATGGAATTGCGATAGGTAAAGATTTAAATTTGAGCGATTTAATCGGTCTTTTAGAAGGCTACGTAAAGGAATTATTCGGCGATACAGTTAAGACGCGTGTCAGACCTGGTCATTTCTCTTTCGTTGAGCCTGGATTAGAACTTGATATCCAAATGCCGGATGGGTCATGGCGAGAAATGCTGGGCGCTGGCATGGGCCACCCTAATGTACTAAAAAACATGGATTTAGATCCAAACGAATGGCAAGCTATTATGTGGGGTATGGGTATAGATCGGTATATGATGCAGCAATTTGGTTTAGACGATATTAGAACCGCATATAATGGTGATTTAAGACTCTTAAAGCAATTTTAAGGATAAAAAATCATGAAAATACTACTCTCTTGGTTAAAAGATTATGTACAATTTGATAAATCTGCTGATGAACTTGCCGAAGATCTAAGCATGTTTGCTCATGAAGTCGAATCAATTAAAAAATATGGCGACGATTTTGTCTTAGATTTAGAAATCACACCAAACCGTGGTGATTGTCTTTCTCATTTAGGCATCGCTCGACAAATTTCTGCCATGTATGATAAAAGCTTGAATATCCCAGAAATTGAGATTGACGACGTAGAATTATCAAAAAACATTAAAGTCGTTATTGAAAAACAGAGTATTTGTCCTCGATTTACTGCAAGAATTATCGACAATGTCTCTATTAAAGAATCGCCAAAATGGCTTCAGGAAAGAATTACTGCTTATGGTTTTAGACCGATTAACAATATTGTCGACATAACAAATTACGCGATGATCGATGCCGGTCAACCGCTCCACGCCTTTGATTACGACAAGATTAAGTACGGCTTAATGAGAATCCGGCTTTCAAAAGATGGTGAAAAAGTTACAACATTGGATGGTAAAGAAAGATTCTTACCAAGCGAAGCCATCATTATTGAAGACGAAGAGAAAATTTTTGACCTAGCTGGCATTATGGGTGGCCAAGCATCTGAAGTCACAAACGACACTAAAACAATCGTATTAGTTGGCTCTGTTTTTGATCCAATTTTAATTAGAAGAGCTTCAAAAAAACTTCATCATCAAACTGATGCATCTTATCGTTACGAGCGAGGGGTAGATTTCGAAGGTTCCGTGTATGGCGTTAATTTAGCGGCAAATTTGATTAAGGAAACCGCACCCGATGCCGCAGTTGGTAAATTAATTGACAAAAAACAAGTCGAATCAGATAAACAAACGGTTGATTTTACTTACGATCAAATTAACCGCTTGATTGGCACAAACCTAGACAAAGCTGCAATCGATTCGTATTTAACTAGATTACATTTTAAAGTCGAAAGTGATACTGTGTACGTTCCATCATTTAGATGGTACGATGTAAAAATTTGGCAAGATTTAGCCGAAGAGGTAGCAAGAGTATTTGGTTATAATAGTATTTCTAGAAATACTCCTGCGCTGGCTACTAATATTACACAAAACAAAGAATGGATGAAAAGAGAATCGGCTAAAGATTACTTAAAAGAAAAAGGCTTTACCGAAGTTTATGCAACATCTTTTTCAAACAAGGATAAAATTGTTTTACTAGGTTATAACTTAGAGAATTGTGTAAGAATCATTAACCCAATTGCACCGGAAACTGAGTTTTTAAGACCGAGCCTTTCTGTGTCGCTGCTTTCTGCAGCCGCTAAAAATCCTTGGTCGCCTGATTTGAATATTTTTGAAGTTGCTAAAGTGTTTGATATAAAAAAAGAATATTGGCAAATTGGTATTCTTTCGGCTGGGAAAAATACCAAAACTTTGCAAGAAATAATCAATGGCTTAAACGTAAAAGCTCAAGTCGCACAAGTTGACCAAAACATCCTTGATGCGTTTAAAATTCGAAGACCAATCAATATGGTAATTTTCAATTCAGACGAACTTCCTGAAAATAATCAAGAAATTAATTATGAAGTCTCACAAAATAAATTACGAGATATTTCAAAATTTGCACCGACAATCAGAGATATTTCTATTATAGTTAACGCTGACATTGAGTCAAATGAGATAGAAAAAGCGATTACAGCGGCATCTAGCGCCGTGCTTTTCGCAGAAAAGTTTGATGAATTTGTTTCAGACAAATTTGGTTTAAATAAAAAAAGTTTAGCATTTCATATTTGGCTTCAGAACAAAACAGATGTCGTATCTGAATCTGAGGCAAATAATGAGATAGATTGTATTGTAAAATCGTTACAAGCTTCATTCAAAGCTGAACAAAGAACTCAATAAATATTTCTACTACTTGACGGCCGTTTGCATAGTGTGCTAAATTATAGTGTACTGATTTAGCAAGTTAAATTGAAATGCAGGAGAAAAAATGTCATTATCAACTATGCAAGAAATTTTAGTTTTGCTCGAAGACGAAAAGCAAGTCCCTATGTACCGTCTGAATCGATGGGGAAGACCGGCTCGTGGGGCTTTAGCCAAGATGAAAAGTTTAGGCTATGTAACAAAAATTAAAGACGGCGATGAGGACTTTTATAAAATCACTGAAAAAGGTGAAGCTTTTTTTGATAAATCTTTAGCACCTTTGAAAGACAATGCCAAATGGGATATGAAATGGCGCCTTGTTATGTTTGATATTCCTGAAACTGAACGAGGAAATCGTGATAAATTACGAAGAGCATTGACTGATATTGGCCTTGGCATTCTTCAAGCCAGCGTCTGGATTTCATCTATTGATATAAAAACCGATATCGATAAAATTACTAAGAACTTAAACTTGGGTAGTTCGATTAAATTTTTTGAGGTTACTTCAACTCCGTCATTAAATAGACAAATAATTAACAAAGCATGGAATTTGCCAGAAATTAATCTCTCGTTAGAACGTTTTATTAAAGAATCAGAGAGGGCACTCAAAGGGATGGGAAAGGGTAACGGAGATCGCTATAACGCAAAGAAACTAATTTTTGAGTATGCTACTATACTAAAAAAAGACCCAAAGCTGCCTCTGGAATTTGTAGAACAAGATGAACTCAGAAAAAGTGCGAGAGAAACTTATCTTAAACTAAGAAAGCGTATTGTTTAAGGCCTTTTTAGAAATTTCTGCCCAACTCTCCAAGGCGGCTGCAGCAGCTGATGCTTCGGCGGCTTGCTTTGACGAACCGGTGCCTTCGCTGATCTTCTGATCATCTACAAAGCAACCAACGACAAAAACTTTGTTATGATCTGGCCCTGTTTCTTCTAGAACTTTGTAATTTGGAGTTTTGCCTAACTCAGCCTGAGAGAGTTCTTGCAGATGACTCTTCGGATCCATATAAAGCTTTTCATCAATTACATTTTTGAGTCTTTTTAATAAAATATTTGCAATAAATTTTTTAACAACGTCATAACCTTGATCAAGATAGATTGCGCCGATTAACGCTTCAAAAGCATTTGCTAAAATAATCTGTCTGGCTTTGCCCTCTGATTTTGCTTCACCTTTAGAAAGTAAAAGATAACAGTTTAATTCAAGTTCTGAGGCTAGGTCAGAAAGCATTTTCCCTTTGACCAAGGCAGAGCGAATATTGGTCAGTTCGCCTTCTGGATTAGGCAGTTTACGATATAAATCTTCAGTTACCACTAATTCCAAAACAGCATCTCCAAGAAATTCTAATCTTTCATTATGATCTAATTTAAAACCGGGATTTTCATTCAAATAAGAACGATGAACAAAAACTTGCGTTAACAAGTCTTTGTCATTAAAGTTTATATCAATTTTTTTTTCTAATTCTGGTAAATTATTCATCTTTTTTAAGTTCTTTCTCGTCCTGAGTTGGATCGTATTTAGGCGATTTTCGGTATACAGTACCAAGTACACCATTAATAAACTTTGAGGAGTTCTCTCCGCCAAATGTTTTACCTAATTCCACAGCTTCATTAATAGCTACCTTGGGAGGGATGTCTTCGGAAAAAAGAATTTCAAAAATAGCAATTCTTAAAATTGTTTTATCTATTGCCGAAATTTGCTCAAGAGGCCATTCAGGAGCTGCTTCAGTAATAAGCTTATCTTCTTGTTCGATATTCTTTATTACTCCTGAAATTGTGTTATCAATAAACTCTTTATCAGCGTCTTCGTTATAGTTCTCTATATTTCTTTGCTTTATTTCCTCTAAAGCAGCATCCGGGCGAAAATCCCATTCATAGAGGGACTGCATAATGATTACGCGTGATAAATGTCTATTCATTGGTTTTTTCTTCTTCCTCTTTGCGTCTTGCGGCTTTAGCTTGTTCTTTTTTTTCTAATTCCATAACATCGTTTCCGTTATAGAAACCACACTTTGAACATACTTGGTGTGAAGGAACGACCGCTTTGCATTTTGGACATTCAGTTAACTTTTTTGCTTTGTGAGCGAGGTGACTTCTTCGTGCACCAGATCGAGCACTAGTTAACCGTTTCTTTGGCTCTGCCATTATATTTTCTTTCTAGAGAATTCCGCGACAAGCATAGGCTTGTCTATTTTTCTCCGTTTTATTAAGTTTACTTATTCATTCTATCACAATATTAACGATTTTTAAAGGGATGTAGACGGTTTTAATTACTCTCGACTCCGATATCGCTGATTTGATTTTTTCGGTTGATTTTGCCAAGTTTAAGATCTCCTCTTCGCTCATGTCCGAGTTTATTTCAATGATATCTCTTACTTTTCCGTTAATCTGAATAGGAAGCTTAATTTTTTCTTCACTTAGGATTTCTTCGTTAAAGGCCGGCCAAGTTTCCGCGAATACCGATTTATCTTTTCCTAAAATCTGCCACAATTCTTCTGATAAATGAGGAAAAAACGGCGATAAAAGTATCGCTATTCTTTCAGCGTTCTGTTTAGATAAATTGTTATTTTTAGATAGGTGATTAAATAATTCCATTAAATGACTAATAGCAGTGTTTGGGTGAACTGATTCAATCTCTAAAGTAACAGTCTTAATGGTTTTTTCCACTAGCGGATCGACGTCGGCAGAATCTATTAATTCACTATTATAAATATTCCAAACTTTTTCCAAGAAACGATAAACTCCACTAATGCCCTGAACTTGCCATTCACTGTCTAAATCGGCCGGGCCGATAAACATTTCATAGCCTCTCAAGGCATCAGTGCCATATTTTTCAATTAATTCGTCCGGTGAAACTACATTGCCTTTAGACTTACTCATTTTGGCACCATGAAGATAAATCATTCCAATGTTAAATAAACGCTTAAACGGCTCGCCTTTATCATCATAGTCTATGATTCCTAATTTCGTTAATGCTTTACTAATGAAACGGGCGTAAAGCAAGTGCAAGACTGCATGTTCAATTCCACCAAAATAGAAATCGACCGGAAGCCAGTAATTGACTTTGTCTTTATCGGCAAATGAATTTGCGTTTGTTGGATCGGCATATCGAAGATAGTACCACGAAGAACAGACAAAAGTATCCATCGTGTCAGTTTCGCGTGTGGCTTGACCGCCACATGAAGGACATTTTGTATATAAAAATTTCTTAGATTCTTTTAATGGAGATTTGCCATGTGGCTTAAATTCCACATCATCTGGCAATTCAATCGGCAGCTGATCTTCAAGCACAGGCATCTCACCACATTTATCACAATAAACAATCGGTATTGGAGCGCCCCAATAACGTTGGCGAGAAATCAACCAATCACGGATTTTGTATTGTGTCGAACGGTAGCCTAATTCCTTCTTCTCGATGTAGTCTATCGATTTCTCTTTGGCTGCAATCCATTTCATGCCTTTCAGCTCTTCGGGCAACTGTAGAATACCTTCCGGATCCCGGCCGTAATATATTTCTAATTTTTCAACTTTTTCCGCCCGAATTGAATCTTTTGGCAGCATAGCAGTATTTAGCGGGATATCGTATTTCTTTGCAAAGTTAAAATCTCGCTCATCATGAGCGCTGCAGTTTACAATGCCCGTTCCGTAATCAGACAAAACATATGACGCTACCCAAATCGGCAAGTCGCCGGTCCCAAAAGGATTATCAACGTAACGTCCGGTAAATATTCCTTCAAGATCTTTATCAACATCAAATTTGTTTTGCAATTTCTTCTTGTTGATTTTTTCGACAAAATCCATCACAGGTTTCTCATGCTCCGTGCCTTCAACAAGCTTCTTCAACAATGGGTGATCTGGAGCAATAACAGCAAATGTCTGTGCAATAAATGTTTGGGGAACGGAATCGTAGACTTCAAAACTAATATTTAGATCTTTAACCTTTTCACGGAAAATCACACCCTCGGATTTACCGATCCAGTTGCGCTGTAAAGCCTTGGTTCTTTCTGGCCAATCAAGACCATCTAAATCCTCTAATAAATCGTCGGCAAAATCTGTTATTTTAAAGAACCATTGAGTCAAATCCTTATTAATGACCTGAGAGCCACAACGCTCACATTCACCAGAAACAACTTGTTCATTAGCCAAAACTGTTTGGCATGATGGACACCAGTTGACCGGTGCTTTTTTGCGATAAGCGAGACCGTTTTTGTATAGCTGCAAAAAGATCCATTGAGTCCATTTATAATAACTCGGGTCCGAAGTATTAATTTCTCTTGACCAATCAATCATAGTTCCAATTTGCTTAATTTGACGGCGAATATTATTAATTGCTTCTTTAGTGTAAATCGATGGATGTGATTGATTCTTTATGGCAGCGTTTTCGGCAGGTAATCCAAAAGCGTCCCAACCCATCGGATGAAGAATATTTTTGCCATTTAATAATTGATATCTTGCAACGACATCAGAGAGCACATAACCACGCCAATGGCCAACATGAAGACCGCTACCGGAAGGGTAGGGGAACATGTCCAAGCAATAAAATTTTGGTTTATCAGGATTTTCTTCTGACTTATACATGCCTGATTCTTCCCAAATCTTCTGCCACTTTATTTCAATTTCTTGAGGATTATATTTATTCATATAAATTCCGCGCCCGAAGGGCAATAATTCATGAGATTTTCAATAATTATTATTTTTTTAGCTAATCTAATGTTAATATAGCATATTTTACTCCTTACTTAAAGCCTATATCAACAGTGATAGCTTCATAAAATCCAAACAAATTTCTGTAAACTTTTCCAAGCGCAAGTCGAGACCGTCGGGATTACTACGCATCATAACTTCATCTTTTCATTCACTTATGCCAGTTCCTCGCTAGCATCAAAGCCGTCAAACACTTTCTGATCCAACTCATCGTAGGCCTGCTTTAACAGAGTTAAATCAATTTGGCTCTCATCGCTAAGATGCCCATTTATTTCCAAAAGGAAACGATTCATTTCCTTAAAATTATCTGATTGCAACTTGCACCTTGTACTATAGCTTTTAAGATCAGAATCCGAGTATAACTCTGTTGCGTAAATATCCCCCAATATTATTTGTCCTTTTTTGGTATCCTTATCCATTATGACAAAAAATACATCATTTCGAGCAATGCATCCTTTAGTTACCAATTGCTTAAAAATATCCGAAGCATTCTGACTTAATTCTTCTTTATTCGATAATTCAAACTTAGCATCATTCTGAAAGTATTTACCGGCTCTGCCAAAATAACTTTCCCAGTCCATATTACTAATAACTTCGTTTTTACCGCCTCGAGTTAGATCGGTCATGAAAAGTCGAGTATCGCCATCAACTTCACCTATCCTCATGGTTGGAATTGTCGGCAAGTGTCTTCTTTTTAATTCCGCATGTTTTTCTAAAAGTATTTTAACATGCCCTTCTACATCGTGTTTGCCAAGCATGCCTTCAGTATGAAATATTTTCTGAGCCAACTGCACTTCTTTTTGTCTTCCTCCAGAGCCAGAAATCATGCCCTCAACACAAACAACGTCGCCCTCTAATAACCCAGTCCCAAGGACTTCCGGTTTTTCTTCTCCAACCGCATCAAAATTTATTGGTTGTTCTTTATCCGAACGAAATAATTCCGGCATTTTTGCCTTTCTTGTTTGTGCTTACCTAGAATTAGTATAAGCGGCAAATATTAATTAGTCTAGGTTCTTATAAAATGAATAGTTAATTCAATCACAAATTATAGATTAGATCTTTAACAATTTCAAGAAAAGAAAAAGGGTGATCCGGTTTTAGCCATCGATCACCCTGCGATAAGTACTTCTATCAGTCAGTTTCACTATTGATTTCTGCAACTATTTACAGCGTCGCCTTAGCACATAGCTGAGTGTTTGTGGCTGGAAGCGCGACCCTCCGTAGCTATAGTCACAAACATCTTCAAGTGAATTGTAACCAGAATCTGCGTATGCTACCAGAAGCACCCGTTGCGAAAGAGGCAAAGCCCGACCCTTTTCTCTCAACTGTCGTACCAAAGCGATTGCACCTTCGACACTGGCGCTAATAAAGAACGCCCTAATAGTACTGGCCGCAACAGGCCAAGCCAATTCGACTCCGTGTAGTGTTTGGACAGAGACAATCTCTTCATTGGAAATACCATTATTATTAAGAAAGTCTCTTATCTCCTCAGCCTCTTTATCAATGCCCGTAGCAATAACAACCTTCGCTGACATATCCGCCTCCTGAATGACAGAGAATTATTGAAAGACGACTTTAGATATCGATTAAAACTATACCAAAAATAGGTCAAATTATCAAGATATGAACAAGAAAATTATCTTAGAAGATATTAACAAAGAAGCGCATGTCGAAAAAGAGTTCCAAATATGCTAGGGTATATACAAAAAATCAGGTCTATAACCTGTTATTTTAATGGTGGACCGTCGGGGACTCGAACCCCGGACCTCTTCCATGCCATGGAAGCATTCTACCACTGAACTAACGGCCCCGATATTAAAATGTTATCATATTATTACCGTTAATTCAACCTGTTACAAGATTAAGTGATTTTATAGTAAACTTCTTTAACTAGTCTGGCATCATCTAAGGCGTTGTGCTGAATAAATTCACCTTTAATACCGAGTTTTTTAATATACTCTTTTTGATTCTCGTAATATTTATCAACGTCCAATCCTTTAACTACCATCAACGTAGCAAGATCGATTGGCGGCCAACCATACGGAATATCATTTTCGCCAAAAAGTTTATGTAGATAAACCACATCGAATTGGTTAACAAAGGCCACTAGTATTGGTTTACTGTCGCCAATAAACTCCTGAATCTTTTTGACAGCAAGCTCTTTGGAAATTTTTTCCTGTTTTAAAGTGGGCAGGATATTTTCTTTTACCCATTCATTTGTTGGGCCGCTATAATCGATCTCGAAATATAGTTCTTCGCCTGTATCTTTAATAAAGCCAGCCGACAAGATCTCGCCGACATTTGGATTGAGAGAACTGAATTCCGTATCAAAAAAAATTAAATTTTCTTTGATCATTTCTTTTCTACATTAATTGCGCCGTCTGGACAGATTTGCATACATTTTCCGCAACCTATACACTTTTCCATATCGACAATCGGCATAGGGGTTCCTAAAAAGTTTAAATCCTTCGCAAAGGTAATAGCCTTAACCGGACAACTTAGTATACAAAGAGAGCAGCCCTTACAGTATTCTGGGAATCTTGTCCATTTAACTTTGTCATTTTCGAAACTTCTAACGGTTTCATCTGGACTTTTACCCGTCAAATGGTCAGAGCTTTCATAATTTTGCGCAAATTCAGCACCCATTTGCAGAGCTGAATTATTAAGCTCTTTTAGCTCAGGCTTTATCTTAATTTTAGCTGCTAATTCCATCAAAACAGTATCCTGAAAATCTTGAAAACTTATATCTTTCAGCTGTGCTGACAAAACACCTAGAATAATAATGTTGGCAACTTTGGTTGAAAGTTTTTCGGAAGCAATGTTTTTAGCTGGTACAGCAACAAATCGTTTAATTTCAGCCTTTAATTCGTTAATATCTTTTTCGTAAATTTCTGCACTATCATAAATTACCAAAGAATTATCTGAAATAAAATTTTTGATTGTTTCGCACGATCTACTAGATAAAGTAACCACAAAATCAGCCTTTGAAAATCTAGGGTAGGGGATTGGCCGGCTGCTAACTTGAATATATGCAAGTGAAACACCGCCACGCTGTTCAACCCCAAAAGAAGGCAAGTATGAAACATTTTTCCCGGATTTTTTGGCGGCCTTCGTTAATATTTTGGCGATAGTTTGAACACCTTGTCCACCTTCTCCTGCTATGATAATTTTAGCTGGCATTTATTTTCCTATCTAAAATTTGTTAAGCTAATTTTTGCGGGCATTTGAATTCTCCTAACGGATAAACTTTTGTCATTTCTTTTTCACTAAAATCTAATGATTGCAAAGCGTCTGTATGCCAGTTAACTGGACACATTGAAATTATTTCTATAAAACTAAATCCGCGACCGTCAATTTGGTTCTGAAGCGCTTTGCGTATTTTAGTTTTACAATCAGCTATGTCAGTCGAAATTGTTCTTGCGATATAGGAACCTTCTTGTGCGATTTCCGCCAACATCTCAGGCCCATGAATAGGTTTGCCGACTTTTTGCCAGTCCCTACCATTGGGCGCCGTTGTGGCTTTTTGCCCAACCAAAGTAGTCGGGGCCATTTGTCCGCCAGTCATGGCATAATTGGCATTGTTAATTAGTATTGCCGTAATCGGATCGTCGCGCATTGCTGCATTAATTAAATGCTGAGCACCAATTGCATAGCCGCCGCCATCACCCATAAAGGCAATAGTAATCGCCGATGGCTTAGCCAATTTAAACCCGACCATCGTTGGGACCACGCGTCCGTGATGAGTCTGAATAGTATCTATTTCAAACATATCCCAGGTAAGGAGTGAACAACCAATGTCACAGGCATAAACGGTTTTATCGGCAATTTGTAACTCGTCTATCACAAAACCAAGATTTTTTAAGGCTAAAGATTGGCCGCACCCAGGACAAAACTTATGAGGTTTTGAGGATTTCTTCCATGATTTTGGAAAGTTATTGTTTTCAGCCATTCATCTCCTTTAAAAAATCTTTAACTCTCTCAACTATTTCATCTGGATTGATGCCGAGGGCCGGTTTTTTAATTGCCACCATTGGAATATTCTCGCCATAAAGATTTTCTTTGACCATTCTTTCAAATTGACCCAATGATGACTCAATAACAACAATTAACTTTTTTTTCTGAACAACTGATCGAAGAGTTTCAGAGGGAAAAGGATTAAGAGTGATTGGCCTAAATAAACCAACTTTTTCATCTTCACTTTTTAATATATCGATCGCACATTTTGCGGAAATAGCTATATTACCATGAGCAACAATTACGATCTCGGCCCCCAAGGTTTGATAGTCATCGAACTCGACAATTTCGGATGTAAAACCATCGAAGGCCATCTTATGCTTCATCAGCAAGGTATTGAGCTCTGTTTCTAAATTATATGTATTTCTTAAATTTACACTACCTGAACTGTTATCCTCACCAAGCAAATACGGTGCAGAAGAAACTCGTTCAATCTTTCTTTCTTCCAAACTATAAGTTTCGACTTCCGTAAGAGTCTTTGCGGAATATCCATCACCCAACACAAAAGCAGGGAAACGATACCTCCAAGCAGTATTAAAGGCTTTAATTGCATAATCGTACATTTCTTGCGGATTTCCAACTGAATAAACAATCCTCAAGCCTTCGCCATTACCACCAAAACATGTTAGGTTTAATTCTTGTTGCGAATATATAACTGTGCCTGTGGACGGACCACCGCGCTGATTAATAAAAACCACAGTCGGCAGTCTCATACTTTCGGCCATAACAAGGGCATCTTGCATTAAAACATTACCTGGACCAGCCGTTGCCGAAAAAGTCTTTAGACCTGCCAAGACGCCACCAATCATAGAAAAACCTGCGGACATTTCGTCTTCAGTTTGTAAAAAGTTGAGGTTTGAATTTTTTGCTGCTTCTTCCGCCCAATTTTCCAAAATTTCGGTCGTTGGCGTAATAGGATAGCCAGTCATCATCTGGGCACCGCTTGCTAATGCGCCCTTTACGATTGCCTGATTACCGGTTAACAATTCCTTATTCATTTATTTTTTCCTAATGAGAAATTAAGAATCTTATTTATATTTCGAAGAAATTCCGCGATCAGCTTGCTGATCTATACCTTGCGTCAACGCAAATGGCTCCACCACTTGTCATTTTAACCGGATTCAAATCAAGCTCAATGATATTTGGAAAGTCGGTCATAATTTGACAAACTTCGATAATTATATTTTTGATACTCGAGAGATCGAAATTTTCTTTAATTAAAATTCTACCTATCTTCGTTTCCTTAATCATCTCCTCAAGATCATACTCTGTCAAGGGCATAATTTTTGTAGAAATATCATCAATATCTTCAGTAAAAACACCGCCCCAGCCAAATGTAACGACCGTACCAAGTTTTTCTTCACGCTTTGCCCCTATGATTACTTCGAACGGAGAGTTGACCATTCTTTGAATCAAAACTGGGTAACCGACTTTTTCTACAGACTGCTTTAGATATGATTCACTTTGTACATCTAAAACGACTTTTCCGGCCTTAAATTTATGTACAAACTTTTTGGAAATACATTTTACCGCTAATGGAAAGCCGATTCTTCCGGCGATTTTCATAACAACGTCGATATTTGTGGCTATCCCAGAAGGGGGGATGGGTATGTTATAATTCTCGAGAAGCTCCAAGGCGTCGATTTCTGGAATAGGACAGTTTTGAGAAGCGGTCATCTCGATAAATGATTTTGGATGAGAATTTTTTTCTTGATATTTAGTAACTTTAGCAATAGCTCTAACTGCATCTTCCGGCTCCTCAAAAAACGGAACCTTTTCTTTTCTGAGTATTTCAATTCCTTTTTTGACCATTTTATCACCGAGAAAAGACGCGACGATCACTTTGTTACTGGTTTTATATTTGGCTAAGACTTTAGCTGTTTCTTCAACCTCTGTCATGGTTTGAGGTGTTAGCAATACCAATATTGATGAAATACTATCTTCTCCAATAAGGGCTCTTAAGCCTATTTCATAATCTTTAGCCAAGGCTTCGCCGGCCAAATCAAGCGGGTTCGAAATGGAACCAACTGGCGGAAGAGATTTTTTAAGTATACTGATGGTTTTTTCAGAAAGCGGCGGCATACGCAAACCAATTTTACTGGCAACATCGGTACTTAAAATACCAGGCCCGCCCGCATTAGTTAATATAGCTAAATCTTTTTTATTTACCGCAGGTTCAGTGGCAAAAATTTGTAATAGATTGAGCATCTCTTTAATACTCTTGGCAACAATTAAATTACCTTGACTAAAAATCGCTTGGTCAATTTTTTCGGAAGTCACCATTGCCGCCGTGTGAGAAAAAGCGGCTACTGCGCCTTGCTTAGTAGTACCACCTTTCAAAATGATAATTGGCTTTTTTTCCGAAACTTTTCTAGCAACTTCAAAAAATCTTTTTGGATTCGCAATATTTTCTAAATAAAGAGCGATAATCTTAGTTTCTTTATCTTCGCCAAGATATTCAATAATCTCTGATTCTTCTAGATCAGCCTTATTTCCTAAACTAATAAATTTTGAAAATCCAAACTCGTATGATTCGGCCATGTCAAGCAAGGCTACACCTAAAGCTCCCGATTGAAAAACCGCTGACACACTGCCTCTGGTAAGGCTTGGAGCAGCAAAGGTCGCATTTAAGTTACATTCACTGCTTATAATGCCAAGGCAATTCGGCCCGACGAGTCGTAGGGGAGAGGTTTTAATAATAACATCTTTAATTTCTTCCTGAAGAATTTTTCCTTTTTCACCGATTTCCGAAAAACCTGCCGAGATTACCACTGCATAGCTAATATTTGCTGCCACACATTCTTGTAATACTTCCGGCACAATGTTCGCAGGAACCACGATAATTGCCAAATCGATTGTCTCGTTAATATCTTTTACTGTCCGGAAAGTTTCTAGACCTAGTATTTCATTAGCCGTCGGATTAATTGGAAAAATTTTACCTTTGTAACCATTGTTAATTATATTACCCAATACTTGGTAACCAAGTTTTTCTTTGTGCGGCGACGCACCAATAACTGCAATATTTCCTGGATTAAATAGTTTTTCCACAATTACTCCAATCTATTCAGCAGCGAATGTCCTGTCATTTGCGCTGGTTTAGGTATTTCTAAAAGTTGTAAAATTGTCGGCGCGATATCTGCTAAACTGTCGGTTGCTGAAATAATTTTGCTCAAAGCATTTGGTCCATACGAAAGCGATGTTCTGATTAAATCTTTTTTTGCGTCATTTTTTACCATAATAAACGGCACAGGATTTAACGTGTGCATTGTCTCCCTCTCTCCAACATCACTTTGATTTATATTAACCATTTGTTCCGCATTACCATGATCTGCTGTAATAATGGTCACCCCGCCAACCGATCTATTTGCTTTCACAATCTGACCTACTTGTTCATCCAAAGACTGGACTGCTTGACCAACTGCAATGATATTCCCTGTATGAGCAATCATGTCTACATTAGCAAAATTCAACACAATTAAGTCATATTTTCTTGATTTGATAGCCGAAAGTGTCGCCGAAGTAATTTGTCTCGAAGACATTTCTGGCTTTAAATCATACGAAGCAACCTTTGGCGACGAAATTATCTTCCTTTCTTCACCAGGATAAGCTTCTTCTTGACCACCATTTAAAAAGTAGGTAACATGGGCCATTTTTTCTGATTCAGCAATTTTTAACTGTTTGCCATTACTTTTTGAGACAACTTCAGAAAGATTATTGGCGTAAATTTCATCTGGAAAAGCAACTTTAGCCGGCAGATCTTTTTGATAATTTGTAAAACCGCAGAAATATAAATTTTCAACTTTTTTTGGTCTAAAGAAAAAAGTTTTAAATTTAGAATCAAGAAAAACTTTTGCCAATTGGCGAGCGCGATCCTCTCTAAAGTTAAAGAAAATAACAGCATCACCAGCTTTGATAGGATTAATTTTTCCGTCTTTATCTTTGATAAGCGTCGGCTCGATATATTCGTCTGTTAAATTATTCCTATAGCTCTCAGAAATCGCGCTTTCAATTTTATCGGAAATTTTACCATTTCCTTCAGTTAGGGCAAGATAATATTTTTTAATTTTATCCCAGTTCTCATCTCGGTCCATGGCGGTATTTCTTCCGCAAACACTGCCAAATTGACCAATCTTAACGTCATCCATTTTTACGCGAATTTTTTCAATAAAATTCAAAGCCTGGGTTGGTCCAGTATCAGTTCCGTCAGTAATTGCATCAATAAATACCCGGTCAAAATCTTGTCGGTGAGCCATTTCGAGTAAAGCGAGTAAATGCGAGATATCGGAATGCACGCCACCGTTAGAAATCATACCGATCAAGTGAACATTGCTATTATTTTGTTTTGCCCAAGCAAATGCTCCAGCTAATTGCTGGTTTTTGTAAAATGTTCGCCCAATTATTTCTTGATTAATACGAGTATGAGGACTTTTAACAGACCGTCCAGCGCCAATCATTAAATGGCCCAAGCGCGACTCGCCGACGACATTGCCATATTCGATTGCCCCAAGTGCTTGCAGAATCTTGTGGGGATAATTGCGCCAAAGATTATCAATATTTTTCGGATTATTCATGACTAAAGCATTACCACCCCAAGAAGGTGATAAGCCCCAACCATCTAATATCATTAAAACTACAGGTCTATTCTTCTGCATTTGCCCCTCCAACCAATTTAACTAATCAGACTTTCCCCAGTCATTTCCATCGGTTTTTGCAAATCCATAATTTGCAATACTGTTGGTGCAATATCGGAAAGTTTCAACGTTTGATCACCAACTGCTTGTCTTAGTGGTCTTTGAAAATTCGGGTCTTTAGAAATCATCATAAACGGCACTGGGCTAGCAGTATGCTCGGTGTAATTTTCACCCGTATTTGGATTCAGCATCTGTTCCGCATTGCCATGATCAGCCGTAATTAATAAGACAACATCTTTATCGATACTTCTACTTACTATTTTACCAATAAGTTCGTCTAATTTCTCGCAAGCCCTTATTGCAGCTTTGATATTTCCAGTATGTCCAACCATATCGGCGTTCGCAAAATTACAGACTATAAAATCATATTTTCCAATTGCCCCCATGACTTTGTCAGCTACGTCATCTGCTGCCATCTCTGGCTTAAGATCGAAAGTTGCCACTTTTGGCGAATGTACCAAAATACGATCTTCTCCTGGAAAAGGAGCTTCACGACTACCATTAAAAAAGAAAGTAACATGGGCGTATTTTTCAGTTTCTGCAATATGAAGTTGCTTTAATCCCGCATCTGAAATCACTTTGGCCAAAGGATTATTGATATCATGGCGATGGAAAACCGGTTTTACTAGATTACCATCTGCATATTCGTCCAAGTAGGCGAAAGAGGCAAAGTAAATATTTTGCAATTTCTTCTTTCGATCAAAGCCTTTAAAATTATGAGTAACCAAGCTTTCCGTTAATTCTCTGGTTCGTTCTGCTCTAAAATTGAAAAATATTATAGAATCGTTGTCAGCGATCGGAACAAAAGGACTTTCCGGCTTATTAATCGCCGTTGGCAAAATAAACTCATCGGTTTTATTCTGTCTATAATTTTCAGAAATAGCTTTTTGAACGCTCAATGATTGTGGACCGATCCCTTGAGTTAAGATATCATATGATTTTTGAATTCTATCCCAATGTTTATCTCTATCCATCGCCCAATAACGCCCAGAGACAGATTCTACTTTACCAATACCAATTTCCTTAATTTTATCTTCTAGTTCCGATAAGTAAGATAGGGCTTTCATCGGATCAGTATCTCTGCCGTCAGTAATCATATGAATGTAAGCATTTTGCACTTGTTGTTTTTTTGCCATTTCCAATAAAGCATAGAGGTGATCAATGTGCGAGTGGATCCCGCCGTCAGAAACCAACCCGATCAAATGCAAATTGGATTGATTTTGTTTAACTTGAGTAAAAGCACCAAGTAAAACTTCGTTGCTGAAAAAAGATCCATCGTTAATTGCAGTAGTAATGCCCGGCAGATTTTGAAAAACAATTTGGCCACTACCGATGTTTAAATGACCGACCTCTGAATTTCCGTTTTCATGCCTTGGCAAACCAACTGATTCTTCGGCTGCTTTTAATGCGGTATGAGGATACTTACGCCAAATTTCATCTAATAACGGTGTTTCGGACATTTCGATTGCATTGCCACCCCATGCCGGCGCCAAGCCCCAACCATCCAAAATCACCAATACAACTTTTTTCATTATCTAGTATTCCTTTGTTTAATTAGAATTATTATATTACTTGACTTAAATCCTGTCCTGTTACTATTTCTGGCTGATTTAAGCCCAAGCGATTAATTACAGTTGCAGTCACATCGGCCAGAACCCCAATTGGTTCTGTTGTAGCACTGGCTAATTTGGTATCCAAATTAACAGTCACAGGCCTTTGATTAATTTTTTCCTGAAAACAAAGCAATAAAGGAACAGGATTAATTGTATGTTCCTTGTCAACTTCGCCGGTTTGTAAATTGATCATCTGCTCGGCATTGCCATGATCGGCTGTCACCAACAAGTCACCACCAGCATTCAAAACCGCTTGAGCTAATTTACCCAAACAATTATCAACTTTTGCCACTGCTTTTTGCGTTGCCGCCAAAATACCTGTATGGCCAACCATATCAGCATTAGCAAAGTTTAAAACAGTAAAATTTGGTTTATTTTTCTGGAAATATTCGATAAATTTAGCGGTTAATTCATCGGCCGACATTTCTGGCTTTAAATCGTAAGTAGCAACTTTTGGCGATGGCACCACAATCCGCTCTTCACCGGCAAACGGAGCTTCCCAGCCACCATTAAAGAAATAGGTAACATGGGCGTATTTTTCTGTTTCAGCAATATGCAATTGAGTTAATTTAGCACTACTTAAAACCATTGCCAACTGGTCCGTAACTTTATCAGCTAAAAAGGCAACTTTAACTAGCGGCGTTGGTTCGTGACCATAACTGGTAAATGACGCAAAATAAATTTCTGGAATATTTATTAGTTCATCAGAAATTTGTCTAGCCCTATCCGAACGAAAATTATAAAAGATGACAGCATCTTTTGACTTTATTCTGGCAGTATTACCGATTTTAGTGGGCTCGATAAATTCATCAGTTTTTCCGGCGGCATAGGAATCATTGATTGCTTTTTCTATCGTTTCAGCAGTCGGCGAGCTATCTGATGTTAAAATATTGAATGCTTTTCGAGTACGTTCAACGCGTTTATCACGATCCATACCATAAAAACGGCCCATGACCGAGGCAATTTTGCCTACTCCGGTTTGAGTAATTTTTGCTTGGAGTTTTGGCAAATCACTTAAAATGGTTTTTGGAGCGGTGTCACGGCCATCGGTTATTACATGGATATAAACCTCGGTAAAATTTTGCAATTTTGCCAAATCAATTAAAGCCAATAAATGGTTAATATGCGCATGTACTCCACCCGAAGAACAAAGACCCAAAAGGTGGACTTTGGTGTTATTCTGCTTGGCATAATTAAATGCGTCAACTAATTCCTTATTAACAAAAAAGGTTTTATCGGCAATGCTTTTATCAATTCGAGGTAAATCTTGCATAACAACACGACCGGTGCCTAGATTTAAATGGCCAACTTCAGAATTTCCCATTTCGCCCCACTCCAAACCAACTTCTTCACCAGAAGCATGAAGGCTAGTACTAGGAAACATCGATAGTAATTTATCATAATTTGGCGTCGGCGTTGAAAAAACGGCGTTTCCTTTTGTCTCCACGCTCAGACCCCAACCATCTAATATTGCTAAAACTAAAGGCCTCAAAAACCCTCCTTGCGGCAGCTGTGTCGCATCATGTTAATTCACTGGCGATCTCTTCCAACCGTTTGTATTTAATCTCCCTTTCGGACGCAAATGGGGCACCAGCCTTCAGATATTTGGCCGCCGTACCTACGGCCAAGTCTGAAATATATGAATCCATTGTTTCGCCAGATCGATGTGATAGAATATGGACGAAATCTGCTTTTTTAGCTAAGGAAATAACCTTTAAAGTCTCTGTTAAAGTACCGGTTTGATTCACCTTCACTATCATAGCGTTAGCGGCAAAGTTTTCGATCCCTGCCTCCAAACGTTCTTTACTTGTAACAAAAAGGTCGTCACCAACTAATAAATAATCCTTGCCTTTACGATCTAATTCAAGCTTTAATTCTGCCCAATGATCTATTTTGTCTTCAGGTGCTGGATCTTCAATTGAATAGATCGGGAAGTTATCAAGCATATGCAAAATATCTTCATTTGAAATATTGCAGTAATTGGCCGCTATATCTAATCCGATCATTATATCTTTAGAAACGCTTAATTTTGAAATTTCGATGGCGCTTTGCAATAAATCAATGGCATCTTCGTCATAGTTTAGTTTTGGTGAAAAACCGCCCTCTAAACCAAGATCGGGCTCTAACCCTTGTGAAGTAATAAGTTCTCTCAATGTGTGCCAGATTTTTTTGCCATGTTCAAGTTTTCCGATGACTAATATTTCTTGAAGACAAAGCTTGTTTTTGGCATGCTTTCCACCTTCAATCATCACCATCATCGGAGTAGGTAGCGACGGTTCAATTTCTTCACCACAAATTCTTGAATACAGTTTATTAATGTACCAGTAAAGAGGCATTTTTTCCGTAAGAGCCGCCACTCTGGAAAGGGCAAGTGAAACACCTAATATTGTGTTTGCTCCTAAACTTGATTTATCGCCAGTTCCATCCATATCCAACATTAACTGATCGATGCCAAATTGATCTAACGGATCAAGCCCAATAATTTTAGGTTTAATAGTTTGATTAATTGTATTCACGGCAATTTCGGGCTTAACCGGAATCGATTCAAAGCTACCAGTCGAAATACCACTCGGAACAGAATCAGTTGCCATTAACCCATCGTCCGTAGAAATTTCTACTTCTAAAGTCGGCTCGCCTCGCGAATCGAGAATTTCTCTAGCGTTGACATCGGTTATTTTAGACAACTTACCCTTCCTTTTTTTTGAGAAACGAACTATTCTTTAAACGGTTCGTCGGCTAATTTACCCTTCAAAAACTTTATGATTTCCACGGGATTTGGTTCAATATTGTTCAAGATAGCTAAATAATATGAGATATAATCTCCCAGCATTATCATCTGCAATATTTCGGAAATTTCCGATCCGGACGGTTGGACAAGCAGTGTTTCGTAAGGAATTCTTTTTTGCTCTAAAATTTGTGCTGTAATATTTTCACGTAATTTATTTCTCGCGTGGTCATACTTTGACTGTAAAATAATAAAGAAAAGTTTCTGCCTGATATCAGTAGGGAATTCTAAACCAACTAGGGAATTGTGGTTTAACTCGGGAATCGTTTCATAATAGGACGCGGTTTTTGAATTTTCATTGAATTGACCTTTGAAACGCCTGGCTACTTCAGTCATAATGCCGGCGCCATAGATTATCGGGAAACGCCCGTTTAATTTCTGGGCTAAAACCTTTGTGATATTTCGTCTCTCAGGAACCTCAACATCGATCTTTTGCTTTAAAGCGCGAAGCAATAAAACCGCTTCCTTAATATCGTCATCTGTTATTTCGATAATATTTAATTTTTTAAAAATAGCCAAAATACTTGTTAAGCCATAGCCCAACGCCGCTCGCGGCTGACTGCCATAATGAATTTGATAGTGAAGAGCTCTTTTTTGACTGCCAATGGAATATATTCTACCACCAGTTGAAATAGTGATAAGTTTTTCGGTTTTACCAACCGCTTGAGAAAAAGCATTAATTGTTTCTTCGGTTTCACCAGAATACGACACGGCGATAACTAAAGTATTTTTATCTACCCAGCCTGGAATATCATAATCTCGTAAAATGACAACCGGAATCTGTGATTTGGTCGCCATTTGAGCAACAATACCGCCACCTTGAGCCGAACCGCCCATACCTAGAATTAAAATTGATTTTGCGTTTATATAAGGAGTTGGCAAGGCGATATTTTTCCAATCGTCCCAACATTTTTCCACTTGATCAGGAAAGTCCTGAATATTTCCCAGTATATTTTCTTCATCAAGTTTTTTCATTGCTTGTATATTATCTAAATTAGCCACTTGGCTCCTTTCGATTGATTGTTTAAAAATGCCACAATTTTGAAAAACTGCTTTTGTCTTCATATTTAATATACCAACGGCACCTCAAAAGAGCAAGTTTTGTAAGGACTTGTAGTTCTGAGACTGATAGCCGGTACTCTTATCAAATGTCTCATCTCTTGCAAGTTTACAACGCCTTTGACAAATAATTATATTAATGATAGCATTTAAGCTTGTGCTTTTTAGCGTTTAATGTAAAATTTAATTGAGGAGTTTAAATGAATATAGAAAATGAAAGTGAAATGCTTCAGCCACCGCAAGAAAAGAACATTGAAGAATCTTTACAGGAATACACCAGACAATGTGAGCAAGGTGAATTTGAAATCGTTAATATCAAAGAAGTGATCGTCGACGGCCTGGCTGAAGACGAGCGCATCGGCGGTATTACAGCTGCAACCGATGAAGACCAGCGCGCCGCTGAAATTGATGTCTATAATTTTAGTAAATCCGGCAAGAATTTGATCGCTAGGTTTGATCGTCGTAACCAAAAAATCGGCGCCATAGTTGCGATTTGTGAGCCTTCCGGCGATGGCCACTATCGGCTGATTAAAGGTGCGGAAGTTCTGGATAATTGTGAAGATCCGGTCGTAAACCGAGTCTACAACAAAGATATTACTTGCATCGTTAAGACTTTTTCAGATGAAGAAGGTGAAATTCATTGCCACGAAAATATTTTTTCTTCAAATGGCGATTTAACCAAACGTGAGCTATTGGCCACCGGTCCGATTGATGAAAAAGACATCCGGGCGCAAGAGCTGGACGATCCGAATATCGGCCTTTTCCGCCGTCCGAAAGAAGGGGAATACGCGGACGGTCAAATTGGTTGGCAAACTGTCGAAGGGTTTGATAAAATTCAAGACGCACTTGACGGTAAAATCGCAATGAAAATCATCAAGAAATTTGCGCCGAATGAGTGGGGCGGCATCAACGATAGTAAAAAATTAAACGACGGCAACATTTTTTATGTTGGCCACATGGCCGGTTTTGACCGCGACCGAAATGATCCGGAAGCTAAAAAACTATATTACGGCACCTGCGGAATTTTTGATCCGAAAACCGAAGAAATTGTCAGCTGGAAAATTATATTGGACGAGAAAACAATTCAAGATTTGTTAGCCAAACGTGTCGATGCAAAAAATGAGGAAATCGGTTCAGTTTGTTACATATCTTCAATTCAAAGTATTGACGAAGAAAAAGGCGAAGTTGCACTTTGCGTCAGTCTTCAAGACACAAAAGGATTTGAAATTACCCTAAAAGTTCCAATTGAAGAGTTGAAGAAGCGAACATAAGAGCTTAATAAAAATGACAGAAAAAGTAATTTTTTTCTGTCATTTTTTTATATAGGTTTTGAGCTAATCCGACAAGGATCGCAGGAGTACTATAGTGCATCAGTAAGCTAAATTCATTAAATACACTAACTTATCGCTTTGATGGACCCGCCTTTAGGCATGCGGACACTCGAAAATGACTGGTGGACCTGAGGAGACTCGAACTCCTTACCTCAGCAATGCGAATGCTGCGCTCTACCAGATGAGCTACAGGCCCACAGCTTTATTGACAATGCTAATACCTTTAGGCGATTTGAACTACTGGCCCACAGGTATATGTTGGCACGCATGCTGTGCTCCAGAATGCCAACCTTACTTTTCAGTTGGCAGACGAGCTACAGGCCCATTTCTGGTTCCTCAGTATATTTTCTTTGCGGCGAGAATACCGCGAAGCGGTATCAAAAATCACTTTTATTTTTGGTGCCCGAGGCGAGAATCGAACTCGCATGAGCCGAAGCTCACAGCATTTTGAGTGCTGCGTGTCTACCGTTCCACCACCCGGGCAATAGCTGCTTATGTATACTCAATTTATACCATACAATTGAGTAAAATTCAATCGTATAAGGATCGCATTTCCATTTTAGTATATTTTGATTTACAATAAAAATAAGTGGAGGGGATTTTGAATAATCCTGTTTTTGACGAGAACGATCTAAAAACATTTTTTAGTAGCAACGACACAGAAAAGAAAGATTCTGATTTTGTTGTTATGCAAAAAGAACCGGCAAAACAAAAACCGGTTGAGGTTGAATTAAAACTTGAAAATGACAATAAAGTCTTTCCAGTACCTCCGCCACCGCCACCTCCGGGCGCTTTAAGAAAAGTCGAAAACTCTTTCGTTGACAAACTAGAATTCAGACCTAAAAGCACTTTCCAAACAATCCTAAAATTTTTGGGTACTTTTGTATTAATTTTCATCATTTCTTTTACCATTATTAATGGCGCTGCTCTAATACAAAAGATGAAATACTTTTATGCAACGGATTTTCGCAACCAATCATGGGCCGCAAATGCCACTATCCCGACAGCTTATTTGAATCAAAGTAGAATAATCATACCTAAAATTCATGTTGATGCTCCAATTAACTGGAATGTAAAAGAAGACGATATATTAAAGAGCCTCGAAAATGGCGTGGCTCATTATCAAGATACCGCCAAACCAGGGCAAATCGGTAATATTTTCATAACCGGACACTCTTCTTACTACATCTGGTCAAAGGGCAGTTACAAAGACGTTTTTGCTTTGCTGGACAAACTTTCTGCCGGAGATAAGATTTATGTCCAATACAACGGAGCTAACTTCATTTATGAGGTGACAAACGCTCAAATCGTTAGTCCAAATAATCTCACAGTATTAAATCCAACTAATGATAAAACTTTAAGTCTTATGACTTGTACGCCAGTTGGCACGAACTTAAAAAGATTGATTATCACTGCTAAACAGGTAGCGAACTAGAATTCATCTTATTTGAGCTTGATATACTTTATCTTTCAATATATATGAAAGAGTATTTGAGTTTATCGACATTATAATTGGCTCTATTGAGTCGAACTTAATTATTAAATTATCATTACTACCGTCGGGGAAAATCACGTGAATTCCATCGCTTAATTGAACTAAAAATTGACTTGCGGACGAATCATATACAGCTGAAATTATTTCTTGACTAAATCTTGTAATAAGCTTGTCGTTCTGCCAAAGCTCATTTTTTATAATAGCAAATTGAGTAGTATCGACAATATTATCACTTTTAATTTTATTTATAGTTTTTATATCACTAACTATTTCTTTAGGCTTTATATTTTGCTTGATCAAATTAATATCATTAACCATAACTGCTTGGCCACCATTTAACTGGAAAGATTTTTGATAGCTAAAGAAACCCTCTTTTTCTATTTTAACCGAGTAAGAGCCGGGGAAAAGTTGAGGAAATTTGGCTGGTAGTGTTACGGTTTTTTCTTTTCCATTAATCGTAACCTTAACCGGTTCTGTGCTACCATAAATTACGATCATACCGGTTTTTTCCACTTTAAAATTTTTATAGTTGAGATGATAACCGTTAGCAACGAGTACTAAAAGTGAAGCAAAAAAAATAAAGGAAGCTACTAGAACTATCCAAAATATACCAAAATAAAATTGTTTTCTTCCGACCTTTTTCATTTGTATCTCTGAGACTATTGTATTAAAATTAAATCGCAAAGTAAATCACGACTTGAAAAAGGACCATAAAAACACTTATGTCTAAATTTATTATTAATCAATCAAAAAATTTGATGGGTGAAATCAAAGTAATGGGAGCGAAGAACGCAGCTCTCAAAATGATTGCGGCGTCTGTTTTGATTCCCGACAAGATTACGTTAAATAACGTACCCGATATCGTTGATATCCAAAATTTGCTCAATATTTTAACGGAAAACGGCGCAGTAATTAAGAGAATCGATCACACACTAGAAATTGACACCAAAAACCTCAGCGATCAAAATCCTAATCCTAAATTAGTTAAAAAAATGCGCGGATCAATTGTTTTAATCGGTCCGTATTTATCGAGATTTGGCAAAATATCAATTCCTCAACCAGGCGGCTGTTTAATCGGCGCCCGACCTATCGATACTCACCTGAAAGCTTTTGAAGATGTGGGTGCAAATATTACTTGTAACAATGAGTTTAATCACCTTGAGCTTAAAGAAAATATGGGTGGCGATGTAAAATTAGCCGAAGCTTCTGTCACTGCCACAGAAAATATCATCATGTCACAAGTAATTGGCACGCAAAAAACAGTTATTTCCAATGCTGCTACCGAGCCTCAAATCGTTGATCTGGCTAATTTTTTGATTAAGGCTGGTGCAGAAATTTATGGCGCCGGTACAAGAACAATCGAAATTAAAGGCGTTGAAAAACTGCATTCGCTCGAATATAATGTTATGCCTGATCCTTTTGAAACAAGCACTTTTGTTTGTTTGGCAGTTGTTACAGATAGTGAGCTTAAAATTACTTCATGTGAACCTAATCATATGTATCCTTTCCTTGATATCATTAAAGAAATCGGCGTCAACTTCGAAATAGGTGATGATTTTATTTTTGTTAGAAAATTACGCGGCAAGTTGAAACCCACTAAAATTGTTGCCGATATTCATCCTGGCTTTTCCACTGATATGCAGGCGCCAATTGGCTTGGTCTTAACTCAGGCTGACGGCGAAAGCTACATCTACGAAAAACTTTTTGAAAATCGGCTTGGTTACTTAAATGAATTAAAAAAAATGGGTGCTAAAGTCGAAATAGTTAATAGTCATGAGGCTAAAATATTTGGGCCGACTCCGCTGCATGGTGCAAAAATCGACACTTTAGATTTGAGAGCCGGAGCGACCGTTGTCTTGGCAGGTCTTGCAGCAGATGGCGAAACGGAAATTTCCAATATTGAAATTATCGACAGAGGATACGAAAAAATAGAAGAACGATTAAAAGCCTTGGGCGCACAGATCGAGAGAGTTGAATAATGATTTTAAGAAGGCTAGGCATCGACCTTGGCACAACTAACGTCCTTATTTACGTCCCAGACAAAGGCATTGTAATTAACGAGCCTTGTGTTGTGGGACTTGATGCTTCAGATAACAAAGTTATGTCTATCGGCAATGAAGCTAAAGAAATGCTGGGCAGAACTCCTGAAAGCATTATTGCCGCTCATCCTTTAAAAGAAGGTGTTATTGCCAACTTTCAAATTACCAAGGCCATGCTGAAATATTTTATTAACAAGCTTGGTGGTAGAGTTAGAATCTTTAAGCCAGAAGTGATGGTAGCAATTCCAGCCGGTGTAACTTCAACCGAAAAGCGTGCCGTTGTCGATGCCTGTATCGCCGCGGGTGCCAAAAATGCTTATGTAATCAAAGAGCCGATTGCCGCCGCCTTGGGCGCGGGGATTCCCATCGCAGCCGCCTCTGGAAACATGATTATTGATATTGGTGGAGGAACCTCGGAAATTGCCGTAATTGCGCTTGGCGATATTGTTGCTTCGTCTTCAGTCCGAGTCGGCGGAAATAAAATGGATCAAGCAATTGCCAGTTTTATTAGAAAAAAATATAACTTAGTTATTGGCGAGTCAACCGCAGAAAACATTAAAATTAAAATTGGTTCAGCCTTGCCGTTAAAAAAAGAATTAACCATGGAAGTTTCGGGCTGCAATACTATCACCGGGCTACCCGAAAGTGTCATGGTTTCTTCTTCAGATGTCGTTATTGGTATTAGAGAAGTATTAACCGAAATAATCGCGGCAGTAAAACAAGTACTTCAACACACACCGCCAGAATTAGCTTCTGATATTATGGATAAAGGAGTAGTTATGACCGGTGGGGGATCACAGCTTCGTAGCTTAGACAAAATGTTAACAAAAGTTATCGGCGTACCATGCCAAACCGCTGAAGATCCGGTTTTATGCGTAGCTAAAGGCACCGGCATCGCCGTTGAGAATTTGGAATCATTTAAAAAATCTGTTTTGTGGGCAAGATAGAAAAGGATAACATTGACTATTGGTATTGATACAAGCAGAGCGGTAAAAGAACATTTAACCGGGACAGAGTATTATTCAATTGAATTGATTAAGTCTTTTATGAAACTAGATAAAGAAGACCGGTTTTTATTGTATTCGCCAAAAGATCCTCGTCCGAACCTCGGACATTTGCCAGAAAATTTTCATACAAAAATAATGCCTTTCCCAAAATTTTGGAGTCAAGTTCGACTTTCAATTGAAATGCTTTCTAATAAACCTGATGTTCTGTTTGTCCCGGCACACTTAGTCCCGATTATTCATCCTAAAAATACCGTCACAACTATTCATGACCTTGGTTTTAAACATTTTCCAGAGTTATATCCAGCCAAAGAGCTTCTTTATCACAATTGGGGCATGAATTTTTCGGTAAAACACGCCAAAAAAATCATCACCGTTTCCGAATACACCAAGAAAGATCTACTTGAAACCTATAATATCGAACCGACCAAAATTGACGTTGTTTGGTCTGGCGTCGATTTAGAACGCTTTAAACCAGACGAAACTGTCAAAAAGAAACCATATATTCTGTTTATCGGCCGACTGGAAGAAAAAAAGAACATCGTAAATATGATCAAGGCCTATGCATTTTTACGCAAAGAGCAGCACGTAACACACCAATTAGTTTTAGCGGGCAGCCCTGGATTTGGTTATGAAAATATTCAGAAAGAGATTGAAGGCTTACCCGCTGAAATTCAAAAAGATATTATTCAAACGGGTTATATCAGCGAAGAAGAATACATTAAACGATTGCGCGAAGCGGATATTTTCTTGTTTTGCACTAATTTTGAAGGATTTGGCTTCCCAGTGATCGAGGCCATGGCTACTGGTACACCAGTTGTCGCTTCCAATGTAACATCGATTCCGGAAATTGCCGGTAATGCCGCCATGCTAGTTAATCCTAAAAAACCAATTGAAATTGGCGCTGCTTTAAGCAGACTAATAAATAACAAAGGATTAAAAAAATCTTTTATATTAAAAGGTCGTGTAAGATCAAAAATCTTTACTTGGGAACAAACTGGCCAGAAAACTCTAGAAATTATTAAAAAAGCATCACAGTAGAGTTATTTTGTATTCAAAAATAATTTCATATATAATCAAATCAAGATGAACATATTAGGTATTTACATGTCAACGAATGTACTTGCAGGCATTGGAATTACTGCTGTATTAGTTTTAGGGACAATTTTATTTTCACTTTCAAGAAGAAGTCGAAACCCTAATATTTAATGGGAGGAACATGAAAAAGATCGGAGATCTCCTGGTAGCTTTATCGGCCATAGCCGTAATCTTTTCGATTATCGGTGCGTTTGGTAATGATATCTGGCTAGCCTCAACGCAGTGGATTTTAATCGCTGCCGTTTTAGGCATTTATGCTTTGTATTTCAAAAAATAAAATGGAGGGGTAAATGAAATTTCGCAAAATTTTATTCGTAGTTTTAGGAATCCTAGTTATTGCTGCAATCGTAACTGTGGTTTGGTCTTTGGTTCAGAATAAAAATTTGAAGAATGAGCAGACAGCGATTCGAAATGTTAATGTTCAGTCACTAACATCGGATGATGAAAAAAAGGTTGGCACTATTATTTACGCCGGCGCTAAAAAAGATGGCGAAGTCGTCACAACAAATGGCAATCAAACTATTAATTTAACTTCAACTGACTCAGTTGACGGCGCTTTTAATATCTATTATCAGGATGTTCTAAACCGCTATAAGACTTATAGCGTCAACAAAAAAGAAGTTAGTAAGAGTGACGCATTAAACAAAATCTCTCGAGTTATTACTGTTAGCGGACAAACCGGAAAAATCACGATTACAGTTTGGGGCGACAATAAGGGTGTAACTCATATCCAAATTGTAACTACTTCTGACTTTAAGTAATCATTGGAATACAAACCCTTTTCCCTTAGAATGACTCTATGAAGAAAATCTTAGGCGTTGCAATTTCCGAATACTCTTTTTCAGAAGTGATGCAAAAAATCACTGGTTTTTTGCAATCCAATAATTGTCATCTGATTGCGACAGTTAATCCGGAATTTGTGGTCGCGGCTCAGAAGGATGAAGAATTTAAAAATATCTTAAACAACGCCGATTTAAATGTGCCAGATGGTTTTGGCCTAAAATGTGCTGCCGTATGGAAGAGAATAAAGATAGGGGAGAGAATAACTGGTGTAGATTTAACCTGGGAGATGGCCAAGATTGCTTCAGAAAAAGGTTATTCAATTTATCTACTAGGCGGTAAAAAAGGCGTGGCAGAAATGACTGCCAGGAGATTAAGGTATCTCTACCATAATCTCAAAATTGCCGGTACGTATGCCGGTAGTCCTGAAGAAGAGGGGATTATTCAAAAAATTAACGATTCAAAAGTCGATATTTTATTAGTCGCCTTTGGCGCGCCAAAACAAGAAAAGTTTATCGCGCAACATAAAAATGAGCTCCAATGTAAAGTAGCCATGGGCGTCGGCGGCACTTTTGATTATATTTCGGGCGCTTTACCGCGTGCGCCAAAATTCATGAGGGCTTTGGGACTAGAGTGGCTTTACAGATTATTCAAACAACCCTCAAGGATTGGCCGAATCTATAACGCCGTCATTAAATTTCCAATATTAGTAGTTTTTTCTCGTTCTAAATAAGTTCTAGCAATCTATGTCAGGCGAGACTTGGCCTGTTTTATAGCGCAAATAGATAGTGGTTATTAATCCAATCAGTAATAATGCTGACATTATAATTAATATAATTTTATTTTTCCGTGTGAACGCATTTTCTTTTATCGCAATCTGTTCGACGATAAAAACGAGTGCAATAACAATAGTTACAGATCCTAACCCCCAGCCAATCCAGTTAATTATCAACAGCCATAATGGCGGCGTAAATATGCATTTCATAGTTGTATTATTCATTAAGTCTCCTTGTTCAAATATATTTTACCATCTTTTTTGAGTTTTAAAAAACCGGGCAATTAACCCGGTTTGAGGAACTATTAGCTCATGATGATCTCGGCCGCTCTCTTGAGGACGAGGATCTTTTCTGTGATGCGATCCGATGTCTCAAGCGCATTGAGATCGACAGCTATATCTTCCCGCTGAAGATCCTCGATCTCCGTCAACAGCTGGTTAATTGCCAGCTCACGGGTAAGGATTTGATTGGCAATGGCCTGCTTAGTATCCAGCGCCATTTGTGCATTAGTTGCCAAAGCTTCTGACAGCTCAGCGATTCTACGATCAATTGAAGCAGTCGGTGATTCGACAACAACGACAGCCATTTCAACAACCGTTTCCGGCGGCTCCTCCACAGGAGCTTGTTCGGCTGGAGGTTCAACTGGAGCAGGCGGTTCGGTTGATTCAACCGGCGGCTCGACCGTATCGGTAGGAGCAGGCGGCACCACGTCTGTTTGCGTGGACTTGGCCGTCTTTGGCTTCTTAGGCAATTGGCTCGCCTTCACCGTCTTGATTTCGATTGGCGTGTCGCCGAAGAATGCAACGAGATCTATGACATCGCCGTTACGATAGGCTTCGCCGTTGATTAAAACTTCGGCAGCATCTAGCCGGAGCTTGGCGTAATGCTTGATCAACTTATAACTGCTTCTAACATCGGGCTCATGCTCGATGAAGCCGCCCTTGCGCAGGTATGTCATGTAAACCGAAATGTTGCCTCGGGTCTTTTGTGTGATCACCATCAGAGCGTCCGTGTCGACCAGCCCGTATTTATCGAACTTGAGCTGATTACCCAATGCACTGTAGAGCATAATACCAGTGGGAGTAATTTCATCCGTTACATCGTTTGGTAGCGGAGACAACGCCGGATTTGATCCAGCGTCTGGAATGAACGGGGGAACACTCGGCCATATTGATCGGCTTGTGCTTTTCCACGGTGCCGATACCAACAATAGCCAAGACTGATACTTTGCTGTCATCAAATTCAACTGTGGTGACAGGTCCTCTGGAGACATTGTAACCTCCATGATGAATCACCAGGTCCTTTTCGATAAGTATCTCCAGACTACCTGTCACATCATCAGGCCTCATCTTGCAGGCGTTTGCCGCTCTACTGATGGCTAGTAACACCACTTCAGACGAAGCGGTCAGTTGATAGATATGCGCTAATAAGGTTAATGACTTAGCGCGAAGAACTGGTATCTCTCTGATTTCTGTCGATTCCACTACTTTTCCTACCCTTCCTTCCGGTTTTACCGGAATATCCGTCGATCGAACTACTTCATGATCTGAGTCATCTAGAAGTTCTTTCAGTCGTTTCAACGCTTTGTCTTGCAATCTGCTGACATGCATTTGACTGATACTGAGAATTTCAGCCACTTCCGCTTGAGGTTTATCCTCAAAAAAACGGAGATAGATAATGCTCTTCTGGCGTTCATCAAGACATTCGATGGAGTGAAAAAGATCTCCGTAATTGTCTTGATTCGCAATACCAGGATCAAGTTCTCCCATGAATTCAGCGAGCGTTAAAGCAGTTGATTCACCATCGGAGCCCAGAGCGGTATCCAACGATACTGTTTCGTAGGCGTTTCCCATCTCCATTGCAGCTAGAGTATCTTCTTCACTTGCGCCAACTGCTTCAGAAACTTCTTCAACCGTCGGCGCCCTTCCCAGACTCTGGCTAAGATTTTCGGAGACCTTGTTACAAGCCCAGTTCAGCTCCTTCAGTCGTCTTGGAACCTTTAAACTCCATTTTTTATCCCGAAAATGCCGTCTGATCTCTCCAACAATGGTAGGTGTTGCAAAGGTTGAAAATACAGTACCTCTTTCTGAGTCATATCTATCGACTGCGTGAATCAATCCTATCATTCCGACCTGGATCAAATCATCTAACGGCTCCCCCCGGTTCGCGAATTTTCCCGCTAAGAAACGAACAAGACTCTGATGCATCAAAACCAACCTGTCCCTAGTCCTCTGATCTCTGTTTTGTGCATAAGATCTCAACAATCTCTGTTCTTCCTCTTTGCGGTCTTGCAGGCAGCGATTTGCTTTCCTCATTTCTTTTCACCTGCTTTCCTTGAACCTATTTTTCAAACACCGATATTTTATCATTAAAATATTTTTTTGTAAAGATTATCAAGGCTGACATTGACATATTCGCGTTTTTTCGATATAGTTGTAATTGAGATGGTAAGTTATTAAACTTACCTTTTTTTATATCCTAAGGATACAAGCTCCGCTTATACCCGAAGGATACAAACTTGATTTATATCCGAAGGATACTAGCGATTTGACAAAATTTATCAATATAATACAATAAATGTAAAGTTAAGTTTACATTAGAGAATTAAAGGAGTCCCCAAATGGCAATTTCACCATTTATGGCAGCAATCAATCAATTATGTGACGAAAAAAGTCTTTCAAAAGACACGATTTTAGAAACCATCGAAGCCGCGATCGCCGCCGCTTACAGAAAAGATTATGGTGAACCTAGCCAAATTGTTAAGGCAAAAATGGACGAAGAAACTGGCGAGGCGAAGTTCTGGCAGGTTTTTGATGTCGTGGAAGAAGTCGAAGACCCAGAGTCTCAAAAGACATTAGATGAAGCCAAAAAAATTGATAAAAAAGCCAAGCTTGGTGAACAAGTTGAAATCGAATTGGAGACTCATTCTGAATTCGGACGTATTGCCGCTCAAACTGCTAAACAGGTTATTACTCAGCGTATTCGCGAAGCAGAACGAGATATGCTCTTTACCGAATTTAAAGATAAAGAAGCTCAATTAATCAACGGCACGATTCAACAAATTGAAAGTGGCAACGTTATTATCGATTTGGGAAAAATCAACGGTATTATGCCACCATCAGAACAAATTTCAAATGAAAAATATTATTCTGGCCAAAGAATTAAAATTTTTGTTAAAGCAGTTGAAGAAACCAGTCGTGGTCCAAAAATTTTAGTTTCAAGATCAGACGCAGGTTTGGTTGAAGGCCTTTTTGAAAATGAAGTCCCTGAAATAGCCGCCGGATCAGTTGAAATTAAGGGAATTGCCAGAGAAGCCGGCAGCCGTAGCAAGGTTTCAGTTTTTACTTCCCAAGAAGGACTGGATCCAGTAGGCTCATGTGTGGGTCAGCGCGGTACCCGTATCCAAGCAGTTTTAGCTGAACTACCAGAAGAAAAAATAGATATTATTCTATGGAATGCAGATGAAAAACAGTATATAATTAATGCTCTTTCACCAGCAAAGGTGGACAAAGTTAAGCTCAGTAAAGAAGAGCAACGTGCCATTGTTTATGTTCCAGATGATCAACTTTCATTAGCCATTGGAACTGGCGGACAAAATGTTCGACTCGCCAGCAAATTAACCGGTTGGAGCTTAGACATTGAAAAAACTGACGAAGCTACAGAAAAAGAAAAAACAGAAGCAGTAGACGAAGAACCAAAAGAAAAAATTGCAAAGCCAAAAAAAACCAAAAAGAATAAAAAAGAAAAAGATGCTGAATTGCCAGAAGACTCAGCTATTAATACAGAAACTCCTATGGCTGAGACCGGCGATTTAGACGAAATCGCCACCAATGAATAATTTGTGGCCAGAAAGCACAAAAATTAATGAATAATTATGGCCCTAACGGGCGCGGAAATTATTCACTAATATAAAAACATATGAATAATTATGACCCACAAGAAATATTTAAAAAATTTGCTCCGAACGCTCGCAAGATCCTAATTTCCAGTCAAAAAATTGCCCAAAGCATGGACAGTGCTTTGGGAAGCGAACATATTCTTCTCGCTTTAGCCGTTACGCCAAATACTTTGGCAAACGGTATTTTAAAGGAGCATATGATCAGCATGGACCAAATCCGGCTGGTTATTTCTTTACATCGCTTTGCCGATAAAAACGGTACCGGAATCACCGACGAAGCAAAAGAAGTGTTCGAATTGGCGGCAAAAGAAGCACAAAATTTCGGCCATAATAAAATCGATACGGAACACATTCTTTTAGCGATAACGGAAAAACCGGATTCGCTCGGGGCTGAGGTTATTAATAAAATTGGCATTAATCCAGAAGATATCCGGACTCAAATTGAAAATTTTTTCGAAGATTTAAAAGACATGGAAGACGCCAACGAGATAATTTCCCAGCAACAACTGCCGCCAAACTTTAGTGGTGGTGATTTGCCGAACTATCCAGATTTACCACCAATGCAAGAAATGCCTATGCCTGGCAAACCAAAAGGTTTAGAATACTATACAACTGACTTAACTAAAGAAGCAGAAGAGAAAAAACTTGATCCGGTCATCGGCCGCGAAAAAGAAATTCAACGAGCAATTCAAATACTTACTCGACGCACCAAAAACAATCCAGTTTTAGTCGGAGAACCTGGTGTCGGTAAAACCGCAATTGTCGAAGGCTTGGCTCAAAAAATCGCCGAAAATGACATTCCTGAAAGTCTCAAAGGCAAAAGAGTTATTATGCTCGATTTGGCTTTAATGATTGCCGGCACAATGTACCGCGGTCAATTTGAAGAAAGAGTCAAAAAAGTATTAGACGAACTTATCAAAAGAGGGGATACTCTCTTGTTTGTCGACGAAATTCATACCATTGTAGGCGCGGGCTCGGCCGAAGGTTCTTTGGATTTAGCCAATATTTTGAAACCATCTTTAGCCAAAGGTAAAATTCACTTGATTGGTGCCACCACACATGAAGAGTACCGCAAATTCATCGAAAAGGACCCGGCTTTGGAACGCAGATTGCAAAAAATCACAGTCAATGAACCATCGCCTGAAGAAGCTGTTCAAATTTTAAAGGGAATTAAAAAAAACTATGAAGTTCATCACGGCGTAAAGATATCCGACGAAGCCATTGAAGTGGCTGTCGATCTTTCCAGAAGATACATCTTTGATCGATTTTTGCCCGATAAGGCAATTGATTTAATCGATGAAGCTTCTGCCGCCTGGCAGATTCGCTATGGCAGAAAAACGATTATTGATACTGATGCCTTACAAAAACAATTGGATCAAGTAAAAAAGCAAAAAGAGCAGGAAGTCCGAAATGAAAACTTTGAAAAAGCTGCAAATTTACGCAATCTTGAAACTCGTTTAAAAGATGAGATTGAAGTTAATAAAAAAATTAAGACCGAAACTGGTCCGGTTTCAATTGGTCGTGAAGACATTGCCAAGGTTTTAGCACTCTGGACCAATGTTCCTGTGGAGACTTTAAAAACTGAAGAAAAAGAAAAATATCTTAAATTAAAAGAAATTTTGAAAAAGTCGATTATTGGTCAAGATGAAGCCATTGAAGAAATATCTTTAGCAATCAAAAGATCAAAATCGGGTATGTCTGATCCGCATCGTCCAATCGGTTCCTTTATTTTCTTAGGTCCAACTGGTGTAGGAAAAACGGAATTAGCCAGAGTTCTTTCAGAAGAACTTTTCGGCAGCCGCGAATCTATTATCAAAATTGATATGTCGGAATTTATGGAACGCCATAATGTATCCAGATTATTGGGGGCGCCTCCAGGATATGTCGGTTATGAAGAAGCGGGTAAACTAACCGAGCAAGTTCGTCAAAAACCATATTCAATTATTTTGTTTGATGAAATTGAAAAAGCCCATCCGGAAATTTTCAATATTTTATTGCAGATTTTGGAAGATGGGGAATTAACTGACGCCAAAGGCCGAAAGATTAATTTCCGCAACACTATTATTATTATGACTTCAAATATTGGCATGCATAAGCTAACCGAGCAAGCTGCCATTGGTTTTGCAACCAAAGAAAAAGACGAGAAGGCAGTGAAAGATAATTACGAACGAATGAAAGACGAAGTGGTCAAAGAATTAAAGCACGAGTTCAGACCAGAGCTTTTAAACCGCTTAGATAAGGTCATTGTTTTTCGTCCATTGGGCAAAGAAGAAATTGAGAAGATCGCCAAGTTACAGCTTGAACGATTAGCGAAAAGATTAAGAGAAGAAAAAACAGAAATAACTTTTGATAACAAAGTGGTAAGTCTTATTGCCGAAAAAGGCTATGATCCGCACTTTGGTGCCCGTCCAATTCGTCGCGCTATTTCGGAATTAATTGAAAATCCTTTAAGCGACTATATTTTATCGGATAAATTTGACCAAAGCGAACCGATAAAAATCACTGTCACTAAAGGTGAGATTAGTTTTAAAAAAGCGGCTAAATTAGTTTAGCCGCTAAAGAGATCGGATGTGAAAACAATCTCACCTTCCCAATGAGGGACCAATAGGTCAAACCCAATATGACCTCGTCTTCTTCTGTCTTCGTCATATTTGATTCGGCCCTTGCAGTAAGGACGCATGCCGCAATTTTGAGCACAATAAAATGCTCTCTTTTGCAAGTTATGCTTAGGCGCTTTCGCGCAAATATCAGCACTTAACCACCACCCGCCTTGGGAAAAATCCACCCAGGATATGTTGTGGTCCAAACAAACTTGGCAATAATCAGTACTGAGCAATAGTGCGATTGCATCTTTATATTCAGTGTCCGACGACGTGATAACGCCCAATTCAAATGCCTTTCTTAGGGCATGAACATCTACTGGCACAGCCGGAATCTTACTGGCTGTTTCCCAATCTGCCTTATGAGTTCGCCAACTTACTGCCTGAAACCAAATGATAATGAGTTGCGCAATCTTATGTGCTATTCCGTCAAAATCACACAACCTCTCCATCAGCTCAAGCCTTTGCTCCATCGGGTCGCCTGGTTTTAGATTATAGAAGATTTTTCGAGGATCCCCATCGTAATCCGTATGCAACCTAATCAGATTGTTTTTCCAGTTCTTGATATATTCTGGATGCGTCTCGCCGAATGGGACTATTGGCGTCATGTCTTCTATAAATCGTTTAAGACTCGTATGCGGGTTTAGAAGATGGCGCCGATTTTGCATTATATCTGCCACCTTCGAAATAACTTCGGTTGCTTTTTTACCACTTCGACTTAATTGTCCCATACAAAAAAGCTGAAGAGCATGCTCTCGGCTACCATATTTTATGTTTGGCGATGAAAACCTTTCTTCTGGCGGTTTCTGATAATACGGCGAACACTTATACAATTGCCATAACTCAGCAATCCGAATCACTACCTCAACCATCCTGTCCTCATCAACTGTGAATCGTCTCTTGGGATTCTTCCACCCCGGCATCTGTCTCCACCTCCGTCATAAACAGACTATCGCTAATCTGCTCGGCAATTCGCTTTTCATGATGCTTACTGCTTTAGGCAGACTCGATCTTATATCAAGGTACTCATCTGTATCACCTCCTGTAGCTTTTTCATTATTACAAAAGAATTAGAAAAACTACAATTTTGTCAACCTAAACATGAGTGAATATTTTTTGATATACTAAAATAAATAAATGTGGAGGGTAAATGCATAATAAAGTCTTAGGTGTGTTTTTGATATTTGTAACCATACCATTAGTCATGCTCTCAATAATTAGTCTTGGCACTGGTAAACTTTCTACAGCAACATATTATAAAAACCTTTTTAAAAAAGCTGATGCTTACAAGCTCGCAATTCAAGCGCTACCTAAATCCGAAACAACTAAAAATGATGACATTATTGCTCAAATTTCAAACGATATGACGCCCGTCTGGCTTGAGCAAACCATAACAAAAAATTTAGATCAATTTGATGCTTATTTTAATGGGCGAACTACAGCCATTGATCCGAGTATTGATATTACAGCCTTCAAAGGTGATCTAACTGCCACACTGCCAGCCGAATTTAAATCGGTTGTGCCAGATGTTATTAGTTTCACTACTTACAACGACTACTTAAACCAAACGGAAAAATTAGTGTCAGAAAACTCCGGACTAATTCAAACAGAGGACCAGAGTAATTCAGAGCAGATTCAGCAACAGCTTGAATCAACTCGAAAAACCCAGCAACAATTTTTCACCAGTTTATCATCAGCCAAGCAAGGTTATCATTTTGTCATCATTTTAAAATATGTTTTATATGTACTGACAATACTGATGCTTTTAACCATAGTACTAGCTGCCAGACATTGGTATCCGGCCATCTTGCGTTGGGCTGGCCAAACTCTTTTGATTAGCGGCGTTGCAACCCTTGGATTCTTTTTTGCCATACAAAAAATTGCTTTAGGATTCAATCTAATTGATAAAACTAGCCTCAGTGATAGTTTAAAACAAATTCTTAAACCGCTCTATAATAATATCTTTCAAGATATCACCTTTGGCGTAGAAAAAATCGCCCTGATTGTTGCCCTCATTGGCTTACTTTTCATTATTGCATCATACATTTTGCCATTTTTTTCGCCGGAAGCGAAAAAAGTAACACCCGTATCTGCAAATAGTTGACACTTATGATATACTCTGAATATGGGCTATGACGAATTAGCAAATAAAATTGCGTATCTGTCTAAACCCGATCAACAGCTGGTTCGGCACGCTTTTTTGTTTGCGCAAAAATGCCATGAGGGACAAGTCAGAAATACTGGTGAACCTTATGTCCAACATGCAATTGCTGCCGCCGGCACCATTGCCGATTTACATTTAGATGCCAAAACTGTGGCTGCTGCACTCCTTCATGATACATGTGAAGACACTGATTTAACTTTAAATGACCTTAGAAAAGAATTTGGTCGTGAAATTGCCAATTTGGTAGACGGAGTAACAAAGCTAAGTAAAATCCGAATTACTACCAAGTGGCTGTTCGTTAAAGAAAAAGAACAATTGGCTGAATACGACCGACAAATTGAAACCTTGCGCAAAATGTTTGTGGCTATGAGCAGTGATATCCGTGTTGTTATTTTAAAACTTGCCGATCGCTTACATAACATGCAAACGCTCGATGGAGTTCCCAAGGAAAAACGCTATCGCATTGCTAAAGAAACTTTAGCAATTTATGCACCTTTGGCTTATCGATTAGGTATGGGAGAAGTAAAAGGAAAGTTGGAAGACTTGGCTTTTCCGTATGTTTATCCGGAAGAATACGCCGCGCTAAAGAAAAAAGCGGCAGGCAGATTAGTAGAAAAAGAAAGATATATTCTGCAATTTAAAAAGAAAATATTGGCAAAACTTTACAAAGACGGGATTAAGGGCCAAATTCATGGCCGCACCAAGCATATGTATTCCTTGTGGCGTAAACTTCAGCGATATGACAACGATCTTTCTCATATCTACGATCTAGTTGCGCTTCGAATTATTGTGAATTCTGTGGAAGAATGCTACAAAGCTCTCGGCATCATTCATAATAACTGGAAGCCGTTGGTTGGTCGTATTAAAGATTATATTGCCATGCCAAAACCGAATGGTTATCGCTCAATCCACACCACGGTTTTCGGACCAGGCGGCGAAATTGTAGAAATTCAGATCAGATCTAAAGAAATGCACGAACAAGCCGAATTTGGTATTGCCGCTCATTGGCATTATTCCGAAAAAAAAGGTGGCATAGACTACTTACTGCGTAAAGTTTCGCGTGCTCCAAAAAAAGAATTAGTGTGGGTCAATGAACTGGCCAAATGGCAGAAGGCAGTCGGCGACAACAAAGAGATGGAATCTGATTTAGGCATGGACTTTTTCTCTGACCGCATCTTTGTTTATACTCCAACTGGCGATGTAAAAGATCTGCCAATCGGTGCGACGCCAATTGATTTTGCCTACGCAGTTCATACCGATTTAGGCAACCATGTCGGCGGCGCTAAAGTTAATGGAAAAATGGTTGATTTAGCCCATGAACTCAAAAGAGGCGATATTGTCGATATTATAAAAAAGAAAAACGCCTCGCCAAAAAGAGATTGGTTGGAATTTGCCAAGACTTCACTCGCTCGAGGCAAAATCAAGTCTCAGATTAAAGGAAAATAGTTCTATAAAAAGCAAAGAGCCCCGCGGTTTAAAACCAAGGGGCTCGATGTGTTTGCCATGAAATTCTTATTGCAGAGAACGAAATGCTTTCTCTGCAAGCTCTAGACTTATTTGTGCGGCGTGATAGCGCAGAAATGTACCTTTGTCACGCAGGTACTCATCCTGCCACTTCGCACTATTGACAAGGTCGTTTTTCACCTGATCGGCCATTTTGGACTTTTCAGTTGAGTCTTCCGCCATGATGGCGTTAAGGCTCAAGCCTTTCCGAGAAACTCGATCGGTAGTTGTCGCTTCGACATTATATACTCGGAATGATTCGGCTCGGTAACTTTCCGAGAGCTTAATCATTGCCTCGCTCTCTGCTTGAAACTGCCCGATGACCTGGTGCTGTTTGAAGATTGTCGTACCAATCACCAGCACGACCATCAACAGCCACAATTTCCACAGACTTAACAGCTCTGCCATTTTGCTTTCCTCCTGGAAAGATATACTTGATCAGGTATGGCTACCTCATCAAGCGCAGGGCATTCTGCCCAGTATACCCCTTACAGGGGAAATTGGTGATTAGATTTTCTAATCCTCAATGTTTCCATGTAAGGAACTTTGGAGCCGAGGTATGAACCCCAGCTCCGCTGTAACAAAACCAATCTATCAGCTCTTTGACAGATCGGTAACTGCGCATTTGAACCTATAATTTACTTCGTTTGCACTCTTGTAGACTATTTCTACCCTGAGCCTACAAACTCTACTGTCTGACCGTCGGAAGAGAATAACCCCTTCCATTTTATGATCAGACTTCTTCTCTCGACTGTCGTCGGCTTGAACCTCTATCCTCTCCAGCGACCAGAAGTGAAGAAAATCTAAATCTCCCACTTCCTTCGCGAGATACCCATATGCTGCTGATACCAGATGTCCAGCCGCGCTGCCTATAACGATTGATCTTCTTGCCATTTTGCTTTCCTCCTGGAAAGATATGCTTAATCAGGTATGGCTACCTAATCAAGCGCAGGGCATTCTGCCCAGTATACCCCTTACAGGGGAAGTTGGCTACCTAAATTATAGATAGACAATTTCTCCTCAAGGAGCAAATAATAAACCTGTAAAATTATTAATGATCATTCTTGTAAACCCATCTATAATAGCACGAAATGATTGAAAAGTCAAGTCATTAACAGGTAAACTCATAAAATTATTAGCAAAAACCCGCGGCTTTTGACCAAATGGTCGCCGCGGGTTTTTAGTTCGAATCACACCGAATGTTCATAAAGCCAGAGTGTTAGAGCAGCCCACGTGGCTCCGCCAACATAGGCAGGAACGTCATTGTCAACCGCTTCCTTAATCAGCCCCACCAGCTCGTTAGCATTCGGATCTTGCTCCCGAAGACCGCTTACTATATCGGTCAGTTCAGATGGAGTTTCGGATCCATTATTTCGAGCAGCAATTGTCTTGTTTACCAGGCCTCTGAACCTTTCAACGACTATCGGATTAACATCTCGATGAAGCATATCTGGTCTCCTTTTCAGTCTCTGATTTTCATTCTAAACTAACCACTATACCATAAAAACTACAAAAAGTCAATCCCTTGATTAAACCTGTGTTTAGGTTTAAAATGGGGTTAGATTAAGTAATCTCTCGAAGTAAAGGAATTTAAATGGCAGAAAACTTACAAAAGCCTCGTGGCACAAAAGACATTCTCCCTGATGAACAAAAATACTGGCAGTACGTTAGCCAGGTTGTTTTTGACAAATGCGAAAGCTTCGGTTGCGGCAAAATAACTACACCGATGTTCGAGTTCGCAGAAGTTTTTACCAAGAGTTTAGGTTCAAGCTCTGACATTGTCACCAAAGAAATGTTCGAAGTTCGCCGTGCCATTAATCCTTCACTAATTGAAGAGGGAAGCGAAACAGACAAGAAAACCATGGTTCTCCGTCCAGAATTTACAGCTGCCATTGTTCGATCATATATTGAGAACGGTATGAAGATTTGGCCTCAACCAGTCAAACTATACTACGAGGGCTCCTGCTTCCGCTACGAGCGCCCACAATCAGGCCGATACCGTCAATTCAACCAATTCGGCGTTGAAGTCTTTGGCGACATTGATCCCTTAATTGACGCATCGATTATTTACCTTGGTTATCAAATATTAAAGAAATTAGGCTTGGCACAAAACATCACCATCGATATCAACTCTGTTGGTTGTTCGACTTGCCGACCAAAAATGAGAAAGAAATTAACCGACTATTTTGAAAAGTTCCTACCAACCCTATGCACGGATTGCAACAAAAGATTTATTGAAAATCCATTAAGAATTTTGGATTGCAAAGAAGAAAAGTGCCAAAAGGTAGTTGAAGGGGCACCTCAATTAGTCGATATGCTTTGCACCGAATGCAAGACACACTTCAAATCAGTTTTGGAAAACTTGGATATTATGCAGATTCCTTACAACCTCAACTCCAAGTTGGTCCGCGGTTTGGATTACTATACCAAAACCGTCTTCGAATTTTACGATAGCAACGACACTGCTCGCCAGTCAACTCTTTTGGGCGGCGGACGATACGATAATTTGATTAAAATGTTCGGTGGCAGCGATACACCAGCCGTTGGTTTTGGTGCCGGTATTGAACGGCTTGTTGAGAAAATGAAGGAACTGGAAGTCGAAGTGCCGGAAGGCGGACGCGCTGAGGTTTCGATCATTCAAATCGGCGACAAAGCCCGAAAAAAATGCTTGCCTCTTCTTAATGAACTTGAAGAATTAGGCATTAAAGTAACCTGTATTATGGGTAAAGATAGCCTCAAAAGCCAGCTTCGCATGGCTTCAAGAATGAAGAGTAAAGTTTCAGTCATTATTGGCCAGCGTGAAGTGTTGGATAATTCAGCCATCGTTCGCGACATGATCGACGGCGTTCAAGAAACCGTGAAAATGGACAAATTGATCGGCATTCTAAAAGGGAAATTAGACAAAATTTAAGTTCTATATAATACAAAAAAAGCTCCGCAACTCGGAGCTTTTTTTGGTATAGATGTATGTATGCATTGACAGTTACTTCTAAATCAGTTAATATAATATGTCTGATTACAGGAGGTGGAAAAATGGATGAAATTCTAGCTAAACTCAAAAAGTTGCTTGAGGCAAAAATTAGAGTGCTCACAGCAATTCGCCGAACGAAGAGCGATACGGCAGACAAGCTTAAATCCGGATCCGACGAATTCGCAGACGAACTGCGCCAAATTCTTCGCTGTGTTTCAGATCACGCAGAAGATTTGGTCGGAGAAAAAAGTGATATGATCACTTGGGGATGTGCCAGATGGGCAGAGGATTCCAATGATTATCGCAAACTGTATCTGACAAAAGCTGGGGACTGGAGATCCCAGACACATCCTGGCTGTCATGTGCCTTGGCATTATCTTATTGATCCCAATGCTCCGAATCCTCGATATGAGATCAATAACTATACGTGGATCGCTGAAGCTTTCGAAGATGGACTAAAGACGCTTCTTCGGACCACGGATCTTGACGAGGCTAAAACCGAAAGCCTAAAGGCCGACGACAAACTCTCGTATTTCAAAAACCAGAGAGCTACTCTTCGCCAAGCAATCACTGACGCATACAAACAACTCAATCAGCCATCCGACTGAAAATATAAGCGCACGGAAACGACGATGCGCTTTTTTAAATCAAAAAAATAATACTTTAACCATATTCCACCTCGTAGGTGGAATATGGTTCAGCCTGCATAATCTTCGATAATTATTTTTCTAATAATGGATAGATTTTTTTGGTAGGATTTTCGATCATTAACAAATTCTTGATACTGCTTTGGCGTGAAATCAAACAACCCATCAAAAGAACATAATTGAAGGTTTGATTGCCCTAAATATTCTTGATAGGACGAAAAGTCCCAATCTTGAGGTTTTTTAACCAAACCAGCTGATGTTGGATTGAGATGAATATAACGACTTAAATGCAGAAGCTGCTCATCTGATTTAACTAGAACGCTTTTAAACCTACCTGCCCATAAGGGCCCGGTTCTCTTAAATTTAATATTGTGATAACGAGTATAGCAATTAAGTGTTTTCGCCATAAAATTCGAGATTCCTTTGTCGGTAATTTGCTTCAAAATTAAATGAATATGAGTTGGCATAAGACAATAGGCAATTATCTGCACGTCTACTTGACCAGACTTCTTCATCTCATTAATTATTGCGGCTTGTAATTTTTTATCTAAGTTTAAAAATCTCGAATATTTAAAATTAAAATTATTAAAGCGATATAGATCCAAGATGTTGATTAACCGATTAAAATCTTGAGCATTGTTAAAAATGACATATTTGGCGATGCTCCGACTATAAACATGATATACCGAGCCTGACACCAATGGTTCTTTTCTGTACTGCATAATATCACTATACCATATTCCACCTACGAGGTGGAATATGGTTGTAAGATAATTATTTATGAAAATTACTTATATAAATAGCAAAGAGCCCGCGGTCATATGATCTTTGATATCATTTCAGATCGTAACCACGGGCTTGATGTCATTCTGCATAGCCGTCATATCTCATCTTAACTACCACGGCAGCATTACCGGATGTGTTACCAATGGAGGGCGGCTGTTCTATCGAAACAGTATCCAGAAGCTCTTGGCGCACATCCTCCTCAGACGCGTTAGATGATATTGCCCATTTGCACACTGAGTCGATCAGCTCTCTCTGTTCGGCGGTCATTCCTCTTGTAGAAATACCAATACCTTGCCTGATTTTCGTAAACTGACTCTGATTCACAGCGCACCCTCTTTCTTATCAACATTCGGCTGTATAGTATTACTTTTCACCCATAAAGTCAATATATCTAATGTAAGTTATCCACAATTGACATTCGTTTTTTGTTCGCTTAGAGTAAATATATACAAACAAAAAGCGAAAAGGAGACCAATAGAAAAGAATACTTTTCGCGGAAATTTCAAGGAGAAATTATGGAACCACTAACAAAACGCCAAAAAGAAATCTATGACTTTATCGAACAATATATCGCATCTCACGATTACGCCCCCTCCTATCGTGAGATTGCGGAATTTTTCAATCTTTCTTCCGTCGCCACGGTGTCAGATCACATCGAGAATTTGAAGGAAAAGGATTATCTCAAAAAGGACTTTAACGAAGCCCGATCCTTGCAACTGACACCGCGTTTCGACGAGCGAACATTCACCATTCCGTTGCTCGGCGCCATTGCTGCCGGCATGCCGATCGAAGCAATTCGTACCAACGAGACGATTGATATCCCTAAAGATATGATGGGTAAAAACGTTTTTGCTCTGAAAGTAAGAGGGGACTCAATGATTGACGATGGTATTTTTGACGGCGATTATATTGTCATTGAACAAACTAACAGCCCTCATGATGGCGAAATAGTCGTCGCCTTAATCGAAAACGAAATGGCCACGCTAAAAAGATTTTACCGCGAAAAAGATTGTATTCGTTTGCAACCAGCCAATTCAAATTACAACCCAATTAGAACTAATAAAGTTACTATCCAAGGTCGGGTAAAAGGGGTCATTAGAAAGTTTAGCTAATTTCCTAAAGGAGGGAAGATGCTCTTAGAAACAGTCTCTAACTTAATTTGGACCGGAGGTATGAATTTACCCGATGTGGCTTTAATCGTCGAAGATTGCTGCGATCCGATGGTTTTAGATACTTATAAAAAGGAGGAATGTGGAAACGAAAATTCAAGTCATTTTAATCTTGCTCATCTTTAATATTTTCTTTATTGTCCTTTGGCGGACGAACAAAAACCGCTACAACGATCTCGCTTTTCGCAAGCAATCTCTCTCGTCCCGCTACGGGAAAATGACCGAACAGTTTATGCCATTTTTAAAAGACTACCCATATGATCCATGTAACTTTCGTTTTCTAGGTTCGCCAATTGACGGTGTGCAATTTGAAGAGGATAAAGTCATTTTTATTGAGTTCAAAACAGCTAATTCTAAAATGAGCGACAAACAAAGAAATATCGCCGATCTCATCTACAGAAAAAAGATAGATTTTGAAGAACACCGGATTGATTGAGGTGTTCTGTATTCCCAAGAACACCGGATTGATTGATATTAAAAAGGCCCGCTTAGCGAGCCCTATTCATTTGAGAGTGTTCTAATACGATAGACCTTTTGCGCATTGCGCAGCTGTTCTTCGTCGTTGATTCCCAGCGCTTCCTCAGGATCTTGAAGACGAAATTCCGAAACACCGCCGTTTTCCATAAAGTGATAGAGAGCTGAGTTTATGGTTTTCTCTCTCTTAGACGTGACATGGGTAATGCTCTGGATTGCCTGCGCTAGCATTTCCCGACGGAAGATAAACATCGATGGGTTAACATCGCGGATTACTGCAGCCTCGGGTAGAGGATCTTCGGGTTCGAAGATACCAAGGATATTGCCGGCGGCATCTTTGGCAATTCGGCCGTATCGACGAGTACTGTGTTCGTCCCATTTTTCAGCACATATACTCATCATGGACATGTTCTTACCAGAGTCAAGATGATGTTTGGCGAACTCTTTGAGTGTTGACGATCGCCACAATGCCATGTCACCGAAGAGCACCATCACATGTTCAGTATTAACATACTCCAGTGCCTGTAAAACTGCCGGTGCCGTCCCAAGCCGCCGTTCTTGAATCACCACTGTTGCGTCAGATGGCAGAAACGGCATTATCTGGCTAGCAAAGAGAGGATTAAGCACTACAACTGCTTCATGCATTCCCGCACCATAAACTGCGTTCATCAGAACCTCGATCATTGGCTCAGCTTCTCTTATTTCTGCCAATAACTTCGATATGCCAGAATTTACAGGAATCTGACCGTAGCCGGCCGCGGTAATTATTGGAGTGACATATTTTCTAATCATCACTGCCTCCTTTTTCCAATGTGCTCCCCTGATTTAATTAATTTAACCTGAAAAGCAAAATTTGTCAACCTTGAGCTGTTGCAAAGCAAGCCCTTTATCATATAATAAGAGCAAAGGAAGAGAATGTCTAAACGTGCCTTCGACATATTACCGCCCATGCCTAGCAACGAGCCGCGGACCTACCACCATAGGGCAATTCACAAAGACAAGGGTAAAAAGGAAAAGAAATCCTTGCATACTTTTTTTGTGTTTGTTTTTGGTCTTTTTTTTATTTTTGTTCTATTTTCATTTGCTAAACTCAACAATTTTAATATTACTTCAAGTGGTACTAATGCAACCAAGCAAACAACTCAAAAAGACTCGAGTTTTGAATTGTTTAATAACCAGGGTCAATCCACTCTTTCGACAGAGTCCCAAAATAAAATTATTAGTGTCAAGCTTCAGGATGGCGGCACTACGGCCAGTAATCTAGTCTTAGTGAAAGACACGCTCCTAAAAAACGGTTATGAGATTAATTCAACCGAAAAAGCCTTGATCACTACAGACAAAACAATCATTTACTATAAAAAAGGCGATATAGCCATGGCTAAGAAAGCTTTGGCCACACTAAGTACTATTCTTACTGCCCAGATCCAAGAATCCGGTTCACTAAGCGCAGACTATGATTTATTGATATTAATTGGTAATCAGTAATTTGTTCTTTTTCACAAATAATTTTTAGATCTAAAATTGTAAGATTTAAATATGGAAAATAAAACATTTATATTCGATAATGTCGAAATAACTCACATTAACCACGCGTCATTTAGGATTAAATACGATGATCTGGTTATTTATATTGATCCGTATCAGGTTAAAGATGAACCAGCCGACTATATTTTAATCACTCATGATCATTTTGATCATTTCGACCCTAATTCAATCGAGTTATTAAAAACACCGCAAACCGTTTTTATTGTGCCAGAGATTATGGCCGATAAATTCACCGGCAATGTTCATTCACTACTACCAGAAGAATCGTTTGGCGACGGCAAAATCAGCGTCTATACCATACCGATGCACAATATGCACCATCCAAAACAAAAGGATTTTTTAGCCTTTATTTTAGAAGTCGACAAAAAACGCATTTTCCATGCGGGTGATAGCGGGCCGACCGACGAGATGAAAATGCTTTTAAATATCGATGTGGCTTTAATGCCAATCGACGGCAAATACACCATGAATGAAGCTGAAGCAGCTGATATGGTTAAAGAGTTCAAGCCAAAAGTAGTAATTCCAATGCACTACGGCGAAATTCCCGGAGGAGGCGACCCGGAGCTTTTTAGACGGTTAGTGAACGGTAATGCCCAGGTTGAGATCTTAGAATAATATATTAGAGCCTCTAGATATGAAAAATCCCGCCTCTTAAAGAGACGGGGGTAAGTTCAACATGTCAGCGTTCAGTTGACTGAACCTGTTCAACGCACTTTTTAAGGTGCAATCAGGTTCAGTCATTTTGCTGACAAGATCTATATTAGCACAAAACTCAGCATTTGTCAATAGTTTTGGTCGTTTTTATGTTTACTTCTCTTTTTATAATGTTTAAGATAGCATCAATAGACAACCGCTCCTTCACAATTTCAGTCAGAAAGCGAGGTATAAATATGGGGGCTTGTAAAATATCTGTTTTTACAATAGATAAACGTGAAAGCCGTATTTTAGATGACGCCATTAACGTTGAACGGATAGCAAACGGATGGACATTAAGAGTCGCCATAACAGATACCACCGAGGAAATCATTAAAGGCTCTGTCAACGATCAGAAAGCCGAAAGCTTAATTCGATCTCATTATTCCTCGTCCCGAGAGTTTCACAAGCACATGTTGCCGACCACTGTTAGTGAGAAGTTAAGTATGACAGAAGGAATGATACGTTCTGCCATTGTTGTCGATGTTTTTATCGATAAAAAAGGTAAGCTGGGTAAAGCAAAAATCCATCATAGTGAAGTCGAAATCAGACGCAAATTTACTTATGATGAAGTAAACTCGATTCTTAGCTCCAGCCATCATGAAGATCCGTATGAAGGAACATTAAGAGAATGTTTTAAGCTTGCCAAATCTCTATTGAAGTACCGCAAAGCACTCGGCGCAATCACAATCAGTGATCAGTCAGGCTGGACGACAACGGAAGACGGTTTATTGGTAAAAATTTCGCCGGATGAAGTTGAAAGTCCTTCAAAATTGATCATCTGTGAAATCAGGGTCGTCGTTAACCAACTAGTGGCTCAGTTCTTGGCAGCAAAGAAGATCCCAGCCCTTTATCGGAATCAAGAAGTTATATCTGGAGAGACGGATCGAAAACTGATAATCAGGGCGCTGCAAAAGATGGTTTTAAGCGCAGATTGCGCCGAACAACTTGCCAGACCAAACTGGACCGACAGCAGATTAGGCATTGCCGTCTACAGTACTGAGCCAAAAGGCCATTTCGCCCTTAATCTTCCGGCCTACATCCATATCAATTCTCCACTTAGAAAATATGCTGATATTGTGAACCAACGAATCTTAATGGCGACGATCAAAGGTGATTTGTCACCTTATTCAAAAGAAGAATTGGAGAAGATTGCCGAACGCATTAATAAGATAGATCAGACCCGTATTGATGCAAGAAGGCAAATTTTCCATTGTATAGCGGAAGAATCTGCGGGCGAAGCCACAATCTTAAGGTCTAAAACCACCGACTTAGCGATAAAGCTTTGCAACGTATTGCCCGAATCCCATACTAATATCCATTCGTGGGGCAACCCAATCTGCCTTGCTAACATTCTTTTATCCGAACCACCGATTCTCAGGCGGTATAAGTTGATTTTGCTTAAAGAGATCAAGAAGACAAAAGATCTATCCAAACGGATTCTAGCCGAGTGTAACCCGAATCTTTATTTCCAATACCAAACCAATAAAGCGGGTAAGATAGTCATAACAGCTCATACCACTTATAAAGACATGAGCTACCAGGCGTCTGGCGTTAATGACGATTTGGCAGAAGCCATTAACCTGGCTTGTTACCATCTTCTCTATCTAGTATCTGGTGCCGGCAAAATAGAAACTGATTACATCTCTAATGATCCTGAAACATTCTTCGGTGATCCGAAAGGACGATTAGAAGCTATTTGTCTTGATCACGGCTGGCCGATTCAATACCAGCTTCTAAAAAAGAGCTGTCAAAATTTCTATTTTCAGGCTAGATTAGACATCAATGACCATGCATTTTTTTCTGAAGTGCAAGAAGATAGTTCATATGAACTATCGCAGCAAAAAGCTGCTGCAGACTTATTGCACAAGTTAAATGACGTTATATTTTTCATGATTAACCCATCCTTCTTGGAAATAGAGGAAGAAAATTACATCGATGCTTTGAACAAACTATCAGGAAACCTCCAAGCTAAGCTACCGGTGTACGAGATCAAGCTACCGACAAAAGACTCCCCACACTTTACATGCCACATCGAGTTTCAGCCCAATGGAAAGAGGTTTAGAAATACTGGAACTGGAAATCGTAAAATATTGGCTAAAAATGCAGCCGCCAAGGCTATTTTAGCCGAATTATTCCCTTATCAATTCTAGAGCCACCCTAACAGGTGGCCCTTTTTATTTATTAAAATTATTGCTTTTCGCTTTTTGTTCGGCTAATATTTAATTATGGAACAAATAAAAGTTTTAGCCAAATTTAATCTAGATAAAATCGAAATAGCCGCTTTTAGTCGAGCGGGGCGGTCTTATAAAATAACTCGTCAAAACTTCGTTCATCATTTCCGCGAAGGCGACCGAACGATTTTTATTTTCCATGTTTCCGACGAAGCCAATACTTATCAACTACGTTTCGAGCCAGAAACATTAAAGTGGTTTTTGGTAGAGGACTAAACAAAACATGGTTATGCACTTAGATATGAACTCATATTTTGCCACCGTGGAGCAGCAATGCGACCCGTTTTTACGCGGTAAACCTATCTGCATTGCCGGCAAAGGCAAAAACGAACGAACAGTTTGCGCGGCCGCTTCTATCGAAGCAAAGAAGTTTGGCGTTAAAAGCAGCACTAGTGCCTGGGAGGCAAAAGCGCTGTGTCCGGACATTATCTTAGTTCCCCCTGATTTCGAAAAATATCAATTTATCAGCCGAAAAGTTTTTGCCATACTCGAAGAATATTCACCAACTATCGAAATTTTTTCGATTGATGAAGCCTTTGCCGATTTAAGCCATATCAAGACTTATACCGAAGCCGCTGTTTTAGCCCAAGAAATAAAATTCCGGATTAGAAATGAAATTGGCGAATACTTGAAATGTTCAGTGGGACTTGCTGAAAACAAACTGCTCGCCAAGCTGGCTTCCGAGATGCAAAAGCCAGATGGTTTAACCATAATCAAAAGACACCATGTCAAAGATATATTAGACAAAACACCAATTGAAGAACTCTGCGGGATTGGTTCGCGCCTACAATTAAGACTTAATAGTCTCGGCATTAAAATGGTAGGGGAATTAGGCGCTTACTCTTTAGAAAATTTAATCCAACTCTTTGGACCTCATTCAGGAAAGCATCTTAAACAAATGGGACAGGGGATTGATTCTTCGCCGATCATATCTTACCGTGATTTTCCTGCCGAAAAGTCTTTTGGCCATTCTTATACGCTACCCAAAGATATCAGTGATATTAATGAAGCTAAAAAAGTCTTGCTGAAACTTTCTGAAAAAGTCGGTCGCCGGATGCGTAAAGCCGGAGTTTTTGGCAAAACCATTCATGTGTATTTGAGATTTTTTGATTTTACAGGTTTTGGTAAACAAGCTTCCGGCGCTTATCTTCAAAACGGATATGATATTTATCAAGCTGCTTTAAAGATACTCGAAAGCAATCCGTCTAAACGTCCAATCCGCTTAATTGGCGTTTCGGTAAGCAATCTTAAAAATGCTAGACAAGTTAATCAGGTTTTATTTTTAGACAAACAAAAAGAAGAAAAAGCGCTGAACGCTACTGACAAAATTAATGATCATTTTGGCGAGTTCACAATTTTTCGTAGCTCGTTAGTCAAAATTAAAGATAGAATTCAAAATATTCCAGACGGAAGAAACAAAAGACTGATGTAAAAAAAGAACCCCGTCCATATATTGTTTTGAGAGGGACCGTTCTCAAAAGCATGGACGGGGTTTGACGTGAGGAGGCATGGGACAGAAAAGACTGCAAAAGTATAATAACACGCCCTTGCACCAATTGTCAAGAGATAATATACTGGTAGAGAAGATAATTCAGACAAATTTTCTGATTAGAAATTTAAAGGAGACATTTTGAACCAAGATAAACCTATTTTTGTCCCACATGAAGACAGTACGAATAATTCAAGTGATCAAAACAATACACCAGCTGCAGACCCAAACGATAATCAAAGTAATTCAACTTTCGACCCACCGCTAAGCCCAAGTAATCCAATAGAAAAACCTACTACTTCGCCATCTTCAAATCCTCAAATAAATGATTTAACTGCCGCTCCAAAATTTGAAGCGAAATCAATTCCTGAAACGCCGGCACCAACACAAGTACCACCAAAACCGGAAGTAACATTGACACAGCCAGTGGATACGAGCAAACCAGCGCCAACGGCACCAGTATTTAACAAGGAGCCAGATCTCGCATCAACAATGTTTCCGCCAAAAAAAACCTCTGGAACAGGCGTCGCTGTCGCCACTACCGCCATCTTAGCTGTAGCCTTTGTCGCCATTGGTTTTGCTGGTGGATTTTTTGGCTATAAATATTCGCCAAAATTAGCCAGCTTAATCAAAACTTCAGCCGACTCAAGTAATGCCACGACTACAACAGATAACACCCAACCCCAATCAACCAGTGCCACACCGGGCGATGTTTCAGTTTGGCCAATTTACGACAATACTACTTATCTTTACTCAGTTAAATATCCTGACAATTGGTATAGCCAAAATACCGATGACTCAACGGCTGCAACCGCCACTTTCACTAATTTTGCCCCACAAAGTAAAACCAATACTGAAGAAAAAATTGAGGTTTCTGCCCAAAGCGCCAATAGCCAAGATTTAAAAACATGGATTGAAGCACAAAACACTATTTCTCAAAATACGGCTACTTTGACAAAGCTGACAATTTCAGGACAAGACGCTTATCAACAAGAAACAGCTGGTGAAAACAAAACTCTGACAACTTTTATTAAACAAGGTGAAAACATTATTTCCATCATATATTCAGCCGACGCCGGCGTTTACAACGATGGAAAAGCTGTTTACAACACTGTAATCGCTTCATTTAAACTTTCTTGATCTACCTTGCAACAAGTGCAAGGTTTTTCTTGAATTTTAATAGGTTTACAACCTCTAAAATAAAATTATGAAATTAGAATTCTCTGCTGGTGGTATCGTCTACAAAAAACAAGGGGACGATATTTATTTTGCTGTAATCCTAAATCATGACAAGCAATGGACTTTTCCAAAAGGTCATATTGAGAAAGGCGAGAAACCGGAAGAAGCTGCCATAAGAGAGGTCGGGGAAGAAATTGGTATCCCTAATTTACAAATCGAAAACTTACTAGAAAAAATTGATTATTGGTTTGTATTTAAAGGGGATAAGATCCATAAGTTTGTTTATTTCTATCTATTAGAGGCACCCGCTGAGGCAGAACTCATACCTCAACTAGAAGAAGTCGGTGATGCTCAATGGCTTAAGCCAACTGAATTGTTAGATAGTCTCAAATACAAAGAGGATTTTTCTATTACAAAAAAAGCATTTTCTCTGTTAAAAATAGATTCCATCTTTAATAAATAAAAAAATTAGGCTACAATATAAATAGATACGATTACAGATCTTAAGGAGGGAAATGCTCGTAAATCGTTCAATTTTAGGTATTAAGCAGGCAATTATTTTGCCTCTCTTTTTGTAGGAAGACGTGAATAAATTTATCAATTTTCTCAAGGAAAATTCGCAGTTCATCTATTCAGTTATATTAATTATACTGATTCCTATTTTGATAGTCGCAAATACGCTTTGGCAGATAAGATCGAGTAACGCAACTCAAGAAGCAGAGCAAGAAAAAAAAGCACTTCTAACTGAAGCAGTTTTAGTTAATTCTATCGATGTCATTAAACAACCACCAGCATATATTCAAAACCAGATCGATAACATAGCCAAAGAAAATGATGAAATAAAAGAGATAACAATTTTAAATACTAAAAGTGATGGATTTGCGGTTTTAGCCTCTACAAATCAGCAGAACTTGGGTTTAACTTTCACATCCGAAGAATATATTAAAGCCTTTGCTCAAGACAAACCGTCTATAAATATAATCCAAGATACTTCAAAAACAACTAATGAGCGATTTTTAACGGTGAGTGCGCCGATTAAAAATAGCCTAAGCGCTCAAAAAACTGCTCTCGTTAATGTAAAAATCTCTTTATCAGATATTGATACTCTAAACCGTAAAAATTACAGTACAACCTTGGTTTTCTTGGTTGTAACAGTTTTTCTTGTTCTGTTGCTTCTCATAAACTTTGCACGATTCTTTGAATTTGCAGTTTTGTTTAAAAAATTAAATGAAGTCGATAAAATGAAAGACGATTTCATTTCCATCGCTACTCATGAAATGAAAACTCCTATGGCAGCAATTAAAGGGTATATTTCCATGATGATGGAAGGGCTAGTTGGAAAATTCGATGATAAAACCAGAGATCATTTACTAAAAATTAATACTAATATTCAACGACTTGATTTGCTTTTGAGTGAAACTTTAGATGTCTCGCGTTTGGAGCAGGGAAGAATGCAGTTCGATATGCAACCGTACGATATTAGCAAGGTAGTTGAGCAATCCATCAAAATGTCACTGGATCAAGCTATCACAAAGGGATTAAAACTAAGTCAAGAAAAGTTGGAACGTATGCCGATGACCTTTATTGATCCGGATAGAATTCAACAAGTTGTCGATAACTTGATCGGAAACGCAGTTAAGTATACTCAAAAAGGCAGTGTCACGGTTCTCTATAAGATGGAAAATGGCCAGCTGCGCGTTATAGTAAAAGATACAGGTATCGGCATGAACGAGGAAGATCGAAAAGGCCTATTTACAAAGTTTTATAGAATTAAAAATGAAAAAACTGTCGATATTGCTGGTACTGGTTTGGGACTGTGGATTGCTCGAGAAATCGTAAGAAAAATGAATGGAGATATTTTAGTGAATTCTAAAGAGAATGTTGGTTCAGAGTTTATTATTTCTCTCCCGTATATGAAGGAAAAAGTATGAAAAAGACAACCATACTTTTTGTTATCTTATATTTAGTAATTTTCGTCTCAGTCAGCTGGTGGGCTTATAATAAATATTTTCGTAATACCAGCGCTATTAGCGGCGAGACTCAAACAATTAGTTTTAACAAGAATAAAACTATTTTTTATACAATTGAGAATAATCTTTATTTGTTAAACTCTGACAATCTGAATAAATCCACCAACCAAATTGGCACTTTAAGATTGCAATCTACTGGTGAAGTCCAAACGATTAATTTTGATCAAAAGAATGAATTCATTGTTTATAGTAGCATTAACCCCCAGAATGCGTCCGAAATTTGGAAGGTCGATTTAGCTGACAACCACTCAGAAAAGATATTCGCCAAAGAAATCCCTGGCTTCGAAAATTACACGAATTTTAGAAGCCCAAAGATGTCAAATACTGAACGTTTTATGGTTTTTATCGCTAAACTGTCAGCTAATTCAGGCGTTGATGATATTTTTCTGTGGGATATAGAGCAAAACAGTATTGAAAATTTAACCAAACAAACCATAAAAAGCAAAATATCTGCCATTTGCTGGTCAGGTTCTGAACAAAAAATTTATTACGCCGCAGAAGATACAACCGGCAGCTTGGTTAGCCTAATGGATTTAAAAGCAATAAATCAAAATGTCTTTGTAAGCCCTGATAAAATTACCAGGATGGAAGCTACTCGAGATCGCTTAATTCTTTCTCTCCAAGACGCTAATTTAACAACAAATCTAAGTTATATTTTATATGCTAAGCCTCAAAGTATCATTCCTATTACTGATCTGGCTTCTCCTAAGACACTAGTGAATTTTGATCTTTCTTCAGATTTCAAAAAAATAATTTATCAGGTTAATGACTCAAACTTAAAAACCAATGATCTTTATTTAGTAAATAGTGATGGCAATAATTTGCTTCAACTATCAACTGACGGCAAATCGTATTTTGGTGTTTTCTCGCCAGAGAACGATAAGATAGCGTTCTGGAGCAATGGATCCGGTATCTATACCGAGGGCTTAACAAAAGATAACAAACAAAAACTGCTAAACGAGAGTAAACTAATCAACAAAATTATTATTTGGAGGTAAAGTGGACGAAAAAAAGACCGAACCAGCAAAAAAGAAGAAGAAAATAAAAGCCTTAACCATCATTTCGATTGCCGCGCTTTGCATAATTTTCGGATTTGGCGGTTTTATTGCCTATAAGAGATATTTCACCAAAGAGAAAATGGCTTCAATTTTCAGCCCTACAAAAATCAATGTCAGTGAAGATTTAACGGTTCAAAACAAGTTAGACGGCACCAAAGTCTTACAGGAGAAAGCCGATCGCCATCCGCTAGCCGTAATAATTGAAAATCATCCTGATGCCAGACCGCAAGCCGGCCTGGACAAAGCTTCGATCGTTTACGAAGCCATAACTGAAGGCGGAATTACTCGTTTTATGGCCATATTCGGACCTTATGATGCGGCAAAAATTGGCCCCGTTAGGTCCGCGAGAACATATTATATTGACTGGTTAAAGGAATTTAATGCCTTCTATGCTCATGTCGGTGGTAATCTCGACGCTCTAGATAAGATAAAAACCGATGGGATTATGGATCTTGACCAGTTTGGCCTGGGCACTGCAGCTTATTGGCGTGTACCTAAAGCTGGAATCGCCACCGAACACACAATGTACACTTCAACAGATAAGCTTTATCAGTATGCTTTTAACACTAAAAAATGGTCAAATAGTTCTGATTATAAATCTTTGACCTTTACGCCAGCCGTGGAATTGGCTGACAGGTCAGCTGGGCAAACAGTTACAATTGATTTTTCTTCGCCTTCATATCTGGTCAGATGGACATACGACAAAGCAACCAACACGTATCTGCGCGATTTAGACGGAAAAGCTCACAATGATTTGGTATCAGGTAAACAATTAGCGAGTTCTAATATAATTATTCAAGAAGTAGACCGATGGGAAGTTACAACCGCAATCAATGAGAGCGGATACGCCATGAAGACGATTGGAACAGGTAAAGCTTTAATATTCAGCCAAGGAAAGAAAACAACTGGCACCTGGAGCAAAACAGACCAAACATCGCGAACCATATTTTTAGACAGTACAGGTAAGGAAATAACGTTTATACCTGGTCAGTTCTGGATTGAGATCACCCCACCTGATGTTTTCTCTGGTATAAAAGTAACCGATTTGGCACCTAGCACCAACTAATCACGCCTAATGATAACCACCGGCGAATGCCGGTGGTATCTATCCTGCCCGCTGATCGCGGGCGAGGTTACAACAGGACTGGTTGAGCTGATTGCTGTTTGTCTTGGTTTTGAATGTATTTTCTGATTGCTATTTCACTGATGCCGATAGTGGAAACAAAGTATCCACGACTCCAAAAGGTTCCTAAGGGAATCTTTTTGTTTTTCTTTTTGATCCAAGCGGATGATTTACCTTTCAGAATGCTCATGGCGTAGCTAACAGAGTATTTAGGAGGAATAGAAATATAGATATGAATATGGTCATCGGCAATATGGATTTCGTAAATCACAAGTCCTTTCCATTTGGCGATCATCTTGAAGATACGTTCAAATTCTTGTTTAATATAGGTAGAACACATGACTCTACCGCGATACTTTGGTGACCAGACCAAGTGGTATCGACAACAGTATAACGCATGATTTAGTTGGTACAATCGAGAATTAGACAATAAAATCACCTCCTTCCTTCGTCGGGGTGATTTTATTGTAACGCGATGCTTTAAAACGCACACGCCAGCTAAAGCTGGCGGATTTTCCTTTAACTAAAAAGGACCCGCAGAGAGGCTTTTTAAGCCTTCTGGGGCCCTTTTTGTATACAATACATAGTTATAGACTGGCCATAACCGATTCAACTCGTAAGTGCCAAGTATCACCGACACAATAGATAGGGTTGATTTTAGCAGGCGTATCTAAACCACGACTGAAGTAAACACGTTTGATATAGTCAAACTGGTCACGAATACCTTCTTCTGGGGTAGACCATGAGGCCCAACCACCAGATTTGGCCTTACGACCAAAGTAGTTGTGGTTGCGTTCGGCAAGCGAAGAACCATAATTACCGGATTCGTGGTAACCAATAGCATAAACTAATTTCCAGTCAACGGAGTATTCAGGAGCAATAGACTGCATGAAAGCCTTAATTTTTTCAGGGGTAGGATTTTCATTAAAATCCTTCATATCGGCCTCAGAAACACCAATAATAATTTCGGTTTTTTGAGGTTCGATTTTTAACATCTGGCTAGCACCCTTATCAAAAACAATGTTTGATTCAGGTTTATTACTCTTAGCCTGGGCGATAGCGGTAGAAGCTAAGAAGATAGCGGCAACAGATAAAGAGATAGTTAATATTTTCTTAATAGTCATTGAAACTCCTTTAATTAAATTAATAAAAAAATCTTTCGGATCTCTCCAAAAGACGATCTAGTATATCATATAAGTAACCGCTTGTCAAGATATTAACCCACAATCGGTAAACAAAAAGAGCCTTTGCAAAGCATTGGCTCTTTTTGAATATTTAATATTAAATTGTTTTACCCTTACATACCTATCTCGTAGGCAATAGTTTTAACTTTGGTTACATACCATTGTGCATGGTTATAGTTAAACAAAGCATCGTCAATACGACCTTCGTCGGCACCGGATCTAGCTAAATAGTGAGCCGCGCCGTAAATAGCATCAACAACGTCAGTCGCATCAGCGACACCGTCGCCATTACCGTCGACGCCATAGGCACGCCACGTACCAGGCATAAACTGCATCGGTCCTTGAGCACCAGCGCCTGAGCGCGTAGTGGTAGAACCGGACTTACCTGATTCAACTTGGTGAACAGCCTCAATTAACTGCCATGGAATACCAAATTGTTTAGCGGCAGCCATATAAACGATTCTGAAATCAGAAGGGTCGTTATGGACTGAAGCTTTGGCTACGGTTTTTTTAGCCACTGCCTGAACCTTTGCTTGGGCAACGGTTTTCGCTTTTTCTTGTTTATCGAACTCTGAGTCACCAATTTCTAAGGCAACTTTGTTCTTATTTGAAACAATTGAAAGCGGATTATTAGCATCCCATTTAAGATTGGTTTGATAAGCCTTAGGCTCATTTGGAACAATCGGGGTAAGCGGGAAAACGGCAAAAGCCGCAGTAACCACTAATAATTTACCACTCATCGTAATTACAGATAAATTACTGTAATTTTTGATGCGGTAAACTAAACTAATAAGAGAATCTTGGACATTGGCGAGACTTGAGTTTAAAGATAATTCTTTAAAAGTCATATGGAACATTTCTGGTCCTGTTATTACCTATCACGCACCTTGCGGCCGAGAAGATAAAAACAGGGTTTAAAAAAATCTTCTGTTTCCAGAAGAAGAACGAGTATATCACATAGACGATCGTAAGTCAAGGGTGAGACTCGACAAATGCTATATAACCAAGCTAAAATATAACTAAAGATCCGAAGGGAGGTGAAGATTCCAAATAAATATAATAGCGGACACTGACCGAAGGGAGGTGATATAAATGGCAAATTCTAATCCAATCGGAGTTATTACGCACTATTATTCCCAGATCGGTGTGGGGATTGTCGAGTTAAAACAGAACTTGAAGGTTGGGGAACAGGTTAAAATCAAAGGCAGTTCTACAGATTTCGATCAAACGATCGATTCTATTCAAATTGACCACAAAGAAGTCGAAGAAGCAAAGAAGGGTGAGATCGTTGGATTAAAAGTGAATGACAAGGTAAGAGAAGGGGATGAGATTTATTCAGTTATGGTATAATCTTGCTAATGAAAAAAGCAAATAATTCCGTTCAGACTGATAATTTGTTCAGTCAAAATTTTAATACTAGCTTTGCCCCTTTAGCCGAGAAAATGCGGCCAAAAACATTAAAAGACTATGTTGGCCAAAGACATATTTTAGGAAAGGGCAAGCCATTTCGAAGAATGATCGAGACAGGTAATCTGCAATCGGTTATTTTATGGGGACCTCCAGGCTCAGGTAAGACCTCAATTGCCAGAGTTATTGCTAATCACACTAAGTCGCATTTTGAAGAGTTTTCCGCCGTGACTGCCGGCGTCGCTGATATCAGAAGAATCACCAAAGAAGCGATTGATCGAATAGAACTAAATAAACAACGGACTATTATTTTTGTTGATGAAATTCACCGTTTTAACAAAGCGCAACAGGATGCTTTTTTGCCCTTCGTTGAAAACGGTTCGATTATTTTAATCGGCGCCACTACGGAAAATCCGTCATTTGAAGTAAATGCACCATTAATTTCTAGATCTCAGGTTTTTGTTCTACAAGCCCTGGAAAACAAAGATATTGATTTACTAGTTAAACGGTCGTTAACTTACTACCCGAAACATGAATTTGAACCAAGTGCACTAAAATACATCACGGAAAAATCTAATGGCGATGCCAGAACCGCTTTAAATGCATTGGAGCTCGCTGCCAACCTAAGCAAAAAGGTTGATTTTAAGGTGGCAGAGGACGCAGTCCAGCAAAAAGCGATTTATTACGATAAAAAAGGGGATTCACACTACGATGTGATATCGGCTTTTATAAAATCGATGCGCGGTTCTGACCCTGATGCGTCGCTTCATTGGCTTGCGCGAATGGTTAAAGCCGGCGAAGACCCGGTTTTCATTGCCAGACGCATGGTTATTTTTGCATCTGAAGATATATCAAACGCACTACCCACAGCATTAGTTGTCGCCACTTCCACAATGCAAGCCGTACATATGGTTGGAATACCAGAGGCAGGCATTATTTTGGCACATTGCGCCACTTATTTGGCACTAGCGCCTAAATCGCGCGCCAGTTATAACGGACTCATCGCCGCCATGCGCGACATCGACGAAAAGAGAATCGAACCGGTACCGCTGCAACTTCGCAATGGTGTGACAAATTTAATGAAAGATTTGGGCTATGGTAAGGGTTACAAATGGACTGACGAAAGGGAGTTTCAAAAGGGAATCGATTTTATTCCTAAGAATTTAAAGGGTAGAAAGTACTATAAGGCTAAATAATGGAAATTATAAGAGATAATAATTGGTTAAAATTTAGACTTGAAACTATTTGGACAAAACATTTTCCAGATGTCGCACTCAAGAATAATGTTTTTGTCAGGTTTGGACGTAAATCTAAAACCAGATTGGGATCGATTACTTTAGGTAGAAGAAATACAGAAAATCCCAATACAATCATTACTATTAATGGATATTTTATTGATGAATCTATTCCTGAATTTGTCGTTGATGCCGTGCTTTCCCACGAATTAACTCACTACGCACAAGGATTTTGTAGTCCTCACGAACAAGCATTTCGCCACCCGCATAGAGGAGGAGTTGTGAAAAATGAGATGACTGGCAGGGGACTCGATGCTATACTTAAAGCTGAAAAGAAATGGATCAAAGAAAATTGGCCAAATTACATTAAGAAAAATAGTTAATAATAATACAATATACC